>NZ_JAOQJQ010000005.1:142631-300835 GCF_025566885.1 Brotonthovivens ammoniilytica | reverse complement strand
TATGTGTGTGTAGCTCAGCTGGATAGAGCACTTGGCTACGGACCAAGGTGTCGGGAGTTCGAATCTTCTCACGCACGTAACAAAAGAGTCATAGACTAATTGTCTGTGGCTTTTTTATGCTTAAGGGAGCTTCAGAGAACCTTTCTATAGCAAATACACATTTTGTGTGACGCTGTGTACTGGCGCGGAAAAAAAGAGTACTGCAAACCACTGAGCTGGCTGCAAAATGTGCCAGAGCATGTTTTTCCTTATTTTGATAGGTTAATTATGCCAAATATTTATTGATGGAACATTGACAATTACATAACAAAATGAGTACTTTATATGGCAGCTGCAGAATATTACTTGTTGCAGGAAAAGAGAGTTTTCCTATTCTTAAGTACTTTTTAAGTACAATAGATGAAGTAAGTTTTTTCTATAAATATTCTGGCAGAAAAAATATAAAAAGTATATTTGTAATAAAATTCAAGCTTTTAAATGTTAAGATACTGTTTTCAAATGATAGAAACGGAAGAAATAATGTCGAATGCCGTCGAAAATTGAAAATAACAAGATGAATCTGATTAGCAGTAATGTTTGATTAGTTGAAAAAGTGACAGATTCCTGTTACGCTTTTGAAGAATAGTGTATATATTTTATAGACATGGGAGAGTTGAGAGGAACAATGATTAAAGAGATTTCCAAAGAAGAGATTGATATGCTGCATATTTTGCACATGATTGAGCGAAAGACAGCAATATTGGTCAACCTGCAGCTAATAGCTGAAGGCAAATATGTAAGTGAGAAAAATGAAAAGCAAAGAAAGCTGCTGGAAGAAAAGTATGGCATGGATGGGAATATTCAGATTGGCCAGGAATCCTTTCCAAAACAATTTCGATTATCGAATTATTTTAGAGGGGAAAATGCATGGTATCCCAATGGAAAAGTGTCTTTATTCAGGAATTTACCTGATGACAATATAGAACGTGAGCAGTTTCTCAGTGAAGAAAAGGCGCATCTAAATATTTTTTCAGAGCGGTTACAAAGAAAGAATGAGGGCGGGAACGATTATGAAACTAAAGTGTATCCCGGACTTTTATATCAGCATTATGGTAATATAAGTGACTGGCAGGCATTTACAAGCAATTTTGATGAAGCATTGTTTTATGCCTGCTGTGTTTATGAAAATGAAAAATGGAGGCCATTAAATCGGGAAGAAATACAGTTGAATCACAAGCAGGGTGTAATTTACTGTGGTTCCATGGAAGATGAGAGATTTTATCATCCGGAGGAAAAAAGTATCAATTGCGGTGTTATGTTTCCTGCCGGTTCTCAGCCATTTATGAGATGCAGTACGCAGTATAGTTATGCAATGCAAATGGGGGCAGAAGACGATCTTAGAAATGACCAGCGGTTTGATTGTCTCATATTTGAGCATACAGAAAAACTGTGTCAGGAAATTTTCGATAAAATGTGTGGAGGACAATCTCTTTATCAAAGAGACGCGGCATCTATTGGGTGTCATTTGTTTTCAGCTTAGCGGTCCGACCAATTTACAAAAAATTTATCAAAATATAGTTGTCCTTTTCTTTATCTTGCAGTAATATATTTTTATATGATTTTAAACTGATAAGGGATATTGGCTATAAAAAGAGAAATAATATAATTATAGTAAAGCTCTTTCAGAAATAATTATGGAGATGAATATGGCAGGACATAAGAAAAAGCCCACAAAGAGGCAGAGAAAAAAAAGAAAACTGATACTATTTGTAATAGAAATCGTAATCCTGGTAGTATTACTGGGCGGATTGTTTTTTGCTTCCAAGATGAATCTTATTCAGAAGAATGTTTTGGATAAAGACAAAATTGGAGTCAATGAAATGGATAAAGAGGTGCAGGAATCTCTAAAGGGCTATACCAACATCGCGATGTTTGGTTTAGACAACAGAGATATGGATAATTACGGCAGAGGAAATACAGATGTTATTATGATTTTCAGTATTAATAATGATACAAAAGAAATTCGTATGGTATCTGTTTACAGAGATACATTTTTAAATGTATCAGAAACCGGTGATACCCCGTACTTTTTTAAAGCAAATTCTGCATATGCCAGAGGCGGCCCGGAGAGGGCAATTAATATGCTGAATACAAATCTGGATCTTGAGATAGAAGACTATGTTGCCTTTGACTTTTCGGCAGTTGCCAAAGCAGTTGACATACTAGGAGGCGTTGAGATCGACATTGATGAGGTGGAAGCAGAGCAGATGCAGGTGTATGTGCCTCATACCAATAAGATCTTAGGAACAGACTCACAGGTTATCAGCCAGCCGGGAACCTATAATCTGGACGGTGTACAGGCGGTAGCTTATTCCAGAATCAGATACACCAAGGGAAATGATTTTAAAAGGGCAGAGCGTCAGCGGGAAGTATTTTCTCAGATGATGGCAAAGGCTAAGAAGGCGGATGTTCCGACACTTACAAAATTAATGGATGCGGTATTTCCACATATTTCAACCAGTCTGTCACAGGGAGAGATGCTCAGTATGATTAAAATTATGATTGGGTATGATCTTGGGGACAGTCAGGGATTTCCTTTTGACCGCGCCACAAAAGAGATGGGGACTAAAAAAGGTTCAATTGTAGTTCCCTGTGACCTGGTATCAAACGTAACAGAGCTCCATAAGTTTCTGTTCGATAATGAAAACTATACACCATCTTCAACTGTAGAAGAGTATAGTAATAGTATTATTTATGAGACAGGTATCACAAGTGAAAATAGTATTACGGACAACTTTTCTGAAGTTGACAATTTTGACGGATCAGATACGGGAAATGCTGACAGTACAGATTCAGGAGAATAAAAAATGCGGGGCATAGATTTATGTCCCGCATTTTACAGATACGTTTAAGGAAGAAGAAACAATGATGAAATTATACATATGTCCAGAATGCGGATGGATTCGGACGGTATCTAGAAGATTAGATGTAGAATGTTTTAAATGTGGAAATCAGCAGATGCAGCCCGTAAAGCTCTCATATGAACGATACATATCCATGACACAGAAAGAGCGGGAAGACTATAAAAACAGCTGGCTTTATATACATGGACAAAGATAAGGCGGCAGAACAAAGTTTTTTTAAACAATAGACACAAATCATACACATTTGAGAGATAAACTAAACCTGTAAATAAGATAATAAAAGAATGAAAGGAGAAAATAATCATGGATGAAAAATATACATCAAATGAGAATAATACCAATAATGATTCAGCGTCTTCTGATTCTTTATATTCATATAGTTACAGGGACAAAGAACAGTCTGAAACTACCCACCAGGGGGACTATTATGAAGAGCGGAATCAGCAGGAAGCAGCCCGGCAGAATTTAGAGCAGGAATCTGATTTTACTATAAAGGATGCAAAATTGGAGGAGACAGATAACTGCGCTGCAAAAGAGCAGGAGACATCCTCGGCAGATGCGGATATATGCGCAAAAGAGCAGCCACCGCATCTGGATATGTCATATAAAACGGAAAATTTTGAACAGTCAAATTCGAAAGCAGATGCTCTAAAAAATCCTTCTGACGGTGGGGAGCATTCAAAGAAAAAGAAAACAAAGGCTAAAATTGTGAAAAGCAGTGGGTTTTGGAAAAGCAAAAAATTTGGTCCTGTAGTTGCCAAATGTGCTGTACTTGCAGTGGTTTTCGGACTTGTGTCAGGCGGTGTTTTCCAGGGAGTTAATTATATTACAAGCAGCGGCAGAACTCAGCAGGACAGTATTAGTGGAGACAGCAGTAATGCCACAAAAGACAGTATTGGGAAAACACCGGTGAGTACAGCTACTACTGTTAAGGATGTTTCAAACATTGTGCAAAATGTTATGCCATCCATTGTATCCATTACGAGTATGAGTCAGTCTGAATATTATAATATGTTTGGCCAGTCACAGCAGTATAACAGTGAAAGTCTTGGCTCAGGTATTATTGTAGATGAAGATGATGATAATCTGTATATTGCAACTAATAATCATGTAGTAAGCGGAGCGACCTCTCTTACAATCTGTTTTTCTGATAACAACACTGCCTCCGGAACGATTAAGGGAACTGATCCCAGCTCTGACCTGGCAGTCGTGCAGGTACCCAAAAAGGGATTAAAATCAGAAACATTATCTGCCATTAAAGTAGCTGCGCTGGGTAATTCAGATGAGCTGCAGGTGGGCGAATCTGCTGTGGCAATCGGAAATGCTCTTGGGTATGGTCAGTCTGTTACAACTGGAGTTATCAGTGCTTTAAATCGTGAAGTGACAACTACAGATTCTCAGACCGGTGAATCTATTACAAATGAGCTGGTTCAGACAGATGCTGCAATAAATCCTGGTAACAGCGGCGGCGCTCTGCTGAATATGAACGGTGAAGTGATCGGCATTAATTCTGTAAAATATACAGACACACAAGTAGAAGGCATGGGATATGCAATTCCCATTAATACGGCACAGCCTATTATTGAGGAGCTTATTACACGGGAAAAAGTAGACGAATCCAAAGGCTCACATCTTGGTATTTCCGGTGTGGATGTGACCAGTGATGTTGCCCAGAATTACAGAATGCCAGAAGGTGTTTATGTGGCTCAGATTACCAGTGGAAGTGCAGCGGAAACTGCGGGTATTAAAGTGGGTGATATTATTACGGAGTTTGACGGCCATAAAATTGATTCTATGGAAACACTGAAAAGCCAGATGCAGTATTATGAGGCCGGTACAAAAGTTAAAATAAAAGTAAAAAGGGCAGATAACGGCAGCTATGTAGAGAAAGAAATTAATGTGACACTGGGAAGCAAAAACAGCTGATCTGCGCGGAACATGTCTGATATTGACGGAGATGGAAAATCAAATTTTCTGTCTCCGTTTTATTGTACTGACTGGTAAGATATGATAAAATATTCATATCTTTTTTTAATTAGTACGAGGTTTATAATAGAAGTTGGAGGCATATGGACGATGAAGAAAAAGAGGATTGTAATTGCATTGGGACATGATGCGCTTGGGACAACGCTTCCAGAACAGAAGAGAGCAACCAAAAAGGCGGCCAGAGCCATTGCCGATTTGATTCAGGATGACTGGCAGGTAGTAATTACACACAGCAATGGTCCTCAGGTTGGGATGATTCATACTGCTATGACGGAGTTCCATCGTTTATATCCGGAATATACAGCAACACCTATGTCTGTGTGCTCTGCAATGAGTCAGGGATATATTGGTTACGATTTGCAGAATGCTATCAGAGAAGAACTGATGGGCAGAGGAATCTATAAGACGGTTTCTACTATTTTAACACAGGTGACAGTAGATCCTTATGATGATGCATTTTATGCGCCCACCAAGATTATTGGCCGTGTTATGACAAAAGAAGAAGCAGAGGCGGAAGAGAAAAAAGGAAATCATGTTGTCAAAGTTGATGGCGGTTACCGGAGAATTGTTGCCGCGCCAAAGCCAATGGAGATTGTTGAGCTGGATGCTGTGAATGCACTGCTGGATGCGGATCAGATTGTGATAGCTGCCGGAGGCGGAGGTATTCCGGTTCTGGAACAGGGACATGTTTTAAAGGGAGCCAGTGCCGTAATTGAAAAGGATTTAATTGCGGGAGCTCTTGCAGATGGAGTAAATGCAGAGCAGCTGGTAATATTAACTGGTGTGGAGCATGTATGTCTGAATTATGGTAAAGATAATGAAGAAGAGCTGTCAGAACTAAATTGCCAGCAGGCGGAGGAATACATGAAAGAGGGACAGTTTGGCCAGGGAACTATGGGGCCTAAAATTGAAACCGCCCTGAAGTTCATTGGAGATTCTGCAATACGTACAGTGCTGATTACCAGGCTGGATGCCGGGAAGAAGGCTCTTGGCGGCGAGACTGGGACAGTTATAAAAAAATAGCATAACCCGAAAGGGAAAATGTTTTGGGGAGAAGGACATTTAAGAACAGCGTGAAAGAGGGGCATGTACAACAGGTATATTGCCCCCTTTTTTTGAAAGGAGCATCTATGAAAGATATCAGAAAAACCAAAATCATTTGTACCCTTGGTCCATCTACAGACAAAGGAGAGGTGTTAAAAGAATTGATTCTGGAGGGAATGAATGTTGCCAGATTTAATTTTTCTCATGGAACACATCAGGAGCAGAAAAAACGTCTGGATAAACTGATTCAATTAAGAGAAGAGCTGAATCTTCCGGTGGCGGCACTGCTGGATACAAAAGGACCTGAGATCCGTTTAAGAAATCTTGAAGGTGGAAAAGCCGAATTAAAGGCCGGACAGAAGCTGGTCCTGACAACAGAAGAGATTTTGGGAAGTGCGGAAAAAGTGGCCATTTCATATAAAGATCTGTACAAGGATGTCCATGTGGGCTCAAGGATTCTGATTGATGATGGTTTGATTGAGATGGAAGTTACTGAGATCAAAGGTTCTGATATTGCCTGTGTTGTAAAAAATGGAGGAATGATCTCAGATAAAAAAGGGGTCAATGTGCCCAACGCAGAGCTTTCCATGCCTTATATCAGTGAGACAGATTACAGCGATATTGTGTTTGGTATTGAATCCGGTTTTGACTTTATTGCTGCGTCATTTGTGCGGACCGCTGATGATGTTCTTGCTATCCGTAAAATCCTAGAGGAACATAATTGTTCCAGCATTAACATTATTGCTAAAATTGAAAATAAGCAGGGTGTGGATAATATAGACGATATCATTAAAGTGTCAGACGGCATTATGGTGGCCCGGGGAGATATGGGAGTCGAAATTCCATTTGAAGAAGTTCCGGTAATTCAAAAGATGATCATAGAAAAAGTTTATATGGCCGGAAAGCAGGTAATTACAGCAACGCAGATGCTGGACTCTATGATGAAAAATCCCCGTCCCACTAGAGCAGAAGCTGCAGATGTGGCCAATGCAGTATATGACGGAACCAGTGCGATTATGCTGTCGGGTGAAACGGCTGCCGGTTTGTATCCGGTAGAGGCACTTCAGACGATGGTAAAAATTGCAATCCGCACAGAAAAAGATATTAATTATTTGTCAAGAATGAAAAAACGCAGTATGCTGACAAATCCGGATATTACCAATGCCATTGCTCATGCCACCTGCACCACTGCTATGGATTTGAATGCGGCAGCTATTATTACAGTATCCAATTCTGGCCGTACAGCTAGAATGGTATCAAAATATCGTCCGGGATGTCCTATTCTTGGATGTTCTGTTCATAAAAATGTCTGCCGCCAGCTGAATCTTTCCTGGGGGGTTACACCGTTGCTTGTGGATAAAAAAGAGACATCCGATGAATTGTTTGATCATGCTGTGGATACTGCTGAACGTAAAGGGCTGGTAAAACAAGGTGAACTGGTTGTTTTAACTGCAGGCGTTCCCCTTGGGGTATCAGGTACAACAAATCTTATTAAGGTACATGTAGCAGGACATATTCTGGCTTCAGGTAAAGGGATTAGTGAAAAAACAGTATCTGCAAATCTTTGTGTGGCAGAATCTGCAGAAATGCTTGGCGAAATATTTAAGCCTGGTGATATTATTGTGGCAAAAGATACCAGTAATGAAATGATGCAGCAGATCCGTAAAGCCTCCGGCTTGATTGTGGAAGCAGAGGGGACCAATTCACATGCGGCTATTGTTGGACTGAGCCTGGATATGCCGGTAATTCTTGGAGCTAAAAATGCTGTTCAGATTTTAAAAACGGGTGCCTATGTTACGCTGGACGGACGGAGAGGTACGGTAAGCTGCAATTCAAAGGCAGACGTATAAGCTTTGTTTTGTTAATAGGAAAGATATATAGTAAGGAAGAGAAATAGAAAAGGATGGCAATCATTGTTGTTAAAATGCCGTCTTCAGACAGGAAAAGCCCTTTTTTGAATGAAATAATATGAAAAGACTATCAGACCGGTTTCATATACTGTTCCAAAATATAAAAAAAGGGCTTTTCATCTTTTTCAGTTAGTGGTAGAATTAAATACATGCAGATATGGTTCATCGGTAGAACGCTAGCTTCCCAAGCTGGAAAGGCGGGTTCGACTCCCGTTATCTGCTTAAAATAAGCCGTAAACGTTGAAAGTACAGCGTTTACGGCTTTCTTTGATAGTAATTTTTATAGAGCTTCTCTAGGAGTTCTGCTACTTCTGATAGAATAGTTTTACGTACCAGGATTTTGTTTTCTCATCATAATATGATGGCATTTTAATATCCTACCTATTTCTCTGCGGTGGTATGGAGTAATGGGAATATAGTTAATTTGACTTTTTAAGCATATTTGTTATAATATACTTACAAGACAACTGAGAAGATGGTCGTACCCCATCTGCTTCAGTAAAATAAGTTTCTAAAAATAGGCGTCTATTCTACCGAAGTCAGGACGTCTATTTTTTATGCGTATAATTCAGAATTGCTACAAGTAAGCTGCAAGTGGTCAGAATAACCATAAATTCTTCATATGTACTATATATTTATTCTATAGTTTGTATTATAATCTGGATTTTTCACCTGTCAAGTTAAGAGACTATGTGTCTTTATTTTCAGTTAGAAATTACAGTAAAAATGCTTGAAAATATAGTTTCTGCATGTATACCGAAAGATGTTACAGCATATATTTGAAACAGAATCTTTTGGAGGTTGATATGCGAAAAAGGAAATCAGAATCGGAATCAACAAAACCAATGAAACGGGCAGGGAAAAGAATACGAAGTAACATTATGATAGGATGCTGTATGGCGCTGGCGGCAGTTTCCATTGCCGGTTATGCCAAAAAACATGTGTCTGTAAGTAATACAGTTAACGGAAGAGAACTGCCTATATACTGTGTGGATACAACAGAAAAAAAGGTAGCGTTAAGCTTTGATGCGGCCTGGGGAAATGAAGATACACAGGAAATTTTAGATATTTTAAAAAAGCATAACGTGCATGTGACGTTTTTTATGACTGGCGGATGGGTTTCTGACTATCCCGATGATGTAAAAGCAATTCTAGAGGCGGGGCATGATCTGGGAAATCATAGTGAAAATCATAAAAATATGAGTCAGCTGTCAGATGAAGAAATCAAATCAGAGCTGATGACCGTACATGATAAAGTAAAAGAACTCACCGGGTATGAAATGTTTTTATTCCGGCCGCCTTACGGGGATTATGATAATGAAGTAATTACAGTATCAAAATCCTGTGGCTATTATCCCATTCAGTGGTCGGTGGACAGTCTTGACTGGAAAGATTATGGGGCGGAGGATATTATACGTCAGGTATGTGACAGTAAACATTTGGGAAATGGAGCCATTATTTTGTGCCACAACGGGGCGAAATATACGGCGGATGCACTAGACCGGCTTCTTACCGGACTGGAAGACAAAGGATATACCATTGTGCCTATATCTGAGTTGATTATCCGTGATAATTATCATGTGGATACCACCGGAAAACAAATCGCAGATGAGAAGAAATAGCCATGGAAATGCCTTCTGTCCTGCCAAAAGGAATGGTGTGAATATTTTGTGGTCTGCTTGACAAATATATAAAATCACTGTAACATCAACGAGATAAGAAAATAGAAAAGAACAAAAGCAGGAGGGATCATATGAACGTTTTATTAGAGAAATTTCTCTTTCCAAAAGAGCTTGAAGCCGCTCTGAACAACAGTCCCAGCGTAATTGTGCCTGAAACAAAGGAAATGCTGTATGAACTTATCTTCGGAAATAAAAGCACCAACCGGATTGAGGTGTCTTATGAAATTGATGGGGATCTTATAAAAGAAGCAGATGTAGTGCGCTGCAAAAACGGAGCAGTGGTTAATTATACAGAAGATTATATGCGAAGGAGAGACCCGGACTGTATGCGGATATCGGATGACATGCCTACAGATAAACCGCGGTTTAAAGACGTATATGGTTATGATTTTAAGTCTGTAAAAAAGGAGACTTTTCAGTGGCTTGCCCAGCAGGAGCTGATTCTTGTTCCGTTTATGGCAGGCGGTGCCAGATATGGATATGAGGCGATTTTAGTATGCCCCAGAAATGCGGCGTTTTTTGCATTTGCCCTTTCTCAGCTGCAGGCTTTTGTGAATGCAAAAAGTGTTGATAAGTTTAAGCCGAAAGCAATTATTTATGTGGCGCCGCCGTTTCGACATACACATTTTGAAGGAAAACAGGTTTGTGTACATAACAGGATGAAAGACCGTCACGAAATTTTTTCTTATAATTTGTATCCGGGTCCTTCCGCTAAGAAGGGAATTTACAGTGTGCTGCTGGATATCGGTGAGAGAGAAGGCTGGATTACAGCCCACGCATCTGCAGCCAAAATTATTACACCTTATGAAAATGAAATGGTTATGATGCATGAAGGCGCTTCCGGCGGCGGAAAGAGTGAATTGCTGCAGGATGTGCAGCGTGCGGCGGACGGGCGTGTTCTCATTGGCACAAATATTGAAACTGGTGAGAAAAATTATATTAATATGAGTGATACCTGTACAATACACCCGGTAACAGATGATATGGCCATTTGTCATCCATCTTTTCAGAAGGACAGCAGGAAACTCTGCCTGTATGATGGAGAAGACGGATGGTTCCTTAGAGTAGACGGGATTGACGAGTATGGATGTGATCCTATGTATGAGCGGATTACCATTCATTCCAAAGAGCCGCTGGTATTTTTCAATGTGGAAGGCGTACCAAAGGCAACCTGTCTTGTATGGGAACATACGCTGGACTCTGACGGAAAACCATGCCCCAATCCAAGGGTGATTGTCCCAAGAAAAATGGTTGATAATATTGTTTCAGATCCTGTAGAGGTAGATGTACGGAGCTTTGGCGTTCGTATGCCGCCCACAACGGCAGAAAATCCCGATTACGGAATTATGGGGCTGATGCAGATTATCCCGCCGGCTTTGGCATGGCTGTGGCGTCTGGTTGCTCCAAGAGGGTTTAAAAATCCAAGTATCAGCGGAAATGCGCCTCTTGCCAGTGAAGGTGTGGGGTCCTACTGGCCTTTTGCAACCGGACTGAAAGTAAAACAGGCAAATCTTTTGCTGGAGCAGATTATTAACAGTCCAAATACAAGATATGTGCTGATACCCAATCAGCATATTGGAATATACCGGATCGGTTTTGCGGCAGAATGGATTTCCAGAGAATATCTTGCAAGGCGGGGCGGCGTAAATATGAAAATGGACCGCCTGGTACCGGCAAGGTGCCCTTTATTTGGATATACATTAAAAGAAATGAAGGTGGACGGACAGCATATCCGTTCAAAGTTCCTGCATCCGGAAAGTCAGGAAACGCTTGGAACAGAAGGGTACGATAAAGGAGCTGAAATTCTGTATAACTTTTTTGCGAAAGAACTGGAATGTTATGATGTAGAAGAACTGCATCCGGTGGGCAAACAGATTCTTCAATGCTTTAAGAATAATGGAAGCATTGAAGACTACTGTGCAATTATCCCTCTGGGGTTATCTTAAAATAAAAGGATACGAACAAAGAGGGGATGTCGCAAAATCATCATTTTAGATGAACGAGTGGAAACTTTGTCCTAAAAAAACGAAAATCCGGTAAGAAATCCCATTCTGTGGGCTTCTTACCGGATTTTTTCGTACTTAAGCATCAAAAAGGAGTAAAAGGTTCAAACATAGCATAAAAAAACAGCGGGCAGGATAAACTATACCCATCCGGGCATGCCATAACTTAGATGCACTGCATGGGTGTGCTTTTTACGACAAAGTATAAAATAAGTATGTGATTCCCCCGCTGTAGTTGACAGAATTGATTTTTTAGGATAATATAAAGTGCACTTTATATTATCCTAAAAATGAGGAGGCTATATTATGGCGTATATTAAGCGTACATTAGAAAGAAAATTTCTGCGTATGAGCTCTTTCTTTAAAGCAATTCTTGTAACGGGTGCGCGGCAGGTAGGAAAAACAACGATGTTAAAGCACCTTGCTGAAGGACAGAACAGAACCTATGTTACTATGGACAATACGATGGCGAGGACGCTTGCACAGACGGATCCCGTTCTGTTCTTTCAAACTTATAAGCCGCCGATTATCATTGACGAAATACAGAAAGCGCCGGAATTATTTGAACAAATTAAAATTATGTGCGATGAAACCGAAGAACGCGGCTTATTCTGGCTGACCGGTTCCCAGCAATATAAAATGATGAAAAATATTCGTGAAACTCTGGCGGGAAGAATTGGGATTTTAGAATTATACAGTCTTTCTAAAAATGAAGTAGATGGAGAACTCTTTTCAAACAAGCTGGATTTCTCTCTGCCTTGCCTGCTTAAGCGGCAGACAGCGGCCAAAAAGAATGATATTGTAGACGTATTTGAACATATATGGTGTGGAGGTATGCCAGACGCTTTGAAAGCTGACGCCGAGCAGCGGCAGGAATATTTTAATTCTTATATTGAAACCTATCTTATGCGCGATGTAGCGGAAGAAGGAGGCATTACGGATTCAGTACGCTTTCGGAAGTTTCTTAATGCCTGTGCAGCGCTGACCGCAGAACAGGTGAATTATAAAAACTTAGCTGACGCGGCAGAGGTTTCACAGCCGACAGCAAAAGAATGGCTGCGTATTCTTCAAGGGTTGGGGATTGTATATCTTCTTCCCCCGTTTGCGAATAATGAACTGAAACGTCTGTCTAAGACACCGAAGCTTTATTTCTGTGATACCGGCCTGTGCGCGTACCTGTCCATGTGGCTTACCAGAGATACTCTGATGAACGGGGCCGCAAACGGACATTATTTTGAAAACTATGTTGTCGTTGAACTGTTGAAAAATTTTTCTTATTCGGCAGATAAAGCGAATCTGACCTACTACCGTGATTCCAACGCTAAGGAGATTGATGTGATTGTGGAAGAAAATGGGCTGATTCACCCGTTAGAGATTAAAAAATCCGCGAATCCAGACCGCAGGGAGGTCAAAAAGTACGAACTGATCGACAAGACAAAACTGAAGCGCGGCTGCGGGGGTATTGTTTGCATGTGCCAGGAAGTGATACCCATTGATAAGCTGAATTGTTTTATTCCCTGTAATTTGATATAAAGTGTATAACAAAAAGGGACTGCCGCAAAATCAATGTCAATAAGTTAAGCTTACAGACATTGATTTTGCGGCAGTCCTTTTGTTGTACAGCAGGAATCGTTTATATGGCTGTACTAATAATAATACTTGACTTTAAGTTTATTATATGTATAATTTAGGGAGGCTTATTAAAGATAGAGGAGATAAAAATGGATGTCAATACACAAATCGGACAGAAAATCAGAGATTTAAGAAACCAGAATGGTCTGACCCAGCAGGAGCTGGCAGACAGGACAGAGCTGACGAAAGGATATATTTCTCAGCTTGAGCGGGGACAGGTTGCACCTTCTGTTGCTACACTGTTGGATTTGATTGAGTGTCTTGGCAGTACAGCGTCCGAGTTTTTTAAGGAAACTGGAAATGAACAGATAGTATTTAGAGAACAGGATTATTTTGAGAAAATAGATGATGATGGAAACAGTATTCAATGGACGGTTCCGGCCGCTCAGAAAAATCAGATGGAGCCGCTTCTTGTGAAGCTTTGTCCCGGGATGGCTCTGCCGGAGGATAAACCTCATGACGGTGAAGAATATGGTTTTGTGATAGAAGGAAAGATACAGCTGCATCTTGGAGATCAGATTTATACGGTACAGAAAGGGGAATCCTTTTATTTTGCGGCGGGAAGGGAACATTATATAGAAAATCCAGGAACGCAGGAAGCGAAACTGGTATGGGTGAGCACGCCCCCAAGCTTTTAACCGGAGGATAAAAATGGAACATACTATTTTAAAACTAGAGCATATTTCAAAATCGTTTGATGATAAAATGATTTTAAAGGATTTGAATCTGGAGATTGGAAGAAATGAGTTTATAACACTTCTGGGGCCGTCAGGATGCGGAAAGACAACAACACTGCGCATCATCGGCGGATTTGAGGTTCCAGATCAGGGAAGTGTTATATTTGAAGGAAAAGATATTACAAAAGTCAGTCCGGATAAACGGCATATTAATACGGTATTTCAGAAATATTCTCTTTTTTCCCATATGACTGTTGCAGATAATATTGCCTTTGGTCTGAAATTGAAAAAGAAGGACAGGCATTATATTGAAGAGAAAATCAGGTATGCGCTAAAACTGGTTGACCTAGAAGGGTATGAAGGCAGGAGACCAGTATCTTTAAGCGGGGGCCAGCAGCAGCGGGTTGCCATTGCCAGAGCTATTGTCAACGAACCGGAGATTCTTCTTTTAGATGAACCTTTAGGCGCGCTGGATTTAAAGCTGCGGCAGGATATGCAGCGGGAGCTCATTAAAATTAAAAATGAGCTGGGAATTACTTTTGTCTATGTTACCCATGACCAGGAAGAGGCGCTGACGATGTCGGACCGGATTGTCGTGATGAATCAGGGGCTGATACAGCAGATGGGTACGCCGGTTGATATATACAATGAACCCCAGAATGCATTTGTGGCGGATTTTATCGGGGACAGCAATATCATTGACGGTGTGATGCCAAAGGATTGTCTGGTAGAGATTCTAGAGCGCCCCTTTATCTGTGTGGATACCGGATTTGGGACTAATGAGAATGTGGATGTGGTAATCAGGCCTGAGGATGTGGTGATCCGGGAGCAGGGAAAGGGAATTTTGGATGGCCAGGTTCTGTCTGTTCTCTTTAAAGGCGTGCATTATGAAATGAAGATACGTGCCGGCGGATTTGACTGGATGGTAC
Organism: Brotonthovivens ammoniilytica; assembly: GCF_025566885.1. Classification (NCBI taxonomy): domain Bacteria; kingdom Bacillati; phylum Bacillota; class Clostridia; order Lachnospirales; family Lachnospiraceae; genus Brotonthovivens; species Brotonthovivens ammoniilytica. The sequence continues at coordinate 286,069 of NZ_JAOQJQ010000005.1, read as the reverse complement.
ATTCGACACTTCCGGCTCAGCCGGGGGCCTGTGTGGGACTTTATGTGGAGCCGGAAAATATTCAGATTATGCATAAACCGGCATCTGAAGCAGAAGAGGTAGTAAAAAAAGATGAGTAAAAGAAAATTTCTTGCGTCACCTTATATTATATGGATGATCGGGTTTACCATTCTGCCCCTGATTATGATTATCGGGTATGGCGTCACGGACGGGAGCGGAACGGTTACCTTATCTAACATACTTGCGATTTTCAACCCTATCCACCGCAAGGCGCTGCTGCTGTCATTGGCGCTGGCCGCCTGTTCAACGGGAATATGCCTGGCCATCGCTTTTCCGCTGGCGCTGGTACTGAGAAATTTAAACTTCAATAAAAAGGGGTTTATTACATTAATTGTGATTCTTCCCATGTGGATGAATTTTATGCTGCGAGTACTGGCCTGGCAGGTAATACTGGCTGAAAACGGAATATTAAATATGGCCCTTGGATGGCTGGGAATAGAGCCTCTCCATATTATGTATACACCTGTGGCAGTTATGATCGGAATGATTTATGACTATCTGCCGTTTATGATACTGCCTATTTATAATGCAGTGTCTAATATCAGAGAAGATGTGGTGGAAGCGGCCAGAGATCTGGGAGCTGATAATTCAGTTGTACGCAGAAAAATTATTTTTCCCCTTTCGCTGCCAGGAATTATCAGCGGCATCACAATGGTATTTGTTCCCTCTTTGACAGAATTTGTTGTGCCCAATATTCTAGGAGGAGGAAAGGTGCTGCTGATCGGCAATGTGATTGAACAGGAGTTTACCCAGAGTATGAACTGGAATTTAGGTTCTGGACTTTCAGTTGCCCTGATGGTATTTATTATTATCAGTATGTTGTTTACTTTGAAAAATGATTCAGAAGATGGCGGGTCACTTGTATGGTAAAGAGATTTTTTAACAGATTTTATTTAATATTAATTTTGGCTTTTCTATATGTACCGATTCTGGTGCTTGTGCTGTTATCCTTTAATGCCTCAAGATCTAGAGTAATGTGGGGGGGATTTACTCTGGAATGGTATGGAGAAATGTTTGCAAACAGTCAGATTATGGAAGCTCTGGGAACAACCGTGGTACTGGGATTGAGCTCTGCAGCGCTGGCCACTCTCATTGGACTGGCCGGAGCTTTAGGAATAGATGCCATGAGAAAAAGGGGTTATTCTCTTACACTGGGGCTTGGAAATATTACACTGCTGAATGCAGATATTGTAACCGGAATTGCTCTGATGCTCTGGTTTGCCAGGTTTATGAAACTGGGTTACAGCAGTGTGCTCTTTGCACATATTACTTTTTGTGTGCCTTATGTACTTCTCAGCATTCTTCCAAGACTGCGGCAGATGGATATCAGTATTTATGAAGCAGCCAGAGATCTTGGGGCTAACACATTGACCGCATTTGTAAAGGTGATTATTCCGCAGATTTTACCGGCGGTAGTTTCTGGATTTTTTATGGCGCTTACTATGTCCATGGATGATTTTGTTGTGACCTACTTTACAAAAGGAGCAGGAATCAATACATTATCCACAATGATTTACAGTCAGGTACGGAAAGGAATAAAGCCTGAAATGTATGCGCTGTCTACTGTGATTTTTGCTGCAGTGCTGATTGTACTTCTTCTGGTAAATTATGTGCCGCAGATTGCAGAGAGAAGGAGGAAACGTATATGCGCAGGAGGTTAGCATCAGTACCTGTACTTTTGGGTGCGGCGGCGTTTTTGACAGCAGGAGCTTCGGGCTGTGCAGGAGACACAGATGTGACAGGTTCTGCAAAAGAGACATTGACGGTATTTAATTATGGAGAATATATGGATCCTGAAGTACTGGACCTGTTTGAGGAGGAGACTGGAATTGCCATTGAATATGAAGAGGCGCTGACGCCGGAGGAGATGTATTCCAAATACAGTTCCGGTGTGATACAGTATGATCTGCTGTGTTCTACAGATTATATGATTGACAAGCTGATCAGAGACGGAGAGGTTCAGAAGGTTGATTTTGACAGTTTTGAGTACAGTCAGAATATCGGGGAAGAGTTCTGGGGATTTTCCACTGCTTTTGACCCGGATAATGAATATGCGCTTCCTTATTTCTGGGGAACCATAGGTATTTTATATGACAGTACAAAAGTAGAGGTACCCCACAGCTGGGACGCGCTTTTTAATGGCAGCAACGCCGGGGAAATTATTATGCAGGACAGTATGCGTGACAGTTTTATGGTGGCCCTAAAAGCCCTTGGGTATTCTATCAATACAAGTGATGAGGGAGAACTCAGAAAAGCCCAGGAGCTGCTGTTAAAACAAAAACCGGATGTTCAGGCATATCTTGTTGATGCGGCCAGAGATGAGGTGGTGGCTGGAAATGCAGACATGGCCATTGTATATTCCGGGGAAGCATACCTGGGCCGGGAATATAATCCGGATCTTCAATATGTAGTTCCAAAGGAAGGGACTAATATCTGGATGGACAGCTGGGTTATGACAAAGGAGTGTGACAACCCGCAGGCTGCGGCAAAGTTTTTGGATTTTCTCTGCAGAGAGGATATTGCAGAGATGAATTTTGATTATATTTATTATTCAACACCTAATCAGGCGGTTATTGATCAGATGGATGAGGAACTTCGCAGTGATGAGAATATTGTGCCGGATACCTCAAAACTGACAAACAGCGAAGTGTGTGTTCAGTCTGATGCGGATATTACCGAATTATATAATGAACTGTGGAAAGAAATAAAAGCAGAATAATATTGTTAGGAAAATTTTTAAATAAAAAATACCTTCTGTCCTGAAAAGCAGGATGGAAGGTATTTTTTTGACTTATAAAAAGCCGGGAGCTAATCATTTAACAAATCCTCATCTACCTGCTTGATGGTAGAGTGAATGGCATCTGTAATAGATTTTTTTGTTTTCGAATTTTTAGTTTTGCTGTTCTTTTGACTGCCGTTATCTGCCTGATTGTTTGTATCCGTCTCTGTGCTTTCTTCGGAATCTTTGTTTTTAAGAATATCCGGAAGCACATAGGTTACTTCGTTGGATGAACGGAAAACGGTATCGCTAGATCCCATCTGATTTACCACAAGAGTATCACCGTCTGCAACGTCATCAAGATAAATCTGTACCGCTTTGTCGGAAATATAGCTGGTTGAAACTTTTTTTCCATTTACAAAAACCTTGCTCCAGGGGGTAAAATTTTCACCCCGGATAATCAGCTTTGTTTGATTAAAGTTGACATAATAGTCTGTCAGGCGGGTATCCTCTACACCCATTTCCATATCTGTGGCAGGATATAGGTCTTCTTCGTTGTATGCATAGCGTTTGCCATATAAAAGGTCATATTGTAAAAGCTGTAAATTTTTAAGATATTTTCTTTCGTTTAGGGACTTTTTAGCAAGGGCATTTTGATGATACCGGAAAATGGTGCCTTCATGGATGCCAAGCTGGTCTGTAATGTAAGCCATCAGCTGATAAGAGGTAAGATCTTTGTCTTTCTTTTCCAGTCCAAAGTTATTCCAGGTGTAATAGCGTGTTTTGTAAAGATCTCCGCTTTTCATATCGTCATCTGTCAGTCCCATGGTGGGCAGATGGTCTCCGTAAAGCACAAGAATTGTTTTTTCATCACGTTTGGAAAGCTGGTCAATTAAATCGCTGACAAACTGGTCTACCTGGTATACCTCATTTACATAATATTCCCACTGGTAATTTTTTTCTTCTGTCTCGCCGCCGGTTACTTTTACTTCCGGATCGTCAAATACTTTATAGCCGGGATAATTGCCATGGCTCTGTACAGTAATGGTATACAGGAAATCAGGCTGATTTTCACTGTAATCCATTGCTTTTTGGGTTTCTTCCAGCAGAATGTGGTCCGCCGGCCAGGAATGAATTTCGTTGTATTCAAGAATATTCATCATTTCTTTACAGGTATAAGTATCAAATCCCATATTTGCAAAGACTTTTGCCCGGCTGTAAAAGTTCCCGCCGTTATTGTGAAGGGCGTGGGTGCTGTATCCAAGATCAGACAGATCGCTGGCAGCGCTTTCGCAGGAAGTCTCTTTCAGTACGGTTTTGTAAGGATATTCGCCAAGTCCAAAGTACTGGATGCCAAGTCCGGTGAGAACTTCGAACTCTGTATTAACAGTACCTGCGCCGACGATGGGAACCGTCAGGTATCCGGTAGTATAGTTCTTTTGAAGACTGCGCAGTGTCGGAATGGGATCTTTGGACATTTTCAGGAACTTTATTTCCTCAGGGTCCACCAAGGATTCCAGCTGGACAAAAATAATGTTAGGCATATCTTCCTTGGAGACAGAAGTATCTTTTGTTTTAACGGAGTCTAAAATATTGTCAATGGTATCTTGTGAGTAGTTGGAGGGCTCCCGCATACCGGTATCTACTGTGCTGGCTGTGAAGCTGTAGACAAAACCGTAATCAGAATATCCCTGAGCCAGATTACCAAAATACCCGGCAAGAATGCCGTTGTGAATAGCGGCTTTTGTAATAAAAGGAACTGCGGCTATTGCAATACCCAGAAAAATCAAATTTCTGATACGATGAATCTTTTCCTTATAAAAAGGACCTTTGATAGCAAACAAAATAAGAAAAATAACAACCAGTGCCAAAGCCACAACAACAGCAACGCCCTGGCCCACAGAAAAGTACTGGCTGTCTTTCATAGACAGCAGATCACCCACCAGCTTTAAGTCTGTAAAGTTAAAGGGGGTAACTCTAGAAGCCAGAACACATCCGTTAACAATTCCCAGCAGAAGCCAGAAAATAGAGATAATAATACGGAACAGACCCCGGTGACGGAACAGGTAAGGAATCAGCAGCGTCACAAAAATCAAAAGGGCATTGTACAGGAATACCAGCGGGCTGTGGTAAACAAAAGACAATGCCGAGTGAAGAGACCGTCTGGATATCCATTCGATAACAAAGATCAGAATGCAGGAAAGTATTCCGTGTACAATCAGAGAGTATTTTTCAAGAAACTGAGCATACTTATTTTCTGAAAGATCAGGAAACTGGATAAGATTCCAGATAGAACGAATACGTTCCCGAAATGAATGTTTCCTGCGTCTGTTATCAGAAATAATGATTGGTTTATCTTTTTTCCGAAATTGCATGATTCATAATCTCCCTTTTTAAATGTAAAATTCAGAAATCGTTTTCGTACGGTACGTTCAAATCTCGCTCTCGCAAGACTGTGTGCGCGATTGGGGTCAGCTTTGCTGACAATATTCTATTCCCAAGCGCTGCACATCTGATATATTATAATATTGATGATATGCAGATCAATGTATTCTGTTTTTGGTATGTTGAAACTTATGAGATCGTAACTCCAAAAAAAGAAAATGTCAATATTCAACTTCTACTAATGATAGGGGATGATTATGAAGATATTGTGAAGAAAAAGTTAATAAAATCCAAGTTATTTTGTGTATAAAATTGTAATATTCCGGAAAAATGAATGGGAGAAGTTGTAAAAGAACTTGAAAACTTTGAAACCATATGATAAGATGAAAAAATCTACAGGAATAAGTAATTTTTATATTAAAAAGGCATAGAAAGAGACTCTAATCTTCAGACATCGACAGGAATACAGCGTCACCGACTGAGAGCGCTGTTTGAAAGAGGAGATAAAGGGAACACTCTGGAGCCGACAGACTGAAAGTGGTAAATTTCAGTAGGTCTGTACGTGGGATGCGCGTTAAGCATTTGAGTGGGAAAATAAAACATTTATTTTCCAATGCGGGTGGTACCGCGGGATTAGCATCAAAGATCTCGCCCTGAAATACAGCTTTTGTATTTCAGGGCGTTTTGTTTTACAGGAACATGCTTCCTGTAAAAATAAAAACACTCTGCGGGAGTCCTAAGGGGCTTAGCCGTTTTTCTATTATTCAGGAAAAGGAGAATACAAACATGGAATTTATGACAGGTGTAAATCAAAAAGACACGTTGGAAATCAGTGAAATTCTTGCCGGAGATTTGGAAGGAAAAACAGTAAAAGTAAGAGGTGCAGTGCATACCATTCGTGATATGGGTGACGTGGCTTTTATTGTTCTCAGAAAACGAGAAGGTCTTATGCAGTGCGTATATGAGGCGGGAGTATCTGCTTTTGATTTAAAGGATGTAAAAGAAGCCGCAACTGTAGAAGTTAAGGGTGTAGTGGGCAAAGAGGACCGGGCGCCAAATGGTTTTGAAGTGCGGATTCAGACCATCAGCATTCTGTCTGAGCCGGCTGAGGCAATGCCCCTGCAGATTTCCAAGTGGAAATTAAATACGTCTCTGGAAGCTAAATTAAACAACCGGGCAGTTTCTCTGCGAAATGTGCGGGAGCGGGCCAAATTTAAAATACAGGAGGCCGTTGTAAAAGGATTCCGTGATTTCTTATATAAAGAAGGATTTACAGAAATTCATACGCCGAAAATCGGTGCGAAGGGTGCAGAAGGCGGAGCTAATATTTTCAAACTGGAATATTTCCACCGCCCGGCAATTTTAGAGCAGAGTCCTCAGTTTTATAAGCAGATGATGGTTGGTGTATTTGACCGTGTATTTGAAACTGCTCCGGTATTCCGTGCAGAAAAACACAATACAAAACGCCATTTAAATGAATATACCAGTCTGGATTTTGAGATGGGATATATTGACAGCTTTGAAGATATTATGGCCATGGAGACGGGATTTTTACAGTATACAGTCAATCTGCTGAAAACAGAGTATGCAAAGGAGCTGAATATTTTAAAGATTGAGCTTCCCAATGTAGATCAGATTCCCTGTGTGCGTTTTGATGAGGCAAAACAGAAGGTATCCGAAAAATATAACAGACAGATCAGAAATCCATACGATCTGGAGCCGGAAGAGGAGCATCTGATTGGACAGTATTTTAAAGAGGAATGCGGTGCGGATTTTGTGTTTGTAACCCACTATCCTTCTAAAAAGCGTCCTTTCTATGCCATGGATGATCCGGCAGATGAAACTTATACGTTAAGCTTTGATCTTTTGTTTAAGGGCATGGAGATTACAACCGGCGGTCAGCGTATTCATGATTATCAGATGCTTCTTGATAAAATTGAAAAACGGGGTATGACAACGGAGGGAATGGATCATTATTTAAGCGCATTTAAATTCGGGATGCCTCCTCACGGCGGCCTTGGAATCGGACTTGAGCGTCTCACCATGCAGCTGATCGGTGAAGAAAATGTGAGAGAGACAACACTGTTCCCACGTGATTTAAGCAGACTTGAACCATAGGAGGAAACTATTATGGCGAACATTATCAGTGATGAAACAATTGAATATGTAGGGATTCTGGCGAAGCTGGAGCTTTCTAAAGAAGAGAAAGAGCAGGCGAAAAAAGATATGGGAAGCATGCTGGATTACATTGATAAATTAAATGAGCTGGATACATCCGGTGTGGAGCCCATGTCTCACGTATTTCCTGTGAACAATGTATTCCGTGAAGATGTGGTTGTAAACGGCGATGAGCACGAAAAAACACTTGCAAATGCTCCAGCCAAGAAAGCACAGAGCTTTAAAGTGCCCCGTACGGTTGAATAAAGAAAAGGAGAGACTTGAGAATGGACTTAACAGGTTTAACTGCTGTTGAATTAGGCAGAAAAATACAGGCAAAAGAAGTGACAGTCCTTGATGCGGTCAGGGCTGTCCTGGATCAGATTAAAAAATCAGAAGAAAAAGTGAATGCATATGTAACCGTTGACGAAGCGGGAGCATTAAAAAGAGCAGAAGAAGTTCAGAAAAAAATAGACGCGGGAGAATTAAAGGGACCTCTGGCAGGTGTTCCTGCAGCCATTAAAGATAATATGTGTACAGAGGGGCTTTTGACTACCTGCAGTTCTAAAATTCTGGGGAATTTTGTTCCCACCTATACATCAGAGGCTGTGAAAAATCTGGAAGCGGCAGGTGCGGTAATTATCGGAAAAGCGAATATGGATGAATTTGCCATGGGAAGTACAACAGAGACTTCTGCATATGGGGAAACAAAGAATCCATGGAACACAGAACATGTGCCGGGAGGCTCATCCGGCGGTTCCTGCGCGGCAGTGGCAGCTGAAGAGTGTATTTTTGCGCTGGGCTCCGATACTGGAGGCTCTATCCGCCAGCCAAGCTCCTTCTGTGGAGTTACCGGTATTAAGCCTACCTATGGTACAGTATCCCGTTACGGACTTATTGCTTACGGTTCTTCTTTAGATCAGATCGGCCCGGTGGCAAAAGATGTCACAGACTGCGCCACAATCCTGGAGGTGATTTCTTCTCACGATACAAAAGATTCTACCTCAGTAAAAAGAGAGGACCTGGATTTTACGTCTGCTCTTTTGGATGATGTAAAAGGCATGAAAATCGGGATTCCAAGAGACTATCTGGGAGAGGGTCTGGATCCGGAAGTGAAGGACGCAGTATTAAAAGCAGCGAAAGTATTAGAAGAAAAGGGAGCTGTTGTGGAGGAGTTTGACTTAAGTCTGGCAGAATATGCCATTCCTGCCTATTATGTTATCGCTTCCGCAGAAGCAAGCTCAAACCTGGCCCGGTTTGACGGAATCAAATACGGATATCGGACAGAAGAGTACGAAGGACTCCATAACATGTACAAAAAGACACGTTCGGAAGGGTTTGGTCCAGAAGTAAAACGGAGGATTATGCTGGGGTCTTTTGTTTTAAGCTCCGGTTATTATGATGCATATTACCTGAAAGCACTGCGCACAAAAGCGCTGATTAAACAGGCCTTTGACCGAGCATTTGAAACATATGATGTGATTCTTGGACCGGCGGCGCCTACTACAGCGCCTAAGCTTGGGGAATCCCTGGCTGATCCCATCAAGATGTATCTGGGAGATATTTATACAATTTCTGTGAATCTTGCAGGACTTCCGGGTATTTCTGTTCCCTGCGGAACAGATAAAAAGGGACTGCCTATTGGACTGCAGCTTATAGGAGACTGTTTCCAGGAGAAAAAGATAATCCGCGCAGCGTACAGCTTTGAACAGAGCCGTTCTTATCAGAGATGTCCGCTGGCAGAGATGTAGGAGGTGCGCAGCATGAGTAAACAATATGAAACAGTCATTGGACTGGAGGTCCATGTAGAGCTGGCAACAAAAACAAAAATTTTCTGCGGCTGTTCCACCGAGTTTGGCGGCGCGCCAAATACACATACCTGCCCGGTCTGCACCGGTATGCCGGGCTCTCTTCCTGTGTTAAATAAGCAGGTAGTAGAATATGCCATTGCCGTGGGGCTGGCAACCAACTGCCAGATTACACAGTATTGTAAATTTGACCGTAAAAATTATTTTTACCCGGATAATCCGCAGAACTATCAGATTTCACAGCTGTATCTGCCTATCTGCAGAAATGGCGGTGTGGAAATTGAGACGGCGGCAGGTAAAAAGACCATTGGAATCCATGAAATTCATATGGAAGAAGACGCCGGAAAGCTGATTCATGATGAGTGGGAGAACTGCTCTTTGGTTGACTATAACCGTTCAGGAGTGCCTCTTATTGAGATTGTATCTGAGCCGGATATGCGTTCAGCAGAGGAAGTTATTGCCTATCTGGATAAGCTAAGACTTATTATCCAGTATCTGGGAGCCTCTGACTGTAAACTGCAGGAGGGCTCCATGCGTGCGGATGTGAACCTGTCAGTGAGAGAAGTGGGAGCCGCAGAGTTCGGAACCCGTACCGAAATGAAGAACCTAAACTCCTTTAAAGCCATAGCCAGAGCCATTGAGGGAGAGCGTGCCCGTCAGATTGAACTGATCGAAGAAGGAAAACAGGTGGTTCAGGAAACCAGAAGATGGGATGACAATAAAGAATATTCTTATGCAATGCGTTCCAAAGAAGATGCCCAGGATTACCGGTACTTCCCGGAACCAGATCTGGTGCCTGTTGTAATCAGTGATGAATGGCTGGAGCGTATCCGGGCAAATCAGCCGGAGCTTCGGACAGAAAAGCTGGAGCGTTATAAAAAAGAATACGATATTCCGGATTATGATGCCGAGATTATTACAGGTTCTAAGAAAATGGCGGATATCTTTGAAGCCACCACTGCAATCTGCGGCAAACCAAAGAAAGTATCTAACTGGCTGATGGTAGAAACTATGCGTTTGTTAAAGGAAAATGATATGGAGCCGGAACAGATTGCATTTTCACCGGAAAATCTGGCAAAACTCATTGAGCTGACGGAAGCAGGCACTGTAAACAGTACAGTTGCTAAAGAAGTATTTGAAGAAGTATTTAAAAATAATATTGATCCGAATCAGTATGTGGAAGAAAAAGGACTGAAAACAGTCAATGATGAGGGCGCTTTAAGGAGTACCATTGAACAGATTATCAAGGATAATCCGCAGTCAGTAGAAGATTACCGCAACGGAAAGAAAAAAGCCATTGGATTTTTAGTTGGCCAGACAATGAAAGCAATGAAAGGAAAAGCAAATCCAGGCATGGTAAATCAGATTCTTCAGGAACTGCTGCAGTAACCGGATTTTGCTAAGGATAAAAATGGGATATCTGACATTTACGGATAAGCAGATTGAAAAATATCTGGAGCGTATTGGATATCAGGGTACGGTGACGCTGACAAAAGAGACGCTGGATCAAATTATTTATGCACATCAATGTACCGTCCCCTTTGAAAATCTGGACGTATACGATTTTCATAAGACGATTTACCTGGATGCGGAGCATTTGTTTGAAAAACTGGTTTTGAACCACAGGGGCGGGTATTGCTTTGAGACTAATGGTCTGTTTTTTGGAATGATAAATTCTATGGGATTTGATGCATATCCGTGTCTCTGCCGGGTGATGTTTGGAGTAGAAGAACCGAAAGATCATGAAATAGATCACAGGGCGTCTATTGTTACCGTTGACGGTAAGAAATGTTTCTGTGAGGCAGGTATCGGAGGCGCCATGCCTCCGGGTGCCCTAGAGATCGGAGAGGATCACTGGCAGCTGATGCACGGGGAGGAATTTTGTACCAGAACCATTGAGCCCGGATGGTATGGAACTATTCGAAGGCTAAAACCGGAACATGATATCTATGATGACTGGCGTCATTTAAGGGAACGCTTGGAAATTATGTTTTCTATGACTCCGGTCCATGAGGTTGACTATGCAAATCTGAATTTTGCACTGTCACAGTCGCCGGATTCCATGTTTCGTCAGCGGCGGGTGGTGAATCTGAGAACAAAAAATGGGTACCGGGCTTTGACCGATGAGGTTTACCGGGAAGTTATAGATGGAAAACGCACAGAACGTAAACTGGCCCCGGAAGAGATTCCTGCGCTGCTGAAAGAAAAATTTGCTCTGGATATTCGGGAGCCTCTGCGTTTTTAAGTGAAACAAAATAACATAAACTAGTGGAATTTATATGGAGAAAAGTATGTCGGAAAAAGATAGGATAGATGACAGGACTGAAAAAGAGGCTGTAAAACCGGCGGATGATAAACAAGATGAATATGAAGAAGTCTGCTATATCTGCCACAGACCGGAGAGCAAAGCAGGGAAAATGATTCATATTCCCAATAACATTTGTATCTGCCCGGATTGTATGCAGAGGACTTTTGACAGTATGAATCAGATGGGCGGATTTCCGGGAATGGAAGGCTTTCCGATGTTTCCGGGAATGGCTCCGGTTTCTAAAGAGAGCAAAAGCCAGTCTTCAGATGATGAGAAACAGGAAACTGCCAAAGAGCAGGCAGGCAGCGGTCTGAATCTGGGTGAGCTGTTATCCTCCGGAAAGATACCGAATATCAGTCTTGTGAATATGGCTGATCTGCAGGGAATGATGGGAAATCAGCAGAGAGTGAAAAAGAAAAAGCCGAAAGACCAGAAAAATGAAGAGCCTGTTTTGGATATTAAAAAGATTCCGGCACCGCATAAGATAAAGGCCAGCCTGGATGATTATGTTGTGGGACAGCAGTATGCCAAAAAGGTGATGTCTGTTGCGGTGTATAATCATTATAAACGTGTGGCTTCCGGTTATCAGGACGGGATAGAAATTGAGAAGTCCAATATGCTGATGGTGGGGCCCACCGGTTCCGGAAAAACATATCTGGTAAAGACACTGGCAAGACTTCTGGATGTGCCGCTGGCAATTGCAGATGCTACTTCACTGACAGAAGCAGGTTATATCGGTGATGATATAGAAAGTGTGCTGTCAAAGCTTTTAGCAGCTGCAGATAATGATGTGGAAAAGGCAGAGCGCGGGATTGTCTATATTGATGAAATTGATAAACTGGCTAAAAAGAAAAATGCCAATCAAAGAGACGTCAGCGGAGAGTCTGTACAGCAGGGAATGTTAAAGCTGTTAGAAGGTGCAGAAGTGGAAGTGCCTGTAGGAGCAAGCAGTAAAAATGCAATGGTTCCTATGACAACCATTGATACCACAAATATTTTATTTATCTGCGGCGGCGCATTTCCTGGTCTTGAAGAGATTATTAAAGAACGTTTGAACAAACATTCTTCCATGGGATTTATGGCTGATCTGAAAGATAAATATGATGATGACGAAAATATTCTTATGAAAGTGACTACAGAGGATATCAGAAAATTTGGCATGATTCCGGAATTTATCGGCCGTCTGCCCATACTATTTTCCCTGGAAGCGCTGTCTGAGGAAATGCTGGTTCAGATTTTAAAAGAACCGAAAAATGCCATTATCAAACAGTATAAAAAACTGCTGGAATTAGATGAGGTACAGCTTGAGTTTGATGACGATGCTCTTTGCGCCATTGCAAAAAAAGCAAAAGAAAAAAATGTAGGTGCCAGAGCGCTCCGTTCTATTATTGAGGAATTTATGCTGGATATTATGTATGAAATTCCAAAGGATGATAATATCGGAAAAGTTTTAATCACAAAAAATTATATTGAAAATACCGGAGGTCCTGTGATAACTATGCGCGGCTGTCCGGAACTGGAAATGAAAGAGAATCCGGCTGAATCTTAAGCTTTAAATTTGCCGGAAACAGGAATAGGAAGCAAAAGCCCTGCATAAAATGATGCAAATCATTTTATGCAGGGCTTTTCATTTGGAAAAACAACAAAAAAAATTAGACAGAACAGATGGGGAGACAGATAAATTGGCCGCCTGCCAGGTAACAGATTGTCAGATTCCCGTATATTCAGAAGATTATTATGATCTGATTATTGATTACAATGGCGTGGTTCAATATGTAGTTCCGGACTGTATACAGAAAATCAGCGCCAATTATGAGGTGGGATATTATCCCAATGCCAGTTATGCGCCTCTAAATATACAGGATTATACGTATACTGCAATTCCCAACTGCTATACCCTGACAGATACATCGGCATTAGAAGCCAGCCGGATTCTGACACTGCAGAATCAGCCTACACTGAACTTAAAAGGAAGAGGCGTTTTGATGGGATTTCTGGATACAGGCATTGATTACCAGAATCCGCTGTTTCAGTACAGTGACGGGACCACAAGGATTAAAGCGATCTGGGATCAGTCTCTGCCGGAAGGAACTGCTCCGGAGGGATTTATCTATGGAAGTCTGTACACAGAAGAGGAAATTAATGAAGCCTTAGCCTCGCCGGAACCTCTGGAAGTAGTACCTTCTACTGATACCAACGGACACGGGACTTTTCTGGCGGGAGCAGCGGCAGGTGGAGAAAATACTGCTGAAAATTTTATTGGTGCAGCACCCGAGTCGGTGCTGGCGGTGGTGAAATGTAAGGAAGCAAAGCAGCATCTGCGGGATTTTTATTTTATTAAAGATGGCGTGCCCTGTTATCAGGAGAATGATCTGATGGCAGCGGTGGCGTGGCTGAATCAGCTGGCGGATGAGCTGGATATGCCTTTGGTAATCTGTGTGGGAATGGGGACTACCATGGGGGCTCACGATGGAAACGGGCCGCTGTCTTCCTTTATCAATGATGTGGGCCTGAGAAGACGGCGGGTTATTACGGTTTCCGTTGGAAACGAGGCCAACGCCAGGCGTCACTACTGGGGACAGGATGCCCGGCAGGGCAGCAGCATTGATGTGGAAATTTCTGTGGCAGGGGGAGTGAAAGGTTTTACCATGGAATTTTGGGCCATAGCCCCGGAGCTGTACCAGATTATGATTCTGTCTCCTACAGGAGAACTGCTGCCGGCAAGTGCAGGGCAGATCGGAGGAAGAGAAGAATATACCTTTCTTTTTGAAAATACAACAGTTTCTGTAGACTATGGAATTGTAGGGGTGCGGTGGGCAAATCAGCTGATCTTTGTCCGGATGGAGAATCCTCTGCAGGGTATCTGGACCATCCGGGTGGTACCTAAGCAGACGATCACCGGGGAATTTCATATGTGGCTTCCCATGACAGACTTTCTTACCGGAGATGTGTTTTTTCTTCGGTCAAATCCGGATGTAACCGCTACCTCTCCGTCCTTTGCGCCTTCTGCTATTTCCGTCGGTGCATATCAGACGGCGGGGGAGAGTTTGTATCCGGATTCCGGAAGGGGATTTAGCATGACGGGAATTATCAAACCGGAGCTAGTGGCGCCGGGGGTTGATATACAGGGGCCCGGGCTTCGAAATCGTTTGATACGGATGACCGGAACCAGTGCAGCGGCGGCCATTACTGCCGGGGCATGTGCACAGCTGCTGCAGTGGGGGATTGTAGACGGAAACTATGTTACCTTAAATTCCACCGAAATCAATAATATTTTAATCCGGGGGGCCAGAAGGAATCCGGACCGGAGTTATCCTAACCGTGAATGGGGATATGGCATTTTAGATGTTTATGAGGCGCTGAATCGACTGAGAAATGTGGTGATTTAAGAAAGTTTTAAGATTATTGATGCCGATTTTTTTACTTTGAAGGGATAGAATAAAAAAAAGAGAGCAGAGGGAAGGAAGGATGACGGATGAAAAAAACATGGAAAATGTTTGTTACAGATACAGGATTAAATTCCTATCAGAATGAAATGCTGGAGCAGCGGGATTTTTACCGGATACTTGTTTTCTTGCAGAATAGTTTCAGGGGACGGATTTCTGAGAAAAAAGCGGGCCGTAAATCTTTTCTTTACTTTCTGGTAAATGCTCTTCAACAGGAGAAACAAAAAAATGAATCAGAGAATAGAAATCAGGTGGAAGAATATGATGGTAACATACGTGTATATTATATTGATGGTACTCCCATTTATATTGGGTGGTGTGCTTGCAGCGGAGTGTCTATCACTGCGCAGAATGCAACTGGAAATCAGAAAATTGCGGAAATAGCAGGATTGATTCAGAACCATGATATCTGGTGGAACAGGTAACCGCTTCAGATGAAAAATAAGAAACAGATCGTACAGGATAAAAAAGGTGTACGGTCTGTTTTTTTTGTGTAATATACTAAGAGGTAATACTTCTGTTCTTGACAGTGAAAATAAATGGTATTAATATATAGACAATCTATATCAGATATGGGATGACTTCCGTCTCTCTGCAGATAGTAAGGGAGCGGATCCAGGAAAGAATAAGGAGTAATTATGGCTGTTGATAAGGCGTTGATTTCCGGAAGTACAGCAATGCTTTTGCTGAAATTATTGTCGGAAAAAGATATGTACGGATATGAAATGATTGATACTTTAAAACTGCGTTCCAATGACATTTTTGAACTGAAGGCCGGAACTTTGTATCCTCTGCTGCATTCTTTAGAGGAGAAGCGCTGTCTGGCTTCTTATGAAAAAGAAGTTTTAGGAAAAACGAGAAAATATTATCGAATTACCAAAACAGGAAGAAAGTTTCTGAAGGGGAAGGAAGACGCCTGGAAAGATTATGCACAGGCCGTGGAGCAGGTGCTTGGAGGAACGAGTTATGCAGCTGGATGAATATCTTGATCAGGTGACAGAGCAGATTAGGTGCAGAAAGGTTCGGGAAGATGTCCGGGATGAGATTGGAAAACATATAC
The DNA here is from genome assembly GCF_025566885.1 of Brotonthovivens ammoniilytica. Taxonomy (NCBI): domain Bacteria; kingdom Bacillati; phylum Bacillota; class Clostridia; order Lachnospirales; family Lachnospiraceae; genus Brotonthovivens; species Brotonthovivens ammoniilytica. The sequence goes on along the minus strand of NZ_JAOQJQ010000005.1, from coordinate 270,126 downwards.
AGGATCAAAAGGAAGCTTTCAGGAAGCGGGGGATTGACAAGGAGGCTGCTCTGAGGATGGCTGTGATAGAAATGGGGGATCCTGTCAGTGTCGGGGTTATGCTTGACCGGATTCACAGGCCTAAAATGGACTGGCGGATGCTTGGGATTATCGGCAGTTTAAGCCTTATTGGAATGCTGATTCAGAGTATGTTTACCACCAAAGGAGGCGGTATGGCTGCTCTTTTTTCAGAACGTCTGCCGGTGGTGGGCCTTGGTATTGTACTGATGATTCTCATCTGTGTGGCAGATTACAGTTTTATCGGGCGGCACGCCAGGAAATTATTCTGGTGCTGTACGGGAATTGTAGTGTATCTGTATTTGTTTGGCAGATCCGTAAATGGCACGTTAGGTCCAGAGCAGCTGTGGATGTATTTATATATTCCACTGTATGCCGCGGTGCTGTTTCAGTGCAGAAAGGGCGTAAAAGGAATCGTTGCCGGGGTAATCTATGGAATCATTCCTGTGGCAGGCGCAGTATATATTGGCGGGACTGTAGTATTTATCAATCTTTTATTTATTGAACTGGTTTTGTTTTCTGTATTTATCTGGAAGCAGATGGCATTAAAACGGCACAGAAGAAAACGGCTGATTTTTGGGGCCTGGATGACGGTTTTTGCGGTGGGATTTTTGGCGCTGGTATCCAAATCTTATCGCATTGCACGATTTGTGACGTTTTTTCAGTATCATAATATGGAAGGGCAGTCATCACGGGGACAGATTTTGAATATCTTAAACAATTCCCTGATGGCAAAAGGAAGCGCAGGAGCAGAGGTTCCACTGAGTAATCCCCAGGCAGATTATGTGATTACTTCCCTGATTCATCAGAAGGGGTATCTGGCAGCGCTGCTGGTTCTGGGAGTACTGACAGTATTTTTTATCAAGACAGCAGGGATTATAAAGGAGCAGAAAAATCAGCTGGGGTATCTGATGGCGGCAGGCTGCAGTCTGTTTTTTGTTGTTCAGACGGCGGAGTATCTGCTGATGAATCTGGGACTGATTCCGGGTATGTTTGGGACGCTGCCGTTTTTGTCTTACGGCAATCACACCACAATTTTGATGTATGTATTATCCGGTGTTCTGCTGAGTACCTACCGATACAAAGATGTTGTAACAGACCGGCAGTTTCTGGCGAGTTCTTAAAAAAAGGAAGGCTGTAAAATCATCTGGAGCGATGATTTTGCAGCCTCCCTTTTTAGTTGGTATTCAGTATGGTTACTTTAGTTCCTTCTGTGGAAATAAGCTCCGCCAATTTCATCTGTTTTAGTTCGCGCATCATGGCGCTTCTGTCCACGCAAAGATAGTTTGCAAGGCTTGTATATGACATGGGAAGTTGAATAGGATTTTTTCCCTGCAGCTTCTGCAGGTAAGAAAAGTACATCATAAGCTTGCTTCTCATATTACGCTGACTGAGGATGTTTAAGTGCAGCGTCTGCTGTTGAGACTTTTTTGCGGTCAGGCAAAACAGATTACTTACCAGCTGACTATGATGAAGACAGGCATTTTCACAGCGTTTTACAAGATGTTCGTATTGGATAAATAAAACGGTGCATGTGCTTTCTGCTTCGATAAAATAGCCCTGTTCCCGGATGGGAAGTGTAAAGATCTCCCCAAATACATCATCCGGCTGGAAATATTCCAGAATATTACACCGGCCTTCAAAATCCAGTGTATAAAGATAGGCGGAACCATCCAGAAGGATTCCGATTTTCTCTAGATGATCTGAATAGGCCATAATTGTTTCTTTGGGCTGAAATGTTTTAGTAATTGTACCAAAACAGGCAGCCATATCTTTAATACTGCGTTCATCAATACCTGTAAACAGGGTCAAGTCTGTTAAGTTCATTGGCGGTGCCTCCATGTAAATAAGTATAAAGGAACATACTGGAAAAAGATGTTGCAATAGCAACAAATAGTGGCTGAGCAGATAATGAAACTGCGTCTGCCGGCAGATATCCTTTATATCTGCTTCTCAATGGGGATCTGGTGCTGATGAAAAAATTTCTCTACCATAAGATCCCATTCGTAATCCAGTGTTTTATCTGTAGAAAATAATTTATAGGAAATTCCTGTAGTGCAGATCAGCTTCTGGTTTTTATAAGTAAGATTTATAAACATTCCGGATACATCGGCTGCTGTAAATCCACTGCCGCTTCGCTCTATGGTATGCCGCATATTTTCCGGGGAAAGCATCAGTACAAAACGGAAAGATACAGGTGTATTTTTTCCTTTGATGATAGAAAAACAGGTACTGCGCAGCTGACCGAAGGGAAGGTAGTCAAGATCCTGAAGTTTAAGCTCCTTGAGGTCGGCTTCACTGTAAAACGAATCATTGATATGACCGTCAATGGTATAGGTAACTCCTGTTGATATGGTCCCTTCTGTGAAAAGAAAATGGTCAAAGAGGGAAGTTAAAAGAAGCTGATTCATAAAATGTTTAATATCGCTGATTTCAAATGCAGTCATAAGCTCTCCTTTTTGTCTGTACTGAGTGCGGGAGGCATTGCCTCTGCTGCGGCTCATGGTAAAAGTTTATCATAAAAACTAAAAAAAGAGAACTGTCTATTAAATGTGAGTAAAGCCATGCCCAAAATGCGGTCCGGCCCGGGAAGGTAAGTGCTAAAAGCCGCCGTGCCCGGCCGGGGCATATTCTGATTCGAAGGAGTGGCCGGTGCACTTCAAAGGGTGGAAAAACCGCCAGGGATGTAGTAAAATAAAAATCAGGTTTTTGGTAAAAGAACTTATCATAAAGGAGCATTATCATGGAAGATCTTACATATAAAAGTCTGATGGGGCTGCTTAAGAAGTCAGTATCCCCCTATCACACTGTAATTGAAGCCCAAAAGAGACTAAAAGAATCAGGATTTAAACAGCTGCCGGCATCCGGCAGGTGGGAGCTGCAGCCCAACGGAAAGTATTTTGTGGAGTATCATGGTTCTACCATGTTTGCATTTACCATTGGAGAAGCTTATAACGGTCCGCGTATGCTGCGTATTGCCGCGGCTCATACAGACTTTCCGGGACTTGTAATCAAAAGCCGTCCGGATCTGGAAAGGGAAGGATACCGTCAGTTAAATGTGGAAGTTTATGGGGGAGCAATTTTAAATACCTGGCTGGACCGGCCTTTAAGTGCTGCGGGAAAGGTTATGCTTCGGTCTGAAAATATCTGGGAGCCTGAGGTCCGGTATGTGAATTTTGAAGAACCTTTTCTGACAATTCCCAATCTTGCTATTCATATGAACCGGGAGGTTAACAAAGGAATCGAATTAAACCGTCAGACAGATCTGCTGCCGGTAATGGGGCTTGCCGGCGAGTATTCAGATAAAGAATGCTTTCTACATGTTCTTGCAGAACATTTGAATGTAGAGAAAGAAGAAATTCTGGAATATGATCTGCGGCTGTACTGTGCGGAACCCCCGGTGATGCTTGGCAGCCATAAGGAGCTGATTTCATCCCCGCATCTGGATAATACTACCAGTGTGGAGGCTCTTTTAGAGGCTGTGACAGCGGCCGGGCAGGACAGACAGCCTGACGGAATCCGGCTGATAGCACTGTTTGATCATGAGGAAATCGGCAGCAGGACCAAGCAGGGAGCGGCTTCTATGCTGATGCCCCTGGTGATTAAAAAAATTGCTGCCGGTGCGCTGCATTTGCAGCAGAGCTTTTCCGTCAGTGAGGAAACGCTGCTGGAGGATGCCATGATGCTTTCTGTAGATGTTGCACACGGCGTTCATCCCAATTACAGCGGGAAAATGGATTTGACCAATCATCCGGTGCTTGGAGGTGGTTTCTGCATTAAGGAAGCAAGTTCTCAGTCCTATGCTACAGACTGCGGGGCCATTGCAGTTTTAAAGCAGATTTGTGAAGCGGGGGGTATACCATATCAGACCTTTGTTAACCGCTCAGATCAACCGGGAGGTGGAACCCTTGGTTCTGCGGCATCATCGTTTCTTCCAATTCCAGTTGTGGATATCGGCATTCCGCTGCTGGCCATGCATTCCGCCAGAGAGCTTATGGGCAGGAAGGATATGAAAGCGTTATCGGACTGTGTCAGACTGTTTTTTAATCTGTAAGGACGGTGAGGGGGATAAGGAAGTGTATCAATCATATAGAATAAAGGGAACGGCATCAGAATGAGAAGACAGAGAAGAAGAAAAAGAGGTTTCATGTGGCCCCTGGCCGCTGCGGTACTGGTAATCGGGTTTGGCATAGGAATCTATTGGGGAAGACAGCCCCAGGCGCCCAGCCCGGTGGAGCATCAGTCCCATGCACAGCAGCAGGAAGCGGCTTATGCATACAGCACGCTGAACGAAACTCAGCAAGAAGTCTATGACCAGATGGTTTATGCCATTGAAGAGCGGAAAGAATATGTTTCTCTTGCCACAACTGATCAGGAGGAAATGAAAAAAGTATACTGGGCAGTCAGGTATGACCACTGTGAATATTTCTGGACGGACTCTTATCGGTATGAGGTATTTACCAATCGCAAAGGAGAGACTACAGCGCTGTATTTCAGGCCGGAATATACGATGGATGAAAAGCAGCAGGCGGAGTACCAAAAGCAGATAGATGCATCGGCAGATCAGATGCTTAAAGGCATCTCAAAGGAAGCATCAGATTATGAGAAGGCCTTGTATGTTTACCGCACATTGATTGAGCAGACAGAGTATGTGGAGACTTCAGAAAACAACCAGAATATAATCAGTACATTTGTAAACCACGAGACGGTATGTCAGGGGTATTCCTATGGAGCCCAGTATCTGTTAAACCGGCTTGGGGTTGCCTGCACTACCGTCTGCGGCACCGCAGAGGGAACCAACCATTCCTGGAATTTAATTGTTATGGACGGGGAATATTATTATATGGATGTAACCTGGGGAGAGGCTGAGTACTGGGCGTCTGTGGACGGGGACGATCAGGCGGAAGGGACCAAGGATGTAGTAAACTACAGTTATTTTGGTGTCTCTGATGCAGATAAAAACTTTATCAGCCAGCATGAACCTTTTGATGATATTCCCATGCCTGAATGTACAGCCATGGAAAATAATTACTTTGTTCATGAGGGATTGTATTTTGACCAGTGGGACCAGGATCAGGCAGGCTCTGCCATCAGACTGGCCTATGAGAAGGGGCAGACATCCATTTCGTTGAAATTTGCAAATGAAGATCTGTATGATCAGGCATTTAATTATCTGATTGAGGAAAATAACTGGTCTAGATATTGTGATGAGAAACAAATTGCATATGTGGATGGTTTTGATATGAATGTTTTAATGCTGCGATTTATAAGTTGAGAAAAAGCAGTGTCAGTTAAGTTATGAAAAATGCGGGAACAAAAACGGCGCTATGGAACTTTGAAAAAGACTGGAGGAAATAGAATGAGCTTTAAAGAAATAAAACCGGAAGAACTGAAAGAAAATCCATTTACTATGATCGGGAAAGACTGGCTGTTGATTACAGCCGGTACGAAGGAGTGCTGCAATACCATGACTGCAAGCTGGGGCGGGCTTGGTGTTATGTGGGGAAAGCCGTCTGCTACAGTATATATCCGTCAGAGCCGCTATACAAAGGAGTTTGTGGATAAAGAGGAATATTTTACGATTTCTGTAATGGAAGAGTCTTACAGAGAGGCTTTGAAATTGTGCGGAACGGTATCCGGGCGGGAGTGTGATAAAATGAAAGAAGTCGGAATTTCTGCGTTTGAAATGGAAAAGAGTGTGGGAATTTCAGAAGCCAGGATTGTAATGCTGTGTAAAAAGCAGTACTGTCAGTTTATGGGGCCGGAAGGGTTTACACAGCAGGAAAATGATGAAAAGTGGTATGGGGATAAAGATTACCATACAATGTATATTGCCTCTGTGGAAAAGGTATTTATAAAAGAAGCATAAAACAGCAGCTGTAAACAGAGGAAAATGTAAATAGAAATGAAAAAGAAGGGGCGCCGGGTATTTTTGATATCCGGCGCCATTTTAGGGAGATTGAGTTATGAAAAATTTATAATAATCTTACTGATGCAGTAAGTTATTGCTGGACGCAGTTAATAATCAATGTTTTCTCTCAGTCGAAAACGAATTACGTTTTGAAATTCGTTTCCGGTGAAGGAAGATTACTAACCGCTTTTGTTTATATTGTTATTATATGGCAGAGATGTGAGCAAAGTTTGTATAGATTCTGAAGAAATTTTGAAGAACTGTTAGAAAAATATGAACTTACTAAAGGAAGTATAAACTTTGCATCATTTTTGAAAACTTTCGGGAAGGTTTTTCGGGGCAAAGAATCTTACGGACGGATAAAACAGAGAATCGAATGCATTATTTTGGGTAAATACAGGACAAAAAACAGGATGTCAGGTATAATGTCTGTTAGAAATATATCAGGCTGAAGTCCGCCTGAATGGCAGGCCATATAGGAAAAGAAAGAGAATGGAGGAGAAGCAGTTGAGAGAAAAGCTGACAAGCCGGTTCCAGCAATTATTTGGACCAGAGGGGGAAATTAAGGCATATTTTGCACCGGGCAGAGTAAATCTCATTGGTGAACATACAGATTATAACGGAGGTCATGTTTTTCCCTGTGCGCTGACGATTGGTACTTATATGATTGCAAGATTGCGTACAGACCATAAAATCAGATTTTATTCTGAAAACTTTAAAGAACAGGGTGTAATTGAGGCAGATATCCGGAAGCTGGAAAAAAAGGAAGAAGGCTGCTGGACCAATTATCCAAAAGGGGTTATGTGGGCACTTATGCAGAAGGGATATGTATTGGAACGGGGATTTGATATTTTGCTGTATGGCAATATTCCCAATGGATCAGGTCTTTCTTCTTCTGCATCGGTGGAACTGGTGACAGCGGTTATGCTCTGCGATATGTTTGGGTTTGCTCAGCTGACCATGACAGATCTGGCATTGCTGGGGCAGTTTGCAGAGAATCAGTATAATGGGGTAAACTGCGGAATTATGGATCAGTTTGCCATTGCCATGGGGAAAGCAAAACACGCTATTTTTTTGGATACCGCTTCACTGGATTATCAATATGTTCCGGTAAAATTAAAGGATGCCAGAATTGTAATTGCCTGCAGCAATAAAAAGAGAGGGCTTGGAGAATCCAAATATAATGAACGCCGGAAGGAATGTGAAAGGGCCTTGCAGCAGATTCAGACAGTGCAGGATATCAAAAGTCTTGGGGAGCTGTCGGCAGATGAGTTTGAAAAGATTCAGGATGTGATTACAGATCCGGTCTGCCGCAGACGGGCAAAACATGCAGTGTTTGAAAATCAGCGCACGATTCAGGCGGTTGATGCATTAAAGGCAGATGATATAGAGGCTTTTGGGAAACTGATGAATGAGTCCCATATTTCTCTCAGAGATGACTATGAGGTGACGGGAAAGGAGCTTGATACTCTGGTGGAAGCTGCCTGGGAGTGTGAAGGTGTGATTGGTTCCCGGATGACGGGCGCCGGTTTTGGGGGATGCACAGTCAGCATAGTAAAGGAAGACGCCATAGATACTTTTATAGAAAAAACAGGCGGCAGATATCTGGAACAGATTGGTTATAAGGCAGATTTTTATGTGGTAGATATTGGAGCCGGAGCCGGGGTTTTGATATAAAGTTTACACGTGTATTGGAAATAACACCGGAAAATGTCAGACAGATAATTTAGAGAAGAATCAAGACTGCCGTGACCACTGTCAGAAAACCTTTCAAAAGCTGTAAGTATTATTTCGTTTTGGTCCGTGATAGAATCTTTACAGAAAGTAACATTAGTAAAGCTGGGAGGTAATTCATATGGACACGATTCTTGAAATAGAAGCTCTGAAAAAATATTACGGGAAATCCAAAAACCAGACAAAAGCTCTAGACGGGATTTCTTTTCGGGTAATGAAGGGAGAGTTTCTGGGGATTATGGGCAGCAGCGGCTCCGGAAAATCGACGCTTTTAAATTGTATTGCTACCGTTACACGGCCTGACGGAGGAGAAATTCTGCTGCGGAACCGGCAGGTACAGGAGTTAAAGGGAAGAGAGCTTGCCCAATACAGAGGGAAAAAGATCGGTTATCTGTTTCAGAACTTTGAACTGCTGGATCATATGACAGGCAGGGAAAATATTCTAATTCCCCTGTCACTGCACAATGTAGATGAGACGGAGAGCCGAAGCCGCCTAAAGCAGCTGGCCGGCTACCTGGAAATTACGGATGTGCTGGATAAATTTCCTTCCCAGATGTCCGGCGGACAAAAACAGCGTGTAGCAGCGGCAAGGGCCTTGATTTTAAATCCCGAAATGATACTGGCCGACGAACCTACCGGGGCGCTGGATTCTAAAAATGCCAGAACTCTGATGGAAAAAATGGAAGGTCTCAATCAGGATGCCGGGGCTACCATTTTAATGGTAACTCATGATACCAATGCGGCAAGTTACTGCAGACGGATTTTGTTTATTCAGGACGGTCTGATCTTTCATGAACTCCGCAGAGATATTCCCAGGGAAACCAGGCAGGAATTTTACCAGAGGATTTTAAAAGTGATGGCTCAGCTGGGAGGAGGCAGTGAACATGTTCTTTAAGATCGTCTCCAAAAACAGCAGAAGAAGCCGAAAGGAAAACGGCTTGTTTTTTGCTTCTCTTCTGATTTCAGTTATTGCCTTTTATATGATATTGTCTATGTCCGGACAGGATGTGATGCTGTTTTTAAAAGATATGGAAAGCGATGCAGTCAACCGGCTGCTGTCTTTGATTCCGGTGTTTTACGGGATGACACTGGTGATATTGTTTTTTCTGATTTATTATGCCAGTAAATTTCAGCTGGAGCGGCGCAGACATGAGTTTGGCATGTACCTGATGCTTGGAATGCGGCGGGGAAGGCTGTTTGCCATGCTTTTGGCAGAGGATATCCGAAACAGTCTGACAGCGCTGTTAATCGGCCTGCCGGCTTCGGTGCTGCTTTCTGAGGTTGTCAGCCTTGTAACGGCCAGATGCGTCGGCCTTGGCATTATCGGGCATCAGTTTTCCTTTTCTTTGTATGCGCTGGTATGGACTGTGGCAGGATTTCTGGCTGTAAAGACAGCAGCATTTTTAATTCTCAGCGGAAGAATCAGCCGGCAGGAAATTGATACGCTGCTTCGTGAGATGCCGGAGGGAACGAAAAAGCAGCGGGCCCCGGTTGTTTATATTTTAGCTTTTACCGGCGGGGTTATCTGCCTGGGGGCTGCATATACTATGGCTATCCGGGGAACGTCCTGGCAGCAGGCCGGAAATATGGGATTGACACTGCTTCTTGGATTTGCCGGTACACTTCTTTTGTTTTACGGTCTTCGTTCTGTTATCGTATTGTTTATTAAGACTAAGAATGCCGGCCATAAACTTAAAATGTTTAATTTCCGCCAGCTGCAGGAAACGGTGATTCATAAATCAGCAAGCCTTGCGGTAAGTTCTCTTCTGATTCTGGCCGCACTGTGTTTTTTTGGGGCCGGCACGGCTGCTGCCGGGTATTACAGAAATTCAGAACCTCATGTGCTGGATTATACATTTCAGAACTATGAAGAGGAAGATGCCGGGAAGGGAGCAGAGGCAATACGGAAAACACTGAAAGCATATCATTTAGATACAAAGTTTTCGGATTTGATTGAAATGAAAGTGGGTTATATCCGTACCACAGAAGATTTTGAACATGCGTTTGCTATGGATTCCTGCTTAGACGCAATCAGAAAACTGCCTCAGTCGGAGAGCAAAGACAGGCTGTTGAACAACTTAAGCTACACAGGCTATCCATATCTGATTTCTTTAAGCGGTTATAATCAGCTGTTGAGAGCGGCGGGAGAACCGGAGTTAAAGCTGCAGAAAAATGAAGCAGCGGTTTATATGGACAGTCGGTTTCTTCCTGAGGAAGCGGCCGGTATATTAAATAAGATACTAAAAGAACAGCCCAGGACTTCTCTGGACGGAGCTGATCTTTATCTTACCGGGAAGGTGCAGACAACAGCGCTGGTTACTGATCGTTCTATTACACTGTCATTTGCATTAATTCTGCCGGATGATGTGTTTTCTTATTATACAAAGAATCAGTATAATATTTATCTAAACGGGATTTTGGACCGGGAAGGCAGGGAAGAAACCAGTCTGATGAATGCTATTTATGATATGAATCAAAAACTGAGCCAGACAGGTCTGGCTTATGAAAGCTACCTGCAGAATATGGGACGGCAGCTGTTTTATGTTGTGGCATCCGGTTATATTACCATTTATCTGGCAATTATATTTCTGATTGTAGCCAATACCGTGATAGGTGTTCAGTTTTTAATGGGACAGCAAAAGACTGCCGGCCGTTATAAGACGCTGATACGTCTGGGCGCTGCTTATGATACTTTGTGCGGGTCTGCGAAACGGCAGATTAACTGGTATTTTGGTCTCCCCACAATTGTTGCTGCAGTCAGCAGCCTGTTTGGAGTAAGAGCATTGTTTTCGGGGCTGCTCTCAGGCAGTGTAAAGGGCAGTATCCAGGAATTTATGCTGGTGTCCCTTGTTATGATTCTTGTATTGTGTGTAGTAGAATGTATTTACATGGCAGCGGTGAAGCGTTCCGCCTGCAGATACCTTCTGACATTGATGGAACCTCAGAGGGAAGAATAGCGGGACCGAGAGATAGAAGCAGAGGAAGTAAAAGAGGAAGTGCAGAATATGAAACGGATTGCAGTTGTAGAAGATGAACCACTGATGCGGGAAGAACTTGCAGATTTGTTAAAACGGGCAGGTTATGAGGTAGAAGAAATCAGCAGTTTTGATGATGCTGCCGGCGTGCTTTTGCAGCTTCCTCTGGATCTTGTTATTCTGGATTTGAATCTGCCGGGAACAAACGGATTTTTTATCTGCCGGGAATTAAAGCAGAAAAGTTCTGTGCCGGTGCTTGTGCTGACATCCAGAGATCAGATGAGGGATGAGCTTTCAGCGCTTAAGCTGGGCGCCGATGAATATCTTACAAAGCCATGCAGAAAGGAGCGGCTGCTGGCCAGAGTTTCTAATGTGTTAAAAAGATATGAAGGACGCAGAAATCTTTTAGAAGGACCGGGTTTTTTGCTGGACCGGCAGACCTATACGCTGTATGTAAACGGCAGTTCTGCTATTCTGCCAAAAAACCAGGGGAAGCTGCTGGAAACTTTGATTTCCCACGCAGATGAAATTGTTTCCAAAGAAGAGCTGTGTGTATGCCTGTGGGGAACGTCAGAATTTATTGATGAAAATGCACTGCAGGTAAATCTGACCCGGTTAAAGAAAACCATGGCGGGACTGCAGATGGAGCTGCGGATCAGTCCAGTCCGCGGGCTTGGTTACCGTTTGGAGACGGAGGTGAAACCATATGAGACATAAGATGCAGATTTTATACCGATATCTTCCATGGCTGTCGGCTTTGCTGGCCGTGGACGGGCTGTCGGTTCTGTTATTGTGGCTGGCGGATGCAAAAGCCTTTCGGGCTTTATCTGCGGTTGTTCTTCTGGCCAGTCTGTTTTTATTTGGCGCTGTTGTCTGGATTCTTATAGTGAGAGAGCGAAAACAGATGCAGGCTTTTGAGGCTTTTTTACTGGCGCCGGATGAGTATCATCAGGAGAAGCTGATAAAAACATTGGGCGTTTCAAGAGCAGATGGCGTTCTTATGCTGGGAACGGCGCTTAAAGAACGTCAGAGTGCCTGCAGCAAAGCGGAAGAAGCGCTGAAAGACTATGAGGAGTATGTGGAATCATGGGCCCATGAAATTAAAGCGCCTTTGTTTTTATTAACGCTGCTGTTGGATAACCGGCGGGATGAAATTTCCGGGCCGGTTTCTTTTAAAATTGATTATGTCCGCAGCCGGATACAGGAATTTGTGAATCAGATGCTTTATTACGCGCGGCTTAAGGGAACCCAGAAAGACTATTTGTTTGAATGGGTTTCCCTTTTGTCATGTATAGAAGAGGTATTGGGGGATTACCGCCCGCTGCTAAAAGAAAAGAAGTTTCGGATAGATCAGCAGGTGCCGGCCTGCCGGGTATATACAGACAAAAGAGGGCTGCGTTTTATTCTGGCTCAAGCGATAAGTAATGCAGTAAAATATAGTGGCAAAAATCCAAGGCTTTCTATTTCCTGGGCAGAAGGAAAAGAAAACAGTTTGCTTTCCATCAGGGATAACGGTATCGGTGTGAAAGCCTGCGATCTGCCCTATATTTTTGAAAAAGGATTTACCGGTGATACAAAAGGCGGACGAAAAAAGGCCACCGGCATGGGGCTTTATCTTGCAAAGAAAATGGCGGATGATCTGAAACTGACAGTAGAAGCGGGCTCTGAATGGGGCTGTGGTTTTGAACTGACTCTTACATTTCCAAAAGTTGCGGAACAGGGAAACCGTGAGTCTTAAAAAAGAACAGGACATATAAGGAGTATGACTGCAGATACAGAATGGTAGCAAAGGAGTAAAAAGCGTGAAGTTTTTTCATTTATCAGATTTACATATTGGATTAAAGCTGATTAACCGGGATTTGAAAGAAGATCAGCAGTATATTTTAGAACAGATTGTGAAAGCGGCGGCTTTGGAAAAGCCGGAAGCAGTGGTGATTGCCGGAGACATATATGATAAGGCTGTTCCGTCCGCGGAGGCTGTAGAAGTATTTGACCGGTTTGTTTCAGATCTGGCAGAGGCAGTTCCAGAGGCTGTGATAATGATGATCAGCGGCAATCATGACAGCGCTCCCAGGGTAAACTGTTTTCGGAAAGTGCTCTTAAGACAGAAGCTTTATATGATTGGAACCCCGCCCCGGACCAGGGAGGAACATATAGAAAAGATTACGTTAAGGGACCGTTTCGGTGCAGTTCATTTTTATCTGCTTCCTTTTGTAAAACCATCCATGGTGAAAAACGTTGTAGGAGTGGATGAAAACGGAAATAATTTTTCCTATGAAGAAACCCTGCGCCGTCTGATTGACCGGGAGGCCATTGCAGAGGATGAGAGAAATGTGATTGTCAGCCATCAGTTTTATCTGCCTGCCGGAACGGATGCCCGGGATGTGGAACGGATGGATTCTGAAATCCGGACGGTGGGAAATATTGATGAGATCTCTGCTAAAGTTCTGGCTCCTTTTGATTATGCCGCTCTGGGACATATTCATAAACCTATGAAGGCAGGCAGTGAATATGTGCGCTACTGCGGGACGCCTCTGGCCTGTTCTGTCAGTGAGGCTGGCCAGGAAAAGGGAATTATTGTTGTGGAAATGCAGGAAAAGGGCGTGATTCAGACACGGATTCTGCCACTGATACCCCTGCGGCAGGTGCGGGTGATAAAGGGTACCTTAGAAGAGGTGGAAATGCAGGCCTGCGGGGATTATGTCACAGTCATTCTTACAGATAAAGTGGACCGGGATGTTATTGATCTGCGGGAACGGCTCCGGGAGGCATTCCCTTATCTTCTGGAAATCCGCAGGGAACATCAGAGAAAGGCGGATATCAGCCAGCCGCTGACAAAAGAGCGGATTTTGGATCCGTATGAGCTGTGCTGTTCCTTTTTGCCAGATCTGGATGAAGAAGAGAAAAAACTGCTTCTTGATGTGATTCACACCGTTGGGGAGGTGAAATAGAATGAAACCGCTGAAGTTAACGATGCAGGCCTTTGGCTCTTACGGGACAAAGACAGTTGTGGATTTTGAGAAACCTAATCAGAATCTGTTTTTGATTACCGGGGATACCGGAGCCGGAAAATCTACCATTTTCGATGCTATTGTATTTGCATTGTACGGGGAAGCAAGTTCTAATGCCAATAAAAAAGAGGGAATTGTTCTGCAGAGCCAGTTTTCAGATCTGGATCTTGAGCCTTTTGTGGAACTTACCTTTTCAGAAGGAGACGGAAGCGGCCAGAGGGAATATACGGTCCGCCGGGTGCCTCGTCATGAAAAGCTGTTGAAAAGGGGGAGCGGCAAAGGAACCGGAACAAGAGAGGTTTCCGGTTCTGTGACGTTGTTTTTGCCGGATGGCTCTGAGTATCCTCAGAAAGAAGCGGGAAAAAAGATTGAAGAGCTGGTGGGGCTTACCAAGGGGCAGTTTATGCAGGTGGCCATGATTGCCCAGGGAGAGTTCATGGAGCTTCTCAGAGAAAAGACAGATAAGAAAAAAGAGATTTTCCGAAAGCTGTTTGGAACAGAATTATTTGCGGACATTGTGGAAGAGCTGGGAGGCCGCAGAAGAAAGAAGGAGAAAGAGCTGGCGGTGGTGAAAACCAGATGTCAGACGAAAGCCGCATCTGTTTTGATTCCGGATGCCTATGCAGGGGGAGATACGCTTGCCGGTTTAAAGCGCCGGATAGAAAAGGACGGAGATCTGGTTGTTATAGAGCCGTTTCTGGAAGAACTAAACCTTTTATGCCAGGAAATGTCTGCAGAGTGTGAAAACCTTACGGAGGAATATAATCAGGCCCAGATTCTTCGGGACAGTAAAAAGGAAGCCCAGGTTCAGGCCAAAAACCTGGAAGAGGCATTTGCACAGCTTGATCTGGCCAGAAAACTTCTTGAAGAGTGTCAAAGTCTGGCCGGGGACATGGAGGAGACAAAACAATTAATTAAAAAACTGCAGGATGCTTATGAAATAAAGGAACGATATTACAATTTTTCCGAAGCTCTAAAGAAAGTGAAAGAAACTGACCGGGAGCTTTCAGAGCAGAAAGATCAGTTACCGAAGCTGAAACAGGAACTGAAACAGGCGGAGGTATCAGAAACAGAGGCCGGAAATCAGTTTCAAAAAGATCTGGGAGAATATCATAAAGTCTGTGAAAAGGTTAAGACGGCCCTGAAAGTTTTTGAAGAGATGGAAGCGGCACAGGCTGATGTATGTAAAAAGGAAGGGAAACTTTCTGTAGCAGAAAAAACAGCTAACATAAAGCAAAAACAGTTAGAAGAGAAAAAGCGGCAGGAAAAGATCTGGAGAGCCTGGGAGGAAGACCTTAAGGGAGCGCCTGCCGGACTGGAACGGCAAAGAGCGGCAGCGGATGCTGCAAAAGATCTTGTTTGTGATGTCAATGACGCACTGGCACGCCAGAAGGATGTGGCCAGCCAGCAAAATAAGGTACAGCAGGCAAGGAAGGATTATCAGGCAGCCGCAGGCATTTATGAGCAGAAAAACCGGGAATATGAACAGACCCGAAAGCTGTTTTTGGATATGCAGGCAGGGCTTTTGGCAAAAGATCTAAGGGCCGGTGTGCCCTGTCCGGTGTGCGGTTCTGTCTGCCATCCGGCTCCCTGCCGGTGGGATGAGGATACAAAGGATATCTCCAGAGAGTCCCTTGAGAAGCTGGAAAAAGAAGTACAAAATTTAAGAACCCGTCAGGAAACACTTGCAGCAGCTGCCAGATCCGGTGAAGATCTCCTTAAGGAAAAGGAGAAAAGTCTGGCAGAGGTGATACATAAGCTAACGGAAAGTCTGGAGAATCAAAATGTAGTTCTGCCGGATGGCTGGACATTAACAGAAGCCCAAAAGCAGGCTGCAGATTTAAAGCAGAAAGCTGAAGAAGAGGTATTGAGGCTTCAGAAAGATTGCGAAACACTGGAGAGGCTTCAAAAAGATCTGGAGACGGCCAGAGAACAGACAGAGGTTCTGGAACAGGAAGTAAAAAAGGCAGAGCAGGCGGTTTCAAGAGCAGCAGGAGAGTTAAAAGGAGCCGGGGCTGTTCTTGAAAATATATCCAGGTCCCCGGAATATGAGAGCCGGGAAGCTGCCCGTCAGGCGGAGGATACAGCATCTCAACAAACGGAGATGCGTAAGGAGGCTTATCAGAAGGCGCAGGCAGCAGCAGGACAGGCAAAAGAGAAGAAAGACCGGGCAGAAGCGCTGATTCAAAGGCTCTGTGAAGAACTGCCAAAGCTGCAGGAGAACTGCAGACAGAAACAGGATGCGTATGAGGCGGATTTAACAGAGAAACAGTTTAAAGAGAAGGAATGGCAGGAGCTCACAGCCCTGTATCAAAAGTCAGATTCGGAGAAATTTCAGCGGAAGCTGGAGAAATTTCAGGAAAAGCAGACAGCGGCTTTACAGCAAAAAAAATCGGCAGAAGAATTGATCAGAGACAGAGATCGCCCGAAACTTGATATGATACAGGAAGAATTTCTCCAGGCAGACCGCCGGTGGGAGCAGGCGAAAGAAGTTCTGGATCAGAAAAGCCGGGAATACCGGACAAATAAAGACGTTTATGATCAGCTGGCTTTAGAGATCAGCGGACGCAGAAAACTGGTGGAAGAACATGCAAGAATTTCCAATTTATACAATTTGACTGCAGGAAATGTGTCCGGTTCCAGAATGGATCTGGAGACTTATGTGCAGCGCTGTTATCTGGAAAAGATTTTATATGCCGCTAACATCCGGTTTCAGGAAATGTCTGCAGGACAGTTTGAGCTGCGTATGTATGATCTTAAAAAGGCTGGAGAAGGAAGAAACAAAGGGCTGGACCTGATGGTTTATTCAAACGTTACAGGGAAGGAACGGGAGGTGCGCACTCTTTCCGGCGGCGAATCTTTTATGGCGGCTCTTGCCCTGGCGCTTGGCATGGCAGATCAGATTCAGGCGGAGTCCGCAGCCATTCATCTTGACATGATGTTTATTGATGAGGGATTTGGCTCATTGGACGAGCACTCCAGAAATCAGGCGGTAAAAGTACTGCTTCAAATGGCGGAAGGATCGAAAATGACCGGGATTATTTCCCATGTATCGGAATTAAAACAGGAAATTGATAATCAGTTAATTGTAAGTAAAGATGACAACGGAAGCCATGTGAGATGGCAGATCAGCTGACGGATTGGGAAAAAGGACAATTGTAAACCTAAAAAATAACATACAATAATCGTAAACGTCTGCCTGGTAAATTTGGGCGGACGTTTTTTTTCTCTTGTTTACGAATCTTTATCAGTTTTTTTCCTGTCATAAAACCTTGGACTGTTCAGTACGCGTGTGACCTGAACGCGGGAGCAGCCGATCAAATCCGCAAGCTGTTGATGGGTAAGTTCACTATTATAGTAAGTGTGTACCCGTCCTTCGCAGTCGTCTAAAGAAACGCTTGCAAGCTGCAGCACATTGGCATGGGTCTTTCCTGCCAGCATACTTACGTACTGGCGCATGAGGCCCTGCTCTAGCACCCGGTGATAGAATACTTCAATATTACACTTATGTACGACAGTTCTATGTTTGAGGGCGATACAGGTCAGTCCGCAGGGATCTCCGTATAGCGCCTCGATCTCTCCTACAATGCTGTCGGGGTAGTGGAAGGCCACCACCTGTTTATGCCCCTGCTCGTTGGTGATAAATACTTCCACCATGCCTTCTGATACCCAGAAGACATCGGTCAGGATTTGATCTGTTGTATAGAGCGCTTCATTTTTTTTGAGGGTAATAGAAGGACATTTATAGAAAAGCTTTTCCATATTTTCTTTAGAAAAAAAGTTTCTCATATTTGTGACATTGAATGCTGATTCTTTTCCCATGGCTGCTGTCCCCTTGGTGCTGCGGTCTTTTAGCTTTAAGTATCCATAAAAATCTGTTTCAGTTTGTAGAACAATATTATTATAAAATTATAACACAGGAAAGTAAGAAATAAAATAACATTGTATGAATGGAAATCTTTATCTTTACCTCAGAACAGGAGACTGTTTCTGGGGTATTTTATTTGTGGCAAAGACCGTTTTTATATGCCGTGAAAAGGTTAAATTTGTATCACAAGTTACAGCTTTTGGAATCTGTAACTTATGATACAGATTCCAAAAATAAGGGAT
Source organism: Brotonthovivens ammoniilytica (assembly GCF_025566885.1). Taxonomy (NCBI): domain Bacteria; kingdom Bacillati; phylum Bacillota; class Clostridia; order Lachnospirales; family Lachnospiraceae; genus Brotonthovivens; species Brotonthovivens ammoniilytica. Next base: position 252,328 of record NZ_JAOQJQ010000005.1, on the reverse strand, counting down.
GTTATCATTTTACTAACAAGTGAGGAGGGAGAGCGGTATGAAAAATACAGTAGGAAGGGAAATACCGGATTGGCTGCTGCAGGAGACGGGAAAACAGGTTTTTTCCGGAGCCTATGATGACATGGGGAAAAGTCTGAAAAAAGAGAGAGACGGGATAGAAAGTCTCCATGCTGTAAAAGGAAGCGCACCAACGTCAAAGCTTGCAGATTCTATTTCAGAGGTCCTCGATAGGATTGGGCTGAAAGATGGGATGACGGTATCGTTTCACCATCATATGCGAAACGGAGACCGGGTAGTGAATCTGGTTATGGAAACGATTGCGCAAAGGGGGATGAAAGATATTCATGTGGCGGCGTCCGGGCTTTTTAAATGTCATGAACCATTAGTAAAACTGATAGAAAAAGACGTAATCACCAGGATCACTGTCAGCACCATTTCTCCGGGGCCATTAGCAAAAGCCATTACAAATGGGAAATTAAAACACCCGGCAGTATTTATGAGCCATGGGGGAAGGGCAAGAGCCATTGAAGCAGGGGAGCTGCATATAGACGCCGCCTTCATATCCGCTCCCTGCTGTGATGCATATGGAAATATGAATGGAGCCTGGGGCAAGTCTGCCTGCGGAGTCCTGTCTTATGCCTATGCGGATGCTGAGTACGCGGATCATGTGATTGCCGTTACCGACAACCTGGTAGATTTTCCGGCCTGCCCCATGGAGATTTCCCAGGAAAAAGTAGATCATGTGGTAAAGATAGAGAGTATTGGGGATCCGGAAGGAATTTCCTTTGGACCCACCAAGCCCACAACGGATCCGGAACACTTAAAGATTGCAGAAATGACGGCTCAGCTGCTGGAGAGGGCCGGATATATCAGGGATGGGATGTCCATGCAGACCGGTGCTGGGGGGATTTCCATTGCCGTGGCAGAAAAAACAGGGGCTCTTATGCGTAAAAAGCAGGTAAAAGGCTCCTTTGCCTCAGGGGGGATCACCTCTTACTTTGTACAGATGTTAAAAGAGGGATTGTTTCAGGCGCTGCTGGATGTACAGTGCTTTGATTCTGCGGCAGTGGAGTCTTATCGCACTCAGCCGCGGCATATGGCAATGAGCGCCTCCCAGTATGCTAATCCGAATACCAAAGGCTGCCTGACAGAACAGCTGGATATTATGATCTTAGGAGCAACGGAAATAGATATGGATTTTAATGTTAATGTAGTGACAGGAACAAACGGAGTGATCTTAAGCGCCTCAGGGGGAAATAATGACTGCGCTGCTGGAGCCAAGATTGCTGTAGTAGTGACAAATCTCATAAAGAGAGGCATCTGTGTGCTGCGGGAGAAGGTCACAACCGTTGTAACTCCAGGAGAGACCATAGATGTACTTGTGACAGAATACGGTATTGCTATTCATCCAAACAGGAAAGATTTAAGAGAAGCACTGAAAGATTCCGGACTTCCCATTATGGAAATACAGGAATTAAAACAAATCGGGGACCAGGAGGCCCCTGAGGTGATGGAACCTGAATTTACAGAAAAAATTGTAGGAATTGTAGAATATCGGGACGGAACCATCATCGACGTGGTGCGAAAACCCGTGCAGGAATTTTGAGACAGAATTATGATGCACAGATGCATTGTAAATAGAAAAAGAATTTGAGGAGGAAAAACGATGGCAGTTAGAAGAACAGATTTGTATTTGCCGGCAAATTCAGAAAAATTTATCCTGAAAGCGCCGGGGCTGGGGGCAGATGTAATTACATTGGATATGGAAGATGCGGTGCCGCCGGCAGAAAAAGAAGCGGCAAGGGAAATGGTCCGCAGGCATATTAAGGATATGAGCACTCACGGCTCAGAAGCATGGGTGAGAATCAATGCCTGGGACACGGGACTTACTATGGATGATCTGAATGCAGTGGTGATGAAAGGGCTTGACGGCATCACGCTGCCTAAGTGTTCCGGACCAGACGACGTTAAGAGATTGGATTTTATTGTAACAGATCTGGAAGAAAAACGAGGGCTTCCGGCAGGAGAAATTAAGCTGGCTATTCTGATTGAGACTGCGGCTGGAGTCATGAATGTAGACCGGGCTGTATTTGCCAGTGACCGGCTTGTGGCAGTGATCTTTGGCGCGGTAGACTACACCAGGGACATGCGTGTTACCAGAACAGATACTGCCGAGGAGCAGATCTATGCCAGAGCAAAAATAGCCGTGGCGGCACGGGCGGCCGGGCTTGTGGCGGAGGATGCGCCGTTCCCGTCTTATAAGGATGATGAAGCCTTTGCATATAACACAAAGACAGGAGCACAGCTTGGTTTTGAAGGCCGTCAGATCATTCATCCCAGCCAGATACCAATCGCGGAGCGCATCTATTCTCCGGATCCGGAGCGTGTGGCGTGGGCAAAAAAGGTGACAAAGGCTTTTGAAGAAGAGGGGATCGCAAAAGGTTCGGCTTCTGTGCCGGTAGATGGACAAATGGTAGATACTCCGGTATATATCAATGCCAAAAACGTCCTTGAGCGGGCCGAAGAGGTTCTTGCAAAAGACGCTTTAAAGGCAGCTTTAAAATAAAGAGAATGGAGAGGGATTATGGAATGGGTATCAGGAGTTTCAGAGGAATTTAAAACAAGAATACGGTTTCCCATGAGCGATAGGGAGATGAAACGCCGGTGGATGCAGCTGCAGACAGCCATGGAGCATCAGGGGATAGATGTGCTCATCGCACAGAACGCGGATCAGTATCTGGGAGGGTACTTCCGGTATATCACAGATCTGCCCACAGAGCAGGCCTATCCCATGAGCGTACTGTTTCCGGCAAAGGGAGAGATGACTACCATCACCAGTTCATCACCCTATGATCCGCTGCCGCCTGCCTGGTTTGGGCGGGGGATAAAGACGCGTCTGGGGGCGCCGTATTTTCGGACATTCCGATATACAGATCTGTACGATGCGAAACTGATGGAAGCATATATCTGTGATCATAATTGCAGAACCGTTGGTCTCATTGCACCATCCTTATTAAATTATCAGCTGGTAAATTATCTGAAGACATCACTGCCTAAGGTATCTTTTGTGGATGTTACAGAGATGGTGGATGAGATCAAGGCAGTAAAGAGTGAGGATGAGATACAGGCCATCCGGCGGACTGTGAAACTGCATGACCAGATACTGCAGATGGTTCCCGGAATGCTGCGGCCGGGAATGTATGAGTATGAGCTGCGGGCAGAGGTAAATAAATTTCTGATCAGCAAGGGCAGTGAAGAAAATCTGGTGATGATGGGCTCTGCACCTTCGGGAACACCTACACCTAAGCTTCACAGCTTTTATCAGAACCGGCGCATCGAGGATGGGGATGATCTGGTATTTATGATAGAAGCAAACGGACCAGGCGGCTATTATGCGGAGATTGTGCGGGGGTTCTGTATCGGGCACCAGCCGTCTAAAGAGTTGTGCCGGGCATGGGAGCTTTCCAAAGAAATGCAGGATTTTACAGCCCAGTTGGTAAAGCCGGGAGCTGACTGCGGGGAAATACTGGAGCTCTATAATAAAAAACTGGTCTCTTACGGACTGCGTCCGGAGACACGGCTGTTCGCCCATGGGCAGGGGTACGATCTGGTGGAGCGGCCGGCGTTTTTCAAGGGGGAGACTATGAAGGTAAAAGAAAATATGTTTTTTTCTATTCATCCGGAGGTGAATACCGGAAAGGCTTTTGGAAACTATTGCGATCAATACCTGGTGACTTCCAATGGGGCGGTCCGGATGGAGACGACGCCGCGAGAGATCTTTGTAGTTTAAAGAATTATGAATGGGCTCTGCACTTAAGGAGCAGTCATCCAGGGACAAAGAAAAGAGAGGCAAAAAAAGATAAGATTTTTAGGTGTATTTACACAAAACGCATCATTGCATCTGAAAAAGAAAAGGAGAAGAAAAGTATGAGAAAACGAATAATTAGTATATTGGCGGCTGGGTGTCTGTGCGGGGGCCTGCTGGCAGGGTGCGGAAGCAGCGATTCACAGAACACGAGCTCTGAAAATGAAAACAGAAAGGACGTCTCCGGAAAAGATTTCGGAGAATATTCCCCAGAAAAGCCTTTGGAATTAAAATTAAGCCATTTTGCGGCCAGTGAGGAGAACCAGCTGGCGATTCTTGCCAACACCTTTGCGGAATATGTGGAAGAAGAATCCGGCGGCAGTGTAAAAGTTACTGTTTACGGAGGCGGTACCTTAGGAAATGACCAGGAATCCTTAGATTCTGTTATTGCGGGAACATTGGACTGTGCAGTGAATAATACTCCTATCATGAGCGGATATGCTCAAGGCCTGTCCGTATTGGATCTGCCGTATCTGTTTGAGGATTATGACGATATCTACAGCTTCCTGGATTCAGAAATATGTGCGGGTATGCTGGAGGATTTTTCTTCTACAGGAGCAAAGATATTAGGGCTTCAATGTGTGGGATTTAGAAATCTGGAATCTTCAAAAGGCTTTGCAGAAACGCCGGAAGATTTGAAAGGATTAAAGATCCGGGTTACCGGTTCTGATGTCTATATCAATACATGGAACACATGGGGCGCAAGCGCACAGACCATGCCTGGAAATGAGGTTTTGACTGCCTTACAGCAGGGAACCATTGACGGCTGTGATAATGTAAACAACGTCTGCATAGCGGACGGTTATCAGCAGTATGCGGAATATATTTCTGTGATGGAATATGCGGCTCATTTTAATGGGATTACAATGAATGCGGCAAAATTTGATTCTCTTACCCCGGACCTTCAGGAAGTAATCACAAGCGCTGCAAAGAAAGCCAATCTGGAATGTACAAAAAATCTGGAGAGTAAAAATGAAGAGCAGTTAGAGGAGATGGTGGCCGGCGGCGCGCAAAAAAGCGAAAATGTAGATAAAGAGGCCTTTAAAAAAGCTTCCCAGAGCGTATATGAAGACTTTCTGAAAGAGAATGAAAAGGGAGCACAGTATTATGAATCCATTATAGAGCTGCTGGGAAAATAAGATTTTGGGATTATGAATGAGGTGTAGGTTATGAAGTTACTTCAAAAGACGAATAAGATAGTATCAGCGGCATTAAAGACAGCCCTGGTTGTTTGCTTCGCATATATGACGATTACACTATCTATGCAGATATTCGGGCGCTATCTTTTTAAGATGGGTTTTTCCTGGACAGAAGAAACGGCACGTTACATTATGATCTGGGCGGTGTTTCTGGGAGCCGCTTATATCGCATTGAATCTAGAGCATGTGAAGGTGTCGGTACTGGAAGATCTGCTGAAAAGGCAGAGGCACAAACAGATCCTGGAGCTGATTCAGCACGGGGCAGGTCTTGTATTTGTTGTTATTGTGCTCAAGTATGGCATTATGCAGATGAGTATTGCAAGCCTGTCTAAGTCTGCAAATACAGGACTCAGCATGGTATTCCCCTACCTTGTGTTCCCGGTGGCCTTTGCCCTGCTGACCTATGCATATTTTTACCGTATCGTGGATGATATTGTGAAACTTACCAAAGGGAAAGGAGGGGAAGTAAAATGACAGCCAGCATTATTATTTTCCTGGTGGTGGCACTGGTGCTTCTGCTGATCGGTGTACCCGTGGCGGCAACACTGGGGCTTTCCGCAATCCTGTTCTTTGTGCTGGAGGGCATTCCGGCTATGACCGTGGTACAGCGGCTGTTTTCCGGGTGCGACGTGACAGCGCTGATGTGCATTCCGTTTTTTATTCTGGCAGGAGATTTGATGGCTAAAGGCGGAATCGCAAAAAGGCTGGTAAATGTCTGCAATTTAGCTATTGGAAATGCAACGGGAGGACTGGCGCTGGTTACTATCGTTGTCTGCGCTATCTTTGCAGCTATGACAGGATCTGCCATGGCATGCTGTATCACCATAGGAGCCATTATGCTTCCCTATATGCTGGAGGCCGGCTACAGCAGGGAATTTTCCACTGCAGTATTTTCGGCGGGGGCGGTATTAGGACCCATCATCCCTCCGTCTACTGCGATGATTATATATGCGGTAAATACCAATGTATCCCTGACAGATTTATATTTGATGGGGGTGCCTGCAGGTATTTATATGGCTGTGGGCCTGGGGATCGTTGCCTGGTTTATCTGCCGCAGAAGGGGATGGAAGGGAATCCCTGCCGGGAAAGACGGAGTACGTGAAAAATTTCATTTGGGGACCTTTTTAAAGGCATTGCTGAAAGCAGTTCCGGCTATCGGTTCCCCAGTGATTATTCTGGGCTCCATTTATTCCGGGATTTGTACCCCCACAGAGTCTGCGGTGCTTGCGGTATTGTATTCTCTGGTTATCGGAATTTTTGTATATAAGGAAATCCGAATCAGGGATATTCCGGAAATCCTGTTTCAGTCAGCCAGAGGAACCGCCAATATTATGTTTATTGTAGCAGGAGCAGCGTTGTTTGCCTTTGTTATATCCTATGCCCAGCTGCCTCAGATGCTGGTAAATACGCTGCTTGGAGTTTCAGATAATAAATATGTGATACTGATTATTATTCTGGTTATTCTGCTGATTATGGGATGCATTATGGATGCCACTCCTATTCTGCTGATTACGATTCCGATGTTCCTGCCTGTAATCCAGCAGCTGGGAATCAGTTCACTGCAGTTTGGTATCGTAATGTGTACAGCAGTCTGCATAGGATTTGTAACGCCGCCCTTTGGGACGTGTCTGTTTACGGGGATGTCAGTATCAGGAGTATCCATGCAGAAGCTGGTGAAGGCGATTTTCCCGTTTATTATATCCATGATTGCAGTATTGCTCCTGATCACGTTTATACCGCAGCTGACACTGTGGATCACAGGTTAGAAGGAGAAAGTTATGGCAGATGTTCTAGTAATGTACAAAGAAAGTGATCTGACGCCCATGGTGATAACAAAGGAGCATATCAGAAAGATCCAGGCGTGCATAACAGGCAGGGTATACTGGTGCGGCAGTGAGGATGAGGCAATAGAGCGGGGATACGATGCGGAGGTACTGTTTCTCTGGGGAGGAAGCGGCCCTATGCCGGAACAATACTGTGCCCGGTCTGCGAATTTAAGATGGATCCAGTCTTTTTCCGCAGGAGTAAATCCTATTATGGACGGTCCCATCAGCCATCTTCCTGTGAGATTGACCAATGCGAAAGGCATCCATGGAAAAACCATGGCACTCACTACCATTGGATATATGATCAGTTTTATGCGCAATTCCCAGGAGCTTTACAGGCGGCAGATGAAACATATCTGGGATAAGAAGTTTGACATCCAGCCCCTGGAGGCAGAAGGCATGACCGTTGGAATCATAGGGGCGGGAGCCATTGGATGTGAGATTGCAAAATTATCAAAGTCCCTGGGGATGCGTGTATTGGGGGTAAAGCGGACCGTCACGCCCCTGACATATTTTGATGAGGTATTTTCCAATGAGGAGCTGGACACTGTGCTGGCGCAGTCAGACTTTGTAATTGTGGTCCTGCCTCTCACGGATGAGACCAGACATTTATTTGGGCGAGAAAAATTTAGGATTATGAAGCCCACAGCGGTTTTAATCAATATTGCCAGAGGGCCGGTGGTAAAGGAAGAGGACCTGATCCAGGCGCTGGAGTGCGGCCAGATCGGAGGAGCGGCTTTAGATACCGTTGAAGAGGAACCTCTGGCGAAAGACAGCGTGCTTTGGGATATGGAAAATGTGATTATCACCCCTCACTGTGCGGCGGACAGCAGAGCGTATATAGACCGGGCGGTCCATATGTTCTGCGAAAATCTCAGGCTGTATGAAAGAGGAAAGCCTTTGATTAATGAGATCAATATGAAAAAACGGTATTGAAGAAAGTGAAGAAGAAAGGATGTTTTTATGAAATTAGTAATCATCGAGCCGCTGGGAGTTGAGCGGGACAGACTTTTACATATGGCTCACAGTGCGCTGAAGGATTCTGTGGAAATTGTATATTACGATACCAAGACCACGGACACAGAAGAACTTATTGAGCGGGGAAAAGATGCCGAGATTATTGTTACCGCCAATAATCCCATCAATGAGCAGGTTATCCATGGATGGCGCAGATTAAAATTACTTTCTGTAGCTTTTACAGGAATTGATCATATTGCCAGGGATGCATGTGATCAAAATGGCGTAATGGTATGCAACTGTGCGGGTTATTCTACAGCGGCGGTTTCGGATCTGGTATTCGGTATGCTTATTATGCTGTACCGGAATCTGGCGGCCTGTGATCGTGAGGCAAGAAATGAAGGAACCAAGGATGGACTCATCGGATGCGAGCTGGAGGGAAAGAAGTTTGGCGTCATTGGAACAGGAGCCATCGGCAGCCGGGTTGCAGAAATTGCGGCGGCATTTGGATGCCAGGTACTGGCATACAGCCGGAGCAGAAAGGAGACGGTGCCGGTACAGTATGTTTCTCTGGATGAATTGATGGCAGAGAGCGATATCATATCTATTCATGTACCTTCCAATTCAGAGACCCGGGGGCTGATTGGAGCGGAAAAGATTGCAAAGATGAAATCCAATGCCGTATTGATTAATACGGCGCGGGGACCTGTTATAGACAGCCAGGCCCTGGTGGATGCGTTAAACAGCGAAAAAATTGCAGGTGCTTGTATTGATGTGTTTGAAACAGAACCGCCTATTTCAAAGAGCCATCCCCTGGTAACTGCTAAAAATACGGTTCTTGCTCCTCATGTGGCGTTTGCCAGCAGGGAAGCTATGATCAAAAGAGCAGTTATCGCATTTGAAAATGCAGCTAAATATCTGAACGGGACGCCTCAGAATGTAATGTAAAGGATGTGTGAAGATGACAGTCAATGAAAAAGCCCTGATGCTTCATGAACAATGGAAAGGAAAGCTGGAAATCAAAGCAAAAGCGTCCGTCAGGACAAGGGAAGACCTGGCTCTTGCTTATACGCCGGGGGTGGCCGAGCCCTGCAGAAAAATAGCGGAAGATGAGAAGCAGGTCTGCCGATATACCATGAAGGGAAATACCATTGCCGTTGTATCGGACGGAAGCGCGGTACTGGGATTGGGCAACATAGGCGCTAAAGCTGCCCTGCCGGTTATGGAAGGGAAAGCAGTGCTGTTTAAGGAATTTGGCGGCGTCAATGCGGTTCCGCTCTGTCTGGATACCCAGGATACTGAGGAGATTATCCGGGTGGTAAAGGCGGTGGCGCCTGCTTTCGGCGGTATTAATCTGGAAGACATTTCTGCACCCAGATGTTTTGAAATCGAGGAGCGGCTGAAACGGGAACTGGACATTCCGGTATTTCATGACGATCAGCATGGAACGGCTATCATAGTACTTGCCGGAATCATCAATGCCCTGAAAGTGGTGGGAAAAGAAAAGGAAGCCTGCACAGTGGTAATCAATGGAGCCGGATCCGCAGGAATCGCCATTGCCAAATTGCTCCTGAAATATGGATTTTTGGATGTATTGATGTGTGATATCCATGGAATTTTGTGCAGCAAGTCAACAGGATTAAACTGGATGCAGAAAGAAATGCTAAAGAGCACCAACAGGTCTGATAGGGAAGGAACGCTGGCCGACGCGTTAAAAGGCGCTGATATTTTCGTGGGGGTATCTGCTCCCGGGATTGTAAATAAAGAGATGGCAGCAGCCATGAAGAAAGATGCGATTTTGTTTGCCATGGCAAATCCAACGCCTGAGATTATGCCTCATGAGGCAAAAGAAGCAGGAGCCAGGGTGGTTGGCACCGGCCGCAGTGATTTTCCAAACCAGGTTAATAATGTCCTGGTATTTCCCGGAATTTTTAAAGGGGCTTTGGAAGGGCGGGCCAGACAGATTACAGATGAGATGAAGCTGGCGGCAGCCCAGGCAGTGGCGGACCTTGTGTCAGAGGAGGAGCTGAGGGAAGATTATATTCTTACGGAGGCATTTGATGAGCGGGTGCCGGAGGCAGTGAGCAATGCTGTAAAAAAATACTTATCCTAAGACTTCAAAGGGATATAAAATATTGAGAAAGGCAAAGGGAGATTTCCTTGATGGTGGAAATCTCCCTGCTTGATTTTTGTTTTCTGTATCTGAAAAAATATTTATTTTAAGCGAATAGCCGCAACGGCGCAGTCAGCTGCTGACTGTGCAGCCCGTTCTTCTAATTCCGGAGGGATTTCCTCGTACAATACATCCATACAGTGCTCTTCATAGTTTCTTTTATAGAGATCAGGATAGAGATCTTCGCAGAGACCACATCTGATACAGTAATCCGCAAGTTCAATTTTCATAATTATAACGCTCCTTTCACATATGCTGCGGCGGAGTCACCTGCCAGCATTCCTATAGGCATAGATCCAAATACAGCGCCTCCGGCATTGGAAGGCGGGTTTCCGTAAAGGCTTGCGGCTGCCATATCGCCGCCGGCAAATAATCCTTCAATTGGAAGATTGTTTTTGTCAATGACATTGGCATTTTCATCAATAGCCAGACCGCCCAGAGTGTCGTATCCACCTGAAAGGATCCGGAAGCAGTAGATATGGCCGCTTTCTTCCCGTACCGGTTTGATATATTTCGGATTGGTTTTAAAATCTTCATCTAAGCCTGTTTCAGCGGCTTTGTTGTAGCGCTCAAGGGTTTTTCTAAGCCCTTCTTCATGGATGCCCATATATTCGCAGACTTCATGGATAGTGTCGAAGTGGCACATATGCCGGTTGCCTTTTGCAATGGCTTCATCCATCTGTCCACGAATGTTCTGAATGGCTACCCCTTTAAAAATAAAGTAGACGTATCCGTCTTCTACACCTTTGCTTAAGGAGTTTGCAGTGTCTTCGTCAAATATCATGTAACAGGCCATGTTTGTGTTGTTTTCAATAATGGCCGTTGAAATGGCAGTGTGATTGCTGGCCATTTCTTCATTTATGAAACGTTTACCAAGCTCATTGACACGCAGATATGGCTGTTCTGTAATAATTTTCACCTGGTTTGCGTTCAGCCACGGGGTATTTGGTCCAATGCGGACGCCGGGATTTGGAACCTGGGGATCTGCGCTGATAACCATACCGGTTTTTTTGCCGCCGATTTCCCAGACAGCCTTCTGACCGTCGCCGTCCTGGCAGCTGTCAGGAAATGTAATTAATACCTGACCGCCATCTTTGTAGGCGTCTTCAAATTTTGTGTTGAGAACGCCTTCTTCTTTCATCATTTCTATATTGCCGCTGATGCCGCCGGATGCAACAACCAGAGCTTTGCATTTGATATCAATGGGGCTGCCGTCTTTTTCATAGGCAACTGCACCGGTGATTTTTCCGGTTTTCTCATCTCTTATAATTTTTTTAATTGGTGTTGAAAAATAAAAATCAACCCCTTGTTTTTCCAGCATAAAGCGGAGTCTTAAGAGAGCCAGAGCCATGCCGTGGCCTTTTCCGCGGCCGTTGATAAAATAGATATCTCCCACGTCCAGACCATTTGCGTGCCCCATTGTATAGCCCCGCTGATTGCCGTAGTCAGCAGGATCCCTGTTTACTACCATAGGTGCTTCGATTTTCAGTTTGTTTAAAAACAGATCTGGAAATTCGGAAGAATATTTTACCACTTTGCTGATAAGTCCCATATTGGCACTGTAGTTTGAGAAACGGGCCAGTACCTCATAAGCGCTTTTCTGTGCTTCCGGAGTATCCGGTGTGGAGCAAAAGCACATAGGACAGTTAGAAACGGCCCCTCCCTGTGCAGGATATTTTTCAAATACGGCGATCTTTAATCCGCCGGCATTTGCCAGTTTGTAAGCTGCCCCCATTCCGGCAACGCCGCTGCCCATTACTACAACATCTGCCTCAATTATTTTGTTCATATACGATCTCCTTTCGTGTAATGCTGGGATCAGTATAGCATTGAAAAGAGACGTTGTTTATGACGGCGGCGTCATGATTTTTTGTTTTGAAAGGTATGAATTGTGCAGAGTGCACAGCGAATGTTTGATGCTCTGCTGCGTGTTTGATATCGCAGAAAAAGCCTTATTCTGGTGAAAGCCTTATTTCTTCTCAGAGCTCTTATTATATTGATCTATCAGTCCGGATAAAAGAAAGAGCTTTTTGATTTCGGTATTTTCAAGATCTAGTTCCCATTTTTCAGAAACAAACTGCACAATATTGCGCACGGTGTTCCTGTGAACAAATAATTTCTGACCGGCATGAGTGGCGTTACAGCTGCATTCGTAGTAGGTGAGAATGGTTTGCAGGCAGCGGGAACCGTTTTTCTGATCATATATTTTCAGATCTTTATAAAAATCCGGCTGGAGAAAGGTCAGAGGCATCTGGTCTTCTGCATTGGCCAGCAGGTACTCATAAGAATGGTCTTTAAAAAGACTGCATATTTTTCCGGATCTTTTTCCATAGACAATTGCGGATGAGGCCTGGCGATAGGCATATTTTAAATCCATAAGATCATCAAAAACGTTGCTGATGCCCATATGAAAGCTGAAATTTCCAATCAGTTTTTCTATCCTTTGAAACTGAAGCATTGAAAGAATATCTTTTGAATGGGATTTTTCAAGAGACTTTACGATACAGATGCTCTGATGATAAATAAATGGTCTGCCATCCCACATTTCCGCCCCCAGAATGCGGGCCAGATAGGTTAGAGGAGGCTTTTGACTGCGTTCAAACTGAATGACTCCAAGTACATACCGGGTGTTTACCGGCAGGCAGTCAATATTTTTACTTTGCTCCGCCAGCTGCTCTCTGGAGAGCCCCCTTGCATCCAGAAGATTTACAAGAAAGGTTTCATACATCATCCGGCCGTATCTTTGATTGGCGAAATCCCGTTTCATACAGAGGTTTATATTTTCGTTAAACAGACCCAGCAGATCCAGGTATCCCCGGGGCGGCTGCAGCTTATTAAAAAAGAGACAGGCGTATCCAAGGAGTGTTTTCCCAGAGTAAAAAGCGTAGTAGATATTAACAAGTTCATCTGATGAAGCTGAAGGGGCGATAAGGGGCCGGTTCTTTTTCAGTTTTTTAAATATATTTCTGTGGCGGACATGATCCATAGTTTCGGCATCGGTGTATCCCTTTTCCAGTGTCCTTTTGAACCCTTCATATTCGCATGGAATGTGTTTGGTATGTGCAATAACGGTAAAGCTGGGATCGAAAATAATCAAAGGATTTTTTAAAATATCTTCGCTGATATCAATTAAGTTCTGGAGCGGGCGGCCTTCTAAGGCTGCAATGTGCATATCCTTGTCCCACCCGGCTGCAAAGCTGAAAGACTCTACCATGCGGTTCATAATGTAAAAGATATCCGTTGTATTTTTAGCCAATATGAGTCCACAGTCAAGAGAAGAAAAATCAGGTTCCTGACAGTCCTCTGGGGTATCATTAACCGCAAATACGGTAATACGGTTATGAAGAAGAGTCTTTTTGTTTAAAATATCCGAGAGATATCCGATATATAAATATTCTTCCCGGATGGGCTGATTTACTGAGAGGAGCTTTGCGTTGGTGAAACCATCGGAAAACTTTGAGGTTTTTAGAATGACAGACTCAATATCAGAAGTAAAATATAAAAGCATTTCAAGTGTAAGTTTCATGGCAGGGATCCTTTGTGTATTTTCTTAGTGACAGTATCACTTAGCAATAGCATCACTTAGCAATAGTATCACTTAGTAACAGTATCACGCAGATGAGGGGGCTTAACCGGCGGCGGGAGTTTTCTATATTTCTGACATATTTTTTTTATATTCTGTTCCCCAGTCCCACATGGCATCAAGTATGGGTTTCAGACTATATCCAACATCTGTTAACGTATATTCTACACGGGGAGGAACTTCCGGGTAAACAGTACGCACCAGAAGTCCGTTGTCCTCCATCTGACGGAGCTGGGAAGTGAGTACTTTCTGGCTGACATTTCCAATGGATTTTTTTAATTCTCCAAAGCGTTTGGTGCCAGTCAAAAGATCCCGGAGGATTAAAACTTTCCACTTATCACTAATTAAAGTCAGGGTAGTTTCTACCGGGCAGGCGGGGAGAGTCTTTTTGACAGTCTGCATATTCTTTCCTCCAATTACTCCTGTAGATTTGTTTTATATTTTTATATTATAGTAAGGGCAGATTGGGAGTCAAGTGCGAAAAAAGCCAGCTTATCCCAATTGTTACATCCAGGTAACTATGCCACAATATAGTGCTTACTTCACAGAAAAACAGCGGGTTGGTACAATGATAAACGAACAGGGGATACTTCCCGAAACGAAATAAACTAAAAATATGGAGGTAATTATGATGGTAGAAGTTGTTGAATTTTTAAACGAGAATCCGGTACAGTATTTGTCAACAGTAGGGCGTGACGGAAAGGCAAAATGCCGGCCCTTTATGTTTATGGGGGAGAGGGACAAAAAGTTATGGTTCTGTACAAATAATCAGAAGGATGTATTTAAAGATATGCAGACGAATCCTTATGTTGAGATTACAGTTTCTAGTTCTTCTTATGCATGGATCCGTCTGCATGGCAAGGCAGTTTTTGAGAATAATATGGCTGTCAAAGAAATGTGTATTCAGAATCCCATTGTAAAAGGACAGTATCAGACGGCGGATAATCCTATTTTTGAGGTTTTTTATCTGGACGAGGCCCATGCGGTAATCGCAGATTTTTCCGGTAAGAAACCCAAAGAGTATGATTTGTAAGAAAAATACTGACTGAAACAGAAAGCTAAAGGGTTTGAATTTAATAGAATGCAGGTAGTTTATGAGAAAGTGTCGCAGGGCACTTTCTTTTTGCATATTTGAAAAATGATAAAATAAGCGGCAGGGGAGAAGGATATGTATAAGGATAATGATTAAAAGTACATCTTTCTATGAATGGAATCATGGGGGATGATAAAAATTAATGAGAAAAATATGCGGAGGCTGCAGAGTAACAGGAGCTTTTACATTTGTAACAGGGGAATTTGTGGCTAGCACTGGAATTGTAGTGTATAATAAAATCATATCAGAAGTGGGATGGCTTTCGCCTCTGTAGGCAGTGAGTAACAAATTGGTATCAGTGGCGGATGTTAATCCCTCATCTGATATACGCTCCGAGCTAAGGTGCAGCGATTTGGAATAGAATGTTGTCAGCAAAGCTGACCCGAATCCCGCACTAAGTTTCGCAAGAGCAAGACTTGAATTTTATGTAGACAAAGACGTGAGGGATATACAAATGAAAGATCGTAACGAATTGCTATATGGATTAAAAACAGCATTTATAAAAAATGATATTAATTCTAATCTGGCATATCGTCCAGAGTTTGTATCGAATGATGATAGTCGCGGAAAACGTGTGATTTCAGCAATTGAGCAGGAACTATTGAATTGTGAAAAATTTTATATTAGTGTTGCCTTTATTACGCTGGGTGGAATTACGCCTTTATTACAGACATTTCAGGAGCTAGAACGAAAAGGTATTAAAGGAAAAATTCTTACAACAGATTATTTAGCATTTAATGATCCGGCAGCATTAGATAAATTAAATTCTTTGACAAATATAGAACTGAAAATGTATTGTACCAATGAAGATAAAGATGGATTCCATACAAAAGGATATATTTTCAAAAATGAAGAAGTGTATCGAATTATTGTAGGAAGCGCAAATATGACGGCAGGCGCTTTGAAGGTAAATCGTGAGTGGAATACAAAGCTTGTGGGTTATGAGTCAGGAGAGCTTGTGGGAGATATTTTGAGAGAATTTCAAGCTTTATGGAATGATGAACACAGCCTGGCTTATGAGGATTTTATTGAAAGTTATCGTATAAGATATGAGCTGATAAAGAAGCAGAAAAAAATAGCAAGAAAAGCAATGCCAGTATCCCTGAATCAATATAAATTGCAGCCGAATACGATGCAGGTTGAATTTGTGAAAAATATAAAGGAATTAATTAAAAATAAAGAGAAAAAAGCACTTTTGATATCAGCTACGGGAACAGGAAAGACTTACGCTTCTGCTTTCGCATTACGGGAAATGAATCCGGAAAAGGTATTGTTCCTTGTACATAGAGAGCAGATTGCAAAACAGGCTCTGGTTAGTTATAAAAGAGTATTTGGAAATCGACGTGTAGATGGTTCATTCTATAAATATGCTCTTCTTTCCGGAAATACTTCTAAAGATATAGAAAAAATAAAGGATGCTGATCTGATATTTGCAACTATGCAGATGATGAGCAAAGATAATATTTTAAAAGAATTTGACCCAGGGATATTTTCTGTAATCTGCCTGGATGAGGCACATCATTCTGGTGCGGATAGTTATCAAAAGATTATGAATTATTTTCAACCAGGTTTTTGGCTGGGGATGACGGCAAGTCCTGAAACGAATCGTTTTGATGTTTATGAAATATTTGACCATAATATAGCATATGAGATACGACTGCAACAGGCTTTGGAGGAAAATTTACTTTGTCCATTTCATTACTTTGGTATTACAGATTTAAGTGTAAATGGAGAAATGATCGGAGATGATGACCAGGCTGAGGGACTATGTAAATTCAATCGCCTAACAAGTGATAATCGGGTAGATTATGTGATTGAACAGGCAAAATATTATGGTTATAGTGGGGAACGTGTAAAAGGTTTAATATTTTGCAGCAGAAAAGAAGAGGCGAAGAAGCTATCTCAAAAATTTAATGAAAGAGGGCTTAGAACAGCGGCACTGACCGGAGAGGATAATGACGCCAGAAGAGAAGCGGTTATTGAACGATTGGTGATGGAGGTTCCAGAAGAAAAGATGTCAAAGACAGATTATCTGGATTATATTTTTACAGTTGATATTTTTTCTGAAGGTGTAGACATTCCGGAAGTGAATCAGGTTATTTTGCTGCGCCCCACAGAATCAGCAATTGTTTTTGTACAGCAATTAGGACGGGGGCTTAGAAAAGCCCAAAATAAAGAGTTTGTTGTAATACTGGATTTTATCGGGAATTACAAAAAGAATTTCTTGATACCAATGGCTCTTTCTGGTGATCGAAGCTACAATAAAGATAATATTCGAAGATATGTTATGGAAGGGGATCGTGTGATTCCAGGTGTATCAACAATACATTTTGATGAGATCAGCCGTAAGCGAATTTTTGCGGCAATTGATGCGGCAAACTTTAATGATATAAAACTGATGAAAGAGAATTATTGTAATTTAAAGTATAAATTAGGAAGAATCCCTGAACTTAAAGATTTTGATACATATGGAGAGATGGATGTATGCCGCATTTTTGATAATAGCAGTTTGGGCTCGTATTATAAATTTCTTGTGAAATATGAGAAGGAATATACAGTTCGATTGTCTGCAAAAGAAGAAAAAATGATTGAATTCATTTCTAAGAAACTGGCTTCTGGAAAACGAATCCATGAGCTTGAGATGTTGAATCGTCTATTGTCGTATCAGCATGGGATTTTTCGTATACTGAAGAAAATTTTGCAGGAAAATTATAATATTGCTCTGGAGGAAAATGCTCAGAAAAATATTGTGAATGTTATGACCAATGAATTTCCGTCGGGCTCAGGAAAGAAGACATATGATTCTTGTATTTTCATTGAGCAAGAGGGAGAAGAGTATGGAATAGCTGAGAGTTTTGCAGAGATGTTAAAAAATCAGGAATTTTATACAATAGTAAAAGAGTTGATCGAATTTGGGATTTCCAGATATAAGGCAAATTATAGTAAGAGATACCAGGATACAAATTTTGTTTTGTATCAAAAGTATACGTATGAGGATGTATGCCGTCTTCTCAACTGGGAAAATAATGAAGTGCCTTTAAATATCGGCGGGTATAAATATGATAAAAAAACAAAAACATTCCCAGTATTTATTAATTATGATAAATCTGATGATATTAGCGATACGACAAAGTATGAGGACCATTTTGTAAATGCGAATACATTAATTGCTATTTCTAAATCGGGAAGGTCATTGGAATCAGAGGATGTTCAGAATTTTTTGTGTGCCAGGGAAAGAGGGATTGATGTTCAGTTATTTGTTCGAAAGAATAAAGATGACAAGATCTCAAAGGAATTTTATTATCTTGGGAGAATGACTGCATCCGGAAAAGCAGAAGAAATTTGTATGGCAAATACAACAAAAACAGCGGTAGAAATTGAGTGGATGTTAGATACTCCGGTGAGAGAGGATATTTATCAATACATTATCGGTTAAAAAGTAGTTAGGAAAAAGAAAGAATGAAAACAGTAAAAGTGGTTGCAGCGATTATACATAATGATAACAAAATATTTGCAACTCAGCGAGGTTATGGTGAGTTTAAAGATGGCTGGGAATTCCCAGGAGGCAAGGTAGAGCCTGGTGAAACACCAAAGAGAGCATTGATCAGAGAAATCCAGGAAGAACTTGACACAACGATTTCTGTAGGAGAAAAACTGCATTGTGTTGAATATGATTATCCCACGTTTCATTTATCCATGGAATGCTTCTGGGCCGAAATTATTTCCGGGGATTTGGTTTTGAAGGAACACGAAGATGCCAAATGGCTTTCTAAAGAAGAATTGGATAGTGTAGATTGGCTGCCCGCAGATTTAGAGCTGGTAGAAAAGATAAAAGAAAACATGTAGTTTGGAATTAAAATATGTGAAACTAATCAGTAAGCTCTGTGTATGACAAAAGTTCATTGTTAGACTGGACTGTTTTTAACAAAACAGTAAAGCGTACAGCTACATATGAAGATCAGATGGAATACATTACAAATATCTATTATGTATTGATGATATGAGAGAAAAAAGGATTTGCCTATTTTTATTTCTTTATAAGTGGCAGAGTTAAAATTTGACGAGGAATGAAGAAATGAAGGTTAAGATTGCCGGAACATTATGTTTGATTATAACGGCTTTAGTAATTGGTGTTTTTTTCCTATTTTGGGGAATAAAAGGAGCAGTGGAAACCGGCGCTGTATCCAGAGATTATGAAATAACGGAAGGTTATTTGTACGATTATGAGATATATTCAAAAGGAGAGTACAGCGCAGCAAAAAGAAGAAGTACGAATGATACCTATCGGCTGATTTATCATTATTATGTGGACGGACAACAATATCAGATTTCAACAGATATGGGAGTAGGTGCTGTACCTGAAAGGGGTACTGCCAGAGATATTTACTACGATCCGGATAATCCGGGAGAAGCTATTTTATCAGGTCCCGGCAGCAATACATTTAAAATCTTTTTTGGATTATTTTTTATTGCAATACCTTTGTTTTTTATATGGATATTGCTTCCGGAAAGAAAAAAAGAAGGCAGAAGACCAAAAAAAGTGTCGTTTAATATGCTGGGGGTTATTCTGGGGCTGACGTTTATGTTTTTCTCATATGGATGTTTGTTTTTTATAACCAGTGCATTTTCAATCCGGGGAATTGTAAATTTTTATAAAACATCCTTTATTTTCCCTATGATTATTCCGCTAATTCTTTTTATAGGCGGAGGATTTTTATTGATTAAAAGCATCTTTCTTAATCATAAAGTAATTGCCCGTATCTGTATGGTGGCGGGGCTTTCTGTTTTGGTAATCATCATTGGATTTAACCTGCAAAACAGCTCTTCAAATCAGACAGAAAAGATGATATCAGAAAAGGTTGATGCCACGGTGGTAAATGCGATATTGTCTGAAAGAGGATTTGAAACAGCAGATATGCCCACAACATATTGGTTCATTGATGAAAGCAAACTGATGTATGTGGTATCCGGAATCAGGGAAAATACAGCCTTTGAATTTTATGAATACTCAAATGGAGAAACAACGGACGGTGTTTATAACCGTATTTCGTATGACATTTCCAAGGAACTGGAACCGGATGAACGGGAAGCATATGAAAATGATCTTCAAAATGGCGGGAAAATATTCAGCTTCAATGAAGACGGAAAATACAGCGTTGTTATGTATAAAGATAATATCGTTATTTATGCATATTCCTCTCAGAAACAAAATGAAATCCAGGATATTCTGACGGAGCTTGGATACCGCAGTTTACATAACTGATAAATATAAAAACAAAGCTCCAAAACATATTGGAGTTTTATGAGGAAAATTAAGTTTATGAAAAAAGCAGAAAACAGTTTTGATGAAAAACAGGTTTTAAATGTAATTGAGCAGTACAGCTGTGCGTTAGATTTGCTGGACGCATACGACCATCAGAATATGATGCGCCCAAAAGGAAGCCGGGCAGCTTATATTCTGACTTACGAAGAATGCAGAAAAGTAATTGACAGTATGAAATTTGGAGATGACAGTTCCCTGTTTGGCAATGAAAAAGATGACTCCTTTAAAGGAAGCATTGGAGCCATTTATCAGAGTTTCGCCGGGGAAGATTTATATCCTGCACTGGAGGAAAAAGCTGCAAATTTATTATATTTTGTAACAAAGAACCACAGTTTTTCCGATGGAAACAAAAGAATAGCGGCAGCCATGTTTTTGTACTTTCTGGATAAAAATGGAGCTTTATTTAAAGATGGCAAAAAAACCATTGATGACCGTACACTTGTAGCTTTGACGATTATGATTGCGGAATCTAATCCCAATGAAAAAGAAATGATGGTAAGTGTTGTTATGAATTGTATGAGATGAAGTTTTCAGAGTACAGGGATTAAGAAAAGAAGAAAAAGAATTAAAATAGGCAGTGGCCATTATACAAAATATAAATGGAGCCGGAATAAGGAGAAAATGAAACAATGATTGCAGGAGAATTAAAAAATAGAATTGATAGTTTATGGGAAATTTTTTGGACAGGCGGTTTAACAAATCCATTGGATGTTATTGAGCAAATGACATACCTGATGTTTATTCATGATTTGGATGAATCTGATAATACCCATGCAAAAGAAAGCGCTATGCTGGGGCTGCCATATGAAAGCATATTTTCCAAAGAGGTGAAAATTGGAGAAAGAACGATTGAAGGAAGTCAGCTTAAATGGTCTGTGTTTAGGGATTATCCAGCTGACAGAATGTATTCTGTGATGCAGGAAATGGTATTTCCATTTATAAAAAATCTACATGCTAATAAGGATAGTGCATATTCAAAATACATGGATGATGCGATCTTTAAATTACCGACACCTTTAATGCTTTCTAAAATTGTAGATGCAATGGATGAATTGTATGCACAGATGGAAAAATTAAAGGATTCCGATGCCAGAGGCGATGTATACGAGTACTTATTGTCCAAATTGGCAACTGCTGGTGTTAATGGCCAATTTAGAACACCACGTCATATTATTAAGATGATGGTAGAACTTATGGCTCCTAAAGCAGATGATGTAATCTGTGATCCAAGTTGTGGAACAGCAGGCTTTCTTGTAGAATCCGGGGAATATTTAAGAACTTATAAGAAAGAAGAAATCTTTTATAACAAAGAAAAGAAAAATCATTTTATGAATCATATGTTCCACGGATTTGATATGGATAGAACAATGCTTCGCATCGGTGCGATGAACATGATGACACATGGTGTAGAAAGTCCAGTTATCGAATATAGAGACAGCTTATCTGATCAGAACCCGGATCATGAGCAGTATTCTCTGATACTTGCAAATCCGCCATTTAAGGGAAGTCTCGATTATGATATTGTATCTGCAGACTTGCTCAAAGTATGCAAGACAAAGAAAACAGAATTACTATTTCTGGCTTTGTTTGTCCGGATGCTTAAAATTGGAGGAAGATGTGCGTGTATAGTTCCGGATGGTGTTTTGTTTGGGGCTTCTACAGCACATAAGGCAATTAGAAAAGAAATTATAGAAAATCAGAGACTAGAGGCGGTTATTTCAATGCCTTCCGGTGTCTTTAAACCATATGCAGGAGTGTCTACAGCAATACTTATTTTCACAAAGACAAATCATGGCGGAACAGATGAAGTTTGGTTTTATGATATGCAGGCGGATGGCTTTAGTTTGGATGATAAGAGAAGTGAAATAGCAGAAAATGATATTCCGGACATTATTGCCAGATTTAAAAATATCGAAGAAGAAGCAGATAGAGAACGAACAGAAAAGTCATTTATGGTTCCCAAGCAGGAAATTATTGATAATGGATACGACTTATCTATCAATAAATATAAGAAAGTGGAGTATATTCCTGTAGAGTACCCGCCTACGGAAGAAATTCTTGATGAAATCGAAAGGTTGAATGCAGAAATAAACAAAGAAACCGCGTTGCTTAGAGAATTGCTTGGGAAATAAAAAGAAAGGGCCTCTTAAATTGAGGTTTGTAGGGATGATATGGCTAAGGTAAAACTTGGAGATATATGTGAAATTGTATCAGGAAGTACACCTAAAACCAGTATTAATGAATATTGGGATGGTGATATTGACTGGATCACTCCGGCTGAAATAAATGAAGATACGTATATTGTTGAAGAAAGTGTAAGGAAGATTACACAGCTTGGAGTAGAGAAAACAGGATTGAAACCATTTCCTAAAGGGACTGTTATTTTGTCTTCTAGAGCTCCTATCGGAAAGGTTGCAATAGCAGGTAAGGAAATGTACTGCAATCAGGGATTTAAGAATTTGATTTGTTCAGATGAAGTCCTATCAGAGTATCTATATTGGTTTTTGCGTGGAAATACGGTTTATCTTAATTCGTTGGGAAGAGGAGCAACATTCAAGGAGATTTCTAAGGGAATTGTGGCAGATATAGAAATCAATCTTCCAGATAAAAAAGAGCAGCAAATGTCGGTAGATATGTTGAAGAAGGTATGGTATGTAATTGCCGTTAGAAGGCGGGAATTAGAACAGTTAGACCTCTTAATCAAAAGCCGATTTGTTGAGATGTTTGGGGATCCGATTACTAATCCTAAGGGATGGAATAAAGTAGAAATAAATGATTGTCTTGAATGTATTGAAAACGGAAAAAGTTTTGTTTGTGCTGGTATTGCAAGAGTTGGAACGGATCCAGCTATATTGAAATTAAGTGCAGTTACATATGGTGTATATAAGCCTGAAGAAAATAAAGCTATGATAGATGAGAATGACTTTTTAGAAAGTGCAGAAGTGCAAGAAGGAGATTTATTGTTTACAAGGAAAAATACTCCTGAATTGGTAGGTATGGCTGCCTATGTTTCTTCAACACCAGGGAAACTGATGATGCCCGATTTGATTTTTAGATTAAATACAAATGAAAACTGTAATAAAGTTTACTTATGCAACCTAATTAACCATGATTTGTTTAGAGGGGAAATTCAAAGTATTGCGAGTGGTTCAGCAAAATCAATGTCAAACATTTCAAAGGGAAGATTGGGAAAGCTTATTATTTGTTTACCACCAATAGAGCTACAAAATAATTTTTCTGATTTCGTCAATCAAGTCGACAAATCAAAAATTGCAGTGCAAAAATCATTAGACGAAGTACAGTTACTATTCGATTCATTAATGCAAAAATATTTTGGATAAGAAGGTTGAGAATATGGAAATATATCATGGGAGTAATGTGACAGTAAAACACCCTCAAATAATAGAATGTGGATTTTACAAAGATTTTGGTTTTGGATTTTATTGTACAAGTCTAAAAAAACAGGCGATTAAATGGGCAAACAGTAAGAAACCAAAACATATAGTTAACATATATGAATATCAGGGAAGTTCTGAATTAAATATTTTAAATTTTACCAGCATGTCTGATGAATGGCTTGATTTTATTGCTGCATGTAGAAATGGTGCAGGTCATGAATATGATATTGTAGAAGGGCCTATGGCAGATGATACAATTTGGGATTATGTGGAAGACTATATGGAAGCAAAAATAAGTAGAGAAGCATTTTGGGCTCTGGCAAAATTTAAATATCCAACTCATCAAATTGTATTTTGCACGGAGCGGGCATTAAAGACCATTCGTTTTATAGGGAGTGTAGAGTTATGAAAAATATTTTTTTCCCAGATGAAAATGTTACAGAAAATGACTTGTATTTTATGTGCTATATTACGGAACGTATTGCGCGAACATTGCATCAGCATAATTGTTATGTGGTGAATACAATTGGGTACGATGCACTGGTAGAAAAAATTAGTGTGGCATCTGTGTTACATTGTGAAAATCCGTTACAAGTGGTGAATGATTTTATTAATGAATATAGGTTGGAAAAGGGAAGCTTTGATGTTGGTGATGTTAATAAGGAATTAGTTGACATAATACCAACAGAAACACAAATGGGAAAGGTTTATTGTAGATTAATACTACAAACTTTAGATGACGATGAAGATTACATTCAGGGAATGCTGCGGGTTTACAATTCATGGATTGCGGAAGAAATAGATGATTATAATACGGGGGTGTATTACGAACCGTCTTATATATTAAAAAGAGCGTATTATGCTAATTCATTTAATGGATTATAAGTTGTATTGAATATTGCGAATGACAGAGTGGATGAAGGATGTTGGTACACAAACAATAGATGAGGTATACCAACATGGAAGAAAAGATTGTAAAAGTACTAAATGAGATGGCAGAATATTTGTCGATTGCCCAAATGAAGAAACTTCAGGAAGTGATAGTTGAGGCGTTTGCCGAAAATACCGTGGATAAAACGGAGATTTCCAATGAAGCATTCTTACAGATTTTTTTGGATGCAAAGAAGATTGAAGGTTGTTCTGAAAGGACTATTAAGTATTATAGAACTACGATAGAACATTTTATTTCAGAAATGGACAAGCAAATTAGAAAAGTCTCAACAGAAGAAATCAGGGAGTATTTGGCTGCATATCAAAAGAGAAATAATTGTACGAATGTTACAGTAGATAATATACGGCGTAATATTTCGAGTTTCTTTTCCTGGCTTGAGGAAGAGGATTACATTTTAAAAAGCCCAATGAAAAGGATCCATAAAATAAAAACTAAAACAGTTGTAAAAAGTGTCATCTCTGATGAAGGTATAGAGAAATTACGTGATAATTGTAAAGATATACGAGACTTGGCAATAATTGATTTACTTTATTCTACAGGAATAAGGGTTGGAGAATTAGTGAATTTGAATATTGACGATATTGATCTTGAAGGGCGAGAGTGTGTTGTTTATGGGAAAGGGGATAAAGAACGCCGAGTATATTTTGATGCAAAAGCGAAAGTACATCTAAAGAACTATATAGATAGTAGAAAAGATAAAAATACGGCATTATTTGTCACATTAGATGCGCCACATTCGCGTTTGAAAATAAGTGGCGTAGAAATTAGATTAAGACAACTTGGAAGGTTATTAAATTTGGAGAGAGTTCATCCACACAAATTTAGAAGGACAATGGCAACAAGAGCAATTGATAAGGGAATGCCTATCGAGCAAGTGCAGAAGATACTTGGGCATTCTCAAATTGACACAACCATGCAATATGCGATGGTAAATCAGACAAACGTAAAGGCATCTCATCAGAAATACATGACCTAAATTGAGGTTTGTAGGGATGATATGGCTAAGTTAATAGATATTACAGGAAGGGCTCTTTCTGGAGAGTGGGGGGCTGATGATGAAACCGGAGATGGAACCCCCGTACTTAGGACAACTAATTTCACTAATAAGGGGAGTGTTGATTATAATAATGTAGTCACCCGTTGTATCACAAAGAAAAACATAGATGAAAAGTATCTTTGTCAGGGAGATATTATAATTGAAAAATCGGGAGGTTCTGATAAACAACCAGTAGGAAGAGTGATTTATTTTGAAGGACCTGAAAAAACCTATTTATTTAATAATTTTACAGGACTATTAAGGGTAAAGGATATAAAGCAATGGTTTCCCAAATATGTGTTTTATTCTCTTTACGGAAATTATCGAAGAGGAGGAACTAGACCATTTGAAAACAAAACTACAGGACTTCATAATCTCAAAACGGATGATTATGTGTCTTGTTATGAGGTGGCAGATATTGATATTATAGAACAGGTTCAGATATGTGAAAAGCTTGATAAATTGAAAGAAATCATTAAGAAAAGAAAAGTGCAATTAGAACAACTAGACCTATTAATCAAAAGCCGATTTGTCGAGATGTTTGGGGATATGACTGGTAATACTAATGGATGGGAAAAGAAACTCTTAGGAGAAGTTTGCGATGTTCGAGATGGAACACATGACTCGCCCAAATATGTTATGGATGACGGTTACCCATTAGTAACGTCTAAGAATGTATCTACTGGAAAAATTGACTTTACCGATTGTAGCTTAATCTGTAGAGAAGATTTAAATAAGATAAATTCACGTTCAAAGGTTGACTTAGGCGATATCCTTATGCCGATGATAGGAACAGTTGGTAATCCAGTAATAGTTGATGTTGATAAAGAATTTGCTATAAAGAATGTTGCATTAATCAAATTTGTAGAAGACTCTTTGGTAAACAATATTTTTGTAAAAGCATTACTTCAGTCAGATTATTTTGACAGCGCGGTTCTTAGTAAAGTAAAAGGTGGAACACAGAAATTTATATCTTTAGGTGATATTCGTAAGCTTGAGATTGCGCTTCCACCATTGGAACTCCAAAATAATTTTTCTGATTTCGTCAATCAAGTCGACAAATCAAAATTTCACGAATTTCGACACTTTTATTAGTGAATGGCAGGATGCTTATGATTGCTTATTTTTTAAAGGGAAGAAAAATTTATTTAGAATTGTACTTAACAATAGTCAAATACATTACATATTAAGAGATTTAGATGTGGAAAGTTTTTATACAAAGGAAGTATTATACCGTAAGAGGAGGTTTGCGATGACCAACTTTGATTATTTAAGACAGGAACCAAAATTTAATAGTTTTTCAGATGTGGCTATTGCTGCTGAAAAGATTCTTAAAATTGACAAGGAAGCCAGTGTAATCAACTGTCGTCGTGCTATGGAGTTCGCTATTAAGTGGATGTATTCTGTGGATGATTTTTTGGAAATGCCATATCAGGACAATCTAATCAGTTTAATGAGTACAGAAAATTTTCATGATTTAGTAGATGATTCACTTTGGAAACGCTTGAATTTGATTCGAAAAATAGGAAATAGAGCGGCTCATAATGGCAGAAAAATTACAGAGGATGAAGCAATTTTATGTTTGAAGAATCTTTTTATATTTATGGATTATGTTTCATATTGCTATTCTGATATCTATGAGGAAAGACAATATGATTTGAGCTTATTAACAGATCCACAAATGGAGCCGGTTATTATAAAGTCATCTGATGACGATGTGGATTTGAAAGCTCTCATAGCTGAAAATAAAGCGCTTAAAGAAGAATTGACGGCAAAGCGTGCAGAGCAGCAGCAGACTTATGTGCCGAAACCACTAGATTTATCGGAATATAAAACAAGAAAAATTTACATTGATTCTATGCTTTTGGATGCAGGATGGACAGAGGGAAAAGATTGGCTTAACGAAGTAGAGCTGCCTGGAATGCCTAATAAGTCAGAAGTGGGATTTGCGGACTATGTTTTATATGATGACAGTCACAGACCGTTGGCTATTGTAGAGGCAAAGAGAACCTGTGCGGATGTTGCCAAGGGGAGACAGCAGGCAAAACTCTATGCAGATTTGATGGAAGCGCAGTACAACAGAAGACCGGTAGTATTTCTTACAAATGGTTTTGAGACAAGAATTATAGATAATCAGTATCCTGAAAGAAAGATATCTGTTATTTATTCGAAGAGAGATTTAGAAAAGCTGTTTAATCTTCGAACTATGAAGATAAGTTTAAATCATATTTCAATAGATAAAAAGATTGCAGGGCGCTATTATCAGGAAGGTGCCATTAAGGCAGTGTGTGACAGCTTTGATAAGCGAAATCGAAGAAAGGCACTTCTTGTTATGGCAACCGGATCCGGAAAGACAAGAACGGTAATTGCGTTGTGCAAGGTGCTTTTAGATGCAGGCTGGGTAAAAAATATACTGTTTCTTGCAGATCGTAATTCGTTGGTTACTCAGGCAAAAAGAAATTTTGTAAATCTTTTGCCGGATTTGTCCTGTTCAAATATAGTGGAAGAAAAGAATAATTATACAGCACACTGCATTTTTTCTACTTATCAGACAATGATGAATGTTATTGATTCTGTACAGGATGATCAAGGTAAAATTTATACTTGTGGTCATTTTGATCTTGTGATATGCGACGAGGCACATAGGTCAATTTATAATAAGTACAGAGATATCTTCAATTATTTTGATGCTCCATTAGTGGGGCTGACAGCTACGCCGAAGGATGAGATTGATAAAAATACGTATGGTGTTTTTGATTTGGAAAATGGCGTGCCTACTTATGGTTATGAATTAGCACAAGCTGTAAAGGATGGATATCTTGTAGATTTTATAACGGTAGAAACAAAGCTGAAATTCATTGAAGATGGAATAGCGTATGATGAATTATCTGAAGAAGATAAAGAGGCATACGAAGCAACCTTCGAATTTGAAGATGGTAAGCTTCCGGAAAAAATTAGCTCATCAGCATTAAATACATGGATTTTTAACGAAGATACAATAAAACAGGTTCTAAATATATTAATGAAAGATGGCCTAAAGGTTGATTATGGTGAAAAAATTGGCAAAACTATAATTTTTGCAAAGAATCATAACCATGCCGAGAAGATACTGGAGGTTTTTAATAAGCAATATCCTGAATTAAGCAAATGCGGTCAACCATTTGCCAAGGTTATTGATAATTACATGACCTATGCTCAGAGTGCAATTGATGAGTTTTCAGATCCCCAAAAGATGCCGCAATTAGCAATCTCAGTAGATATGCTTGATACCGGAATTGATGTGCCGGAGGTATTAAATCTGGTGTTTTTCAAGAAGGTTATGAGTAAAGCAAAGTTCTGGCAGATGATTGGACGTGGAACGAGACTTTGTCCAGGACTTATGGACGAAGAAGATAAGAGCAAGTTCTATATTTTTGATTTTTGTGGGAATTTTGAATTTTTCCGTATGAATCAAGGCAGAGCAACTGCTAATATAATTGCTTTGCAGGGAGCAATCTTTACATTAAAATTTGAGATTGCTTATAAGCTCCAGGATTTGGAATATCAAGTGGAAAGATTAATTACATATAGAGAAAAACTTGTAAGGATGATGGTTGATAAGGTGCAGGAGCTTAATCGTGAGAATTTCGCGGTAAGGCAACATCTGAAATATGTTGATATATATTCTGTGGATGCTAATTATAATGGTATTACATTTGAAGATACATTGATGATAAGAGAGGAATTAGCACCACTTATTTTGCCGGATCAAGATGAGGCAAGTGCGGTTCGATTTGATGCGTTGGTGTATGGCATGGAATTGGCCTATTTGGCCGGAAAGGGCTATGGAAGGCATAAGGGCGATTTATTTAAAAAAGTAAATGCAATTGCCAGTGTGGGTAATATTCCGGAAATACAGGAGCAGGCAGAATTAATCAAGAAGATTCTGCATACAGACTATGTAGAAAATGCCGGAATTGATGAGCTTGAATCTATCAGATTAAATCTTCGTAATTTGATGAAGTATCTGTCTAAAGACGTGATCAAGTATGATACAAATTTTACGGATGAGATACTTTCTACAGAATGGAAGGAATCTGAACTTGAGAATGATGAGCTTAAAAATTACAAGGCAAAGGCAGAGTTCTATGTACGTCAGCATCAGGATACCATTGCAATTGCAAAGCTTAAAACGAATAAGCCGTTGACTGAGATGGATGTAGAAAGTTTGGAACAGATCCTTTGGGAGGAAGTCGGTTCCAAAGATGAATATGAAAAAGAATATGGCCCCAAGCCATTAGGTGAGTTCGTGCGTGAAATTGTTGGTCTTGATATGAATACTGCAAAGGAGGCGTTCTCTGTATTTTTGAATGATATAAATCTTGACAGCAGACAAATCTATTTTGTGAATCAGATTGTTGAGTATATAGTGCACAACGGCATGATGAAAGACCTTTCCGTACTTCAGGAATCACCATTTACTGATAAGGGAAGCATAGTAGAGATATTTACAGATTTTAATGTATGGATGGGAATCAGAACGGTTATTGATCAGATAAATGCAAATGCAGCAGTATAAATTAAGATAGTTTAGATTAAAAAAGAGTGATTGTATTTTATACAAAGAATATTAGAAATGGGAAAAAATAATGAGTAATACTTTTTTGAAATGGGCTGGTGGAAAGAGGTGGTTTGTTAATCGCGAAAATCAACGTTTTCCAGATGAATATAACAGATATGTAGAACCTTTTCTTGGTAGTGGGGCTGTATTTTTTTATCTTGAACCACAAGAGGCAATTTTAAGTGATATAAATAACGAATTAATCAATGCGTATATTGCTGTCAGAGATGATGTTGAATCCGTATATCGAAATTTGAGAAAACATGCAAGAAGTCATTGCAGAGAGTACTTTTATCAAGTTAGAGATAGGAGAACAAGAACCTTGGCAACGGCGGCTGCAAGAATGATTTATTTGAATAAGTCATGTTTTAATGGGATATATAGGGTAAATAGGCAAGGTAAGTTTAATGTGCCGTACGGAACAAGAGAAGAGATTAATTTTGAGTATGAGAGTTTAATTGAATCATCAAATGTTCTTCAAAATGCACAAATAATGTGCCAAGATTTTGAATCAACAATTGATATGGCTCAAGAAGGTGATTTTATTTTTTGCGATCCGCCATATGCAGTAATAGATGAAGAAAATCGCTTTGTTGGTTATAATGCCGATGTTTTTTCATGGAAAGATCAAATTCGTTTAGCAAATGCTTTAGAACGTGCAAAAAATAGAAATGTGAAAATTATAATGACAAATGTAGGGCATAAGGATGTAAGAAAATTATATGAAAATATAGGAGGATTCACATTAGATACAGTGCAGCGCCGGTGTTTTATTTCTGGTACTGCAGATGGAAGAAGAGCTTATCAAGAATTAATAGTGAGTGCAAATATATAGATAAGCCTATAAATACTAATGCTGAAGGAAGGTGTTTATTATGACAAATTGGGAAAATGTTGTATCGGGCAGGGATTTGGTTTCTGCAAAGAACAAGCGTAAAAATATATATATCGAAGATAAGCAACGTAAAGTTGCATTGCAGGAATTGGAAGAAGAAGGTTGGGAATATGTAAAAGATTATGCAGATCCCAAATTCGTCAAAGTACGAAAAGAAAAACCATATGATGAGCAATTTGAGGACAAAGTATGGTTATTGTTTTTTCAAATGGGTTTCACTTTCCTTAATAAAGATAGAAGTTTTAAAATGACGTACGATTTTCAAAATCCCAATTTTACACAACAAATAGATGTTTTTGCAGCAGATGAGGAAACTATATTAATTGTTGAATGCAAATCGGCTGAAAGTATGAAAGATGGAGTATTCAAAAAGGATATAGAGGCACTGCATGGACAAATGGATGGGCTTCGAAAAACTGCACTTAAGCAATTTCCGGGAAGAAAAGTTAAGTTTATATGGGCAACGCATAATTATATAATGAGTCCTAAGGATATTCAAAGGATGCAAGAATGGGATATTATTTTTTTCAGTGACTCAATAATACAATATTATAGTGAGCTAGTTAGGCACTTAGGAACATGTGCAAGGTATCAATTACTTGGAAATTTATTGGCAAATACAGAAATAAAGAATATGCAAAATAAAATTCCTGCAATCAAAGGCAAGATGGGGGGTTATGATTATTACGAGTTTTCAATAGAACCTGAGAAATTGTTGAAGATTGGTTATGTTCTACATCGAAGTGAAGCGAATAAAAATATGATGTCAACGTATCAAAGAATAATAAAAAAGAAAAGACTAAAAGAGGTACAATCTTTTATAAATGAAGGTGGTTATTTTCCTAATTCATTGATTATTAGTATTGATACAAAAGGAAAAGGAGTGAGGTTTGATCAATCCTCTACAAAAGTAGAGGGTTCTCTTTCAAAAATTGGAGTACTTCACTTACCAAAGAGATATCATTCGGCGTATATTATAGATGGACAACATCGTTTATATGGATATTCAGATACCAATTATGCTCGGACTAATACTGTACCAGTGGTAGCATTTATTGATTTAGATCGTTCTGAACAGTTGAAGTTATTTATGGATATTAATGAAAACCAAAAAGCGGTATCAAAGACACTGAGAGTAACGTTGAATAGTGACATGTTGTGGGATGCTCCAAATTATAATGATAAGAGAGAAGCTCTTCGTTCAAAAATTGCACAGATGTGTGGAGAAGAGCAGACTTCTCCATTATTGGGCAGGGTTGTAATAGGAGAGGATGAAAAAAATCCAACAAAGTGTATTACAATTGAAGCAATACAACAGGCATTGAAAAGAAGTCACTTTTTTACAACTTATGGAAAAAATAATGTAATTGTTTCAGATGGCAGTTTTGATCTAGGGGATAATCAATCTACACTGAATTTATTTTATCCATTTTTAGAAAGGTGTTTGAAATATGTAAAAACAAATTGTGAAAATGAATGGGTAGCTGGCGAACGAGGAATATTAACCATTAATCGAGGGATCCAAGGTGTAATCCGAGTTATAGATGATATAGTTGTTCATTTGTTAGACCAAAATAAGATAGATCCTAAAAAGCAAGATTTGGAGATAATTATAGATGAGTGGGAGTATTATATTGAACCGCTTATAAATTACATAAATACTGTGGATGATACAGAAAGAAAAGAATTAAAAGGATTTTTGGGCGGTGGTGCAGATAATAAATTCTGGAGAAGTTTTCAAAAGGTTATATCAGAAGCAAGGGATGATTTTAATCCAGAAGGATTAAATGAATACATTGAAAATGAAACAAAACAATATAACACAGAATCTCGAGAATATTTAACTATTATTGAAGAACGTGTAAAGGATATCATTGCAAATGCTCTTGAATCGTATTATGGAGATAATTGGATAATTAAAGGCTTGCCGAAGAATACATATAAAACAGCTAAAAAAATGGCTGATGATAAAAACTATGAGTTGCTTTCAAATGACGAAGATGCAGAAATTGATACATGGGATTGTATAACATTAGCTGATTGCAGAGAAATAGTAAGGTATTCTCATAATTGGAGCGAAATTTTTGAAGGGTTGATAACAAGGCCAGAAGATGTTGGATTGTCTAATAAGGAACAAAAAACGGAATGGATGTATACGATGAGCAAGGAAATAAATAAAATATCGAAAACAACATACAGTGTTCCAAAAACAACGTTTGAGTTAATAAGCAGTATTTACAATTGGTTAGTGGTTGAAAAATAGGCAGGGAAAGTTGAATCTCTTTTCAATATAAAGACTGGGCATTTAAGGTCAGAAGGGGAGAATGCTGTAACATAAAATATCAACTGTGCGAGGGGAAATCACATTGCATAATCGGTGGTGGAATTAAAACAAAAAATTACTTTAAATTACAGATGAAATGACAAAAAATAAAATGGCTTAGGTGCGGAAAATGACTGAACTAGATAAAACAATAAGATATTACAACGAAAATGCAAAAGCTTTTGTAAGGGGAACTGCAGAAGTTGAATTTGAAGATATGCAGAGGCATTTCACAGATCAGCTGCAGAATAATGCTTTAATACTGGATTTCGGCTGCGGTTCTGGCCGTGACACGAAATATTTCCTGGAACATGGATATAAGGTGACGGCAATAGATGGCTCTGAAGAATTGTGCCGGCTGGCCAGCGAATATACAGGTATTGAAGTAAAGCAGATGTTGTTTCAAGAACTGAATGACGTAAATTTTTATGATGGTATCTGGGCATGTTCCTCTATCCTGCACTTGAAAAAAACGGAATTAGAGCAAGTTTTGAATAAGATGAAACAAGCACTAAAAAATAATGGAATCATTTACACATCATTTAAGTATGGAACTTTTGAAGGTGAAAGAAACGGACGTCATTTTACTGATATGACGGAAGAAGCTTTTGAAAATATGTTAAAGGGTGTTGATGGTTTAGCAGTTGAAGAAAAATGGATTACAACAGATGTACGTCCGGGACGAGGTGAAGAACGATGGCTCAACTTGATTTTGAGGAAAATATAAGTGATGACGAATGTAATGAGGAAGTTTCTTTGAATCCTATTACAATAGAAACAACTGATGTAATGACCGGGGATAGAAATCAAAGCCGATTTTTATATTATCAATTAAAAAAGAGTATGATGCAGGCGAAGCAAATAGATATTATTGTTTCATTCTTGATGGAATCTGGTGTTCGCATGATTTTAAAAGATTTAAAATCTGCATTAGATAGAGGAGTTGGAATCAGAATTCTTACCGGGAACTATTTGGGAATTACGCAGCCGTCTGCATTATATCTGATAAAAAAGGAATTGGGAAATGGAGTTGATTTACGATTTTACAGCGATAAGTCAAGATCGTTTCATCCAAAGTCATACATATTTCATTATGAAAATATGAATGAAATTTATATTGGTTCCTCTAATGTATCAAGAAGTGCGTTGACATCGGGAATTGAGTGGAATTATCGATTTAGCAGTGTGATAGATAAAAAGAATTTTGATTTGTTCTATGATACGTTTGAAGATTTATTTTATCATCATTCGATTGTAATTGACGATGAAGAATTGAGCAGATATTCAAAGAATTGGCATAAACCGGCAGTATCTAAAGACTTGACAAGGTATGATGATACAGAAGAAAGTCTGGATACTAAAGTTGAAGTTCTGTTTCAGCCACGTGGAGCACAAATTGAAGCTTTATATGCTTTACAGGACAGTCGGAATGAAGGAGCAGTAAAAGGATTAGTGCAAGCGGCAACGGGGGTAGGTAAAACCTATTTGGCTGCTTTTGATTCTGCAGATTATGAAAAAGTGCTTTTTGTTGCACATCGGGAGGAAATATTAAAACAGGCAGCAGTATCTTTTAAAAATGTACGTCATTCTGATGATTATGGCTTTTTTGACGGAAAGCAAAAGGATATAGATAAATCCGTTATATTTGCATCGGTGGCAACATTGGGTAGAAGTGAATATCTGACAGATAAATATTTTTCTGCAGATTATTTTGATTATGTTGTAATTGATGAGTTTCACCATGCGGTAAATGAACAGTATAAACGTATTGCCAGTTATTTTAAACCAAAGTTTATGCTTGGACTTACTGCGACACCGGAGCGAATGGATGGAAAAAATATTTATGAGCTTTGTGATTACAATGTACCCTATGAAATTTCGCTGCGGGAAGCCATAAATAAAGGCATGCTGGTACCATTTCATTATTACGGAATATATGATGAAACGGATTATTCAGGCTTGCATTTAGTAAAAGGCAGTTATGATAAGAATGAACTGACAGATATTTATACCAAAGGAAAATATAGTACGAATCGTTACGAACTGGTTTATAAATATTATCGGAAATATCGTTCCCAAAGGGCATTGGGGTTTTGCTGTTCCAGGCGGCATGCAGAAGAAATGGCTAAAGATTTTTGCAAAAGGGGCATACCTGCAGTGGCAGTTTACAGTAACGCGGACGGAGAATACTCCGGGAATAGAGATGCTGCAATTAAGAAGCTGATTGCAAAAGAAATTAAGGTCATTTTCTCAGTGGATATGTTTAATGAAGGATTGGATATTGCTTCCTTAGATATGGTAATGTTTTTGCGTCCCACGGAATCACCGATTGTATTTTTGCAGCAGTTAGGCAGAGGTCTGCGCACGTATAAAGATAAAGAATATTTGAATGTACTTGATTTTATTGGAAATTATGAGAAGGCTGGAAAAACATCATTCTTGTTAAATGGCGGAAAAGCAGAAGGACAGAAAATTTATGAATATAGTGAAATAGATTATCCAGATGATTGTATTGTGGATTTTGATATGCGTTTGATTGATTTGTTTAAGAAACTAGAACAAAAATCATTATCTGTGAAGGAATACATTAATCGGGAATATTATCGGGTTAAAGAAGTTATGGATGGCAAAGTTCCTACAAGAATGGAATTATTTACATTAATGGAAGATGATATTTACCAGTATTGTTTAAAGCATTCTAAAGAGAATCCATTCCGCAGGTATTTGGAATATTTATATGAACTGGGAGAATTATCTGATGATGAACAGCTGCTATATTCTGGAACAGGAAGAGAATTTCTTGGTGTGATAGAAACAACTGATATGCAGAAAGTATATAAAATGCCAATTTTGTACAGCTTTTATAATCACGGAAGAATCAGATTAGAAGTAACAGATCATGAGGTGTTGGAGAGTTGGAAAGAATTTTTTAATACAGGCGTAAATTGGAAAGACTTTTCGGCGGATATCTCATATAAGGATTATCAGCATATGACGGATAAACAGCATTTAAGTAAGGCTAAAACTATGCCGATAAAATTTTTAAAAGCCTCTGGAAAAGGATTCTTCATTGAAAAAGAGGGCTGTGCATTGGCTATTAGAGAAGAATTGAAAGATGTTATTGACAATGTGGCTTTTCGAAACCATATGAAAGATATTTTAGAATATCGGACAATGGAATACTATAGGCGGAGGTATTTGGAAAAGGATATAGATAACTTACACTAGATTAAGGAGAGAAAAACAGGTCATTATTCAGAATAGTTTCTGATTTGACATAAATCATCATATTTTTGGTGTACTTTAATAAGTCCTTAAAGAAACTATAACAATGGAATATTTTTTCAGGCAATTAAAGGTTTTAGACTTCAGATGTATGGTGGACACTTCATGCTGTTGGCGACAATGACAGTATACTGGCCTGCAATACCGGCAATAAAAACATCCACTTTTGTGGTTGTGTGGTTACAGGATTTGCATCCGGGACTTTAGAAAAACCACAGAAATCCCTAAGTTCTCTGCAAAGGTACAAAATCAGGATAAGCAGAGAATCTATAGGAATGGAAAAGATTTTTTGCAGGGCTGAAAGGAAAACGGTAAGGGAATAATCTCTTTTGAGGCCGAGGTGCTGATAAAAGGTTTGCGGAATAAAAAAGGAAATATCAAAATGCTGCTCCAGAAGTTGAAAAAAGGAAGGGACATCATCCATAAACATGTCCTGGTAGTCTGAAAAAGTATTTTTAAGTGAAAGCTGATGATAATTATTAGACATAAATTTCTTCTCCTCTCGTGTGTGGAATGTTTGTATGGTTACTTATATTTTACCATGAGTAGAGAGAAACTTTATATATAAACAACAAGAAAACCCAGTAAAATCAATGGTTTCATGGCAGATAAAGGTTTTACTACACCATTTTTGAAAGAGCTTTGATATGACAGGAAAAGTAAGTTAAAATATAATTATTATGGGAAATTGAGGTGACACGACGTAAAATCATTTGATGCCATATCAATCAGTTATTACAGAAATTAAAAGTATTATTTCTTCTGGACAAGAAGCAGCCTATAGCGCTGCTGGTAAAGCAATGCTGCTTACCTATTGGAATATCGGAAAACGAATTGTAGAGCAGGAATTGGACGGTAGTGAACGTGCAGTGTATGGTAGAAATCTGCAATGTTATATCAAATTTTATCGGTGTTTTCCTGATGAGTAAATTATGAACGCATGCGTTTACAATCTTAACTGGACACATATTGCTTATGAGAGATTTAATAGATATTTTGCATGTTCTCCGTAAAGTGAGAAATAAAGCGGTTCATGAAAATTATTTAAAGGAATCAGAATGTCCTACATTCTTAGTGATGGCATATAGTTTGTTAGAATGGTTTATGCAGACATAGGGTGACTGGAATTATCAGCATCAAAATTTTGTTATGCCTGTAAAAGAATCTTCTGCTTCGGTATATATAGTTCTTGATACAGAAAAAGAAGAAGTTTTAATAAAGACGGTAATTGAACAGGTGGAAAAGCTGGAGTTATAGATAAGAAAGTACGTATTAAACAAGTAACTAAGATGGCAAGACAGCGTCAGAAATCAGAGGCTGAAACTCGTTGCATGATTGATGAGCAATTATATCAGGTGGGATGGGAAGCCAATACTCAAGAAATCAGATATTTCGAAGGTGTTAGGCCTGATAAAGGACGTAATCTTGCGATTGCAGAGTGGTCTGCTACTTCTACGGTAAGCAAAAAAGGTTATGTGTACTATGCTTTGTTTGTTGGAAATAAGATGGTTAGTATTATTGAATCCAAAGCTGAACATAAAGATATTCATTAGTATGACTTATGGAATGGATCCGATCCAACGCGGTTTATTATTGAAATTGAAAAATATAATCCGGAAGATGCGAAAAAAAAAGCTGTTAGCTTATGGAGACATGTTCGAATATATAATAGGAAACAAAATCGAATGGAAATAATGTAGTTGTGATTTCTGATAAAGAAGATACACTTATAGAATGTAGTAGAGGGTATGGAGAAGCCGAAAAACCGGAAGATTATCTGGATGCTTTTTCTGAATACATCAGAACTCATATGAATGAAATTGTAGCGTTAAATATTGCTTATACAAGACCTAAAGATTTGACAAGAGATGCATTGAAAACATTGCGATTGACTCTTGATCGTGAATATCTTACAACACAACAATTGAATACGGCTATTACAGAATTGACAAATGAGGAAATAGTTGCTGATATTATCAGTTTGATTTGTAGATACGCTATTGGTTCTGCTTTGCTTAGTCATGAAGCACGCATCTGCAGAGCTGTTGATAAACTGAAAAAAGCATATAATTTCTCAAAACAGGAACTAAGCTGGATTGGACGTATGGAAAAATATCTTATGGAAGAATCTGTGCTGAATGTTCAGGTTTTTGATGGAGATGGTCGCTTTAAGAGTAACGGAGGCTTCGCCTAAATCAATAAAGTGTTCCTGAGCAAATGGGAAAGTATTGTTTTAGAATTAAATGAGTATCTGTATGATGATAGAGGTAGGGGAGCGTAATTGAATATAAGTTCAACAGATGAGTATATTATTTAGTAATAACACATTGGGAGGTTAAATATGTATTCGTTTGTTGATGTGAAGCGTTTTGGTCCTACAGATATTACTGTTTATTATGAGGTATTCTTGGTCAAAGGAATTGAAGGATACGAATGTGTCTATGGTAGAATTATCAATGATTTCCTAAAAACTCAATATACAAGAGTTATATTTGGAGATGACCATTATGAAAATATCAAGATTTTAAAGGAGAGATACAAAAGTATGAAAGATAATAATATAATTGAACAGATCAAAAATGAACAAAATGATGACTATTCTGATGATTCATTATTCAATATTTCTTCTTGGGGAGCAGATTTGTCGTTTAGAGAGATTGTTTCGATGTACGAAGAAGATGAACTTGTAAAACCAGAATTACAGAGAAAGTATGTTTGGGATAAAGTTGAGGCTAGTCGATTTATTGAGTCTATTTTAATGGGTTTACCTGTTCCAAGCGTTTTCTTTGCACAATCAGGAAGCCAAAAACTTATTGTTGATGGATATCAAAGAATAATGACCGTATACGATTATGTAAGAGGTATTTTTTCAACGGATGGAAAGATTTTTCGTCTTTCCAATTCGGAGAGAATTAATTTAAGATGGAGAAATAAGGCTTTTTCAGAGTTGTCGGTAGAAGAACAAAGAAAAATTAGAAGTACTACTATACATGCTATTATATTTGAACAGAAAAGACCGGAAAATGATGATACAAGTTTATATCAAATCTTTGAAAGAATAAATACAAGCGGAAGAACACTGACACCACAAGAGATAAGAAATTGTGTATATCAAGGAACGTTTAATTCGTTATTATTTGAACTAAATGAAGACCAAAAATGGAGAGAATTGTTTGGAAGTGTAAAGTCTGACATAAGGATGAGGGATATCGAATGTATTTTAAGATTTTTTGTAATGAAATCTAAAATTGTTAAAGACAATGTTTCTAAACAGATATCTTTGAAAAAGGTTTTGAATGAATTTATGGGTGAGTTTGTAAATGCACCGGAGAAAATAATTGATGAATTTCGTAGTGAATTTATAAATACAATGCATCGCATATACGATTGTTTAGGAAAGAATGCTTTCCGAAATTACTCTAAAGATAAATATACAAAGAAGTTTCATCCAGCAATTTTCGATGCTATTTCCGTTGCTGTTTATTCTGAAATCAAAAGTGGTAACTTTTCTTTGGAAATGAAATCAGAAAACCATATCAAATTGCTTGAAAATGAAGAGTTTAAAATAGTCTGTAGTATTCGAACAACAGATATTGAAAATATTAAAAGGCGTGTGAATTTGGCAAAAGAAATTTTGATCGATGGTGATGGAAATGAAAGTTGAATTAAAGGATTTGATAAATGAATGTACTACAGAATTGACAGACATTTCCGCCAAAATAAATACATTGCCTCCTTTAGATAAATTAAGGGCATATTTAACAAAATATGCCTTAATAAAATCATGTGGAACAATAGAATTTGTATATAGATCTCTTGTGGCAGACTTTTTTGATCAAAGTGATTTAACACAAGTTCCTACATATATCGAGAAGACAGTTAGAAATGGCTCAATGAGTGCTACTTATGATAATATGAGTGGATTATTAGGCAAATTTGATGATAATTGGAAAAGAGATTTTAAAAATGCTGTAGCGCAGCACCCAAATAGTAAAAGAATAAGAAGTTCAGCTAATTCATTAGTAAATAATAGGCATCAATTTGCTCATGGGAAAACGCCAACCGCTACATTTAAGGATATTCAACAATATTATACAGATGCATTAGAATTAATTGTAATAATGGATTCTGTAGTACGATAGAAAGGAATAACAATGACAACACAAGAAATTGTTTCTAAACTTTAGAATCTCTGTAATGTGTTAAGAGACGATGGTATTATATATCGCCAATATGTAACCGAATTAACTTATATTTTATTTTGAAAATGGCAAAGGAAACTGGTGCAGAAAACCAGATTCTGGAAACATACCGTTGGGATCAGCTTATGGCAAGAAGTGGAATTGAAAAATCTATAAGGAATTACTCGCTCACCTTGCAAAAATTGTACTGGACGTGTACGTGAAGTTTATCAGGGGGCGGCTACAAATATAGATGAGACGAAAAACTTAGAAAAAATAATCATAACGATTGACGGGCTGGACTGGTTCTACGCTCGTGAAGAAGGTTTAGGAAATCTTTACGAAGGATTGCTGGAAAAGAATGTGAGTGAGAAAAAACGGTGCGGGTCAGCATTTTACACCTCGTGTATTGATGGTTGTTATGACCAAGCTTATAAAACCTCAGCCGGGCGAACGCTGTAATGCCCCTACTTGTGGTACATTTGGCTTTATGATTTCTGCAGGCCAGTATTCGCTCGTAGACAGACCAATTGTTCGTTTTAGATGCAGATTTGGAAAAATTTGAGAGAGAAGAAACCTTTACTGGATGCGAGCTGGTACATGATACGCATCGTTTGGCATTGATGAACACAATGCGTCATGATATTGATAGTAAAATTACTTTTGGGGATACTTTGTCCAGTGTAGGTATGTTAATGAAAGGTTAGGATGTAGTATTGACTAATCCATCTTTTGGTACAAAAAAGGAGGCGAGCATGCTACTAGTGATGACTTTACATTTCCTACAAGTAATAAGCAATTGAACTTTCTTATGCCTAAAGTGTACCAGAGCTTGTTAAACATTCTTGCAAACTGCAGAAAAGTGAAAACGGAAATGATTGTGGATGGGTATAGCAATTTCATTCTGATTGATAAAGACGAGCATCCAAGGGTTGCGCTGCATATAGACCAGCCTTTACTGAACACCAATCCTCACGTTTTCCGACATACGTTCTGCACGAATATGGCGAATGCCGGTATGGATGTGAAAACACTGCAATATCTGATGGGACATTTAGATGTGGGAGTTACACTGAACATTTATACCCATGCAAGCTATGACCGAGCCGCCGAGCAGATGGCGAAAATCATAGACTTCAAGCAGGTTGACAAGCCGGAGCAGAGGAGAAAATCAGGTTGATTGTACACCAGTTTACTGCATCACTTACTACACCATTTGCCCGGTAATTTACGCAGATTTATGTAGATATGCGTAGAGAGGAGCAAAAACAAAAAATTAAGAAAACGCCAGAAAGCCAGTAATTACAGGCATTTGAAGGCTTATGAAATACCCTTCGGGTATCCCTGATGCGCTTAAAAGTAGCGCAAATATAA
This sequence comes from Brotonthovivens ammoniilytica, assembly GCF_025566885.1. Classification (NCBI taxonomy): domain Bacteria; kingdom Bacillati; phylum Bacillota; class Clostridia; order Lachnospirales; family Lachnospiraceae; genus Brotonthovivens; species Brotonthovivens ammoniilytica. The sequence goes on along the minus strand of NZ_JAOQJQ010000005.1, from coordinate 210,265 downwards.
GGAAAGGATAGATTCAAGATGATAAAAATCTTATTCATCTGCCACGGCAACATCTGCCGTTCCCCCATGGCAGAATTCGTTATGAAAGACCTGGTGGAAAAATCCGGTCTTTCCCACTGTTTTGAGATTGCTTCTGCGGCTACCAGCCGGGAAGAGATCGGAAACCCTGTTCATTATGGGACAAGGAACAAACTGAAGGAGTTTGGCATTTCTACAGAGGGAAAGTATGCCAGACAGATGACTGCCGGGGATTACAGGTATTATGACTATCTGGTGGGCATGGAACAGCAGAACATCCGGAATATGAAACGAATTGCAGGGGATGATCCTGCGGGAAAGATGGTACGGCTTTTGGATTTTTCAGACCGGCCCAGAGATATTGCAGATCCCTGGTATACAGGTGATTTTGATATTACTTATGATGATATTAAAGAGGGGTGTGAAGCCTTTTTGAAGCATATAGAGAAAGCGTGTAAGTAGTATGTATTCAATGATTTTGCTGGATGATGAAAAAATTGTTCTGCAGGGAATCCAGAAAGTGTTCCATATGGAGGATTATGGTTTTGAGATCACCGGAGTTTTCAGCAGTCCAATGAAAGCTTTAGAGGAACTGCCGGATCTGAAACCGAATCTGATAATTACAGATGTGAAGATGCCGCAGATGGATGGTCTTGAATTTTCAGCGAAAGTAAAAGAGATTCTTCCGGAAACGGAAATTGTTATATTGTCGGGATATGATGAGTTTTCCAATGCGCAGCATGCTTTAAAGCTAGGGGTTAGTGATTATCTGCTGAAGCCTATAAAAAAGGCTGATTTTGTGGCAATGCTGGAGCGGATGCATGACAGAATTGAAGAAAAACTGGGACAGGCTGCTTATTTTGAGTCCCTGCAGGAGTATGCCAGCAGCAATGTAAGGGAGTTAAAAAATCATTTCTTTCTGGAACTGGCTGAACGAAACAGTTTTGATGATCGCTATATCCGAACGTTTTGTGAGAAAATGGATTTGAACCTGCCGGACCAAAACTTTGTCCTGGTAAAATTTGTGATTCAGGATATGCAGCGTGACTGGGATTATATGTCGGCGGTTGGGCGGCTGGTAGAAGAGTTTGAAGTTTTGGTGGAAGACTTTGGAGAGACAGAAATGTTTGTGTCCGATGAGGAAATTTATTTCCTGATCTATGGGGCGGAATGCGGGATTCTGCGGGATGAGATTGTTCAGACCACAGAAGCATTTACAGAGGGGCTTGTTCAGAAGAAGCTGTATCTGGCGGCAGGTATCAGCAGGGCAGCTCATGGGCTGAGTCATCTGCTGGTGGCAAGAAATGAATGTGATGATCAGATCCTGGTAACACAGTCCGGTGATCAGAAGCATGAACCGGGCAGTATTTTATTGTCTGATGGGGATATAACCATACCATATCAGGATATCGAAGCATTGTTTACCGGGATTTCTGTCAACAGTGCGGAACAGATGCGTGACAGCATTGAGCGGATTTATCAGCAGCCGGCACATATACTGTATAAGGATTTTTCCTGCAGTCTGACGTTTATGATTGTACTGCGCTTAAGTCATCTGCTGAACTGTTATGACCAGAATCAGGATTTGATTCCCAGAGAACTGCTTGATATGAAAGTTCTGAGACGGGAGTATCCCGGAATTGTACAGCAAAAAGAGCTTGTGGCAAATACAGCATTTGTACTGGCAGATTTGATTGCAAAGAAAGAGGTTGCATCTCCAAAAAAGATTGTGCGGGATGCGTTAAATTTTATCCGGGAGCATTACAATGAAAATATTACGCTGACGGATGTGGCAGAGCATATCAGTATCAGCAAGAATTATCTCTGCGATATTTTTAAAAAGGAGCTGAATGTTACATTTATTAATTATGTTATGAATCTGAGGATTGAAAAGGCCAAAGAGCTTTTGACATCTACAGATATGAAAATGTATGAGATTTCCGCTACAGTGGGTTATAACGATTATGCGTATTTTTCCCAGATATTTAAGCGACATACGGGAACCACGCTGTCAGCATATAGAAGAAAACATTAAATAATTAAATATTAAACATTAAATATGAAATTCTGCCGGAAGTAGTTTAAAAACCGGCAGAATTTTTTTAGTAATGCCAGCGAAAAAAAGTTCAATATATTGAATTTTTTGAACAAAAGCGTTGAACTAAAATTGAACTTCTGCTATAATTGGAAAAAATGAAGAAAGAAGATGAGTGTTATGGCGTCAGTGGCTGAGCGTTTAAAGGAAATAATGCAAAAGCGGGGCTTAAAACAGGTAGATGTTATCAGAATGGCTGAACCCATTGGAGAAATATATGGAATACGAATTGGAAAGAGCCATATCAGTCAATATTTAAGCGGAAAAACAATACCAAGAACAGATGTATTAAAAGTGCTGGCAGAGACACTAGGTGTCAGTCAGCTGTGGCTCCAGGGCGAAGATGTTTTGGAGCAGGAAGAAAACAGGAAAAAAGTATCCGGAAAGCAGGAAACAGGAGAGATGGGAATGAGAGTTTATAAAAAGTCATCAAAGCTTAATGATGTGTTATACGATGTGCGGGGACCGGTTGTAGATGAGGCCAGGAGAATGGAAGAGCAGGGGATGCAGATTTTAAAGCTGAATATCGGCAACCCGGCTCCCTTTGGTTTTCGGACACCGGAGGAAGTGATTTATGATATGCGCCGGCAGCTGGCTGACTGCGAGGGGTATTCAGATTCTAAAGGACTTTTTTCTGCAAGAAAAGCAATTATGCAGTACTATCAGCAGAAGCATCTTCCCAATGTAAATATTGAAGATGTTTATACAGGAAACGGAGTCAGTGAACTGATAAACTTATGTATGCAGGCGTTGTTGAATGATGGAGATGAGATTTTAATTCCATCCCCGGATTATCCGCTGTGGACGGCTACCGCTACACTGGCAGGGGGGAAGGCAGTTCATTATATTTGTGATGAAAAAGCAGACTGGTATCCGGACCTTGATGATATTCGAAAGAAAATTACGGACAGAACCAAAGCCATTGTAATTATTAATCCCAACAATCCAACAGGAGCTCTATATCCCAGAGAAATCCTGGAAGAGATTGTTACTGTGGCAAGAGAACACCAGCTGATTATTTTTTCAGATGAAATTTATGACAGACTGGTTATGGACGGCGAAGAGCATATTTCTATTGCATCCTTAGCACCGGATCTGTTTTGTGTTACTTTCAGCGGGCTGTCAAAGTCTCATATGATTGCCGGTTACCGGATTGGCTGGATGGCCCTCAGCGGTCCTAAGGAACATGCCGGAGATTATATAGAAGGCTTGAATATGCTGTCTAATATGCGGCTTTGTTCCAATGTGCCGGCTCAGTCAATTGTGCAGACTGCTCTTGGGGGACACCAGAGTGTCAACAGTTATGTGGTGCCAGGGGGAAGAGTTTATGAACAGCGGGAATTTGTTTACAATGCCCTGAATGATATTCCGGGAATCAGCGTGGTGAAGCCTAAAGCCGCTTTTTACGCCTTCCCGAAAATTGATACTAAAAAGTTCAATATAATCAATGATGAAAAGTTTGCCCTGGATTTTCTGAAAGAGAAAAAAGTTTTAATTGTACACGGCGGCGGCTTTAACTGGAAAGAGCCGGATCATTTCAGAATCGTCTATCTGCCCAGAATAGAAGTCCTTTCAGAGGCAATGGAAAAGCTTTCGGGTTTTCTTCAGACTTACAGGCAGCAGTAGCCTTTGCCGCATCATGGTTTTTGTGTTATCTTTCATCAGCTGTCGGTGTGTTTTTGGGGCAGAAGTATTTCACAGATTGTGGTGTTCCTATGGATGCGGTAGCTTAAACCATATTGAATGCCGCATAGAATCCGGATTCTGCGGTGGATATTCTGTACGCCATATCCTTTTGGGTTGAAAGCCAGAAGCTCCATGTGTTCCGGATCAAATTCCAGCAGTTCGTTCATCTGATCAAGGTCGATGTTTGAGCCGTCATTTCGCACGCAAATGCTCAGGCCGGAAGCAGTGCGGGTGATGGAAATGTGAAGAGTCCCGCCTGCTTCCAGCAGATTGATGCCATGTTTTAAGGCATTTTCTACAATGGGCTGCAGGATGAATTTTGGAATATACAGATCCTGGGTATTGGGTTCAATATAAAATGAATAAGTAAGCCGTTCTGCATATCGGAATTTCTGCAGAACAAGATAACTTTTTACGTAGGCAGCTTCCTGTGAAATTTGAACATAGGAGCTGCCGCTTTTTGTAAGGCTTAAGCGGAAGGTATCAGACAATGCGGTTACCATTTCGCTGATTTCATCCTGTCCTTCGGCAAGGGCCATCCAGTTGATGGAATCCAGCGTATTGTACAGAAAATGCGGATTGATCTGGCTTTGCAAAAGCGCCAGTTCTGCATCCTTTTTTTCCAGATTTTTAATGTAAATCTCCTGAATCAGAGTATCCATACGTTTCACCATCTGCTGGTAGGACTGATAGATCTGTCCGATTTCATCCTGTCTTGCGTTGTACATATCCGCTGATATTTCAGTGATTTCCTTTTTTTCTTTTCCATGAAAGGAATCCATAATTTCAGATAGATAGATAATGGGCTTTGAGATGGCGGATGCTGTGTGGATAGAAAGAAAAATAAGGATCAGTAAAATGGCGGTAATCAGCAGCAAAAGCTGAATCGTAAAGATGGCGGCGCTGGTATTTACTTCTTGGTGAGGGGTTGCCATGCACAAAGTCCAGCCGTTTTCGGAAAGCGTCTGGGAGCCTGTTACAAATTTTCTGCCCTGATAGCGGACCACCTGCTGACTGTCTGAGGGGATATCGGACAGCAGTGCGGAGTAGTCATTTTGTGGAACATTTGTTAACAGTACTTCGCCGGAAGCGTTCAGAATCCAGAGGTTGGTAGTATCCCCGAACTGGCAGCTGTCCCAGATGTTTTTCAAATATGCATCATCCAGATAAATCATCAGATATCCAAGCCGGGTTGTGTAGTCTTTCAGACTGTAAATGGAACGGGCAAGCATCAGGTGCGGGGCGGCTGCATCACCGGATTCTGACATGGATGGTTTTTTAATTTCATCAGAAGCGGAATACCATTGATAGGGCTGTTTTTCCGCAGTCATTTCAGAGAACCACCATTTTTGACGAATAGATTGAAAATCAGAAAAATTGGTAAAAGCCCGTTCAGTGGAATATAAAGTTTTGTCATTTCCGGTTAAAACAACACAATCTATGAAATCACGGTTGGCGATAAAATTATTGATATAATAAGCGGCGGCACTGCTCTCCGGATACTGTTCACCCCGGGCAAAATCTAAAAGGAGCTGCTGGATTTCATTGTTAAAGATCATATCCCGAGAAAGGTTTTCTGTATTTTCAGTAATAAATATCAGATCATTTTCAATTTTTCCCATGGCTGTAGTCTGGGCCTTAAGGATTGTCTGCTCAGAACTTTTTGAGAGCACAAGAAAAGAACCGGTGCAGATAATAATGATCACCGGCACAGCAATTTTTAAAATAGATATCAGAAGCTGAGCTTTAAAAGTATGAGGAGCGGACAGATGTCCGGGGAATTGTTTCCTGTTTGTTGTCCATTTCATGTTGTTGCAAATCCTCCGTTTGTATCTTACAATACATTTGATTATTTGTAAAATGAGGACAGTGTTGATAAATTGGTTAACAGCAGACTGGAAAAGAAACGTGTTAAGACTAAGGGAGAATATGATGATATGCAGAACGAGTAAAAGAAAATGTGATGGTTGTGTATCTGGCGTTAGAAAGGCTGCTGCATATATACTGGCGGCAGTGCTATTGCTGATGTGTCTGTGGACAGAGGGCTGTTCAGGAAAAGCGGATGATTCGGGTTCTATTGCAGATAGCAGTAAGGAGACGGAAGCGAAAGCGTCTTTGGATGTTTGGATTTTTTTTGATGAAAATACACCGGGGACCTATTATGTAGATTTATGGGAAGAGCTGGGAGAGCAGATGAACTGCAGCATCAATTTGAAAACCTATTCTACGGAGCAGATTAAGGACAAGCTAAAAATTGCCCTGGCCTGCAGGGAACTGCCGGATATTTTTGCCGTATGGGGCGGAACCTACCCCGATTTTCTCTTTGATGCGGGGGCATGTCTTCCGGTACAGGAATATCTGAATGATTCCGGAATGGATTTTAAGGAATCTTATACGGTTCCCTATGAGGACGGAAATAACTACATTATCCCCTGTCTTGTGGAAGCCTATGCAGTCACATACTGTAACCGGCAATTAATGGATGAAATTGGAATCACAATGCCTGAGAACTGGAAGGAACTGCTGCAGACCGTGGAAAAAGTCCGTGAATATAATCAGGAGAACGGAACAGCATATTCAGCTTTTGAGCTTGGGGATAAGGACAGCTGGCTGGGGGAGCTTTTGTATACGGTTATGGTAAATCAGCTGGATCCATATGCCCAGGAGAAACTTTCGGCCGGCACCATGGAATTTTCTGATGGGGTATTTACAGAGGCTGCCCGAAAGCTTGTAAAACTCACAGAAGCAGGAGCGTTTCCTGATGACTTTCTGGAGACCGGGGAAGTGGAGGCCATTGAGAATTTCATAAACGGAGAGGCTGTATTTTTCCCTCACCAGTCAACGATTATGTATTATCTTATGGACACCATGGGAGAAGATGCTGTTTCCATGGAGGCATTTCCCTATTGTGGAGACGAAAAGAATGCGGACGCCGGGAACTACATGGTGGATATCAATCATACATTGACTCCAGGACTATGTATCAGTTCGGATACGGAGGATCCCAAGCTTGCAGCCAAGCTCTGTCTTACGTTTTCCAGACAGGTAAATGAAAGAAATGTTACGGAATACGGTTATCTGAATATTTTGAATCAGGATTATCTTAAGATGCCGGAACAGCTCCCGGGACCTGTGCAGCAGTTTCACCAGATGATTGACAATGCAGAACATTTCACCCCGCTGTGGTATGCGGTGCTGGAAAAAGAAGACGGTGATAACTGGCGCAATCTCACTAAGAAACTTCTTGGCAGAGACATAGATATCGACACATTTATGAAGGAATCGAAAAAATATTTAAATTTTTCATAAAATCCGTAAAAAAATAAATAAAATCGTAATTTTCTTATATATTTCTTAAAAAACCTCTTTGATAAAATAAAATTATCATAAAAAATGGAGGTTTTGGAATGAAAGGTAAAATAGTAATTGATCTTGAACCGGAAAATAAGGAAAATCATTCGGTGGTAAATTTCGGAAAAGCCGGATGGGGAATTATTTTTTATTGTATGGCGATGTTCTGGTTTTACGTTGGCTTTGTAAATGACGGATCCAATATTACTGCTCCGGCCATTGCCGAACGTCTTGGCGTTTTGTCGGGAACTGTTTTAAATTGTAACTCTATTGCCGGAGTTGTTGGTGTGCTTTTGTTTGTGCTGGTAGGACAGCTGAACCGGAAATGGGGAGCCAGAAAGACTTCTGCAGTCTGCATGGTTGTAGCTGCGGCCTGCTATATTGTAATCGGTAATGCTCCGAATTTAGCAGTTTATACAATTGCCATGTGCTTTGTTGCCGGAGGCATTATGTCGGCGGGATATATTGCCGGAGGAGCCCTGGTGGCGCAGTGGTTCCCCAAGAAAAAGGGAATTATCATGGGATATACCACAATGGGACACAATCTGGCTTCTGCCTTTTATGTGCCGATGATTACAGCTCTGGTAAATCAGCTTGGGGTCAGAATGGCAGTAGTAATCCCGGCAGTTGCAGTAATTGTGCTGGCAGTATTAGGTGCATTATTTATTCGTAACACACCTAGAGAGCGCGGAATGAATCCGGATAATGTTTCGGATGATGAATACGCTGCGGATTATGCGGACGCTCAGACAGATGAAAATGATGACGGCGGCTGGACCACAAAAAAATTGCTGACCAATGGTTCTTTGTGGCTGACTGCGATTACTACAGGATTTTTCCAGATCTGTTCTGTTGGAGTTATGAGCCAGCTGGTAGTTAGAAATCAGCAGCTTGGCTTTTCCCAGGCTCACGCAGTTGCAATTATGACAGTACTTGCCTGCATCGGTGTGTTTGGTTCTTTTATTATCGGTATGTTCGATGATAAATTTGGTACAAAGAGAACAATGATTTTCTTTGGTGTATGGTATATTGTGGCGCTGCTTTGCAATGTATCTGAAACTACATTCGGTGTATATATTTCTATTTTCATGATTGGTATGGCCATCGGAGGCTCTGCAAACTTTACAACTTCACTGCCGACATCCGTATTTGGCCGGCAGGGATTCAGCAAGGTAAACAGCGTTTTATTCCCCATTCAGGGATTGTTTACCTCTCTGTGTTTTGCTGTGAACGGTATTGTATTAAATATTACAGGAAGTCTGCGGTATGCTTATGTTGTATTTGCCTGTGTTGCAGGAGTAAATATCATTCTTGTGGCGCTGATTAATGAACATAAATATAATCAGGATTTCAAAAAGGAACAGGAAGTACGCGCCCGGACAGAAGCAAAAATAAGAGAAATAGAAAGACGTGTACGGGAAGAGCTTGAGAAAGAAGAGCGTGAAAAAGGAAGCTCTGCAAATGCAGAGATTTCATAATTTTTCAGGAGCTGTTTGAGGCATTTGCCATACATAAATAATAAATAAGCAATAAGTAAAACGCCAAACAGGCAGATAAATTGCCGGCGGCCCATAACAGGGCAGATCAAAAAACGTCAGCTGACGGAAACCACACAATGTAACAGGAATTGAAAAACAGTGGTTTTGGGGCTGGCGTTTTTTCTATCTGAAAAAACGCAGTATTGAGAAAAAAACTCGCTGATTCAGGGGGCCGCTTTGTTGACAGAATTATAAAAGTGGTGATAACATAACATTGTTATATAACACTGTTATAACAGGAAAAGGGGAGAAAACTACTGGTGGATGAATTAACTACATTACAGAGTATACATCGTGCAGGAAAAAAGGAATTTTTAAAGAAGGGATTTAAGTCGGCTTCTTTAAGGAGCATTGTAAAGGATGCCGGGGTAACTACCGGAGCCTTTTACGGATATTACAGAAGCAAAGAAAAACTGTTTGAAGCACTGGTGGGAGAGCAGGCTGAGGTTATGCTGGAGAGATTTGAGGGAGCCCAGAGAGAATTTGCTATGCTTCCTCCCAGACTGCAGAAAGAGGAAATGGGAAAGATTTCCGGAGCGTGCATGGACTGGATGCTGGATTATGTATACCAGCATCTGGAAGTTTTTAAACTGCTGATTTTGTGCTCGGAGGGTACAAAGTACGAGCATTTTGTTCATAAAATGGTGGAAAGCGAAGTAAAGGGGACACATAAGTTTATCCAGTCTATGCACAGCCTTGGGCAGAATTTAAAGGAAATAGATCCTCAGCTGGAGCACATTCTGATTACGGGTATGTTTAATGGTTTTTTTGAAATGGTTGTGCACGATATGCCAAAAGCCCAGGCGGTAGAATATGTCAAAGAGCTCAGACAATTTTATACGGCAGGATGGCAGGCGGTGCTGGGATACTAATGATTAGCCCGGAGGTATCTGCGCCCGCCGCCTGATTGTACGATCTGTTTTTATATGAAGGTTAGTTATGACTAACAATAAGGAGGATATTATAAAGAAAAAAGCGAATCTAAAATGAAAAGGAGGTATCTAGGTGAAGAAACAATCAAATTTATCGCGTCTGCTTGGGTATGCAGGGCATCATAAATATCTGGCATATTTGTCATGGATATTATCAGCGGCCAGTGCAATACTGGCCCTTATACCCTTTTGGTATATCTGGAAAATTATAAGAGAGGTACTTTGGGCAGCACCTGATTTTGGGCAGGCAGAAGGACTGACACATTATGGATGGATGGCAGTTATTTTGGCAGTGGCTGCGGTACTGGTTTATATTGCAGCCCTTATGTGCTCTCATGTGGCGGCTTTCAGAATTGCATCTAATATCAGAATTAAAACGATGCATCATATTGTAAAGCTGCCCATGGGATTTGCGGATGGTTTTGGAAGCGGGAAGCTTAGAAAAATTGTCAATGAATCCAGCGCGGCAACAGAAACCTATCTGGCTCATCAGCTGCCGGATAAGGCGGGGGCCATTGCCACGCCGGTGGGACTTTTGGTACTGCTGTTTGTATTTGACTTCAGGCTTGGCCTCTTAAGCCTGATTCCTGTGGTCCTTGGTTTTTTGATTATGATGAGTATGACCGGCTCTGGTATGCAGCAGAAAATGAGTGAATACCAGAATGCTTTAGATGACATGTCAAACGAGGCTGTGGAATATGTCCGGGGGATTCCTGTTGTGAAAACTTTTGGACAGACGGTTTTTTCCTTTAAGAAATTTAAAGATGCCATCGACCGTTATCAGACCTGGGTGATTGCCTATACCAGGCAGCTTAGAGGTCCTATGATGCTGTATACGGCGGCGGTTAACAGTGTTTTTGCATTTTTAATTGCCGGAGGGCTGATTTTGGCCAGGGGGGGTGTTACACAGGAACTTCTGTTGAATCTGCTGTTTTATATTATTATTACTCCGGTTATTTCTTTGACCCTTACCAGAATTATGTTTCAGAGTGAAAATGCAATGATCGTGGAAGATGCCCTGGGAAGGATTGACAGTGTTTTAGAGATAAAGCCTCTTGGGGAACCCGGGAAGCCCAAATCACCTGTGGATGCGTCTGTGGTTTTAAGTCATGTAAGCTACAGCTATGACGGAACTAAGGATGCCGTACATGATATTTCCCTTAAAATTGCTCCCGGTGAAACTGCGGCATTTGTGGGGCCTTCCGGAGGAGGGAAAACAACACTTGCAAATCTTATAGCGCGTTTTTTTGATGCGCAGCAGGGGAATGTACTGATAGGAGGAGTTAATGTCAGGGAAATTTCCAAAAAGGAGCTCATGGAGACGGTATCCTTTGTATTCCAGAACAGTCATCTGGTGAAGGACTCTATTCTGGAAAATGTCCGGATGGGAAGACCTGAGACTTCCAGGGAAGAGGTTATGGCGGCGTTGAAAGCCGCTCAGTGTATGGATATTATCGAAAAACTGCCGGATGGTATCGACACTGTAATTGGAAGCCGGGGCGTGTATTTGTCCGGCGGGGAACAGCAGCGGATTGCTATAGCAAGAGTTATGCTGCAAAATACGCCGGTGGTTATTCTAGATGAGGCAACTGCCTTTGCGGATCCGGATAATGAAAGCCGGTTCCAGGAAGCCTTTGCAGAATTGTCCAGGAAAAAAACTGTAATTATGATCGCCCACCGTCTTTCAACGGTAATAAATGCCAGCCGTATTTATGTGCTAAAAGACGGAGAAATCTGTGAAGAAGGCACTGGAGAAGAACTGATGAATCAGAATGGGATATTCGCCAGGATGTGGGAAAACTATCAGACATCCGCAGCATGGAAGGTTTCCAGGGAAGGAGGCGCTCTATGATAAAATGGCTTCAGGAAAAGTTTGCATTGTCCCGCCAGGGGGCAAAAGATCTTGTGAAAGGATGCATCGCATGTGTTTTTCAGAATCTGTCTTTGATGTTTCCTGTGGGAATGCTTTATCTGTTGATTAAAGACCTGCTTTTTGGGGGCAGAACTTATGGATGGGGTTTTTATCTGGCCGGCTGTATTTTGTGCATTTTACTGCTGCTTTTAACTACCTGGTTCCAGTATAACGCTACTTATTTTGCCACTTATGTTGAGAGTGGAATCAGAAGGGTATCACTGGCGGAAAAGCTTAGAAAAATCCCTCTTTCCTTTTTCGGAAAAAAGGATCTGGCAGATCTGACCAGCACAATTATGGCAGACTGCACATTTCTAGAACAGAGTTTCTCGCATTTTATTCCGGAACTGATAGGCTCTGTAATATCTACCGTATTGATTTCCATCGGCCTGTTTGCGTTTGACTGGAGGATGGCTCTGGCAGCGCTGTGGGTGCTTCCCGTATCTTTTGCAATTGTAGGATTTTCTGCAAAAGTACAAGAAAAGCTGAATGAACGGCAGATGGATGCAAAAATGGCCTGCGCCGACGGTATTCAGGAATGCCTGGAAACTGTCAGGGATTTAAAGGCGTGCAACGCGGAGGACAGTTATCTGGAAGGGTTAGATCGTAAGATTAAAGCAGTAGAAAAAAGAGCTGTAATTTCAGAATTTGGAACAGCTGTATTTGTTGTCAGCGCATCTTTGATTTTAAAGCTTGGAATCGCTACTGTGGCACTGGCAGGGTCTGTGCTGCTGATGAAAGGTTCTTTGGATATTTTAACATTTTTTGTTTTTCTGCTGGTAGTATCAAGGCTTTATGATCCTTTGCAGAGCGCCCTGCAAAATCTTGCAGCTGTAATCAGTACCCGGACAAATATTGGAAGGATGAATGAAATTTTGAAGTACCCGGTGCAGACCGGTGAAAACTGCCTGACAAACCGGGGATATGATATTGTATTTGAGCATGTGGGATTTTCCTATAACCAAAAAGAAACGGTACTCAAAGACGTTTCCTTTACAGCGAAACAGGGACAGGTGACTGCGCTGGTGGGTCCTTCCGGAGGAGGAAAAACTACCGTATCACGTCTGGCCGCCAGGTTTTGGGATATACAGTCCGGAAGGATTACGGTGGGAGGCATGGATATTGCAGGAATTGATCCGGAGACGCTGATGTCGCTGTATTCTATCGTATTTCAGGATGTAACCCTGTTTGACAATACTATTATGGAAAATATCAGAATCGGCAGAAAGGATGCCTCCGATCAGGAGGTGCTGGCGGCGGCTTCTTTGGCAGGCTGTGCAGAGTTTGTAGAAAAGCTTCCAGAGAAGTGGAACAGCCGTATCGGAGAAAATGGCTGTGAACTCTCAGGAGGAGAGCGGCAGCGTATTTCTATTGCCAGAGCATTTTTAAAGGACGCTCCTATTATTCTGCTGGATGAGGCAACCGCCTCCCTGGATGTGGAAAACGAGACACAGATTCAAACTGCCCTGTCAAGGCTGATAGAGAAGAAAACGGTGCTGATTATCGCCCACCGGATGCGGACAGTTGCCGGGGCGGATAAAATTGTTGTACTTTCCGATGGAAGGTCAGTGGAGCAGGGAACGCCGGAAGAGTTAATGGAACGAAACGGAATATATACCAAGATGGTGAAAAATCAGAGGAAATCCTCTTTACTTTAGTGTGCTACTATGGTAGAATACTCAAGTATTCAATATTGTAACATAGTTTAGAGGAGAGGACATATGAAAAAGAAACTGGTAGTTATGTTGGCCGTTTTAACTGCAGGTCTGACATTTGCAGGATGCGGCGGTAAAGATGCCGATCAGGGCGGCAGTGCAGCTGACGAAACAAAAATGACCTATGCGGTGGAGGCAGGTTCTGCCGGTGAGGCCGCTGCAAAGGAAAAAGACTTCAAATATAATGCAGTATCTTCACAGGCGGATGCGCTGATGGAAGTATCTTCTGGAACTTCTGACGCAGCGATTATAGACCTGCTTATGGCCGGAGCCATGATCGGGGAAGGAACAAGCTATCCGGATATGAAACATACAGATGAGCTGACAACCGAAGAGTACGGAGTTGGATGCCGCAAAGGATCTGATCTGGCTTCTTATATTAATGCGGTATTTTCCGAAACTTATGCTGACGGCTCTATGAAAGAAATTGCAGAAAAATACGGTGTACAGGATGCTCTTGTAGAGCAGGGTGAGTCTGAATATAAAGCAGCTGAGAAAGACAGCGATGTAGCTTATATTCAGGATAAGGGAACACTGGTAGTAGGTATTACAGAGTTCGAACCTATGGATTACAAAGATGACAATGGCGACTGGATTGGTTTTGATGCTGATATGGCAAAGCTGGTTGCAGAAAAGCTGGGTGTAAAGATTCAGTTTGTGGAGATTGACTGGGACACAAAAATCATGGAACTGGAATCTAAAAACCTGGATGTAGTATGGAACGGCATGACCCTCACAGATGAAGTTACATCTGCAATGGAATGCACTAATGCATACTGCAATAACGCACAGGTTGTCGTTGTACCGTCAAAATAAACCGTACAAAATCTTAATATGGATGCGAAAGGCAGAGGGCGCAGTGCTCTCTGCCTTATCATGTGAAGTCCGTTTTAACAGATCAGAGGAGAGAAAATTATGTTTTGGAACGTCACGCAGGAATTGTTATTTGGTTTCCTGACAACGCTGGAAATCTTCGCTCTGACCCTTGTTTTTGCACTGCCCCTGGGGCTGATTATCTCATTTGGGTCTATGAGTAAGTGGAAACCGGTTCGTTATATTGTTCAGGTAATTGTCTGGATCATCAGAGGAACACCGCTGATGCTGCAGCTGATTGTTATTTTTTATCTTCCGGGAATGCTGGGATACAATATCTGGAGCGGAAATGAGACCGGAAGGGTTACGGCTACAGTAGTTGCCTTTACCATCAACTATGCCTGTTATTTTTCCGTTATTTTCCGGGGCGGCATTGAGGGCGTCCCTGCAGGACAAAGGGAAGCAGGTGAGGTGCTTGGCATGACCCGCAGACAGATTTTCTTTAAGATTACTTTGCTGCAGATGATTAAACGGGTTGTTCCGCCTATGTCAAATGAGATTATTACACTTGTAAAAGATACTTCTCTGGCCCGGATTATCGCGGCTTATGAGCTAACATTTGCAGGATTCTCATTTATGAAATCAGCAGGACTTGTATGGCCTTTGTTCTATACCGGTGTATTTTATCTGGCGTTTGTAGGAGTTCTTACCCTGGTATTTAACTACATTGAACGCAGATTAAACTATTTTAAATAAGGAGGGAAAACATGGCGATTCTGGAAGTAAATAACATTGAAAAACATTTTGGAAAAACCAAGGTTCTGAAAGATGTCAGCTTTTCCCTGGAAGAAGGAAATGCACTGGCAATTATCGGTTCTTCCGGTTCCGGAAAGACTACATTGCTGCGATGTCTGAATTTTCTTGAGACACCTAATGGCGGCAATTTTTCGGTGGCAGGAGAAACCCTGTTTGACGCAGCGGTTAATAAACATGAAAAAGAGGAAATGCTTAGAAAGAAGCGCCTGCATTTCGGGATGGTTTTCCAGTCGTTTAATCTGTTTCCCCAGTATACGGCGCTGGAAAATGTAATTCTGGCAGAAAAGCTTCTGGCTCAGGAGCGCCCCGATTATAAAGATCAGAAAAAAGCGGTCTATGAGCAGATCGAAGCCCATGGAAAAGCATTGCTGGCACAGATGGGGCTGTCTGACCGTATTAACCATTATCCCCACCAGCTGTCCGGGGGACAGCAGCAGCGTGTGGCTATTGCAAGAGCTCTTGCGCTGGAACCGGATATCCTGTGTTTTGATGAACCTACATCAGCGCTGGATCCGGAGCTTACCGGAGAGGTGTTAAAAGTCATCCGGGGCCTTGCGGATAAGAACACCACAATGATTATTGTTACTCATGAGATGGATTTTGCAAGAAATGTGGCAGATCAGATTATTTTTATGGATGACGGTTATATTGTTGAGCAGGGAGACGCAAAACAGGTGATTGACCATCCAAAAGAAGAGCGTACAAAGCAGTTCCTCAGCAGATATGCACAGGGAAATCAGTAACAGCATATTTTTCAAACAGGAAGTTTGAAAGAAAACCTCTAAACATTTAAAATTTAAAAGCACTCTTGTCTCAGTCAAATCATATGCCCCTGAAATATCAGGATGCAGAGCGGCAGATCAGATTTTGAACTGAGACAAAAGTGCTTTTTTGCTCTGTAGGAAATACTGTGTTGTGATATAGCGG
Source organism: Brotonthovivens ammoniilytica (assembly GCF_025566885.1). Classification (NCBI taxonomy): domain Bacteria; kingdom Bacillati; phylum Bacillota; class Clostridia; order Lachnospirales; family Lachnospiraceae; genus Brotonthovivens; species Brotonthovivens ammoniilytica. The sequence goes on along the minus strand of NZ_JAOQJQ010000005.1, from coordinate 194,462 downwards.
AAAATGTGCTTTGCACATTCTTTTTTATTTACCGTTTATACGGAATCAGAAAACTGCATATGCCCAATCACAGAAGCGGTGACGTCATAACTTAAAAACATTTTTCCGAAGTTTGTCATAGCGCTGTGCTCGTGGCTGGAAAATGTTACAGTGAGCTGATCTGCAGCTCCCTGGCGAAGGGCTTTTTCGGAAGCATCCTGCTTTGCAGCCTGCCGGGCCGCTTTTTCTGCTTCTTCCAGGGTATCGTAAAAGCCGTATTCCGGGCGCCCGGTAAAATAATACTGATCGGCATTTCCTATGGAGCTGATCTGCTTAATTTCAATAGTTGCCTCAGCGGAAATATTGCCTACGACAGCGCCAAGAGCATTGGCTACAGGGGCAAATTCGGGAATATAGCATTTTACGCCAAGCATTTTGGCCGCTTCCGGAAGGAAGACGTGTACAGGGGCACCGATTCCTACAAGAACGGCATTCAGCTTAAAGTCCGGTGAAAAAAAGGCGGTCTGTTCTTGGCAGGCGTTCTGATAGGCAGATTCATACAGAAACTCCAGCTTTTCCATCAGAGAATCTTTTTGCTGAGGATGAGAATCTTTCATCAGAATCCTTAAGACGTTCATAAATATTTTTTTGCGGATCATCCGGTAAACCTGGTCACAAAGATCGCTTTCTGTAAGCTTTAGATTTCGTGCCAGAAAGGAGACGGCCTCCTGGGATGCCGTGCTGTCGTATCCTTTAAAATCCCCTTTGATATGCATAATATCAGTAGGCGTCAGGGCAGATTTCATTACAACTCCTTCTGATTCCAGCCGGTGGATGTCGAAGCAGTAAATATCCTCCCGGATGGAGGCGGCTGCTTCACGAATCAGAAGGGGGCCGTCCTTTAAGGCCTTACAGAACTGTTTCTCACGGTCTGTATATAGCGGACTGTGGGAAATGTCTTTTAACAGAACATAAAATTCAAAAAGATTTTTGCTATGTTTTACTTCATCTGTATTTAACTTGTGAATTTTTTCCGTCACCTGGGGGTAAATGCTGGCAAGCATACAGAGAGGAATGCTGCGTACAGTATCCAGAGAGAGGACTCCGTTGTTATCTCTGCAGATGGTGCTGTCGCCCCCCAGACCGAAAGTATCAACGAACATGCCGTGAACAAAAGTTTTCCAGCTGCCGATCTGGATTCCGTTTGTGACGCGTACCGGAATGCCGTCTTTTACCAGGGCAATATCGCTGGTTGTACCTCCCATATCAATAATAACCTGGTTTGGCTCAGAGCAAAGCTCCATAGCACCCATAATACTTGCGGCAGGGCCGCACAGAAGGGTTTCAATGGGACGCTCACAGGCATATGCTTCACTCATCATAGTGCCGTCGCTTCTTACAATGACGATAGGGCGGTTTAAGTCCATCTGATCTAAGGATGTGCGGATAGCGCTTAAAAATTCCTGGATCACAGGAATCAGCCGGGCATTTAAAAGTGCGCTGGCTCCCCTGCGGTAAATATTGTATTCCTGGAACAGCTCATAGCCGGTAATACATGGAAGGCCCAGCTCTTCCATTATGATCTCTTTTGCTTTTTTCTCGAAAGCGCCGTTGTTCTGGCGGGCATTCAGCTGAGTGATGGCAACGCTGTCGTAATTTTGAAACTGAACGGAGAGATCTGCCCGGAACTGTGTCCAGTCCGGTTCGGTGATTTGTGCGGTATCCAGGGGAATATGAGCCGGAAGGCAGTATATTTCTTCCATGGGAGGAAGTCCGTATGAGGCTGCCTGCCTGGAGGCTTCTTCAGGCTCAAGACCGATAAAAACCAGTTTGGCCCGGCCGCCCTTTCCCTCCACGCAGGCATTGGTTGCCAGGGTGGTGGAAAGAGCAATAAAGTCTGCCTTGTGGAGCAGATCCTGGGGAAGGTCTTTCATAACCTGCAAAATACACTGTGTCAGATCAGCGTGGGTTGTTCGTGTTTTTGTATGTGAAAGTATCTGCCGGGAGTCCAGATCGTATATTACGGCATCGGTGCAGGTCCCCCCGGTATCAATTCCAAGTCCAAGCATAAGTTACCTCCTGTTTTTTGCTTTTTTGTTAGTATAACAGAATGGTAAAAAGAGACTTGGAAATATTTTTTATTTATCTAATATTTTTTGGATAAATAAAAAATATGGCAGAATCAGATTTTTCCGGTTGCTTTTAACACTTTTTCCGGTGTAATGGGAAGGTGTCGAAACCATACGCCGCAGGCATTATGAACGGCATGGGCGATGGCGGGAGCAGAGGTATTGATGACGATTTCCCCGATGGATTTTGCGCCGAATGGTCCGGATTCTTCATAGCTTTCAGCAAATTCCACCGTTATAGTTCCAATATCCGTGCGTGCAGGTATTTTATATTGTAAAAAGGAATTGCTGAAATTATGGCCGGCCTTATCATACCAGACATCTTCTGTGAGAGCCATGCCGATACCCTGTACAATTCCACCTTCTGTCTGGACTTTGGCCAGGGCTGTATTGATGACAGTACCGCAGTCCACAACGGCGGCAAAATGAACCAGCTGTATTTTTCCGGTTTCCGGATCCAGATCAATTTCAGCGGCTCCTGCCATAAAAGGAGGCGGGGAGGCGGGGGCTGTGTAACTGACACTGGCGGACAGGGCAGGGGCGGCAATACTCATGGCCTGATAGGCAATGTCTGATAGGGTCAGTTCTTTTCCTGATTCTGGATCTGTGACTTTGTTTCCGTCAAAATAAAGGGTCTGCCAGTCACTGACTTTCAAAAGCATGGCCCCTGTTTTTAAAATATTTTCTACCATTTGCTGACAGGCTTTTACAACTGCCGTACCGGTTACATAGGTTGTGCTGGAAGCATAGGAGCCGGAGTCATAAGGGGATGAGTCCGTATCAACACCGGTTACTACAATATTTTCAATGGGGGTCTGCAGGCAGTCGGCGGCCATCTGAGCCAGTATGGTATCACAGCCGGTGCCCATATCAGTGGCTCCGATTAACAGGTTATAAAAGCCGTCGTCCGAAAGTTTGAGTGTGGCAGATCCTACATCAATAAAAGGAATCCCGGAACTCTGCATGGCCAGCGCAAGGCCTTTAGCACGGATATGTCCGTTTTCCAGAATCTGTACCGGGGAATCTTTCTCCCAGCCGATAAGTTCTGATGTGCGCTGCAGACACTGATCTAAGGTACAGCTGGTGGCGATGCTGTGGAAATAAGAGTGCATCATATCACCCTGCCGGGTAATATTCTGCATTCGAAGCTCTACAGGATCTATATTCAGAGTATCCGCCAGTTGATTGATGAGAGATTCCACTGCAAAAATTCCCTGTGTGGCTCCGTAACCCCGGTAGGCGCCGGCAGACATATGATTGGTATATACTACATCGGCTGCAAAGGAAAATGCCTCCGGCTGATAGAGAGAGACGCTTTCCTCATATGTAAGATTAACGGTGGAAGGACCGTGTTCTCCATATGCACCTGTATTTGACAGGGAATAAATGGAAAAAGCCCGGATTTTTCCTGTTTTCATGGCACCTATTTTTACTGTGATTTCCATTTCATGCCGGGGGGAAGATGCTGTGAGAGATTCCTTTCTGGTAAATATGATTTTCGCGGGCCGACCGGTTTTTAAAGTAACAATGGCCGGATAAACTTCTGTAATAGCGGTTTGTTTTGCACCAAATCCGCCTCCGATTCTGGGCTTGATAACACGCACTCTTGACTTTGGAATATCAAGAGCTGTGGCTACAGACTTTCTTACATGGAAAGGAACCTGTGTGGAGCTGACAATGGTCAGACGTCCGAAAGCATCCATGGTGGTGTAGGTGCGGAAGGTTTCCATCATGGCCTGCTGTACAGCGGGAATATGATAAGTCTCTTCCAGGACAACATCACAATCGGCCATGACAGCTTCGGTATCCCCATGGGAGTCTGAAAGTGTGGCACAGAGATTCCGGCGGTTGTCAGATATAGATCTGTCTAAAAAGGAATGCCAGTCCTCTTCCGGGTGAACAAGCACCGGGTTGTCTTTGGCAGTATGGATATCAAGCACCGGTTCTAAAATCTGATAATTAACTTTAATTAATTTCAGTGCTCTGTCCACCGCCCTTTCTGATTCACCGGCAACAATTGCTACAGTGTCTCCCACGAAACGAACCCTTTGTTCTAGAATATACCGGTCGTAAGGACTTTCCTCCGGGTAGGTCTGGCCGGCCATAGTAAAGCGTCTGCGGGGAACGTCTTTATAAGTAAGAACACATACAATGCCCGGAACCATTTGGGCGGTTTTGGTGTCAATCTCCTGAATCAGAGCATGGGCATGGGGGCTTCTCAGCAGTTTTACACATAAACAGTCGGCAGGAGCCAGGTCATCTGTGTAAACCGGCTGTCCAGTGAGCAGTGCCATGGCATCTTTCTTGACTACAGGCTGATGGACATACTTTATTTTTTTATTTTCTGTCTGAGACATAATGTTTTACTCCTTTATTTATTATGAAACGTATAAATTTTCTTAACGACAGTATAACATTTTCGTGTTCCCCAGACCAGTCTGAAAAGATGTGGAACTATTTTTGGATACAAGCTGTAGAAGAAAAAATATGACAACTATTATTAACTGATAAAACTGGAATAAAATATAAAAATAAAAACAATTCAGACAAATGAGATCGTTCACATTGGAGAAGTGTTGAAAAACAGAAGTGGAAATTATGAAAAATGCCACATAGTTACAAATGAGTAACTGGGATTGATTGGCAATAATGTATAAAAAAAGATTGAAAAAATTTATATCTTTGAGCACACTTCCGGGAGCATTTTGATTATAATAATAACTGTAAAAACCCCCAATACATTATATAGTTTTTTGCTACACCCCATAGTAAAAAATACCTTCTCCTAAAAAAGGCAGCAGATCGATGGCTGCCTTTTTTATTTCTCTATAGGAGATATTGGGTTGTGATAAAGCTGAAAAGTACCAATTCCTATAGAGAAATAAACGCTTTGCTGTGGATCGCACTGCGGTGGAATGGAGTCATGTCGCAAAAGCGACCCGCCGCAGGCGGAGAATATCTAACAAAAAAGGCACAGAAACGTTGGTCTCTGTGCCTTTTTTGTTAGATTTTATATTCGTTCTTTTAAAGAATAGGCAATGTTGATGGCGTGATCTGAACAGCGTTCAAGATCTGTTACCAGATCCGAGAAAATAATGCCGCTGATTGGAGTGCAGTCAGAACGCATCAAACGTTCAATGTGATTGTCGATAAAAGTCTTTTCCTGACGGTCAACTACGGATTCGATTTCTTCAATTTCAGAAAGCAGATCATAGTTTTCAGAGGAAAAAATGTCAAGAGACAAGTGCACGGCCTTCATGGTGTTTTGAGCCATATCTTTCAGCTCCTCCAGGGCTTCCGGCGAGATACAGGCCTTTTTTGATCTGAGCTTATCTACATATTCAATGATATTTTCCGCATGATCTGAGAGCCGTTCAATGTCCGTCTGGGCAATGGTCATCATGGAAACCTTTTTGATGTTCTCTGATGTCAGCTCCATAGAACGAAGCTCTGCCATTTCATCTGAAATACAGCGGTTAAGAATGTCAACGGTTTCTTCACGCTCTTTGATATCAAGCATTTTTGCGGTGCTGTTATTGAAAAATTCATTTAATGCCAGCTGCAGATTTTCCGCTGCAAGTTTCCCCATTCTTGTGATCTCAAGCTGTGCCTGGTTTAAAGCAACTACCGGTGTCAGTTTGGTGATTTGTGTCATATACTGTAAAGAGCGGTCCTTGCTTTTTTGTGTCTCTTCCGGTTTGACAGGAATAATTTTCTGAGAGAGTTTGACAATTTTGTTGGCAAAGGGCAGTTCAATCAGTACAGCAATAATGGCAAAAATTGTATGGGTATTGGCAATCTGGCGCCCCACATCTCCCGGTGATAAATTCTGAATAAAGGTAAGCAGCATCGGAAAGATATTAATCAGCGCCACTAAAATACCTGCACGTATCAGGTTAAATAAAAGATTTAAAATTGCGGCCCGTTTGCCGTTTCTGTTGGCTGTCAGGGCTGCCAGCAGGTTTGGTGTTACGGAACCGATAGCAGCTCCGATTACAAGGTATACAGCTACGTCATAGCTTAATAAGCCCTGGATGGCAAACGCCTGGAATATTACGGTGGAGGACGAAGAACTCTGCAGCAGTGCAGTAAATGCCACACCAAATACCAGCGCAAGAGCCGGATTATTTAATGTAGAAAGAAAATCAATGAAACCTTCGCTTTCAGAAAGGGGTGCGATGGCCAGTTTCATCAGGGAAATTCCCTGAAAAAGCATACCAAATCCCATAATTACGGATCCGATATGCCGGATAATGCTGCGCTTTACAAACAGATACATCACTGCGCCTGCAAAAAGAAGCAGGGGGGTAATTGCGCTTAAATTAAATGCGGTAATCTGAGCAGTAACGGTAGTACCGATATTGGCGCCCATAATAACTCCGATGGCCTGGGACAGGTTCATCATAGCTGAGTTTACGAAGCCGATAACCATAACGTCGGTTGCTGATGAACTCTGAATCAGCATGGTCATTCCCAGTCCTACCAGCACGGCAATCACTTTGTTTTTGGTAGCGTGTTCCAAAATGATCTGGAGGTTATCTCCGCATGCATTTCTCAGGCCGGTTGACATAATTGACATTCCAAGAAGGAACAGTCCAACACCGCCTAAAAGCGAAAAAATTTCTGTGATAGACATTTTCTTATCTCCTAAGTATATAAAAAATAATATTTATATTTTAATATTATCAGCTTGTTAGACGGTTGGCAATAAAAGTTAAAAGTTTGTAAAAAGTAAGTGAAAATTATGTGAAATAACTGGCATTTTTGTGAACTATTGAGACCGAAGATTATCTGAAAAGAAATTGGGGTTTTCATATTTCGTGAAAATAATCAGTATTTGACAGAAAAAACAGTCATTTTTAGGTAGATTAAGCAGAAATTGCGTGCTAAAATAGCATGAGCATGAAAAAACAGGATTTTTGTGGGAAGGGGAATTTTATGCAGGTATATATTGATTATTTTGTAAATAACTGGCAGACCTATTTTCAGATGGTGTGGCAGCATATTTATATTAGTCTGACTGCTGTGGGGCTGGCTGTTGTAATTGGTGTTCCCTGCGGTATTCTCTGTCTTTCTTTTCCCAGAGTCAAAAAGTTTATTATGACTTTTTTCAGTACCTTAAGGATTGTTCCAAGCCTGGCCGTGCTGGTGATTTTGATTCCCGTTATGGGAATTGGCATGAAACCGGCTCTGACGGCGCTTACGGTACTGGCGGTGCCTCCGGTATTGATCCAGACGACCCTGGGATTTGCTCAGGTTCCGGCTTTTATGATAGAAACTGCAAAAGCAGTGGGAATGGATGAGAAGCGTATGTTTTACCAGGTGCAGTTTCCGCTGGCAATGCCCTACATTATGGGAGGCATTAAGATGGCGGCCTCTGAAGTAATTGCCAGTGCAGCTTTAGCTGCGTATATAGGCAGCGGAGGTCTTGGTGTCCTTATTTATAATGGAATCAGTCTGATGAAAACAGAGTATCTGGTAATTGGCGCTGTGTCTGTTGCGGCACTGACCCTGCTGGGCCAGCTGCTTCTTGGAAAGATAGAGAAGTGGTTTTTAAAATATAGTATGTAGATAGCAGATGATAAAGGAGAAAATCTTATGAAAAAGAGAATATTATGCATCCTCCTTGCGGCAGCAGCTGCCGTGTCTCTGACTGCGTGCCAGAGCGGTAAAAAGGATGATGCTGAAAGCAAAAAGATTATAGTAGGTTCCAAGGGATTTACAGAAAATCTGATTTTAAGTGAGCTGTATGCGCTGGCCCTTGAGGATGAAGGTTTTGAGGTTCAGCGTGAATTTGAAGTTTCCAATGCGGTGATACATCAGGCTGTGTGTCAGGGCGATATAGATATTTATCCGGAATATACCGGCACAGCACTGATGACCATATTAGAGCAGCCAATGATGACGGATACCCAGGAGGTTTATAATACCGTAAAAGAGATGTATGCCCAAAAGTATCAGCTGGATGTTTTAGAGATGTGCGCTGCAAGTGATGGAAACGGTCTGGCCATGAGAGCGGATGTGGCTCAGAAATATGGAATCCGTACGATTTCGGATCTGCAGAAACAGGCCGGGAAAATACGATTTGGAAGTACCTCTGATTTTTATGAACGGGAGGATGGTATGGCAGGGCTTAAAAAAGCTTACGGTGAATTTGCTTTTGCATCGGAAAATTCATTTGATAACGCACTGAAATATCAGGTGCTGGAAAGCGATGAGGTAGACTGCGTACCTGCATATACAACAGATGCCCAGCTTAGCAGTGATGAGTTTGTATTGCTGGAAGATGATAAAAAATTCTGGCCCCCTTACAACATTATTCCTGTGGTGAGAGCCGATGTGCTGGAAAAATATCCGGAAGCGGAAAATATTATTAATCATATCAGCCAGCAGATTGATACAGAGACTATGACAGAGTTAAACGCGGCGGTGGATATTCAAAAGGAAGAATATGATGACGTGGCGGCTGATTTCTATGAAACATTAAAATAAGTAAAAAGATAAATAAGAAGCCAGGGAAAGCCCCATGCTTTCCCTGTAAAAAAAGTGATGGAAAATAAAATTATTATTGAAAAATTTAAGATTCCGGAAGCGGGATATGAGATTCTGGACCGGATACTTACCGATAAAGACAAACAGCTGATTATAAGGCTGCCCGCAGAACAATGTATAAGCCCCCAAAAGCTGGCAGAGTTTTTGATAGAATGGAAGCTGGCAAAAGATCATGCAGAGGCAGAAATGCTGATTCGCTTATATTTTCACCGGGGCATATTGAACAAGGGAGAAGACGGTGTTTCCTATTGTCTGGGAAGTTTTTACGGACGTCTGGATATTTTTGCAACAGAGGAAATAAAAGCTTATGATCTGCTGCCTAGAGAATGCAAAGAAAGATTAGATGCCTGGTACTTTAAAGCTTATACAGATTCACTGGGAGAAACTAAGAATAAACGCCCCACTCAGGATGAGGTGCTGCCCCTGTGGGATGTGCTCTCCTTTATTGACGGGCGGGATGATACACCTTATCTGGCGTTGTGTGACTGCCGGCGGCTGATTCAAAACTGCGGCCAGCCCACAGAAACCTGTATTACCTATCGAACTGCGCCAAATTCTTTTGTGAAACGGGGGCAGGCCCGGGCGATTACCAAAGAAGAAGCTAAGGAAATTGTCCGTATGGCAGATAAAAAAGGATTGATTCATACAATCAATCCCGGAGGTATCTGTAACTGTTGTACAGACTGCTGCTATCTGTTTCGCGGGGCCAGGTACCGTAATAGTCTTGGAATCTGGCCGAAAGTATCTTATTGTGTGAAAATTGACTTAGAAAAATGCATTGGGTGTGGAAAGTGCAGGAAAAGATGCAGATTCAAGGTGTTTTCAACAGAGGGGGATCTCTGTATACAGAATGCTGACAGATGCCAGGGCTGCGGTCTGTGTGTGACCGGATGTCCTGGGGGAGCGCTGATGCTGGAAAAGAGGAATGAGGATGGAGATTGCGGTTGAATTTAAAGATGTGACAAAAAAATTTCCCCAGGGAGTGAAAAATGCGGTCAATCATGTAAGTTTTCAGATCCGGGCAGGAGAGCTGGTGACAATTCTGGGCACTTCCGGCTGCGGGAAGACGACCTTGATGAAAATGGTAAATCGTTTATATGAACCGACCTCTGGCGAAATTTTTATATTTGGAGAAAATATCAGACAGAAGGATCCTGTAAAGCTAAGACAGGGCATCGGCTATGTGATTCAGCAGATTGGTTTGTTTCCGCATATGACTGTTGCTAAAAATATCGCTGTAGTTCCGGAAATTTTAAACTGGGAAAAGGAAAGCATTGAAAGCCGGACCCATGAGCTTTTAAGAATGGTAAATCTTGATCCGGAAGAGTTTTGCAGCCGGTATCCGGCGCAGCTTTCTGGAGGCCAGCAGCAGCGTGTGGGGCTGGCAAGAGCCCTGGCGGCGGATCCAAAGATTATGCTTCTGGATGAACCTTTTGGGGCAATAGATGCTATTAACAGAGGGAAACTGCAGGATGAGCTGCTGTCCATCCACCAGAGCAGTCAGAAAACCTTTCTGTTTGTTACACATGATATTACTGAGGCACTAAAGCTGGGGACCAGGGTTTTGATTATGGACCAGGGAGAAATTAAGCAATTTGCCCCTCCCAGAGAAATTGTAAATAATCCGGCCAATGAATATGTTGCTTCGCTGATGAAATCTGTTGTGGAAGGTCTGGAGTTTTTGAAATGACGCGTTTTATAGAATATACAGTCCGGCATTATGACAAATTAATAACGGCTATGCTGGAGCATCTCCAAATGGTTTTTGTTACGCTGCTGATTTCTATTTGCCTTGCCATGGTGATCTCAGTGTTTATTATGAATAAAAAACGGATTTCGGCCTGGGTGATGCGTATCTGCAGCATGATATATGCAATTCCAAGTCTGGCACTGTTTGCTCTGCTGATTCCTCTGACAGGATTGGGAAGCAGGACGGCTATACTGGTTCTTGTAGTTTATAATCAGTATATTCTGGTGCGAAGTTTCACCGAAGGCCTGCAGATGATAGATCCGGGGATTTTGGAAGCGGCTGTGGGAATGGGGATGACAGACAGGCAGATTTTTTCCAGAATACGGTTTCCATTGGCGCTGGATTCTATTGCGGCGGGGATTCATATTGCCATTATTTCCACCATCGGTATCGCAACGATTGGAGCGACCATCGGGGCAGGAGGACTGGGCTCTGTGCTTTTTGACGGTATGAGAACCCAGAATGCAGTAAAAATTGTCTGGGGAACGATTCTTTGTGTAATACTGGTGCTGGCTGCTAACGGTGTCCTAAAAGCAATTGAAAAGAAAATAAAAAAGAGTGTATACCACATAAATTAAAATTCAAATAGAGAAAAATGAGTTTATCATTACAAATAATATTGAAAAGGCCGGAATTTTTTCCGGCTTTTTGGTATTTTTTGCCTGTTATCTGCATATACTTAAGTTTGTGACCTGCATGTACCAGTTTTGTCTGGTTTAAAATGGATTAAGTTTTGCAAAAATTGCCAATAATAGTAAGCAGAAGGACAAAGTATGCTGCATAATTTAATGAATAGAAAGGAAAGAGATAACAGGTAAATGATGAAACGGATATGTATGATATTGGCGGTTCTGGGTATATTGACCCTGGCCGTGCCTGTGTGCGGACAGGAAGTCTGGCAGAAAAGCCGGGGATATCAGTATCAGGCATTCAAAATGAACTGTGTCAGAAATTTGGAGATACACAGAGAAGTGGAAGATAACAGCGAAGAGGTAAAACAGGCCGCACAGGAGGTATTTATACAGGGATGGACCAGCGCCAATGTAAACTTCAGGGAAAAACCTGCACAGGACGGAGCGGTCATGGAGGTGATTTCCTATAATACAGAAGTTATGTATACAGAATATGATAATGACTGGTATGAGGTTTTATATGGTGAAAACAGGGGATATCTACATAAAAGATATCTGACAGATCAGAAAATACAGTACCGGGATTTTCCCGGGGCTAAAAATACTACAAAGAGTTTTATGCCTTATACTGCCATTACATCAACATCAAGTCCCCAGTATAAGCTGCAGCAGAAAGCTTATACCGGTCAGTACGGGATCCGGCAGGTTGACGGCCGGTTCTGTGTTGCTGTGGGAAGCTATTATACAACAGCAATTGGAACGTATTTTGATCTGATTCTTGAAAACGGAACGGTGATTCCGTGTATTCTTGCAGACTGTAAATCAGACAGACATACGGATGCTTCTAAAAGAGTCACTTTTGACGGCTCTTTGGCGGAATTTGTAGTAGATGCAGATGCACTTGTAAAAAGAGTCTGGAGGTCGGGGAATATTTCCAGTGCAGATGAGAGCTGGAACAGTCCGGTTAAAACAGTACGGATTTATGATAAAAAAGAATCAGTTGAGTAGAAAATGATCTGTAAGCAGAATAAAAGGGGGAGCAGCGTGCTAAAACAAAAAGAAAAGAATATTTTGCTGGAGCTGATCTGTAAAGAGCAGACTCAGATGCTTCAGTCCAACCAGGAAGCTTATAATTATGAAAAATATAAACTTCTGGAAAAAATTAAAATAAAAGTGAAGGATACGTTGAGCAGTCAGGGGCAGTGTATGTCCCAGTGGTAATACAATATTTCATTCATACGAAAAGCAGCCGGGGTGATGTCAGCTTCCGGCTGCTTTTGGTTGTGCACGTTCATAGCACACAAACAAAAAAAGAAGTATTATCACTGATAATACTTCTAAAAGAGCGCGAGACGGGACTCGAACCCGCGACCCCGACCTTGGCAAGGTCGTGCTCCACCAACTGAGCCACTCGCGCATAACTGTTTTGTGCTGAACACGAATTATAGTATACGGCAATGTGAAAGAATTGTCAATTCCTTTTTTGAAAAAATTGTATAAATATGGGAGTAATGGAAATAGAAAAATGACTAAAAAGTACAGCAGCTGGAAATGCTAATCACTGGATAAAGAGGAAAATTTCTCTTTTCACATATCCCGAAGACAAAATGTCTCGGATTTTTAACAGGAGATTACGTATGTTTAAAAAATTTACAAACGGATGTGTTCATCTGGTGCAGCGTTTTTTGCCGGATGCATTCATATTTTGTATTATACTGACCATTGTTGTATTTATTGCGGCGATTCCCGTAACTGGAATGAACCCGCTGGAAGTTGCGGACTGCTGGGGCCAGGGGATATGGGAACTGCTTGCATTTTCCATGCAGATGGCTCTGGTGCTTGTGTTTGGAACTGCTTTTGCCAATGCGCCGGCTGTAAAACGTCTGATTACCCGTCTGGCCTCTGTTCCAAAGCAGCCGGTTCAGGCTATTATATTTGTAACGGTAATTTCTATGCTCTGCTGCTGGTTAAATTGGGGATTTGGTCTGGTAGTCGGTGCGATTTTGGCGAAAGAAATTGCAAAAAAAGTTGCCCGGGTTGATTACCGTCTGCTGATAGCCTCTGCCTATTCGGGTTTTGTGGTATGGCATGGAGGTATTTCCGGCTCTATTCCGCTGACACTGGCTTCCTGGGATGAAAGCTTAAAGACAACGACAGCAGGGGCAGTAACTGCGTCGGTGCCTACATCTGAGACTATCTTTGCCCCATGGAATCTGATTCTGGTGGCAGTAATTATTCTGGTGGTTTCTTTTGTAAATGCCAGAATGCATCCCGCAGATTCTGAGGTGGTAGCTGTAGACCCGGCCCTTTTAATTGATGAGACAGAAAAAATTCCGAATCCTCATACCCCCGCAGAGAAACTAGAGAACAGTATGATTCTCTCCTGGGTGATTGCAGCTCTGGGAATTGTGTATCTGGTGTTTTACTTTGTTTCATCCGGTTCCTTTAACCTTTCCCTGAATATTGTAAATCTGATTTTTCTTGTTCTTGGCCTTATTTTTCATAAAACCCCTATCAGTTATGTGAGGGCTATTATGAACGCTGCAAAAAGTGCAGGAGGAATTATTCTTCAGTTTCCGTTTTATGCGGGAATTATGGGAATTATGACCGGCGTCGGTGCCGGCGGGATTTCACTGGCGGGAGCTATCAGCAGTTTCTTTGTAAATATTTCTAATACCGTTACTTTTCCGGTGTTTTCTTTCCTTGCGGCAGGAGTGGTAAACTTTTTCGTACCCTCCGGAGGCGGGCAGTGGGCAGTGCAGGCGCCCATTATGATGCCGGCAGGAAATCTTCTGGGGGTGGCTCCGGCCATTACCGGAATGGCGATTTCCTGGGGAGATGCCTGGACAAATATGCTGCAGCCCTTCTGGGCACTGCCGGCCCTTGGAATTGCAGGTCTTGGAGCAAGGGATATTATGGGATATTGTGCGGTGGTTCTGATTGTAACAGGACTGATTATATGCGGCGGATTTTTGTTCCTGGTGCCGTTGCTGGCGTAAAGTGAATCTCTGCTAAAATCAGAAGTGTGATAGAAAAAATATCCTGATGGTAAAACACGCAAACTATAAGCTGCGTTAAAACCATCAGGATATTTTTTAGGGATAATTACCTCATATGTTTTATTAAGATAAACAGAACAACTACTATAATAACAATTAAAATAGCCAGCATTCCTTCTCCAATCTGCCGTCGTTCTGTATCGGCATTTCTGGCGGAGGTATTATCTGTAAAGGAGCGTTTCAGATTCCGGTAAACTTTTCTGCCGTTTGTATCTACAAGCTCCTGTACTTTAAAGAAAAATCCGGATATCCCATGAATAAATTTTTTAAGGGGAACTCTGGCAAACCAGCCTGTATCCAGCGTCAGGGCTGTATGAGGCTCCATTTTGTTTAAATACATTAAAAATGGAAGCAGAGCGGCCGGAAGGAGCTGTACGTACTCCAGTATATGAGCAATGCCATACGGGTGATAGTTCATAGTGTATGGAAGCATCCGGTAAACCAGGTTTGGCGCCAGCCCGAAAAGGATACAGCAGAACGCACCGATTCCCATGGCCGCATACATATTTTTGGGAATAGGTTTTACAGAGAGATTCCGGTCTTTTCCAAAGAAAATAAAGTATCCCATTTTAAAAGGAATTGACAGGGCGGTACCGATACTTCCAAGCATCATTAACAGCTCTACAGCGTGATATCCGGCTCCGGCAGCTGCAGTCATTGATAAGGATTTGCAGGTAAAGCCGCAGAAAAGCGGAACTCCGGCAATGGAAAGCGCCGCCACAAAGAAAAAGATGCACAGCACAGGCATTTTTTTCGCCAGTCCTCCAAGCTGATTGATTTTCCGGATTCCGGTGGCAGTAATAATGGCACCGGCGCACATAAACAACAGCGACTTATATAACACATTACTGAAAGCCAGAGCAGAGGCGCCGTTGACTGCCAGTTCTGTGCCAAGGCCTACATCAGCTACCATGAAGCCAAGCTGGCTGATAATGTGGTAGGACAAAAGCCTGCGGATATCGTTTTCAATTAATGCAAAGCAGGCGCCGTACAGTATCATAATAAGTCCCAGGACAATGAGCATCTGAGAGCCTGCAAATACACGAATCAGACATAAGACAGCCAGTTTTGTGGTAAAGGAGCTTAAGTAGACGCTGCCTGTGACAGTTCCCTGGGGATATGCGTCAGGCACCCAGGCATGTACGGGCACAATAGCTGCATTGATGGCCATGCCAGAGAAAATCAGCCAGAATGCGATATCATGGGTTCCCGTAAGGTTGATAATCATGGGTTCCCCCTGGAAAAATTTTATCAGTATTCCAAAGAGTAAAAGGTTGCCGCCCAGCATATGAATCAGCAGATAGCGAAAACCGGCCTTGGTGGCCTTCTTTGTGTGACTGCCCCAGATTAAAAACAGGGAGGTTACAGCCATAAATTCCCAGAAAAGGATTAATGTCAGCCAGCCTCCGGCAAGAGTAACGCCTAAAGCTCCGCCGGCGTACCCCATAGAGGCGAAAGCCTCCAGACGATTGCTGTTGTGTGCCGCATAGATTCCGCCAATCAGCGCCATCAGTGAAAATACAAACAGGAAAATATAGTTCTCCTTTGTAACCTCAAGATAATGGAGGGTGTACTGTTCGGACAGTACGATAGCTGCAGAATCTCCGATTTTCAGCTGCATGGCAAAAAGAAACGTAACTGCAGGGCATCCGATCAGGAAAAACTTACGCCATTTTTCAGGCATCACTGCGGTGATTATACCGCAGATAATTAAAAATATACCAGGATGAATATTAGTGATCATCATTACCTCCATCTCCATCATAGTAATCTTCTGATTTCTGCAGCAATGGAGCCAGGATCCGTTTGGAAAACAGAATTAAAATCCAGGCTCCCGCAAAGCCGAAAATAATATAAAAACCGGCGCCGGAGGGGCCCTCAAATAAAAGCTGAAGAACGAAAGATAAAATCAAAATCAGGGCGATCAGGATATAGACAATTTTTTTTGTTTTACTCATAAGTCTCTCCTTTTTTAAGGTACCACTGCGCTGGCAGCTATTTCTGCCAGGTCATAGAGATTTAGTCCAAAGTTTGGCAGAATACCTAAAATAATTGTCAGAGCTGCAGTGATACAGATAGGAATCAGCATAAAAGGACTGGCTTCTTTTAAACGGGTAAACTCGCTGTCTGTGTTTTTGCTGAAAAAAGCAGTATAAGTAATGGGCAGCAGATAGGCAAGGCCAAGCATGGAGCTGGTAAGCAGGATGGCGATATAAACCGGCTGTCCCATATATAAGGCTCCCAGAGCCAGATTCCATTTACTGGTAAATCCCACAATAAAAGGAAGCCCGATAATGCCAAGGGAGGCTATGGTAAAGCAGATCATAGTAACGGGCATCTGGCGTCCGATACCTTTCATTTCACTGACATTGTTTTTGTGAGTAGTGACAATAATGGCACCGGCGCACATAAACAGAGTAATTTTCATCAGCGCATGGGCCACGATGTGAAACAGAGAACCCGTAAAACCATGGGAGGTTAGAAGGCAGGCCCCCAGGATAATATAGGACAGCTGTCCAACGGTGGAATAGGCCAGCCGCCGTTTTAAGTTGTCCTGCCTTAATGCGATCAGGGAAGATACGATAATGGTAAAAACTGCAAGCCATAAAAGTATCTGAGCGGCGCCGATTTCCTTTAACAGCCCCGGACCGAATACATATCCGATCATGCGGATGACACAGAATGCGCCGGCTTTTACAACGGCAACGGCGTGCAGCAGTGCGCTTACTGGTGTAGGCGCGATCATAGCCGCGGGCAGCCATCCGTGAAACGGCATAATGCCGGCTTTGACAGCTCCGGCCCCTGTCAGCAGGAAGAACAGTACAATCAGCATACCGGCAGAGCCTGCAGAAGCATTTAAAAATCCTCCCGGCTGAAAGGTAAGGGTATCGCTGATGCCGGATACCATGATAATTCCCATCAGAAAAAACTGTCCTGGGATTAACGTGTAAATTAAATATTTTCTGCCGGAAAATTTGGCCTCTTCATTTCGTTCATGGAATACCAGGGGCCAGGTGGCCATAGTAAGCATTTCAAAAAAGATGAAAAAGGTAACCAGGTTTGCGGAAAATGCGATTCCAATAGCAGAACAGATACAGATTGCAAAAAATGCATAAAATCCTGTCTGATTTTTTTCATGGTGTCCCCGCATATAGCCGATGGCGTAAAAAATTACAATTACGTATAACGTAGAAGAAACGCAGGCAAAAAGCATACCGGCGGCATCTGTCCGGAGGGTAAAAGAGATGGTGTCAGTGGCCTGAAACAAGGTCCATTCATATACGGTTCCCCCGTGGACATCTCCTGCCATGGAATAGATCAGACCGGCGGCGCCCACAGCGCAGGCAATGCTGAAAAATTCCCGCAGATTTGGTTTTTTGCTTGAAAATAATATCAGTATACATGCCAGCAAGGGGAATCCGGCAGCCAGGACAGGTCTTATATCAGTAATTATCATTTAAAATACCCCCTGTAATGTTGGTAATATAAGGTTAGAAGTAATGCCGCTGTTTAAGATACCCATAGCAATATTTCCAATGCCGAAGATCAGAAGCGGAATCAGCATAGTAAGAGGCAGTTCTAGATGCTTTGGAACCTTTCCTTTTTCTGATAATTCCGCAGATGCCGGAGAAATAAAGATTTTTTCCAGAACTCTCAGGAAATAAACGGCATTTAACAGGCTGCTGGCAATCAGGACAAACATATAGATGTACAGCTGCCGGTCCATGGCTCCGGTAAGGAGATACCACTTGCTGAAAAAACCGCCGGCAGGAGGAATACCTACCATAGCCAGAGAGGCGATTACCAGCGAAAAACAGGTCACAGGCATTTTTTTATGTAACTGGCCGAAGTGGCGGATATCCACAATTCCGAAACGGTACTGGATAGCTCCGATAATCAGGAACAGTCCTCCCTTCATAAAAATGTGATTCAATATATGAAGGAAGGAGCCGGTGACGCCGTAAAGATTGCCGATTCCAATACCAAGAGCTACATATCCAAGCTGGGCTACACTAGAGTAAGCCAGCATACGTCTGAAATCTGTCTGCCTGATTGCCATCAGGGAGCCGAAAATCATGCCCACGGCACCCAGAATGCCGAGAATTTCCGTGACGTCTTCGATAATCCAGTGGCGGATGCCAAAGATAAAGAAGAAAAAGCGGATCATAGCAAAGGCCGGAACCTTACTCATAGCGCCGGAGATCAGGGCAGATGCTCCGGGATGTGCATAGGAATATGCGTCCGGCTGCCAGATATGGAAGGGGAAAATCGCCATTTTGATTCCGAATGCCCCTACCAGACAGGCGCAGGCTAAAATCACCAAAGGTGAATGCATCTGTCCCTGAAGCAGTGCCGCCATATCGGCCATATTCAAAGTACCTGTCAGAGCATATAAAAGTCCGATGGCCATCAGGTAAAAGGATGCGCCGATAGTTCCAATCAGCAGATATCGAAATGCTGCCAGCACAGAACGTTTGCCCCCCATAGCCACAAGCCCGTAACAGGATAGTGAGGAAACCTCCAGAAATACATACAGGTTAAAAACGTCACCGGTTAATGTCATACCGCACAGACCCACGGTTAAAAGTCCAAGAAGGGCGTAAAAGCCGCCGGACTGAATAAAGCTTTTATTCTGCACAAAGCAGATACAGTAGACAGAAGTACACAAAGCAATAAAGGTGAGAAAAACTGTCAGGATGCCGTTTAACGGGTCAATGACAAATTCAATGCCGATAGGCGGGGCCCAGTTGCCCATATAATAATGTATCGTATGTTCACCGGTTTGAAATACCTGGTATAAAAGGCCGGCGGAACAAAGAAAAGAAGCTGCCAGTGAAGCAATGACAAGGATTTTTCCAAGCTGCCCCATGATCTTGCTTAAAAAAGTGCATAAAAGGGCGGCAGACAGTGGCAAAAGCACAATCAGAACCGGCAGATGTGTTGTCAGAACCATTTGCAGTTACCTCCGTAAAATTTCATCTTCTTCCACGGAACCATAGCTTTCTTTTAATCGCATAAGAAGTGCTAAAGCTACGCCTGTGGTGCCTAAGCTTACAACAATTGCCGTCAGCATCAGTGCGTGGGGCAGCGGGTTTGAATAGGCGTCAGCGTTGGAGGTGACACCGTCTAGAACAGGAATCATTGCTCCAAGTTTCTCTGAAAAGCAGAGAAAAAACAGGATGACGGCAATCTGCATAATATTCATGCACATCATTTTTTTCATATAGTTTTTACAGCTGATCATGCCGTAAACACCCAGGAAAAACAGGATAAAAACAAGGCAGTAAATCCCCCGGGATGCAAGAAATGTATTTAATGTATCAATCATGATCCTCAAAATCCTCTCTCTTTAGTAACGCTTCTAGAATGGTGGTAATTGTCATCATAACGCAGATAGTAACCCCTGCTTCGATCAGGAAGATACCAAGTTCATGCAGATGTACATAATCCAGCCATTTAAAAGGAAGATGTCCGTATTCCAGAAACTGTCCGCCGTTAGAAAAGGTCAGCCATCCGGTAAAACAGTATAGAAAAGCTCCCAGCCCGGCAATGCCTGCAGCAGTAGTGCCGCTGATGCTGAAAAAGGAATTTTTCCCTTTTACCAGCCGGGAGAAAACAATTCCAAGGGCCAGGACAGCTCCCGCCTGAAAGCCGCCGCCGGGGCCCAGCTCGCCGGCTGCCAGCACATAGATGGCATACATCATGGAAAAAGGAATAATCAGACGTGTGGAAATATCCAGGATCGTTCCGCCAAATCGTTTTTTCATTTTTTCTTGTCCCCCTTTTTCTTTTCACTGACCAGAATTAAAGTAACAACCAGACCTGATACAAACATAACGGAGGTTTCCAGCATGGTATCAAAGCCCCTGTAATCCGCCAGGGTTCCGGATACGATATTATCTGCTCCGGTATCTTTTTTGCTGTTTTCAATATAATAATTGGATACATGCGAGTTTGGAGCAGAATCCTTATCGCCGATTGCCGGAAGGTATTTAGAACCAAGACAAAATGCGGCAGTCATAAACGCAAGTACAAGAAAGGTTACAATTTTTTGTCTCATTTTTTACACCACCTGTCCACTTTTTTCAGAGCAACGGCAAAAAATACGGTAGACATAGTACCAATGACCGCTTCTGTGAAGGCAACGTCAGGAGAACCGAAGATCAGATATGTAAGTACTGCACAAAAGCTGAAGGCGCAGAATAAAAGTGTGCATGCAAATAAATCCGGGTCAAATATAATAGCAATGGTAATAAAAATCAGAAACAGAAGTAAAACTGCTTCAATGATTAGAATCTGCATGGTCCGCCTCCTTTCTGCTGCTAACCGACATTTTATAACCGGTCTGATAAGCGGTTCTTGCCAGGATATGCGTTCCAATGGGATTACATATACAGACAAGTATAAATAAAATAGCAATTTTAACAGATAAAATATGAAATCCCGTGTTGATAATAAAACCGGTACAGGTCAGCAAAAGACCGATGGTCTCGCTGTTGCCGGATGTATGACACCGGGAGTAAAAGTCCGGAAGCCGGCTGATCCCGATGCTTGTGATAACACAGAAAAACAAACCTGCAAAAAGAAAACAGGCGGAAATGATTTCGCGAACAGTAAGCATTATTTTTTCCCTCCCAGATATTTTGCTACAATGATGTTAGTTACAAAGCCGAGGATTCCGTATGCAATGGCGATATCAATAAACATTTCCGGCCGGCCGTCTAAAAAGCCGTACAGAACAAGCAGAATCACAACATTAGCGCCGATAACAGAAAGTCCGTTCATACGGTCATATATGGAAGGGCCTTTGATCATTTTAATGACCATCAGAAAAATAATGAACAGTAAGACGGCCATAATAATCAGGTAGATGGTGTGCATAGAGTCCCTCCTTCTGAAATAACGGTGAAATAATCCGGTTCCCGTAAAAGACGGGCAACTTTTTTGGCCATGCTGCCGCTTTTGATTCCTTCAGATGCTGCAGGCGTCAGGGAATGAATCTCAAAAATCCCATCGGCGGTTACATTTAACGTCAGAGTACCCGGCGTAAGGGTGATGGAATTGGCCAGCAGTGTGATGGCCAGCGGATTATCGTATTTTACCTGAAACCGGATGACCTCCGGAGTAATCGGAAGACTTTTTTTCAGAACAGCCTTTGCCACATCAATGTTAGACAAAATCAGTTCTTTTAAAAGCCAGATCAGGTAGACGGCAAGACCGGGCAGCGGTACTGCCAGAGCAAAATATTTTTTCGTCTGCGACTGATTGCGGATCATAAAAAGCGGTGTACATACCCAGGCTACAGTAAGTGATGCAATGATACCGATAATCAAAAATTTCAGATGCAAAGATCCACTGATTAAAAGCCAGAATATGAACAGGTAAATAGAAAACCTGGCATAATGACAGACCGGGTTTCCAACGACGTCCTTATCGTCCAGATATAATCTTTTTTTCATATGTATCCCCCATGTTTTTGATATGTTTCAGACATTTTATGTCCGGTTGAATTTGTGTTCTGGATTTATATATGTTCTTCACTGGCATATCTGTCAGATAAGAACAGTTAAGAATCTGTTTTTTCAGAAAAAGGTGCTCGGCATGTCTGCCGTCATAAGAAACTAATTGGTTTTTTCTGCATGTATACCAGTATAGACTATATAGTAACAATATATTCAATTGTAAAATGGACGGAAATCTGACAATTTAGGATATGTATGAAAAAAAATACGAAAGCATTCTGAAAATATCTGGATATCTGTTGGGAAGAGTGAAAGATTTCAGTCTGTTTTTCAAAAAACATCCGGGTGTTTACAAAAAGTTTAGGAAAGATTTCTTTTATTTTGCGATTTTAGAAGTTATAATAAGCGTATGTCTGACGGAAAGGATAGGAAACAGGAATGGCAGAAGAAGTTAAAACAGCAGCCGAAATGGCACAAAAAGAAACAATGGATGATTTTTCAACAGAGCTTGAGGAATCTTATAAAGTAATGGGAGACGGTGAATATGATACCGATACCTTACTTGCATGGCAGAAAATTCAGGAATATCTGGAGAAAAAAGAGATTCTCACAGTGACCGTTTCAGGAATTGTCAATAAAGGAGTGATTGCTCTGGTGGAAGGCATCAGAGGATTTATTCCGGCATCCCGTCTGGATTTAAAACCGGTGGAAGATACCAATCCATGGCTGGGCCGTGAGGTGCGTGTGAAAGTTATCAATGCAGACCAGGAAAAAAATAAGCTGGTGCTTTCTGCACGGGAAATCCTCCGGGAGGAAGCAGCGGATGCAAGAAAGAAAAAAATTGCGGATATTAAGGTGGGAGCAGTGCTGGAAGGAACAGTAGATTCCCTGCAGACCTATGGAGCTTTTGTTGATCTTGGAGACGATATCAGCGGTCTGCTTCATGTATCCCAGATCAGTACTCAGAGAATTAAGCATCCCGGGGCGGTCCTTGAAGAGGGACAAAAAGTTACTGTCAAGGTTATTAAAAATCAGGATGGAAAACTGGGGCTTAGCATGAGGACTCTGATGGAAGAGAAGGAGCAGGAAGAGGAAGTGAAAGTTCAGATTCCAAAATCAGAGGAGATCGGTACTTCACTGGGTGACTTGTTTAAAAATCTACATATCTAAGATGAAAAGCGGCACAATTTCTGGTTGTGCCGTTTTAATTTGTACGGGAGGAAGAGTATGATTTACACAGATATGACAAAAAAGGCGTTAAAGCTCTGCTTTGAGGCGCACAAAGATCAGACAGATCAAACAGGGATGCCCTATGTATTTCATCCCTTTTATCTGGCAGAACAGATGGAGGGTGAGGTGACGGTGGCTGTGGCGCTGCTCCATGATGTGGTGGAGGACAGCGGTTATACGCTGGAGGACTTAAAGGACATGGGATTTTCAGATCAGGTGCTGGAAGCAGTGGGACTTTTGACCCATGAAAAAGGCGTTCCATATATGGATTACGTTGCAGAAATAAAAAAGAATCCTGCAGCCAGGGCGGTTAAACTGGCGGATCTGGCCCACAACAGCGATGTTACCAGATTTTCAAAGGATGATGGAATTCCCCAGGAGAAAAAAGACTGGTGGGCAGAAAAATACAGCAGAGCAAGAGCGCTGTTAGAAGACATGTAAAAAGATTTTTCAGATAGTTTTTATGGTCAGGCCGGTTTTATTTTTGTACAGGAACCAGCCCGATTCGTTCATAAAAACGATTTAATTTCTTATTATATAATTTGATAGTCATCCCCACCAGAATAGCAGCTGCAACGGTTCCTTCCCGGACACCCATAAGTTTATGAGAAATTACGAAAGAACAAATTACAGCAATGGCCACCTGGCAGCAGTCAAAGATCGTCTTGACTTTTCCAAATTCTGCCTGTAATACTTTAGAGATTGTCAGCACAAGACCATCAACAGCCAGAGTCAGAACGCCGGAGCGGATTTCCATGCTGACCCCAAACCCGATAATAAACGTACTGAGAAGGCAGAGAAACCACTGTACGGCATAGTGATCAGGTGAAACTCCGGAAAGAATGGTAAGTGATAAATCATTGAACCAGCCAAATAATAGAACAACGCCCAGCTGGAGCAGCTGAAAGGGACGAAAATTTTTTCTTAAGATCAGGATTTCAATCAGAATATAAACAGATTGTATGACAATCGTGAGCTGTCCCATGGTAAACGGCAGGGTGAGACTTAAAACGTAGGGAATACTGGCTACCGGGGAGGTGCCAAGACTGGCCTTTGCCGACAGTGCGATGCCAAAGGCTAATATGTACAGACCTAAGAAGAAAAACAGGTATCGTTTCAGATATTCTTTTTTGGACATATAGTATGTTTCCTTTCTCTTTGTCCGCCTGCGGCGGGTCGCTTTTGCAACATGACTGCCCTGGACATTTCAGGACAGTCATCTGAGGCATCATTTAACCTTCGGTATGGATTACGCTCACCGGACATCCGTCTGCGGCAGTCTGAGTGTCGTCTTCCTCAGAAGCTGACGGCTGTGTATGCACGCGGGCAAGTCCGTCGTCACCCATTTCAAAAACTGCTGGACATGTGCCTGCACACAGTCCGCATCCGATACATCCTTCTTCAATGGTTACAGTCATGGCTGTTCTCCTTTCTGTGGGTATTACATAACGTTAGGTTACCCATTGCAGCTTTGATTATGCAAAGGATGCTCCGGGAAAACAAAAAGGAAAACGTAAAACGTCCTGATAAAAAAGAAATGCCGGATACTACATCCGGACATCAAAAAAGCGCGAGACGGGACTCGAACCCGCGACCCCGACCTTGGCAAGGTCGTGCTCCACCAACTGAGCCACTCGCGCATACAGCTTAACTTGTGTTAAGCACAGGTAATAATATACCGTAAGAATCAGAAGTTGTCAACAAGGAATTTTACAAACTTAAAAAAACTTAAAAAAATTGTTTTCTGAGATTTTCAGTCATATTTTTTAAATTCTTTCATATGATTTACAAAGTGTGGTTTGAGGAGGGAGATATACTTTGAGTGGAAAAACAAAAATTGTTGTATTTCGGATGAAAGAGTTAATCTATACGCTGGTTTTTATTGTTCTGGCGATTGTACTGATCCTGCTGCTGGTATTTATGTTCCGGCCGGGAAAAGATAAAGAGGCGGAAGAGACGGCTGCATATACAGCGGGAGTATATACTTCTTCTATACAATTTCAGGGGCAGACAATTGATGTCCAGGTAGTAGTAGATGAAAATCATATCAACGCTGTTTCCTTTGTAAATCTGGATGAATCCGTGGCAACTATGTATCCTTTGATGCAGTCATCCATGGATAGTATCAGTCAGCAGATTTATGAAAAACAATCGCTGGATGATATTACATATTCGGAAGAAAACCAGTATACTGCCACCATGCTGCTGAATGCGGTAAATAATGCATTGGATAAGGCCAGGGGAGAAAATGCTTCTGACCCATCAGAGGGCGGTGAGGATAAAAGTGCGGACGGAAATGCATCCAAAGAACAATCAGAGTCCGTTCAGGATGAAAATGAGAAAACAGGCAGTGAGCAGACGCAAAAGTCTGATGACAGCAAAAAATAATCAGGAAAATAACAGGGAGAAACATAATTTTATGCTTCTCCCTGTCTGTAAGTACGGAATAGATTCTGTTTTAATTTTCATTTAACGTTTTAAGATAATCCTGGGTGGCATCCAGATTAATATCAGTTTTGGTTACCGGTTTTTTGTCCTGTACATACTTGTAACCGGAAAAACCGATCCAGGCGGCGAAAGCTGCACAGATGAGCACGCCTAGTATTTTCAGTCCTGTTTTTTTCCGTTTTTCTTTTTTAATAATTTTCTTCCGGTTCTTTTTCTCTTCTTTATATCGGTCCACTTTTGCCTGACTCATGGGAAACTCCTTTAAACTTCGTAAATTTATACTTTTTTAGTATACACTATTTTGCCGGTAAAGGGAAAGGGGTTTTTGGGGAAATAAATAATAAGTATGTACCCGGTAACTACTTTATATATAGAGTATCTTTTGCTATAATAGTGCAAATTAGCTTTTTTTATATACTGATATTACGGTCAGGAGGGCAAAATCATGAGTTACGCAGATCAGGTATTTATCTCTATGTGCAGAGATATTATAGAACATGGAACCAGTACAGAGGGAGAAAAAGTGCGTCCCAAATGGGAGGACGGTACCTCTGCTTATACCATCAAGCAATTTGGCGTGGTAAACCGCTATGATCTGTCAAAAGAGTTTCCGGCGCTGACCTTAAGAAAAACGGCTATCAAAAGCTGTACAGATGAAATGCTTTGGATTTGGCAGCAGAAGTCCAGTAATATTCATGATCTGCACAGTCATGTGTGGGATGAATGGGCAGATGAGACAGGTTCTATTGGAAAAGCTTACGGTTATCAGATGGGGGTGAAGCATCAGTATAAGGAAGGCATGATGGATCAGGTAGACCGGGTGATTTACGATCTGAAGCATAATCCATACAGCCGGCGTATTATGACAAATATTTATGTACACCAGGACCTGCATGAAATGAATCTGTATCCATGCGCTTATAGTATGACCTTTAATGTGACTAAGAGGCCGGACTGTGAGAAGCTGGTATTAAACGGTATTTTAAATCAGAGATCACAGGATATTCTGGCGGCAAATAACTGGAATGTGTGTCAGTATGCGGTGCTTTTACATATGCTGGCTCAGGTATGTGATATGCAGGCGGGAGAGTTTGTACATGTTATTGCGGATGCCCATATTTATGACCGCCATGTGCCGCTGATTAAAGAACTCATCAGCCGGGAGAGCTATCCTGCGCCGAAGTTCTGGCTGAATCCGGAAGTGAAGGACTTTTATCAGTTTACAAGAAATGATGTGAGACTGGACGATTATGTCACAGGTCCCCAGATTACAAATATTCCCATTGCCGTGTAATATTGCAGTGGAAGAGGGAAGGAAAAGATCATGAATCTGATTGCAGCTGTAGATAAAAACTGGGCCATCGGCCTGAACAATAAACTGCTGGTGAGTATTCCGGCAGATATGAAATTTTTCCGGGAGGTAACAACCGGAAATGTGGTTGTTATGGGAAGGAAGACACTGGAGAGCTTTCCAAACGGACTGCCCTTAAAGAAGCGGACAAACATTGTACTGACCTCGGATCGTTCCTATCAGGTGAAGGATGCGGTGATAGTACATGATATGGAAGAGCTTCGTGAAGAACTGAAAAAATACCCTTCTGAGCGTATTTATGTGATCGGCGGAGAAAGTGTTTACCGTCAGCTGGTAGATGAATGTGAGGTAGCTCATATTACAAAAATAGACTATGAATATGAGGCAGATTCTTATTTTCCGAATCTGGATGAAAATCCGGAGTGGGTGATCACAGCAGACAGTGAGGAACAGACCTATTTTGATCTGGAATATTATTTTTACAAATATGAAAAAAAGAAGGCGTAATCAATGAATAATCTGCTTTTCAGCGTTAATGTAACAATCCCTATTTTTCTTGTAATGGTGCTGGGATATGTGCTGAGACGCATTGGAATGCTGAATGATAACTTTGTAACCATAGCTAACAAATTTAATTTTAAGGTTACACTGCCGTTCCTGTTGTTTCGGGATTTGTCAACAGTTGACATACAGAATGTGTTTGATCTGAAATTTGTGCTGTTCTGCGCGGTTTCAACAACCATCTGTTTCTGGGGTGTCTGGGGACTGGCAAAAATTTTTATGAAAGACAAAACGATGATCGGGGCTTTTACCCAGGCATCTTTTCGAAGCAGTGCGGCTGTCATGGGACTGGCCTTTATCCAGAATATATATGGATCGGCTACCATGGGTTCTCTGATGATTATCGGAGCAGTACCGCTGTATAATATATTTTCAGTACTTGTACTTACCTTTGAGGGCAGTGACCCTAAAGGAGATCATAGTACGGGAAGACTGAAGCAGGCCGGCATTAATATTCTTAAAAATCCGATTATTATTGCCATTGTCCTCGGTCTTATTGTGGCATTATTACATAATCCACTGCCTACCCTTATCAATAAGACCGTAAGCTCCACTGCCCAGATGGCGACCCCACTGGCTTTGATTGCTTTAGGCGCGGGATTTGAAGGAAAAAAAGCACTGGCCAAAATTAAACCGACACTGGCATCGGCATTTATTAAGCTGATTGCCCAGGCAGCCATCTTTGTTCCCATTGCAGCAGCATTTGGATTCAGAGGGGAGAAAATGGTAGCGCTTGTTATTATGCTTGCAGCGCCGGCTACTCCCAGCTGCTATATTATGGCAAAAAATATGAACAATGACGGCGTATTGACAGCAAGTATTGTTGTGACAACCACATTGCTTGCAGCGGTCACACTGACGGGATGGATTTTTATTCTGAAAAGTGTGGGATGGATATAGACGTTAAGGAGATTTTGATATGGATATTACAGGAAAAAAAATGTTTGTAAAAGCCCTGAAGGAAGAGGGTGTAGATACAATATTTGCATATCCGGGAGGAACAGTTACCGATCTGTTTGATGAACTGTACCGGGACAATGAGATTCATCTTGTACTGCCCCGGCATGAGCAGGCGCTGGTGCATGAGGCGGAAGGATATGCCAGGGAAACAGGAAAAGTCAGCGTATGTCTTGTAACCAGCGGTCCTGGTGCCACTAATACCATTACCGCAATTGCGGATGCCTTTTATGACAGTATTCCCATGGTGGTTTTTACCGGACAGGTACCTTTAAGCCTTATTGGGAATGATGCTTTTCAGGAAGTAGATATTGTAGGCATGACAAGAAGCATTACAAAATACGGTGTTACAGTCAGAGACCGAAAGGATCTGGGAAAGATCTTAAAGATGGCATTCCAGATTGCCGCTTCCGGAAAACCAGGTCCGGTACTTGTGGATCTTCCCAAAGATATACAGCTGGCGTCCGGTCCGGCGGAGTATCCGGAAAGTGTAGATATCAGAGGATATAAACCAAATGAGGGCGTACATTTAGGACAGCTGAAAAAGGCTGTAAAATTATTAAAAGTAGCCAGAAGGCCTGTGATTTTAGCCGGAGGGGGTATCAAGATTGCAGGTGCAAGTGAGCTTCTTGAGGAGGTTGTCAACCGCACACATATTCCGGTTGTTACAACGGTTATGGGAAAAGGCGCGGTTGCAAGTGATAATCCGTATTATATAGGAAACAGCGGAATGCATGGACGTTATGCGGCCAATATTGCAGTGTCCAAATGTGATGTACTGTTTTCCATCGGCACCCGTTTTAACGACCGGATTACCGGAGATTTAAACGAATTTGCACCGAAAGCTAAAATTGTTCATGTGGACATAGATGCTGCTGCTATTTCCAGAAATGTAGTGGTAGACGTTCCCATTGTTGCAGATGCTAAAATTGCACTGGAACAGATGGTTGAGTGGGTGGAAGAAAAAGATACGGAAGAATGGTTAAAACAGATAGCAGTATGGCAGCAGGAAAATCCTCTGGAAATGCGCAGAGATAAGGGGATGTCCCCCCAGATGATTATGGAAGGGTTAAATCAGGCATTTGAAGAGGTTACCTATGTCACCGATGTGGGACAGCATCAGATGTGGGCTTCTCAGTATCTGGAAGTGAACGATAAAAAGACAATTATTACTTCCGGGGGGCTTGGAACCATGGGATTTGGTTTCCCGGCAGCTGTAGGCGCCAAGATTGCACATCCTAAAAAGCCTGTAGTCTGTATCACCGGTGATGGCGGATTTCAGATGAATATGCAGGAGATGGCAACTTCTGTAATGGAGGATGCTCCGGTGATTGTATGTCTGTTAAATAATTATTACCTTGGAATGGTGCGCCAGATGCAGCAGCTGTTTTATGGAAAACGTTATGCGGCAACCTGTCTGCGGAGAAGAAAGGGATGCCCGGATTTTTGTAAAGGGCCAAATGAAAACTGTCCGCCGTATGAACCGGATTTTATGAAATGGGCAGAAAGCTATGGTGTTCATGGAATCCGCGTAACAAAGGAAGAAGATATCATTCCGGCTATTGAAGCGGCAAAAGCCAATACAGATGCAAGTACCGTGATTGAATTTATGATTGCCACAGAAGATATTGTACTTCCTATGGTGCCTGGCGGAAAAGCGATGAATGAAATGATTTTGAAAGGGAAATAGGAGGAAAGAGCAATGAAAGACAGATGGATTGCATTATATGTAGAAAATCAGGTTGGTGTTCTTGCAAAAATCAGCGGATTGTTCGCCGGAAAATCCTATAACCTGAAAAGTCTTACAGTAGGTGTCACAGAAAATGAGGATACCTCCAGGATGACGATCTGTGCCACCTGCGATGACATTACCTTTGAACAGATTAAAAAGCAGTTAAACCGAATGGTGGAGGTAATTAAAGTGCTGGATTTAACCAATACCCCCATACATATGAAGGAGATACTGTTTGCCAAGGTGAAAAAATGTTCAGATGCGGACAAGGCGGAAGTATTCAGGATTGCCCAGGCCTTTGATGTGGAAGTGGCCGATATCGGCGCTGACAGCGTTCTGCTGGAATGTAAACTGCCGGAGCGCAGGATTAATGAGCTGGTGGCGCTGTTAAAGGGCAGCTTCAGTCATATTGAAACAGTCCGGGGCGGCGCAGTGGCTGTGGAATCCATCAGCACTTCCTGCAGATAGTTTCTTGACATGTGGCGGGAACGAAGTATAATGGTGTGGGATTAAAAGATGAATGAAGGAATCTTTATCATAGACTCTGTGTTGGGGACAAAAGAAAGGAAGTTGTAAAAATGGAAAAGAAAAATATTGACTGGGAGAATCTGGGATTTGGATATTGTGAAACAGACTATCGTTTTGTGTCATATTTTAAAGACGGAGCATGGGATGACGGAGCTTTGATTACTGATTCTAATGTTGTAATCAGCGAATGTGCCGGGGTATTGCAGTATGCCCAGACAGTATTTGAAGGGCTGAAAGCATATACAACTGCGGATGGTCAGATTGTAATTTTCCGTCCGGACTTAAATGCGGCACGTCTTGCTGACTCCGCCCGCCGTCTGGAAATACCGGTATATCCGGAGGATAAATTTATTGAGGCGGTAGAAAAAACAGTAAAAGCCAATGCAGCCTTTGTTCCGCCTTATGGCACAGGAGCAGCCCTTTATATCCGCCCGTATATTTTCGGAAGTAATCCGGTAATTGGAGTAAAGCCTGCGGATGAATATCAGTTCCGTGTATTCTGTACACCGGTTGGACCGTATTTTAAAGGCGGAATCAAACCGCTGACCATTAAGATCAGTGATTTTGACCGTGCGGCGCCTCATGGAACCGGACATATTAAAGCAGGATTGAATTATGCCATGAGCCTTCATGCAATTGTAACAGCTCATGGGGAAGGATACGATGAAAATATGTATCTGGATGCTGCTACCAGAACGAAAGTAGAGGAAACCGGCGGGGCAAACTTTATTTTTATTACAAAAGACGGTAAAGTTGTAACACCGAAATCCGACAGTATTCTGCCGTCTATTACACGGCGTTCGCTGATGTATGTGGCAGAACATTGTTTGGGACTTCCGGTAGAACACAGAGAAGTGTATAAAGAAGAGCTGAAGGATTTTGCCGAGTGCGGCCTGTGTGGAACAGCGGCGGTTATCTCTCCTGTTGGAAAGGTTGTAGATCACGGAACAGAGATCTGCTTCCCAAGCGGTATGGAGGAAATGGGGCCCATTACAAAGAAACTTTATACAACCCTTGTGGATATTCAGCAGGGAAGGGCAGAAGCGCCAAAAGGCTGGATTCGTGTAATTGAATAACAGAGCAGATCAAATGTAACAGGACAGACATTTTTTGTTGATGGAGAAACTTAGGAAGAAGCGGTCACCAGAACGGGAAATGCCTGTCCTTTGTTTCACAAAAAAGGAAATGCCGGGAAATTCACAGTGTACCTGGCTGTTTGGATGGACATAATAAATGCATCTGGTGGGAAAGCTTTAAGACAGGAGACAGACTATGGGTCAGACGACAGAAATCAATCGAGAGGATATACTAGAGTGCGCACTGGAAATCGGGCGCTGTATGGTACAGTCCGGAGCCGAAGTCAGAAGGGTGGAAGATACCATTTCACGGATTATGAAGGCCTATGGGGCAAAATCCAGTGAAGTATTTTCCATTACAGCGCTGGTGCTTACAACGGTAAAGTGGGAGAACGGAACAAAATCCACTCAGGCAAAGCGGATTAATGGATTTGGCACAAACTTAAGAAAGCTGGAATGTTACAATGCTCTGGCCAGATATATCTGCAGAAACAGACCGGGGGTAGAAGAAATTCAAAAGCGCCTGGAGGAAATTGCAAGAAGCAGAAAACGGACCTGGCTGGATATTTTGTGTTATATGATTTCGGCAGGAGCTCTGACTGTATTTTTCGGAGGAAATCTTCTGGACGGACTGGCCGCCGGGATTTTAGGGCTGTTTGTATTTTTCTTTGACCAGCTTCTTAAGACAGCCACTGCAAATAAACTGGTTTATACACTTTTTGCCTGCATGGTTACCGGCTGGCTGGCAATTTTATTTGTCAGTCTGGGATTGGGAGACCATCTGGATAAAATAATGATGGGGGATATTATGCTGTTTATTCCCACTCTGGCATTGTGTAACTCCCTAAAAGATATGCTCCATGGGGATATTCTCACCGGTGTATACAGGTCTATTGAGGCCATTTTAATTGCGGCGGCCATAGCCGGAGGTTTTTTTATTGCCAACGTAACCCTTGGAGGCGGTTATGTAAATGTTGTGGAGCAGGGACCAAATACAGTGCATCTGGCGGTGCAGACGATAACCGCCATTATCGGCTCCGTTGGTTTTTCCGTATTTTTTCATATTGAACGAGACAAGATTTGGACTGCGGCAGTGGGAGGGGCCATTGCCTGGCTGGTATTGCTGCTGGCGTCAAATATCGTGGAAAATCTGTTTCTGGCCAATGCCATTGCAGCCATTGCAGTCTGCTTTTATTCTGAGATGGCCGCCAGGATTTTAAAGGCTCCCGCTAATATCTTTCTAATACCGGCGGTGATTGCACTCCTTCCGGGAAAGGATTTTTATCAGGCGGTAGCCGCTTTAGTAAATGGAGACATTCAACAGTTTTATCTGGAAGGAGAGGCTACCTTTACCACACTGCTGGGGATAGAAGTAGGTTTTTTGATTGCATTTATTATGTTTACTAAGACTTACGGCTTTTTTAGAGAAGGTGTAGAGCGTTATAAATATCTGAAATGGATGCATAAATCGACAAAATGAAACGAAACATGCGGAAATATAAAAAAATGAAGGAAAACATTCAAAAAGTGGAAACCTTTTGCATAGAATAAAATAAGAGAATTTTTACGAGGCGGTAAGTTGGCAGCTATCAGCGCATCAGAATCAGGCAGACTTCAGATAAATTTAACATCCACCATTGGACTAGAACCGGTGAGAGACGCCAGAATCCGGGTGTTTCGAACAGATGAACCGGAACAGGAGATTGCAGATCTCACTACAAATATTTCCGGACAGACAGAACAGATTACATTAGACACTCCTCCATTGGAGTATTCCATGGACCCGGAGGCCCCTTTGCCCTTTGCGGAATATAATATTCAGATTGAGGCGGAAGGCTACCGGTCAGTAAATGTTACAGGTACGCAGGTGTTTCCGGATTCCCTTGCACTTCAGCCTGTTTCTATGAATCCAGCGGAAGTGGCACAGGAAGACCCGAGAAATATTGTAGTTCCTCCCAATACCCTTTCCGGTGATTTCCCTCCGAAAGAACCGGAGGCGGAGATCAAACCGGTGGGTGAATCCGGAGAAATTGTTTTAAGCAGGGTAGTGATTCCGGAATTTGTAATTGTTCATGACGGTCCGCCCAGTGATAACTCCGCAAGAGACTATTATGTGCGTTATCGGGATTATATTAAAAATGTGGCTTCCAGTGAAATTTATACTACCTGGCCGGAGGAAACAATCCGGGCTAATATTCTGGCGATTATGTCCTTTACCTTAAACAGGGTTTTCACAGAGTGGTACAGGAACAAAGGATACAATTTTACCATTACATCCTCCACCGCATACGATCAAAAGTGGTCCTATGGGCGCAATATCTTTTCTAATATTTCTCAGATTGTAGATGAAATATTTAACAGTTTTCTTGCAAGACCAAATGTCAGACAGCCAATTCTTACTCAGTATTGTGATGGAAAAAATGTAACCTGTCCAAACTGGCTTTCACAGTGGGGGTCTAAGTATCTGGGGGATCAGGGGTATTCAGCTCTTGAAATTATAAGATATTATTATGGAAGCAATATGTACATTAACACTGCCGATGAAATTTCGGGAGTACCTTCATCCTGGCCCGGATATAATCTACAGACGGGTTCTAGCGGAGATAAGGTGCGGCAGATGCAGGAACAGCTTAATACCATTGCAAGGAATTATCCGGCGATTCCAAAGATTACCGCCGATGGAATCTTTGGTCCCCTGACACAGGCTTCTGTGGAAAAATTTCAGTCAGTATTTGGTCTTCCGGTAACGGGAGTTGTGGATTTTGCCACCTGGTATAAGATTTCACAGATTTATGTAGGTGTCAGCAGAATTGCAGAGCTGATGTAAAAACTATATACGAAGGCAATATAATATGTCCCCCCGGGTTCTTTTTTTGGATCCGGGGGATGCTGCTTGCAACTGAACCTTAAAGTTTATATAATGTTTATACAAAATACAGCAGGATATCAGGAGGAAGTCATGGAAATACAGAGAAATATTATGGATTACGATACTGTTTCACTAGATGATGATAACAGTGCAGTAGTGATTATTGATCAGACAAAGCTGCCGGGGAACATTGAGTTAATATCTTTAAAAACGGCTCAGGAAATATGGGACGCCATTTACCTGCTCCAGGTAAGAGGGGCCCCGGCTATTGGTGTAGCCGCCGCATATGGGATTTACATACTTGCAAAAGGCATTGACACGCAA
The DNA here is from genome assembly GCF_025566885.1 of Brotonthovivens ammoniilytica. NCBI lineage: Bacteria > Bacillati > Bacillota > Clostridia > Lachnospirales > Lachnospiraceae > Brotonthovivens > Brotonthovivens ammoniilytica. The sequence continues at coordinate 159,861 of NZ_JAOQJQ010000005.1, read as the reverse complement.
GATTATGATACCTTTTATGCAGAGTTTAAAAAGCAGAAAGAATATCTGGATTCATCCAGACCTACAGCGGTAAATCTTTCCTGGGCTTTAAACCGTATGGAGCAGGTAATAATCAGGAACAGTGATAAAACAGTACCAGAGCTGAAACAGCTGTTAAAGAAAGAATCCATTAAGATTCAGGAAGAGGATATCCGCGTGTGCAGAACAATCGGAGAGTACGGTTTAAGTCTGGTAAAACCGGGAGATGGAATTTTGACTCACTGTAATGCTGGTAAACTGGCAGCCAGCAAGTATGGAACTGCCACTGCACCCATTTATCTTGGACAGGAAAAAGGATATGGGTTCAGAGTATTTGCAGATGAGACAAGGCCTCTGTTGCAGGGAGCCCGTCTCACAGCTTTCGAGCTTTATGCTTCCGGTGTGGATGTCACTTTAATTTGTGACAATATGTCTGCCACGGTTATGAAAAATGGCTGGGTAAATGCGGTATTTGTCGGCTGTGACAGAGTGGCGGCCAATGGAGATACCGCCAATAAAATCGGAACGTCTGTAGTGGCAGCTGTGGCAAAACAGTATCAGGTGCCAGTCTACATTTGCGCTCCTACATCAACCATAGATCTGAGTACGCCGAACGGGGATGCAATCAAAATTGAGCAGAGGAAACCGGAAGAGGTAACTGAAATGTGGTATCAGGAGCGGATGGCCCCTGAGGGTGTGAAGGTATTCAATCCGGCTTTTGATGTTACGGATCACAGTTTGATTGCCGGTATTGTTACAGAGTACGGTATTGCCAGAGCTCCTTATTCAGAATCATTAAAAGAAATCTTCGCAAAAAAAGAAGCAATAGAAGCAGAAGGCGTATAGGAAATAGCAGCGGGGCAGAAAATAAAGTGAGCATCAGAATATAAAAGGGATATTCAGGCAGGAAAGATGCACAGAAACCTTCCTTTTTTGGAAAAAAGAGGGTATACTAATAAAATCTGATATCTGCTGTGGGATGTAAAACGTAACAGCAGATGGAATTTGCAAAAGGAGGAAAAAGATATGGCAGAAAACAGCTGCAGCGGATGCACATCTGAAAGCTGTGAAGGATGTTCCGGTCAGCCGGAAAGTCTATTAGAACAGCTGAATCAATATTCATCTGTGAAAAAAGTAATCGGGGTTGTCAGTGGAAAAGGTGGTGTTGGAAAATCTTTTGTAACCGGTTCACTGGCTGCAATGATGAGAAAACAGGGATACCAGGTAGGTATTATGGATGCTGATATTACAGGCCCCTCTATACCGAAGATGTTTGGAATCCATGGACCGGCACAGGGAACCGATCAGGGGATTCTTCCCATTGAAGCGGAGGATGGAACAAAAATTATGTCTATCAATCTGTTGATGGAAGATGAGGAAGCACCTGTAATCTGGAGAGGTCCGGTGCTTGCAGGAGTTGTAAAACAGTTTTGGAGCGATGTTTTCTGGGGAGATCTGGACTATTTATTTGTGGACATGCCTCCGGGAACCGGAGATGTTCCGCTGACTGTGTTTCAGTCACTTCCGGTAGACGGGATTGTCATTGTAACTTCTCCTCAGGATCTGGTACAGATGATTGTCAAAAAAGCCTATAATATGGCGCAGATGATGAAGATTCCTGTACTTGGTGTAGTGGAAAATTACAGTTATCTGAAATGTCCGGACTGTGGAAAAGAGATCAAACTGTTTGGTGAAAGTAAAATTGATGAGATAGCGTCAGAGCTGGCTATGCCGGTACTTGGAAAAATGCCGCTGGATCCGTCATACGCAGAGCTGGCAGATCAGGGGATTTTCTATAAAGCAGATAATATCTATCTGGGCGAAGCAGTGAAAAAAATTCAGGATTTATAAAAAAAAGAGTACGAAGGTCCTTTTTACAGGAGATTTGTACTCTTTATTTTTGGGCTTTAAATTTATATCTGCTGTGCCTTGTTATCACCCACCGGCTTTTTCCCGGCCAGCTTTACTGCACATGGACTATAGATGAGCCCCCACATGACAAATGCCAGCAGAAATGCCGTGAGAACATCAAAAAGAGAATGCTGTTTTAAAAACAAGGTAGATAAAATAATCAGTATTGTGAGGACTACAGAGCCCCAGCGGATAACCGGCCGTTTTTTTAAATATCTGCTGTAAAGAACAGCCAGCATTACGGCAACGGAATTATATACATGAATACTTGGAAATAAATTGGTAGGCGTATCGCTTTCGTACAACAGCCGGACCAGATCTGTAAAGACATTGTCCCTGGGGAAGTTCTCAGGTCTTAAATAATGGCCGTTTGGATAAATGGCCGATATAAAAAGAAACAATGTCATACCTACTCCAAGAAAAATGCAGAAGCGGTTAAATTCTGATGCATCTCTGAAAAAGAAATATATAACAGCAATAATTACAAATAAAAACCAGAGATAATAAGGGATAATAAAATATTCACAGAAAGGAATCAGATCATCAACAGACATGTGGATCTCATGAAACTGTGTGGTTACTGTTTTTTCCAGATAGGAAAAACAGGGAAAATAAAAAAAGACATACAGCAGCCACAACCCATGCTTGTATTTCAAAAATAACTTTTTCATGAAATCACCTCTAAAAAAATAAAATCGGAGTGACAAGATTTGAACTTGCGATCTCTCGCCCCCCAGACGAGCGCTTTACCAGACTAAGCCACACCCCGATAAAATATGGGTCAAGAGTGATTGTAACACATTTGCAGATAATTGCAAGAGGAAGTTGCAGGTTGACAAAGAAAATTCATAAATTATATAATAAATATTAAGTGTTTTCCGGACTTTGAGAGAACAGATACAAAAGACAAAGGAGCGGGTTATGAAAAACTGGAAAGAAAAAACAAAGAAGCAGAAAACTTTGTTTTTGATGGCAGGGATTGTTCTGGTGCTTGTGGTTGTCTATTTCATTGTTGCAATTTATTTTATGAAACATTTTCTGCCGAATACTTTTATTAACGGAGCGTCCTGTTTTGGCAAAACAGTGGAAGAGGTACAGCAGACTATCAGGGATGAGGTAGAGGGATATGAGCTTACCTTAAAAAAGCGGGCGGATAAAATAGAAACAATAAAGGGCAGTGACTTTGAACTGAAAGCGGTATTTGACGACACCTATGAAAAGCTTTTGAAGGAACAGGGCAGCTTTGGCTGGCTGTTTCAGATAGGAAAAGATCATAAGTATAATCCTGGGACAGCTCTTGAGTATAATGAAAATGCATTTGCCCAGACAATCAGCCGGCTGTCCTGTATGGATAAGGAAAAGATGCAGAAACCGGAAAATGCAAAGGTCGTTTTTTCTGATCAGGAAGCATATGAGATCAAACCGGCGGTTTTCGGGACTACCATTCAGGAAGAGATCTTAAAAGAGAAGGTTACAGCTTCTGTTATGGAACTTCAAAAAGAACTGGATTTAGAGGAGGCCGGCTGCTATCAGGACCCGGCATACACAGAAAAGTCAGAGGAAGTGACAGATGCATGTGAAAAGCTGAATCAGCTGATGCAGACAGAAATTAATTATGATATGCTGGATGCGGGGACTGTAACTGTCAGTAAAAAAGAAATGAGCAAATGGCTGAAAACAGATGATAAAATGAAAGTGGTTTTCAACGAGGATGCATTAAAAGAATATGTATCAGCCTTTGCCGGAAAATATAATACGGTAGATCAGGGACATACATTAAAAACATCCTGGGGAAAAACGGTTACGGTACCTGCCGGAAATTACGGCTGGAAGCTGAATCAGGAAAAGGAAATAGAGACCTTGAAAGAAAATGTCCTGGCTCATAAATCAGTCACAAGGGAACCGGTTTATGCAAGAAAAGGAAAAAGCCATAAAGGCGCGGATTATGGAAATACGTATGTGGAAATCAATCTGACAGCCCAGCACTTATATTTTTATAAGAACGGAGTAAAAGTTGTGGATACAGATTTTGTTTCCGGAAATGTAGCAAAAGGCTATACAACACCCACCGGAAGCTATGCCGTTACCTATACACAAAAAGGTGCGGTGCTCAGGGGGCCTGGGTATGCTTCTCCGGTGTCGTTCTGGATGCCCTTTAACGGCGGGGTAGGACTTCATGACGCCACATGGCGGAGTACTTTTGGAGGTACTATATACAAAACAGGCGGCTCCCACGGCTGTATTAATCTTCCATACAGTGCTGCCCAGAAGATTTTTGCACAGTTAAAGACAGGGGATCCTGTACTGGTATACAATCTTCCGGGTACCGAGCAGGTGAAAAAATCTTCCGGAAATAGTAAGAAGAAAACAGAAAATAAGAAGGATGAGAAGAAAGAAGAAAAGAAAACGGAAGAAGAGAAAACAACGGATAAGACCCAAAGCGACGGGGAAGCAGCTGAGAATAACAGCTAATAGATAGAAAGCAGATGAGAGGGGAAAATATGGACGAGCGTTTGTTGACACCGGTAGAAGTAGCTGAGATGCTTCAGGTGAAAAAAAATACAGTTTATGAAATGATTAAAAGAGGGGATTTAAAAGCTACTAAAATGGGAAAACAGTTCCGTATTGCCCAGAAGGATGTGTATCAGTATCTGGGAATTATTAAACAGGATGAGGAAAACTGTAATATTGTAATTTGCGGACAGGACATTATGCTGGATGCGCTGTGCGCCATGTTTAATGAAATGAAAATTAAAAATTACCGCGCTTACCGGTCTCCTTTAGGCAGCTACAATGGATTATATGAAATGTATCAGCATGAGGATCACATTGCAACCTGTCATCTCTGGGACGGAAAAAGTAATACGTACAATCTTCCTTATGTAGAGCGTATGCTTCCAGGAGAGCAGCTGGCAGTGTTTCATCTCATCAAACGGTGGCAGGGGCTGTACGTAAAAAAAGGAAATCCGAAAAATATTACAAAGTTTGAAGACCTTATGCGGGATGATGTAGTGCTTGTTAATCGTGAAAAGGGCAGCGGGATCCGGGTGTTTATTGATGAAATGTGTAAACTGGGCGGGATACCCACCAGCAGTATTAAAGGATATAAAAATATTGCTGAGTCTCACCTCATAGCAGCTTCTATGGTGCAAAGAGGCAGTGGGGATGTGTCTATCGGCAATGAAAAAACAAGCAAGCAGGTAGAAGGAATCGAGTTTATCCCGCTGAAAGAGGAAAGCTATGATATGGTAATCCGTACCTCAGATCTGGAGCGGGAGCCTTATCAGAAAATTGTAGAAGTCATTCAGTCAGAGCGCTTCCGAAAAGAAGCGGAATCTATTGACGGATACAATGTTACAAATATAGGGAAACGGCTGTTGTAATTACAAATAGAATAACTGCTTTGGATGCCTCCGGCAAAGCTGCGAAAGCGGCCTTGCGGAGGCATCTGTACGTTTGGGGAAAGTACACTTGCGCAAAGCTTCAAAGTGCCGCAGACAACTTGCCCGGCACGGAAATATGCCAGGGCACATTTGTTATAAAGCAGGAGCTAAAGCGGCAGCAGTCTGGCGAGTTATGCAGAATATGGATTAATAAAGGGAAAATAAACATCATAAAACAGAAGAAAAACGAAGTTGCTTTGTTGACAAAAAGTTAAAAAACTGTACAATATGAATATACCTTTTCTAAGGGGCATAACAAAACACAAGTATTTTGGAGGAAAAAAGATGAAAAGAAGAATTGCAGCAGTATTATTAACCTGTGTACTTGGAGCATCCTTTTTAGCTGGATGCGGCAATAAAGACGCAGATAAAGATCAGGGAACTTCCACAACAAAAGAGGACCAGGCATCAGCAGGAGCAGAAGGAGATCAGCTGGGCGAGACAACAGTAAACCTTTTTGCAGCAGCAAGTCTGAATACCGTTATGGAAGAGCTGATTCAGAAATATAATGAAACACAGCCAAATGTTAAGATTGTTGGAAATTATGATAGTTCAGGAACACTTCTGACTCAGATTGAAGAAGGCGGAAACTGTGATATCTTTTTCTCAGCAGCACAAAAACAGATGGATACACTTCAGAACGATGACAAGATGGTTGTTGACGGAACCAGATACAATGTTGTAAACAACCAGCTTTGTGTAGTTACACATAAAGGAAGCGATACAAAGGTAACCGGTCTTGAGAACATCAAAGACGCAGCCAGCTTTGCACTTGCTGACGGCAGTGTTCCGGCAGGAAAATACACACGTCAGGCAATGGTTAATTCCAAAATGCTTCCGGAAGCAGAGGATGTATCTAAAATTACTACAAAAGAAGTATCCGATGCTCTGGGCGGAATTGAAATCAATGAATGTGCCAATGTAACTGCCGTAACTTCTGCAGTAGCGGAAGGCTCTAACGAAGTTGGAACTGTTTACAAATCAGATACATACGGTCTGGAAGATAAACTGGACATTTTACAGGTTGTACCTTATGATTTAACTGGCGACATCATTTACCCGGTTGCTCAGGTAAACAATGACCAGGCAGATGAATTAGAGAAAAAAGCAGCACTTGATTTTATTAATTTCTTAACATCAGATGCAGCAAAAGAGATTTTCCAGAAATATTATTTTGATACAGACGTACCAAACTAAGAGGTAACGTTTTTGTGAAGCCGGTATCATAACAATCCCGCCGGTTTAAATAATTAATCAGGAGCGCCAAACAGCTTTGTTTTGGCGCTTCTGTCAGTTACCACAGATTGAGAAAGGATGAATGTTATGGGAGAGATTATTCAGTCACTGGACTGGAGTCCGCTGATGATTTCATTAAAAACAGGAGCAGTTGCCACGGTGATATCGTTTTTCCTGGGGATTTTTGCCGCTAATCGTGTAGTTCACGCAGGTCCCAGGGTAAAAGCCGTTGCAGACGGCATACTGACACTTCCGATGGTTCTGCCGCCTACGGTGGCCGGCTTTTTTTTGTTGCTGCTGTTTAGCAGAAGACGTCCTTTCGGGATGTTTTTATTTGATCATTTCGGACTCAGCGTGGTGCAGACCTGGGGCGGCTGTATACTGGCTGCCACTGTGATTGCATTTCCGCTGATGTACCGGAACGCAAGAGCAGCTTTTGAGCAGCTGGATATGAATCTTATTTATGCCGGACGTACCCTTGGAATGCCTGAGACGCGGATTTTTTGGAGAATTGTTGTGCCCAATGCAGGACCCGGAATTATTTCAGGAACAATTCTTACTTTTGCCAGAGCTCTGGGAGAATACGGAGCAACCTCCATGCTGGCAGGAAATATTCCCGGAAAGACCTCTACAATTTCCCAGAAAATTGCTATGGTTATCCAGGACGGTGATTATGTAACCGCAGGTGTGTGGGTTATAATTATTATGCTGATTGCTTTTGGGGTAATTGTCGCAATGAATCTGGTGGCAGGAAAGAATATGAAGAATATACAGCGCTGGTAGGAGAAAGATATGTCCATAGAAGTAAATATCCAAAAAAAAATAGGTAATTTTCATCTGAAAGTTGATTTTTGTGCAGAGCAGGAAGTTTTTGCACTGCTGGGAGCCTCCGGCTGCGGAAAAAGCATGACATTAAAATGTATAGCCGGAATTGAGACCCCGGATGAAGGCAGGATTGTGATCAATGACCGGGTAGTGTTCGACTCTGGGGCCAGAATTAATCTGCGTCCGCAAAAGCGTAAGGTAGGTTATATGTTTCAGGATTACGCTTTGTTTCCCAATCTTACAGTAGAACAAAATATTATGTCCGGAATGGGAAAGAAGCCTTCCTGCCAGGTGGTGGACAGCTTTGTGGAGAAATTTCAGCTGCAGGGGCTTGAAAAACATCTGCCCACACAGCTTTCCGGCGGTCAGAAGCAGCGGGTTGCTCTGGCCCGGATGATGGCTGCAGAGCCAGATATTTTGCTGCTGGATGAGCCTTTATCTGCCTTGGACAGCTATCTGAAGTGGCAGATGGAAGAAGAGCTTTTGGAGATTCTGGAAAAGGTAAATAAGACAGTGCTGTTTGTTTCCCACAGCAGAGATGAAGTTTACCATTTGTGTGACAGGGTCTGTGTGATAAATCAGGGTCATATTGAAACCATTCAGGAGAAAAAAGAATTTTTCAGAAATCCAAAAACAGCGGCGGCGGCCCGGATTTCCGGCTGCAGAAATATTTCCGCGGCATCCCGTATTTCTGAACATAAAGTAAGGGCCCATGACTGGAATATGGTTTTTGTTACGAAAAGAGAGATACCGGAAAACTTCGCTTATATCGGCGCTAGAGCTCATGATATAAAAATCAGCGCTGCAGAGAGTATGGAGATACTTTTAGGAGAAAATGAAGCGGTATTAAAGGTAGATCATCTGCTAGAGCAGCAGTTTGAATCAGAACTGGTACTTTGTCCTGCAGAGGGTGGAAAAGGACAGGTTCGTGTGCTGTTAGATAAGCAGAAAGCCAAGGAGCTGGCAGAGGAAGCGTTTGTGAAGGTGTATATTCCGGATGATGCGCTGTTGCTTTTAACTTAAGAGAGCGTAAACAAGCAAGGACACAGATCATCCAAAGCAGATGGTCTGCGTCCTTTTTAAAACGTCAGGTGCAGTTATGAATTTCATGTTTACCGGTATTGTTTTGGCGTCAGTCCCGTGTATTTTTTAAATACTTTTGAAAAATAGCTCTGATCCTCAAAGCCGGCGGCGATAGAAATATCAATGACAGAATAATTGGTATTTGTCAGCAGCCGTTTGCTTTCTTCGATCCGCACCATATTCAGATATTCTTTGAAAGAAGAGCCGGTGGACTGCTTGAAAATCGTTGAAAAATAAGCCGGATTTAAGTGCACATGATTTGCCACATCCTTGAGCGTAATATCCGAAGCAAAATTTCGGGAAATATACTGTATGGCCTTTTTAATAATATCATTATTTTTACTTGGAATATAGTTAAATACACATTCTGTAAAGGTTTCTACTGTTTCCTGCAGCCGGTAGCAGAGGTTGTCTAACGTATGGATCTGGCTCTGCGCCATAAGAAACTGATTATTAATCCTGAAAATGCTGTCAGAGGTGGCGCCGCCTTCAATGGCGGCTCTAGAAAGCAGGGAGCACAGCTCCACAGAGCGTGTTTTGACAAATTCCAGACTGTTGCCCTCAGAAAAAAATACATATCCAAGCAGATCGTTTAAAATAGCTTTGGCTTCTTCTTTATTTCCGATTTTAACCTTTGTAATCAGTTCCCGTTCCAAATCCATAGGATAGGGGGTCAGCGGAAGGTCGGAGTTATTTTTCAGGTTTTGAATAGATTCATTAATTTTAGACTGCTGTACCAATTTGTTTTTGTTGTCTGCCAGCTTCCGTTTTCCCTCGGAGATAAGGTCTGCAAATAAAAAATAAAGCAGCCGGCTGATATGGGTTACCATATTAGACGGTATAATCTTAATAGTATCCAGTTCTTCGTATAAATCCAGCAGTGCAGTAGTATTCATGTGAAAACGTTTATCAAGCCCCAAAACCAGAGTGGAGTCCGGGGCGTCCATCAAAAAAGGGCCCACAATAATAGAACCAAACAGTGTATTCTGATTGACCAGGGGAAATGCAATATGATTTAAGTTGGCATGACAGGAAAAAATATAAGTCTCTCCCAGCTCAATGGCACGTTTGCTGGCGTTTATATGCAGCCGTTCACAGGAATCTTCTTCCGTGGTATGTTTTTTTATAATTCGACAGTATCCGCATGCTTCGCCATAGCTTTCTAGAATTTTTCCATGAAAATCAATCAGCTGTACCGGCAGATGGATACACTCAAAAAAAGATTCCAGCATGTCACAGACTGTCTGGCGTTCTACAATGTTATACAAATAAGAATCCATAGTTTATCACCTTTGATGAAGTTGTTTTTATCACTGATTTTCAGTATATCACGTTATGAAAAAAATACAAGAATTAGGTAAAAATTATAGATATTTGTAAAAAATTTCAAGATAGCATAGTGAACAGATAGGAATAATTTTAGAGAAGGTTTATCGTAGATAGAGTAAATACAGTGAAAAATAGTAATGTATAAAAAAAAGAACAAAAAAAAGTGATATTGTTTGCATTGGTATCTACAAAATGATAAAATATCTGTGATCAAACAGCGGCAGAAAGTTGTAAGAAAGAAGTATAGTAAATGAGAAACTGGGAAAAAAATATTCGAAAAACAGTTCCCTATGTACCGGGTGAACAGCCCCGGGGGGAACATATTATAAAATTAAACACCAATGAAAACCCATATCCCCCTGCACCCGGGGTGGAAAAAGCCTTAAAGGAGATTTCTGCTAAGCGGCTGCGGCTGTATCCGGATCCGGCGTGTTCGGTTCTGGTGGAAGCGATTGCACAGACTTACGGAGTTGGGACAGACCAGGTTTTTACCGGGGTTGGCTCTGATGATGTACTTGCTATGTGTTTTATGACATTTTTTAATGATACGAAACCGGTGCTGTTTCCCGATATTACCTATTCTTTTTATGAAGTGTGGGCGGACATGCTTCGGATTCCTTATGAAAAAATACCTTTAGATGAGCAGTTTAGCATCCGCAGAGAAGATTACAGAAGAGCAAATGGCGGAATTATTTTTCCAAATCCCAATGCTCCCACCGGCGTGGAACTGCCCCTGGCGGATATTGAAGATATTTTAAGGAACAATCCGGATGTGATTGTGATTGTGGATGAAGCTTATGTGGATTTCGGTGCGGAGTCGGCGCTGAAGCTTTTGAATAGATTTGAAAATCTGATTGTAGTTCAGACATTTTCAAAGTCCAGGTCTATGGCCGGGATGCGGATTGGATATGCCATCGCTAGTCCCGTGCTGATCAAGTATCTGAACGATGTGAAATATTCCTTTAATTCCTATACCATGAATGAGACCTCTCTGGCTGCAGGGAGAGCGGCTCTTTTGGATCAGGCATATTTTAAAGAAGTACTGGCAAAGATTATAGCAACAAGAGAACGCACGAAAAAGAAATTAAAAGAAATGGGATTTTCTTTTCCGGATTCCCGGAGCAATTTTGTGTTTGCCAGACATGAAACCTGTCCGGCGGAAAAACTGTTTGAAGGCCTGAAAGAAGCCGGTATTTATGTGAGATATTTCAACAGCCCGAGAATCAGCGAATATCTGCGCATCACCATTGGAACGGATAGTGAGATGGATGAGTTTTTCGCGGTGCTTAAACCGCTTGTTCAGCGGCTGAAACAAAAAGAGGCGTGATGAAAAAGCAGGAGAATTACATATGAGAGTGGAGAGAAAACATGGATGATATTAGCTTAAAAGCCCTGGCGAAGATTAATCTTGGACTGGATGTAACCGGAAAAAGGGAAGACGGGTACCATGAGGTACGGATGATCATGCAGACCATACATTTATACGACAGGGTAGAAATAAAGAAAACAAAATCCCCGGCCATCAGAGTGGAAACGAATCTGTATTATCTTCCGGTAAACGAAGATAATCTTGTATACAGAGCGGCAAAACTGATGAAGGATGAGTTTAAGATAAAAGAAGGCGTACGGATTGTTCTGCAGAAGTTTATCCCTGTGGCTGCCGGACTGGCGGGGGGAAGTTCTGATGCGGCAGCTGTGCTGGTGGGGATGAACCGGATTTTTCAGCTGGGGTTAAAACAGGACAGGTTGATGGAAATCGGCCTGAAACTGGGGGCGGATGTGCCATTCTGCATTATGAGGGGAACTGCCCTTGCAGAAGGAATTGGTGAAGTTTTGTCTCCCCTGCCTCCTATGCCAAAATGTCCGGTGCTGATTGCAAAGCCCGGGGTTTCTGTATCCACGAAGTTTGTATATGAAAATCTTCGTATTAATGAATATACAAAGCATCCGGATATTGATAAAATTGCAGAAGCCATTAAAAAGAAAAATTTAAAAGATGTGGCCTCCGGTATGGGAAATATTCTTGAGACCGTTACGATTCCAAAATATCCGGTGATTGATGAAATCAAGTCCATGATGATAGAGAACGGAGCGCTGAATGCCATGATGAGCGGAAGCGGTCCAACTGTTTTTGGGCTTTTCCAGGGAGAAAAGGATGTCAGACGGGCATATGACGCACTGAAACAGTCGGGGCTTACCCGGAATTTATATACTTCTGATATTCACAATAACAGAAGGTAATTCAAATAAACAGGTACAAAAACCGTAAGGATTGTAAGAGACAGGAGAGAATGAAATGACAAAACATCTTGAATTAAATATGGACGCATACCTGCCTCTGAGGGATGTGGTGTTTCAGACGCTGCGGGCGGCGATTCTCAGAGGAGAGTTAAAGCCGGGAGAACGTTTAATGGAGCTTCAGCTGGCGGCAAAGCTGGGAGTCAGCCGGACACCCATCCGCGAGGCCATCCGGATGCTGGAACAGGAGGGACTTGCTATTACCATTCCGCGCAAAGGAGCGGAGGTAGCTAAGATGACAGAGAAGGATATGGAAGATGTTCTTCAGATCCGCTGTGTACTAGAGGAGCTGGCGGCAAGAGTATCCTGCCATAAAATCAATGACGGTGAGCTTCGGGAACTGAAAGTTGCCATGATTGAGTTTGACGAAAAGACAAAAGCGGATAATGTGGTGGAGCTTGCCAAGGCAGATGTGACATTTCATGATCTGATCTATAAAGCCGCGGATAATCCCAAGCTTTCAATGCTTCTGAATAATTTAAGAGAGCAGATGTACCGCTACCGGACAGAATATCTGAAAGATACTCAGCGTCATTCTCAGCTGATTCAGGAACATCATGAAATTGTAAAAGCTTTAGAGCTGCGGGATGAGGAGCAGGTGGTAAAGATTATCAGACAGCATTTGAAAAATCAGGAAGAAGTCGTAAAGAAAATGATACGGGAACAGGAATAAAAAAAGAAATACTGTACAAAATATGGGAAATGAAAGGAATAAGCGCTGGCTTATTCCTTTTTTATTATGTAACAGGAAATGTCTTCCTGTTACATAATAACGCTCCGCAGGGAGGCGCACTCCTTTTACAGGAAATCTTATATTACAGGTGGTAAGTATGTCAGATAATAAAAAAGCGAAGCAAAATACAAAAACCCAAAATCAGCAGCATCCGGTTTCCCAGAACATAGATGAAAATATCAGACAGTATAAGGCCCTGTTTTCGGAATGTTCCGATATTAAAATGCGGGAAATGCTTTTGGGCCGGGAGATGAAGGTCCGCTGTATGGTAGCGTATATTGAAACCTCTGTAGGTAATATGATGCTGGAAAAATCGGTGCTGGGAGAGACATTAAACCGGTTAAGCCAGATGCCTTCACAGCAGGTTCTTTTATGTGTGGAGAGAAACAGTCTGGGCATTTCTGATGCGGCGCCCATGGATACCATTGAAATGGCCGCAGACGGTATGCTTACCGGAGATGCGATTTTGTTTGTGGACGGATATGATAAAGCTTTAAAAATACCGGACAAAGGGTATCCGGGAATGGGCGTTACAGAGACGGATTCTGAAAAAGTAATCCGGGGTTCCAATGAGGGCTTTGCCGAATCCGTAAAAGTAAATACTGCTCTGATTCGGAAACGGGTGCGTTCTCCGAAAGTGAAAGTAAAAGAGAAAAAAGTAGGGGTCCGGTCAAAAACCAATGTGGACCTTGTCTATATAGAGGATTTAGCGGATCCCGGACTGTTAAAAACCATTGAAGAACGGCTGGAACAGTTTGAAATCGACGGGGTATTAGACAGCGGAAGTGTGGAGCAGCTGACAGAGGAAAACTGGATTTCACCGTTTCCACAATTTCAGACAACTCTGCGTCCGGACCGGGCGGCTATGGCGATTATGGAGGGAAGAATTGTACTGCTGACGGATAATTCTCCGGCGGCTTTGATTCTGCCTACAGATTACAATTCATTTATTCAGACCAGCGACGATTATTACAACCGGTGGGAGATTGCATCTTTTACCCGGCTGCTGAGGTATGTGGCGTCGTTTTTATCCATGGTACTGCCGGGGCTTTATCTGGCCGTGACAAATTTTCATACACAGATTCTTCCCACCTCCCTGTTGCTGTCTTTTGCGGCGGCCAGACAGGGCGTGCCATTTCCCGGATTGATTGAAGTGCTGTTGATGGAATTGTCCTTTGAACTGTTAAGGGAAGCGGGGGTGCGTCTGCCAGGGGCCATGGGAAATACCATTGGAATTGTAGGAGGTCTGATTATCGGACAGGCTGCGGTAGACGCAAATATTGTCAGTGCCATGGTAGTGATTGTGGTGGCATTTACGGCGCTTTGCTCTTTTGCTATTCCAAATGAAGAGTTTGCAACGGCATTTCGGCTGTTAAAATTTGCATTTATATTTATGTGTGCGTTTTTTGGCTTTTATGGTTTCCTTCTGGGATTGTTGTTTGTTTTGATTCATCTGTCCCATTTGGAAAGCTTTGGAATCCCGTACATGACACCTTTTGTAGATTCCGGAAGGGGGATGCTTGGAGAGCGGGATTCCCTGATCCGACCGCCTGCATGGGTATTAAACAGAAGACCAATATATGCCAATCCGGCACAACGTGTTCGTCTCAGGAAAAAAGGAGGCAGTAAAAAATAAATGGAACAGGATAGAGTGTTATTTTCGAATAATCGAAAAGTATCCATACGTCAGATGAAACGCCTGCTGTTTTTGGAGATTTTCGGTATCAGCAGTCTGCTGCTGCCGGGAATCCTTGCAAAAATCTGCAGAACAGATGGAGTATTTGCCATGGCTGCAGGCGCATTTCTTGCGGCGGTTCTCGTTAAAGGACTCTGCCGTGCAAGAATCAAAAAAGTGATGGAAAAACAGGAAGCCCAAAGGGTTCAAAATTCCCCGCCGGCTGCTGTATCTGTTTTTCAAAAAATCCGGGCGTTTCTGCTGTTACTTTTATTCTGTGCCCTGGGAGGCTTTTTATTGTATGTTCTGACTACAGTAATAGAAAATCAGCTGCTGGACACAGAATTTATCTGGATTATTCTGCTGACACTTCTAATCGCCGGTGGATATGGAGTTTCCAGGGGCGTGGAATGCAGAGCAAGGATTTATGAGATTTTATTCTGGTTTCTTTTAGTTCCGCTGATTATTATGCTGATACTGGCAGCAAGGGACGTAAATGCTGATTACTGGCTTCCGGTATTTTTTTCCGGATGGGGGAATTTCCTGCTGGGGACGGTTATCTGTTTCGGATTTTTTATGATCAGCGCCCTGGCTGTGCTGTTTATGCCCTATTGTGCCAAGCCGGAGCAGACCGGGAGCGCAGCGGTACAGACCATCTGTCTGGCTGCGGCTTTAAATATCGGATTATATCTGATTTTACTGGGGGTATTTCAGGCAGATCTTCTGGCTTCTTTAAAATATCCTGTTATTTCTTTGATGGCCATGGCTCAGATTCCGGGAGGGCTGTTTGAGCGGCAGGATGCGCTGATGGTAGCAATCTGGTTTTTCAGTCTGTTTTCGTTATTTAATTCCTTTATTTTTTATGGGGTACTGCAGACAGATAGTCTGCGTCCGCCAAAAGTGAAAAAACGCAGTACCGGAAAAGGCCGGATTGGGATTATTTTGTTTCTGGTGCTGGCGGCGGCTATTCTCTGTCTGCTAAATGGCTGCAGCCTAAAGGAACCGGAGCAGCGGATGTATCCTCTGGCTTTGGGTGTATCCCAGGCCGACCAGGGATACGACATCAGTTATGCCTGCCCGAAGCTTGCGGCAGATGACAGTCAGAAAGACGCGGCAACGGCTGATACCATTGAAACGGTGACAGCACAGTCTTTATTTGAGGCCCAGGAATTTGTATCCCAGGATACAGATAAAACGCTGGATTTTAATCATTTAAAGGTGCTGGTTTTAGATACGGAGATCTTGCAGAGGGAAGATAAAATGGAGAAACTTCTGGGGTATTTCATGGAGAATGAAAATATGGCATGGAATACGTATGTAGTTGCCATGGATGATGATATGGAAAAGATATTTGACGGCAAGCTGGATGTAGGGAAATCTCTGGGAACTTATCTGGAAGATATGATACAGGGAAGAGAAGATCTGAAGTCTTCGGCGGCAGTTACCATTAAAAGCCTCATCAGCCAGTACCGGAACAGAAATGAAATGATACTGATTCCCCAGCTGGCTATGGAAGAAGACGAGCCGGTGGTAGCTGCCTATCGGATTTACAGCAATATGCACGATCATGGAAGTATTTCCGCCAAAGATGCCTGGATGGCGTTTCTGCTTCAGGGACAGGCCAAAAAAGTTTCCATGACACTGGAAAACGGCGCTTATATTACGGTAGGAGATATAAAAACGGACAGAAATATTTACGCCGCCGAGAATGAAAGCGTAAAGGAGCAAAAGCTTCCCGTTCAGGATCTGATTATCAAGGGCACCTTAAAAGTATCCGGGAGTACGGTAGTGTCAGGGGGAGAGCAGGAAGAGCTCTTAAGTCTGGCTCAGACACAGATGGAGCAGGAGCTGAACCGGTTTGTAAAGGAACAGTCTCAAAAGAACTATACGGATATTACAGACAGCTTTTTAAAACTTTCCGGATATCAAAGGGAGCTCTATAAATTGTATCAGGATAATCCGGAAGCATATGAAAAAATTGTTTCCACAAATGCAGAGGTCAGATTAAAACTTTTAAATACGTGATTAGACTTCCAGAATCTGGTAATAATGATATCAGATGCGCAGCGGCCTAAATGAAAAAGAGGCCGGATCCGGCGATACGGGCTGCGCTGCCAGAGTAAGGGAGGACAAAAAATGAAGATATGGAGGACAGGGGCAGATACATCTGTTCTGAAAGTTTTTGCAGGATTTTTACTGGCGCTGATTTTTTCTCTGACAGTCAGCCAGATGATATATGCACAGCAGATTCAGCAGGGGATTGCAGATAAGGTTATTAGGTTTCATGTGCTGGCAAACAGCGATGAGGCTGAGGACCAGCAGCTGAAGCTGAAAGTGAGGGATGCCGTTGGAACTATGATGGAGAAACGCCTTGCAGGAGCAGAAAGTCTTGAAAAGAGCCGGGAAATGATACAAAATAGTCTGGGTGATATTGAAAAATGCGCGCTGAAAGTTATCCGGGAAAACGGATATGATTATGAAGTGGAGGCGAAGCTGACAGACTGCAGATTCCCTGAAAAGGACTATGGGGAAGCATCCTTTCCCGCAGGAGAATATGAGGCTCTTGAGGTGCTTATCGGTGCGGGGGAAGGTCATAACTGGTGGTGTGTTATGTATCCGAATCTCTGCTTTTCCGGAAGTGTGTACACACTTCCGGAAAAGCAGAGATTCGGATACATA
>NZ_JAOQJQ010000005.1:133104-142378 GCF_025566885.1 Brotonthovivens ammoniilytica | reverse complement strand
CAGAGCTGACCCGAATCGCGCACCAAGTCTCGCGAGAGCGAGACTTGAATTGAACAGAAGTAAACTGTTATAGAGAAAATATATGAAGTGCCGGGGAAGACTGCTCCGGCACTTGATTAATTTATTAGAAGCAGTTAAAATAACAGTTGCAGTTTGAAGGGCTGTGCCCTGTGAAAGGAAAGAAATTAATATGACTAAGATAGAGCAGGCATATGCACCCATCGGCGTCTTTGATTCGGGTGTGGGAGGGCTGACAGTAGCCAGAGAAATTATGCGACAGCTTCCAAATGAAAGAATTGTATATTTTGGAGATACGGCACGGGTGCCATATGGCAATAAGTCAAAAGAGACAATTATCCGTTTTTCCAGACAGATTATCCGTTTTTTAAAGGCAAAAGGAGTCAAAGCCCTGGTGGTGGCCTGCAATACGGCAAGTGCGCTGGCGCTGGAGGAAATACAGCCAAAACTAGACCTGCCGATTATCGGAGTGTTAAAGCCCGGGGCAAAAGCGGCCGCTGAGGCTACAAAAAACGGTAAAATCGGTGTGATAGCTACAGAAGGAACCATAGCCAGCCAGCTTTACACAAAAGTAATTCAGACCCATGCTCCAAGGGCGCAGGTGTTTGGGAAAGCGTGTCCGCTGTTTGTTTCCCTTGTAGAAGAAGGGTGGTCAAATGACCCGGTGACGCTGCAGGTAGCCCACCGGTATCTGGAGCCGCTGACAGAATCCGGGATAGACACGCTGATTTTAGGGTGTACGCATTATCCGCTGCTTACCGGGATTATCCGGCAGGTAACAGGGGATAAAGTGACACTGATTAATCCTGCTTATGAAACAACAAGAGGATTACATAAAATGCTGAAAGAACACGGTCTTTTAAATGACGGGGCGTATCTGCCGGAGGGGGATGTTCATCAGTTTTATGTCAGTGATGCGGCAGATAAATTTAAAAAACTTGCCAATTATATTCTGCCGTACGATATTGACACCACACAGCTGATACATATTGAGGAGTATTAAACATGACAAAAGATGTACTGATTTCCATCAGCGGGCTGCAGCTGGCGGACGAAACCGGCTCAGAGCCCATTGAAATTATTACTTCCGGAGAATATTATCTGAAGAACGGAAAACATTATATTCTCTTTGATGAAGTAATGGAAGGGTTTCAGGGAATTACAAAGAACAGGATAAAGATATATAATAATTATCTGGACATTCAGAAAAAAGGCGTTTCCAATGTACATATGGTATTCGAGAAAAATAAAAAAAATATCGGATATTATGAGACGCCATTTGGAAATCTTCTGATTGGAATACATGCCAGCCGTTTTGATGTGGAAGAGACGGAGCATGATATTAATGTGAAAGTAAATTATGCGCTGGATATCAATGACGAACCGCTGGCGGACTGTAAGATCAGAATAAATATTAAATCAAAAGAGACAGGAGAATTTCTGCTTCAGTAATAAGAAAAGAACCGGGCAGGGGAGGGCTGTAGAAAAAAGTTATCATCCTGCAGCCAGAGGTGTTTTTATGTTCCATATAGTACTATGTGATGATGAAAAAGAGTTGATGGTTGAATTAAAAGAGCTGCTGCATACATACGAAGCACAAAACGGCGCTGAATTTTGTATTTCAGAGTTTTGTGACGGCAGTGAGCTGCTGCAAAACTATCAGTCCGATTTTGATTTGATTTTTATGGATATTCAGATGGAAAAGATGAACGGACTAAAGACAGCCGAAGAGATACGGAAAAGGGATGATTCTGTGGGGCTGTTTTTTCTCACATCACTGCCCCAGTATGTGTTTAAAGGCTATGAATACAGAGCCGTTAATTATCTGTTAAAGCCCCTGAAATACGGGCGGCTTAAAATGGAGCTGGACCGTTTTTTTGCCGGTTATCAGGGGAAGGATGAGCCGTATATTTCCTTCTCTAATGACACAGGCAGGTATAAGGTGCTGTATAAAAATTTACGTTATGCGGAAACCTGCAAGCGGAATGTGCTGCTGCATTTTGAAGAGCAGGAACAGCTGATCTATAAGAATATGAAAGAAATATCAGCCCTTTTGGAATCACACAGGAAGTTTACCCGCTGTCATGCAAGCTTTCTTGTGAATATGGCTTATGTAAAAAGTGTAGAAAATCTGGAAGCAGTTCTTACTACGGGAGAGCGTATCCCAATCAGCCAGCCGAAACGAAAGGATTTTATGGGAAAACTGGCGGAATATTGGGGTGATATGCTATGATGTGGGTTTATCAATGTTTGGATATTATTTCTACACTATTGGAAGTGTTTTGCCTGTATGTGATCAGCCTGTGCTTGTGCAAAGAGCCTCGTTTTTCGCCGGCAGTCAGTAAATTTATTCCGCCGGCAGTAATGATGGTTTTGACCGCCGCCTTAACTTGGTTTACTGCGCTTGGGGCCTTTAAAATGCCTATCATCTTTCTATTCGCTGTTGCAATTTTGAAAATATGCTACAAAGATTCCATATTGCAAAGCATTACTGCTGCGGAAATATGGTTTGTTGTTGTCGCCTATCTGACGGAAGCAATCTCTCCTATTATCGCAACTTGGTTATACGGAAACAATCAAACAGTTTTAGTGGATGGTCAACTTTTTGCAAGATGGGAAATTTATGCTATTGGTATTGCTGCACATTTGATTGAAATCAGTGTAGTCTATCTACTGATTAAAAATTTTAAATATAAGATACAGATAAAAGACAGCGTTATTTTAACTTTGATTTCTCTGATTGCTTTTGTAATTACTTTTCTTTCGGTTTTCAATTTTTTGAATTTCGGAAAAGCATTAGATTTGATATTGTATATTGGCAGCATCATATTATCTGCTGCTTTTATGATTATTTTTACGTATGCTAAGAATGCGATATATCTGCGTGAGCAGGATCAGCAAAACAAAATACAGCTTGCACAGCTTCAGCAGCAGTTTGCCTATTATCAAAACAAACAGAAAGATGAAGAAAAAATACGCTCCATCTACCACGATATGAAAAATCATCTTCTTGTGCTTGAGAGCAGTCAGGGTACTGACGCTGTCCGAAATATGGCAAAACAGCTCAGAACGCAGATTGCCGGCTATGAGGACTATATCCATACAGGCAGCAGCTTCCTTGATGTTATCATTAAAGATAAAGCTGAAAAAATGCGTGAAAAGCAAATTGATTTTTCAGTTAGTATAGATTTTGACGGTGTAGATTTTATCCAGCCGTTAGATGTCAGCACCTTATTTGGCAATGGAATTGACAATGCGATGGAAGCCAGTGAAAAGCTGCCAAAGGAACAGCGGGTTGTGCTTGTTAAGGCGGGAAAAGTGCAGAGCTTTGTTTCTGTTTTGATAGAAAACAACTGCATTGATGAAGGATTAAAAGCTTTTTTATGTACCACAAAAACGGATGATTTTCTCCATGGCTTTGGTATTTCCAATATGGAAAAAGCTGCTGAAAAGTACGGTGGCACCTGTACTGTAAAACAGGAAAACGGTACATTCACTTTGAAAATTTTAATTCCGATTCCTTAAATGGAATACTGTTTATAAAGCCTGTTTCGGTTAAACGAAGCAGGTTTTTTTTCTCTATAGGAAATCCTGCCGTGGCAGGATTCTTTTTTACTGTACATTTTTAGATATTGCGGCGTAGATGTTAGATTCTGCGTCTGCTGTTGTTGTTTTCTTTTCCGGCAGTAAGATAAAAGTATCAGTTATGATGCTGTGAAATGAAGGAGGAAAACAGATATGACAATATTAAATGCATCTCATTTGAAAAAGTACTATGGAAAGGATGAAAGTCTTGTCAGGGCACTGGATGATGTGAATGTATCCGTTGAGAATGGACAGTTTGTGGCAATTATCGGTACATCCGGCAGCGGTAAATCCACACTCTTAAATATGCTGGGGGGCTTGGATGTTCCAACCTCCGGTGGTGTGCAGATTGAGAACAACCGTATTGAAAAAATGAGTGAGGAGCAGCTCACTGTATTCAGAAGAAAGCGTATCGGTTTTATTTTTCAGAACTATAACCTGATTCCTTATCTGACTGTTTACGAAAATATTGTATTGCCTGTGCGTCTGGACGGAAAAAGAGAGGACAAAAAATTTTTACTGGAAATTGTACATTTCTTAGAGCTGGACGGGAAACTTTCTAATTATCCAAGCCATTTATCAGGAGGGCAGCAGCAAAGAGCAGCCATCGCAAGAGCGCTGGTGTCAAAGCCTGCCATTATTCTTGCCGACGAACCCACAGGAAATCTTGACAGCCTTACCAGTGACAAGGTTATTGCTCTTTTAAAAATGACCAGTGAAAAATTTAACCAGACCATTGTTATGATTACCCATAACCCTGAAATCGCACAGAAGGCCGATGTAAGAATCCGTATTGAAGATGGTAAAATTCACGTATAAGGGGGGAGTGACAATGAACAGCAAAAAAATAAGCAGACAAATGATTTCCAGGATGTCAAGACAGAGTCTGAAAAAAAGCCGTATGAGAAACGTGTTTGTGATGGTTACGATTGTGCTGGCATCGGCACTCTTAATGGCCATTATGATGTTTGCCGCCGGGCAGAGAGAAGGGAATAACAGACAGCTTTCCCATGCGCAGCAGGTGGGCTATTACAACCTGACAGATAGACAGGTAAAAGCTTTAAAAGCCGATGAACGGATTGCTTATCAGATTCAGGTCAAGACGGGTACGCTTTCAGAGATGGACGGTTTTGACGTAATGCCTTATTATGTCAGTGAGCTGTCGGATGAAATCCGTATCGGTGAACTAGAAAGCGGGAGAATACCCCGGAAGAAAAATGAGATTGCCCTGCAGGCAGGGATGCTGAAAAAAATGGGGATTCCTGCCAGGGCAGGCAGTCTGGTGACACTGAATTTTTATGACGGTAATTCTGAAACCTTTACGGTGTCAGGAATTTTAAAAGGAGGAGAAACAGCAAAGCAATTTGCTGTATTTTTTTCCAAGGATTATGCAGTCAGCGGCAGCCAGCTAAAGGATATGCCCTATGAGGTTTATGCAAAGCTATATGGTGCAACAAAGATGCGCGCTAAGGACTGCCAAGAGGCCATGTATCTTATCGGAAGCCAGGCGGGAATTGAGAGAAAATATATCAGCCCGTCAAAGGCTTTTCTGGATTCTTTATCCGTTGACTCACAGAAGGTAATGCTGTACGGTATGGCAGGAGCTGTCATTCTGCTTGCCTGTATTCTTGTTATTTACGGTGTATTTTATCTGTCTGTGATTGGTAAAGTGCATCAGTTCGGCCAGCTTCGCACCATCGGAATGACCAGTAAACAAATGAAAAGGTTTGTATTACGGGAGGGCGGCAGACTGTTTTTATATGCCTCTCCTATTGGTATTTTAATTGGCGGCATTGCGGGATACTTGATTTTTCCATCAGGCTTCAGCATGGTAAATACGCTGCTTATTGCTTTCGGCGTATTTGCAGTTGTTTATCTGATTACAATGATTTCCGTTTTAAAGCCTGCAAAAAAAGCAGCGTCCGTATCGCCGATGGAAGCGCTGCGTTATGTACCCCAGAAGGCCACGAAAAAGAAAGCGAATAAGAACATGTGCCGCAGCCTTACGACCTTTGGTCTGGGTACCATGAACTTCTCTAAGAACAGGAAAAAAGCAGCCATTACCATGCTCTCCCTTGCTTTGGGCGGCATACTGTTTATGACCGCAGCAGCCTATATATCATCCTTTGATAAAGGAAGTTATGCAAGACAGGGATTATTTAAGGATGCAGAATTTAATATACAGTATTCTTCATCAGCAATTGAGCTAAATGAAAATGGTATGAGTGATTTGCAGGCGAAAGCACCTCTTAATGATGAAATGATACAGGAGATTTCAGCCATAGACGGGGTGAAAAAGGTGTCTGAAATCAAGAACTTTGGTATAAAATTTGATTTCCCGATACACGATGAATATGACAACAATGACAGCATTTATCCTCTGACTGAGAAGGAAACAGAAGACATCGGAAAATATGTGGCAGAAGGAACTGCCGATTATGATAAGCTCATCAGCGGCGATTATGTTCTTGTTTCCGATAATACCAATGTAGAAGAAATCTACGGCTGGAAATTTAATGTGGGGGATAAAATTACGCTGCATTATTATGACGGAGAGAAGATGGCAGAAAAAGAGGCTGCTGTTCTGGGCATCCTGAATCATGAGTATACTCTTGATAATGACCGTTTAGAGGGCTGGTTTTTAATGCCGGAGCAGGCGGTTTTGAACCTGGTTTCTTATGACAGTCTAAATTCAAATTTATTGGTATCGGTGGAACCTGAAAAAGAAGCTGCTGTGGGTGAAGTTTTAAATCAAATAATTGGAGAAAAGCCGGAATTAACCCTTGAAACTCTTGCAGACAGACGGGCTGCCTATGAAGTAACTGCAAATCAGCTGTTTGGTGCAATCAGTGGTCTTGCTATTTTTATTATGATGTTCAGTATTTTAAGTATGATGAATACGCTGATTACCAATATCATCACAAGAAAACAGGAGCTTGCAATGCTTGAATCCATTGGTATGTCAAAAAAACAAATCAGGAAAATGCTGCTATTTGAAAGCCTGCTGTTAGTTTTTGCCACTGTTGGTGTCACATTGACCATCGGAACATTGTGTGGATATGCCCTTTGCAAAGTGGTTTACAATATGGGGGCATTTTATATGGATTTTCAGTTTCCAATGGTATTTGCTGCTGCTTATGCAGGCGTATTAATTATCGTACCTTTGCTTATCACGATTATTTCTATGAAAAGTTTTTCTAAGGAAGCACTTGTGGAACGGCTCAGAGGGGCGGAGTGCTGATGAATGAATATGTAATAAGAATTACAGGAGAGTATGATATGATTGTACTTACTCCCCAAATAATTGAAGCACTGATGCAGAAAATTTATAACTCTCATATAAAAGAGCTGGTGGTCCCTGCAGGGGAAATTCTGACCCGGGGCTACATGGAATATCTTGCCCGTATCTTTTTGGCAAATCCTGAAATAAACAAGTCAAAGACTAAGATACAGGCAGCTTATGATATGATTGCAGACCAGATAGATAAACTGAAAATAGATACGGAAAAGTGTTTTGATCAGGTGAGTTTTACAGGGGAGACAAAAGACGGGTATTTTAACGTAAATACCAATGAAATGTTTTATATGCTGATTAAGCAGAAAAAACCTGCTCTTTCGTATTCTTACAAAGGCTTAAACGGAAAAAATATAAAGATTATATCAAATTATATATGTCTTTTTGACTATCTTTTTATATCTTCTTAAATGTCCGCAAAGCCTTATTTTATCGGCTCTACGGGCATTTTGCTTTTGTGGTAAACCTCACATATCTAGGTCTATCTTCTTATATTTTCGCTATCAATCGTGGTTAAAATCGTGGTAAATACTTCTATGCAATTAGACGCTGAACCTCTGATTTTGCGGTATCTATGGACGCATGAGCGTACCAGTTCATTGTGATACTAATGTTTGAATGTCCCATGATATACTGTAAATCTTTTGGGTTCATGTTCTTGCTTGCCAGCCTTGTGCAGAATGTATGGCGTAGCGTATGCGGTGTGATATGTGGCAAGGGGTTGTCCTTATGGTGCTTGTTGTATTTCTTTACCATACGGACAAATAAAGTGCTGTAATCAATCGCAACTTTTGGCTTGCCTTTCTGATTGACAAATAGGAAGTTGCTCCGTCCGTCTATCACAAATGGTTTTGCCTTTGGGCGTTTCTTTATCACTCGTTGAAATGCTTGTATCGTTTCCTTGCTTAATGGC
The DNA here is from genome assembly GCF_025566885.1 of Brotonthovivens ammoniilytica. Lineage (NCBI taxonomy): Bacteria > Bacillati > Bacillota > Clostridia > Lachnospirales > Lachnospiraceae > Brotonthovivens > Brotonthovivens ammoniilytica. The sequence goes on along the minus strand of NZ_JAOQJQ010000005.1, from coordinate 134,567 downwards.
ACTTGCCTTGTTCCACTCTTTGTCTTAGGCGTTTCAATATAATAACCTTGTTCCTTACTCTTTAGTAACTGGTGGTCGATAACTACAACCTCATGGATAAAATCAACGTCCATGATTGTCAGTCCGCACAGTTCCGAGATACGAAGTCCAGTTTTCAACAGTATCAGCACATCATCATAATACTTATGATACACGTTATCTGTTTTAATGAATGACAATAAGGCTTGTTCTTGTCCCTCTGTCAATGCCACTTTCTCTTTGGTATCATTTTCTAGGACTTCACTCAACTTGAAATCAAAAGGGTTCTTCCTTACACAATCGTCTTGTATGGCGATATAGAATGACGCTTTTAACGAGCGTTTATGGTTGTTAATGGTGTTATAGGAAAAGCCTTTGTCTTTCATGCGTAACGCCCATTCTTTAGCGTCAGAGGGTTTTATCGTATCAATGCTCCTAGCACCTAACTTGTCCTCTTTCAATAACCGCATGAGTTGTTCCCGTTGTTTTATTGTGCTTTTCTTCACATTTGCCCTCTGTGCGTTCTGTTTGGCGTAGAGTTGGCAAAGCGTCATTTTCTTGCCTGTGCTGTCGATACCGTCCTCAATATCCCGTCTTATCTGCTGTTCCAGTTCTCGAAGTGAGGGTTTTTCCCGTTTTCCCTTTGGTGTCGGGTCTGTGGGTGTCAATCTCCAAGCGTACACATATTTTGTGTTTCCAAATGCGTCTACATATTTATATAAGTATTTTCCGTCTGTTCGTTGGCTCTCTCCAGTATGCAGGATACGTCCTTTGCTATCCCGTCTTTTTTCTTTCATGATGTCTGCTCCTTTCCTTGTTGGAAAGAGCCTTGATATGACTTGTGTTCATCATAACACATACAAGGCTCATTTGCATTAGATTGCGTCCAATTTGTCAATGACCTTTTCAAATTGTCGGCGTTTAATCTGTATGCGGTTGCCATTCATAATGAGCCAGCCAGCGTCCTTGTTTTCCTCTGCCAATCGTCTTAACTTGTTTTCTCCGATACGGAAATACTTTGACGCTTCTTCAATGGTAAGGGTGTATTTTTCCCATACAGGAATATCGTTGTTATTCATCAGATACCCCCTTTCCCATGTTTCGTGTCATACTGGATATAGGGGATAAGGTCGGTGCGGTCTATCCTCTGTAAGTGGGCGGTTAGTTTACTGGAAAGGGAATTGCTGTATCTTGCCTTATCAAGCATAGTTCCCACTTTTTCCAGTCCACCTAATGCGTCATGTTCTTCCAAGAAGTAAAAACTTTTCACAGCGGAAATCACGCCACCCTCTGTGAGCCATTGCTGTGTTTCTTCAAGAGAATTATGTAGTTTCGGTACTTGCAGTTTTAAGACTTCCACAGCCCCTAAAAAGCGTTCCCAAAACCGACACGTTTTCCATCTGCTCTTATTACTTTCATTTCTGTTTGGCACGACAAAGCGTAGG
>NZ_JAOQJQ010000005.1:132373-132768 GCF_025566885.1 Brotonthovivens ammoniilytica | reverse complement strand
TTATCTGCTCTATGGTAAAGAATGGCTTTTCGTTCTTATCATCAATGGCAATATCAAGTCTTGTGAAATGGAAATTATCCAGTCCGTATCTTCGCTCACAGCGTCGGAACATATCTCCAAAGGTACTATTCCTACTGTCGAGAATACGGAAAATATCATCACAACCTCTGCCAGTCATAACAAGATAACAGCCTAGCCCTTGTTGGTTGTCCTCTGTCTTTCTTGCGTCCCCCGATACATAAATATCTCCAATCTGCCAGCGTGCTTGATAAGTCTTGAATTTTATCGTTGCTGGATAAACATTGAAAATGTCAGTCGGTAAATCTAAAATGTGCATGATTACATCTTCAGCGGTTGCCGTTTCAAATACAATGCTGATGTAATCAATCTTAACG
>NZ_JAOQJQ010000005.1:0-132078 GCF_025566885.1 Brotonthovivens ammoniilytica | reverse complement strand
AACCTTATTTTCGGTCTGATAGTCTATGCTTATTCATGCTATCAAAATGAAAATACATCTTTTCTATGCTTACTCAAGCGTGTGATTGACCCTAGCGTGCTTAATCACTCTATCTGATACGATAATAACGCCATTAGAATTACTTGTCAAGAAGTTTTTGTTGACTTTTAGATATATATTAAGTATGATATGCTTATAAATACCAAGAAAAGCAATGAAAGGAGTGTTTATACTAAGTCATGGAGCATTACGAAAAGAAAATCAGTTTCTTAGGAGAGAACATACAGACCATAAGAAAGCATAGAGGAATGAAACAACAGGAACTTGCGGACAAAATCGGTATCAATATGCAGAGCCTTTCCAAGATTGAACGTGGCGTGAATTATCCTACCTTTGATACGCTGGAAAAGATAATGGACGTGCTGGGAGTAACACCCAATGAATTATTGTCGGGAGAATGGAAGTATATTGACCACACCGAGCCCTATATCATGGATATTATCAAACGGGAACAAGACTTCAATGTTTCCTTAGATTACCTGTCTGAAAATGAATTTTTCGATGATGAAAAAGAATGCACATTTTACAAGGCATATAAACTCATACAGTATATCCATAACTACATTACCAATGAGGTTACGGAGTTGGAAGAACTTATGGAAATCAAGCAGTTGATACAGCGTCAAAAACTGGAACGCATGATAAAAGTACATAAGGAAATGCGAGGGTTAGACCGATACAGAGAACAGCCCAAAGAGTATAAATACCATGACCCTTATGATGATTGGATATTTCGTCAGCTTGCGGATATAGACAACAGAAACAACATTCCCGACACTTCTCCACAAGTAGACTTCAATGAAGCAGACTATGAAGATTATCTAAAGGCGAAATGGAACAGAGGTCTTTAATTTCCTCTTGCATGGAAGATACAGCAAACAAAAAGCCCAGTAAAGAGTGCAAAGCACCACCAATGGTGGCAAGGCTCTTGACAGGGCTTTTTCTTTTCTGTTGTGGGGTAATCAAGAGGAAGAAAGAAAAAGTGTGCATTTTTGTTCCATAAATGCTAAGGGTATGCTGATTTTTATTGTGGCGGATATATGGAACTGTTATAATATGGATATGAAGAAAGCGACAAATTTGAAAGTGTTAATAATTTTCAAACAGCCTCATTGCATGGAAATAAGAAACAGACTATCCTTAAAGTAGGAGGTGGCACAAATGGCAAATGAAGATAAAAAAGATTTTAATGCTATGTTGCATGATAGTAAGGATATGCCAAAATTTCAAATTATCATAGACCAGAAAAGTATTGAGAAATATGGTGGAAACAAAATGTATTTTGCTCCCCCGATTGACTATGACAAAGTAATGAAAAAAGTTCCGTATGGTAAAGTGATTACGGTTGGAAAAATACGAGAACACTTTGCAAAATTGAGTGGTGCAGATTTTACAGAGCCGATTACAGCGGGTATATTTGTTTCTATTGTAGCGTGGGCGAGTTATCAGCGTTCCGAAGATGAAACACCCTATTGGAGAACATTAAAAGCAAACGGAGAATTAAATGCTAAATATCCAAATGGTATTGAAGCACAGAAAGAAAAATTAGAAGCAGAGGGACATACCATTATTCAAAAGGGGCGTAAAAATATACGATACTATGTAAAGGACTATGAAAATTCTCTTTTTGATTTGAAATAGGCAAATTCTATTTCACAATTTCATATCTCTATACACAAAGCAGTTAGTCTTAGGATTGACTGCTTTTTTCATACCTAAATTTCAGATTGGAGTGATGAAATGGTGTTTGTTAGAGCTGTTCAGTAAGATTATCGGTGCATAAAATTTTATTGTGGTGCAGATATGAAAATGATATAATGTGGATATGAAGAAAGCGACAAACTTGAATTTGTCGAGCTGGTTAGTTCGAGATAATTTTGAGTTTGTTAAGATGTGGTGCACTTGATGGAATCACAGGTACGACATCATATTATGGAGGATGAAATAGATGATAGGTTTGATTGTTGCGAGGTCAAAGAATAATGTTATAGGCAAGAATGGTAATATACCATGGAAAATAAAGGGAGAACAAAAGCAATTTAGAGAGTTAACAACGGGTAATGTGGTTATTATGGGGCGAAAGTCTTATGAAGAAATCGGTCATCCGTTGCCTAATAGAATGAATATTGTTGTTTCCACCACAACAGAGTATCAAGGAGATAATTTAGTTTCAGTTAAATCATTAGAAGATGCATTATTATTGGCTAAAGGACGAGATGTATACATATCTGGTGGATATGGACTATTTAAGGAAGCTTTGCAAATAGTAGATAAAATGTATATCACAGAAGTAGATTTAAATATTGAAGATGGAGATACATTCTTTCCAGAATTTGATATCAATGATTTTGAAGTTTTGATAGGGGAAACACTTGGTGAGGAAGTGAAATATACGAGAACATTTTATGTAAGGAAAAATGAATTGAGTAGATTTTGGATTTAGGGTGTTTTCATAAATATATTGCTTTTTATGCATATATAAATTGTTGTAAGACAAATTCCAGTTTGAAAAGGGGAAATGAAAAAGTGGCAATTTCAAATATAAATACAATTATTAGTAATGATATTCAAAAAGTTTGGAACATTGTTTTAGCTGTTGATAAATATAACTCATGGCGAAGTGATTTGAGCAAAACAGAAATAATAAATGACAAACAATTTATTGAATACACAAAAAATGGATATGCTACTACATTTACCGTTACCGTTGCAGAACCATATAAACGCTGGGAATTTGATATGGAGAATAGCAACATGAAAGGTCATTGGATTGGTGTTTTTATAGACAAAGGGAATGAAACACAAATAGACTTTACAGAAAATGTGATACCTAAAAAGTGGTTTATGAAACCTTTTGTAAAAACCTATTTGAAAAAACAACAAAAGCAATTTGTTCTGGACTTAAAGAAAGCATTGGAATAATAAAATTCAAGATTGGAGGGTTGGAAATGGCTTCAAGTAAAGATTATTTACAATTTGTTTTAGAACAATTATCAGAATTACAAGAAATAACATATCGTGCAATGATGGGAGAATTTATTATTTATTATCGTGGAAAAATCGTTGGCGGTATATATGATGATAGGTTACTTGTAAAACCAACAAAGTCTGCAATTTCTTATATGCCGACAGTTACTTATGAAATTCCATACGAAAACGCCAAAGAAATGTTATTGGTGGAAGAAGTTGATAATAAAGATTTTCTGACGGGGTTATTTGATGTGATGTATGATGAACTACCAACGCCAAAACCTAAAAAGAAAAAATAAACAGCTTCTAGTTTACAATTTCATATCCATATACACAAAGCAGTTAGTTTTAGGATTGACTGCTTTTTAAAAAGACACCATTTAGGTGTAATGATGTCTTTTGGGTGTTATTTTATAGGTCATATCAAGGCTCATTCAATCGTGGTAAATTCGTGGTAAAATGAGTTTTTTCTATACTTCAAAATACTTGAAAGTATAGTGTTTATGCGGATAATCGAAAATTAGATATAAAATTTACTTTAATTTACCAATAAATAGACAAATACTTTTCTTTAAGATATAAAACATTGAGGCACCTTTGTAAAAAAGGTGCCTCAAATACCGTAAGTGCGATTTTTTGTTTTTTATTTTTGTCCCATAAGTCTTGCGAAAAATCCGCGCTTTTTCACAGGCTTTTCGATTGGTCCACGGATTCCACGGATTCCGGTGATGTAAAGACCGCTGACGGTTGCTTTTACTTCCTTTTTCAGAGGAATCTCAGCGAAGATTTCGTTTTCAGCTACAAAAAGCATGATTTTTGGTCCGACTTTTGCTTTTACTACCGGAACTTTGGATCTGCGCAGATACCAGGGTGACTGGTCGATCATCTGCTGGGGAAGTCCGGAAGCCTTCAGCGGAAGCTTCTTTTTATCAATAACAAGCATGGATATAGTCTGCTTCATGCTCTCTATGGTTTCCTGCTGCTCATCGCGTTTCCTCTGCATTTTTTTGCCTAGGAAATAGAAAATAATTAAGACAACGATAACGGCAGCAGCAACTATAATTAATGAAATAACTGCTGGACTCAATGCAATACCCTCCCTTATTTAATTCGTTCAACATTCGAGTAATTGTAACATTGTTTGTCCTAAAAATCAATAGAGTCTTCCTTTTTGAGGCAAATTATGATATCTTGATAATGATATGTCAAAATGCATATCCATAGAAAAGCGCTATTTATGGAGTGAAAGGACAAAAATAATGAAGAAAAAATTGATTATGCTTCTGGCAGCAGCTATGACTGTTTCCGTAGTGTTTGCCGGATGCGGAAACAAAGAGGATGAGACGAACAGTTCAAGTTCAGAAGCCTATTCTCTTGAAAATGAACCTACAAATTATAAAGCAAAGGATATGTTGAAAAGTACGGACTATGATGTTCAGGATTATGTAAAGCTTGGAGATTATAAGGACATTGCGGTAGAAGTAGACAAGTCTTTGGAAGTAACAGATGAGAATGTAAAGACGGCAGCCAATACTACACTGGCCCAGTACCCCAATTATGTGGAGACGGACGGCAAAGCAGAAGACGGCTCCAAAGTTAATATTGATTATACAGGAACCGTTGACGGAAAAGAGTTTGACGGCGGAAGCGCAGAAGGGGCTGACCTGACGTTAGGCTCCGGCAGCTTTATTGACGGATTTGAAGACGGACTTGTGGGACATAAAGCCGGCGAGGAAGTTACCCTTAATCTGAAATTCCCGGATGACTATTCTGCAAATAAAGATCTGGCAGGAAAAGATTCTGTATTTAAAGTAAAAATCAATAAAGTTTACAATGCCGAAACTATGGATTATGATCATCTTACAGATGATTATGTAAAAGAAAATTTCTCAACAACCTATGGTCTCAGCACAGTGAAAGCATTCAAGGACAGAATGAAGGACAGCCTGGAAAACCAGAGAGATGTGGCGGTACAGAAAGCATTTCTTGAAAAGCTGGTTGGAAAATCAGAAATTAAGATTCCGGACGGCCTGGTTGAAGAGCGGGTACAGCAGACGATGGATTCTTATGAAGAGAGCTGCACACAGTACGGAATGGAGCTGGAGGATTATATTAAGAACATGTACGGACAGTCTGTGGATGAGTATGAAAAGACGCTGAAGACAGAGCTGGAATCCAGTGTAAAGGAAGAGCTGGTTTTGGAAGAGCTTGTAAGAGAACTTAAATGTAAGGTGCCATCCAGCGAATTTATTTCTTTTGTGCAGTACTATGCTCAGCAGTACAGCATGTCTGAGTCTGATTTTATAAAACAGTGCGGCGGAAAAGATTATCTGATCTTAAACTATGCGGAATATTATAAGGCGCTTCCGGAAGCTGCCGAGAACGCGAAGGTTACTTATGCGGATACAAGCAGCGATTCAGATTCTGATAACAATACGGAATCTGACAGCGGCCAAGAGAAATAACGGTATTCCCTACTGGGTACAGGGAATAGCAAAGGCAGTAAAAATTTAATGAACGGGGGAAAATGATTTGAAGAGCGAAGCATTTTCCTCCGTTTATGTTATTGGGAAAGTTCTCCAAACACCCCTGCAGCATAAGCACACATTTTGTGTGCCGGTGCGCACTGGAGCAAAGATAAGGAAAGACTATGAACATAAAATTATATATACAGTACGAAGGAACCCGTTATCGGGGATGGCAGAGGCAGAAGCTGACAGATCAGACCATTCAGGGAAAACTGGAAAAGATATTGTCCAGGCAGTTTGGACGGGATATTGAGATTTACGGCTCTGGCAGAACCGATGCCGGAGTGCATGCCAGATGCCAGGTAGCTAATTTCCACCTGAAAAAAGAAGAAGCAGAGCGGTTTGGCGGAAATTTTGGGGATCTGGCAGAGATGTTAAATGAATATCTCCCGGAAGATATTGCAGTACTTCGGGCGCAGGAGGCCTCTGAACGTTTCCACAGCCGTTTAAATGTATGCAGGAAAACATATGTATACCGTATCTGGAATTCTCAAATTCCAAATGTATTTGAACGCCGGTATGTCTGGCAGATGGCAGAGCCTTTAAATATAGAGGCCATGAGGCAGGCGGCAGAAGTTTTGTGCGGGGAACATGATTTTGCAGCGTTTTGCGGAAACCCCAAAATGAAAAAATCTACTGTGCGGACAATATACAGTATCCAAATTGAGCAGCTGGGGCCGGAGGTAAGACTTTCGTTTACCGGCAGCGGTTTTTTACAGAATATGGTCCGGATTCTCACCGGAACGCTGGTGGAGACAGGAAGCGGAATGCGCAGTGCAGAAGAAATGACAGAAATACTAAAGTCAAAGGACCGTCAGAGAGCAGGAATGAAAATGCCCTCCCAGGGACTGACTTTGTGGGAAGTGAATTACGATTGATGGAAGAAAAATGGGTGGTAGCAGGAAAACATGCGGATTTTCAGGCTATCGGAAAGGAATTTGGCATTGATCCGGTAATAGCCCGGGTCATCCGAAACCGGAATCTGACTCAGACAGAGCAGATCTGGTATTATCTAAATGGCAGGAAGGAGGATCTTTATGATCCCCATCTGATGAAGGATGTGGTAAAAGCCGCAAAAATCATCAGGAATAAAATAAACAGCGGGAAAAAAATAAGGATTATCGGAGATTATGATATCGACGGTGTGCAGGCATCCTATATTTTGCTGAAAGCACTAAGGCGGTGCGGCGCCCGGGTGGATATTGTGATACCGGACCGGATGAAAGACGGGTACGGCATCAATGAGCACCTGATTACTCAGGCAGAGGAGCAGGGAATTGATACAATTTTAACCTGCGACAACGGTATTTCAGCTATTGAACCCATTCATATGGCAAAACAGCTGGGGATGACAGTGGTGGTGACGGATCACCATGATATTCCCTACCGGGAAGAAGACGGAGCCATAGTATATCTGTCCACAGAAGCGGATGCGGTGGTAAATCCAAAACAGCAGGAATGCAGATATCCCTTTAAAGGTCTGTGCGGTGCATCTGTGGCATATAAATTTGTACAGGTATTATATGAAGTGTCCGGCATTAACCCGGCAGAAGCAGATATATTTATCGAAAATGCGGGATTTGCCACAGTGGGGGATGTGATGGATCTTCAGGATGAAAACAGAATCCTTGTGAAACTGGGGCTTGAAATGCTGAATCATACGTCAAATCCGGGGATGAAGGCGTTGATTTTACAAAATAAGCTGACGTTTGGGTCCATCAAAGCCTATCATATCGGATTTAAGATCGGGCCCTGTTTAAATGCCAGCGGCCGCCTTGATACGGCCAGGCGTTCTTTAAAGCTGCTTTTGTGTGAAGATGAAATTGAAGCGGCAAAACTGGCCTCAGAGCTGACGGCGCTCAATGAAGAGCGAAAGGATATGACGGTGCTGGCTGTGGAAGAAGCCAGGGGGGAAATCCAAAAAAAGCATATGCAGGATGATAAAGTGTTAGTTGTTTTTCTGCCGGACTGCCACGAAAGTCTTGCAGGAATTGTGGCAGGCCGGTTAAGAGAAGCCTATCACAGACCGGCGCTTGTAATTACCAGAGGAGAGCAGGGGGCCAAAGGCTCCGGGCGTTCCATTGAGTGTTATTCCATGTATGAAGAACTGAATAAGTGCAGGGAGCTGTTCACAGGATTTGGCGGACACCCCATGGCTGCAGGGTTTTCTCTGCCGGAAGAGAATATAGAACTGCTGCGGCAGTGTCTGAACCGCAATGCCAAGCTTTCAAAGGAAGATCTGATTCCCAAAATAGTGATTGATGTGCCGATGCCTGTAGACTACATAACAAAAAAGCTGATTCTGCAGCTAGAGCAGTTAGAGCCTTTTGGAAAAAGTAATGAAAAACCGGTATTTGCAGATCATAATCTGGAAATCTGTTCGCTGCGGATTCTGGGGAAGGATCAAAATGTGGTAAAAATGAATCTGTTAAGCCAGCATGGAAGCCGAATAGAGGGCGTATATTTTGGAGATCCAAAAAATTTAGAGTTGTCTGTTGCGCAGAAATATGGCAATGTAAAAGCAGAAGGTCTGCTGTCAGGCAGACATGTACCCGGAATCCGTATGCATATGACTTATTATCCGGATATAAACTGCTATCAGGGAACGGAAAGTCTGCAGATAAAAGTTACCGGTTTTTGTTAATATTATAAAATTTAAGGAGTGATGGCATGAAAAAATACTGGAAAAAGGGATTTTGCTTATTGCTGGCAGGTGCATTGTCAGTGGGAATGGGAGTTACTTCTTTTGCAAAGACTTCGGATGCATCAGGGAATGACGGAGAAGTGGTTGTTTCGCAGGGGGACAAACCGTACTTAGCGCTTGGAGAGGATCTTTCTGCAAAACAAAGATCTGCCGTACTAGAGCTGCTTGGTGTGAAAGATGGCAGTCTGGATGATTACGATGTAGTTTATATTTCCAATGATCAGGAGCACAAATATCTGGACGATTATATTCCAAAAAGTAAAATCGGAACCAATGCCTTATCCTCTGTTGTTGTTTTAAAAGGTGACAAAGGAAGCGGCGTGAATGTAACTACAAAGAATATTAATTACTGTACCACCGGAATGTATGAAAACGCTATGGTGACAGCGGGGATGGAGGATGCTAAGGCCATTGTGGCGGCGCCTTTTGAAATTTCCGGAACCGCGGCGCTGGTGGGTGTAATCGAGGCTTATACGGTGATGAGCGGTGAGGAAATAGATGAGGAACAGGTGGACGCAGCTGTCAACGAGATGGTAATTACCGGAGAGATTGAGGAGGAGACCGGCAAGACAGACCAGATTGAGGGCATGGTTGCATATTTAAAGGAGCAGGTGGTCAGCGGGGAAGTGAAAACCAAGTCTCAGATGAAGGATGCTATTGATGAGGCTGAAGAAAAGTTTGAGGTAACTCTCACCAAAGAGCAGCAGCAAAAACTCATAGAGCTTCTGGAAAAAATTGATGATTTGGACCTGGATCTTGACAGTTTAAAACAGCAGGCGCAGAATATTTATGATAAGTTATCTGATCTTGGTATGAATATTGATACAGAAGCGTTAAAAAGTGAAGCAAAAGGATTTTTTGCAAGGCTGATACAGGCAATCAAAGATTTCTTTTCAAATTTATAAGGAGAACAGATGGAAGCGTATACCGGATTTGCGGAAGTATATGATACATTTATGGATAATGTTCCCTATGAATTGTGGGGAAATTATTTGTGGAAAATTTTAAAAGAACATGGGATCAATGACGGTCTGGTGCTGGATCTTGGCTGCGGAACCGGGAAAATTACCCGGTTTCTCAGCAAAAAGGGCTATGATATGATCGGCGTGGATTTATCAGAAGAAATGCTGGAAGTGGCAGGAAGGCAGGATACAGAAGGGATTTTGTACCTGCAGCAGGATATGAGGGAATTTGAGCTGTACGGCACTGTGGGCGCAGTGGTAAGTGTCTGCGACTCTGTGAACTATCTTCTGGAGGAGGAAGAGCTGCTTACTGTTTTTTTGCTTGTTAATAATTATCTGGATCCCGGCGGAATCTTTGTTTTTGATTTAAACACAATTTATAAATACAGCCAGGTCATCGGGGATGCTGTAATCTGTGAGAACAGAGAACATGCCAGCTTTATCTGGGAAAACTATTTTGATGAGGAATCTTCCATAAATGAATATGCACTGACGTTATTTATTGAGGAGGAAGCGGGGCTGTTCCGCAGATATGAAGAGTTCCATTACCAGAGAGCATATGAACTTTCAAAGATTGAACAGCTGTTAAAGCAGGCCGGACTTGAGCTATTAGCTGTGACAGATGAAGAGGGAAACAGTCCCGGACCGGAATGTGAACGGGTATATTTTATTGCCCGGGAATGTTTAAAAAAACAAGAAGTGTAAGAAGAGGTGTTACATGAGCAAAATAGAAGTAAAAACAGAAGACGGGGATTATATTGTAAGAGCCACAGCGGCGGAAAGTTCCATCCGGGCATTTGCCGTAACATCAAGGAATCTGACCGAGGAGGGACGCAGGCGGCATAACAGCAGTCCTGTGGTGACGGCGGCTCTGGGACGTCTCATGTCAGGGGCTGTTATGATGGGAGCCATGATGAAGGGAGACAACGATCTTTTGACCATTCAGATAAAGTCCGGCGGCCCTTTGCGGGGAATGACCGTGACGGCGGACTCTCATGGACATGTCAAGGGTTATCCGGTTGTGCCGGATGTAATGCTGCCTGCCAATGCTAAGGGTAAGCTGGATGTGGCAGGCGCTGTTGGCCCCGGGATTATGAACGTAATTAAAGATATGGGTTTAAAAGAACCTTATGTGGGACAGATTGCCCTGCAGACCAGTGAGATTGCAGAAGATCTCACGTATTATTTTGCGACTTCCGAACAGGTGCCCTCAGCAGTCGGGCTTGGGGTTTTGATGAATAAGGATAATACGGTAAAGCAGGCCGGAGGATTTATTATTCAGCTGATGCCTTTTACCAGTGAGGAGATCATCAGCAGACTGGAGGAAAAACTGGCACAGGTGACTTCTGTTACAGAGCTGCTGGATAGAGGCAGTACGCCTGAGCAGCTGCTGGAACATATTCTGGGAGAATTTGGACTGGAGATTACAGACCGGATGCCTGCAGAGTTTTATTGCAGCTGCTCCAAAGAGCGTGTGAAAAAGGCGGTAGTCAGCATCGGAAAAAAAGAACTGAATGAGATGATTGCAGAAGGAAATCCTGTAGAGGTGCGGTGCGATTTCTGCAATACGGATTATACGTTCAGTATTGATGAATTAAAGGAGATTGTAAAACAGTGAAACAGGGATTTATAAAGGCTGCCGCAGTAACCCCCAAAATAAAGGTGGCGGATCCAAAATATAACGGAAAATTGATCTGCAGGCTGATTGATGAGGCTGTAAAGGAGCAGGCGAAAGTCATTGTATTTCCGGAGCTCTGCCTGACCGGATACAGCTGCGGAGATTTGTTTTTGCAGGAATTGCTGCTGACAAAAGCAAAAGAAGCTCTGCAGGAAGTGGCGGCGCATACGCGGCAGAAGGACTGTCTGGTGTTTGTGGGGCTGCCGTTAGAGTATAATGGAAAACTTTATAATGTGGCTGCGGCCCTGTCCGGGGGACGGGTACTGGGGTTTGTGCCCAAAACCCATGTTCCCGGATATAATGAGTTTTATGAGCAGCGGCATTTTACAAGAGGCATGAGAGGCGCTGTTATGGTGGATGCCGGAGACGGAAGGCAGGTGCCAATGGGGACAAAGCTTTTGTTTTCCTGCCGTCAGATGCCGGATTTAAAAATTGCAGCGGAAATCTGTGAAGATCTTTGGGCGCCTAATCCTCCCAGTATTGGACATGCTCTGGCAGGAGCTACGCTGATGGTAAATCTTTCTGCCAGTGATGAAACTACCGGGAAGGATATTTATCGTCAGAATCTTGTTGCCGGGCAGTCAGCCCGGCTTGTATGCGGCTACATCTATGCCAGCGCCGGAGATGGAGAGTCTACCCAGGATGTGGTGTATTCCGGACATAATCTCATTGCTGAAAACGGGAATATTTTAAAAGCTGCCAGACGGTTTTTGAATGAAGCTATTTATACGGAAATTGATATACGCAGATTAAAAGAAGAGCGGCGCAGAATGACAACCTTTGAAATGTCAGAGGACCTCTATACAGAGATTTTATTTGATCTGAAAGAAGAAGAAACAAATCTGACACGCTTTGTAGATCCAAGACCCTTTGTTCCTGACGGAAAAGCCGCAAGAGATAAGCGGTGCCAGGAGATTCTTGAGATTCAGGCAATGGGACTGAAAAAACGTCTGGAGCATACCGGATGCAAAACTGCTGTTGTGGGAATCTCCGGGGGACTGGATTCCACGCTGGCTCTGCTTGTAACGGTCCGGGCTTTTGATCTGCTGAAAAAGGACCGGAAGGGAATTTTAGCTGTGACTATGCCGGGATTTGGAACTACAGACCGGACGTATGATAATGCGGTGAATTTGATCCGGTGCCTTGGCGCAGAGTTTTTGGAAGTAAGTATTAAAGATGCCGTAAAGATTCATTTCTGCGATATCCGGCAGGATCCCAATCTGCATGATGTGACCTATGAAAACAGTCAGGCCAGAGAGCGGACGCAGATTTTGATGGATTTGGCTAATAAAGCCGGTGGTATGGTAATTGGAACGGGTGATCTGTCTGAACTGGCTCTTGGGTGGGCAACTTATAACGGGGATCATATGTCTATGTACGGGGTTAATTCCTCCGTGCCAAAAACGCTGGTCCGCCATCTGGTGCAGTATTATGCAGATACCTGCGGGGATGAGAAGCTCTCAGCAATTCTTTTAGATGTGCTTGATACTCCTGTAAGCCCGGAACTGCTGCCGCCGGAAGACGGTAAGATTTCTCAGAAAACGGAAGATCTGGTGGGGCCTTATGAGCTGCATGATTTTTATTTATATTATGTGCTGCGGTTTGGATGTTCACCGGAAAAAATTTACCGGCTGGCGGTTTATGCTTTTGAAGGAATGTATGATAAAGTGACGATATTAAAATGGCTGAAGACCTTTTACCGGAGGTTTTTCTCCCAGCAGTTTAAACGTTCCTGCCTGCCGGACGGTCCAAAAGTGGGTACAGTGGCAGTTTCCCCAAGGGGGGATCTCAGAATGCCAAGCGACGCCAGCGCCGGAATCTGGCTGGATGAGCTAGAGCAGATCACAGTCTGAAGGCAGAGAATAAAGATAAAACAATTCGAGAAGAAATAAAGAAGAAGTACAGAAAATGAGTTCAGATATCTTATCAGATGAATCTGAAGATGAACCATTTTTTGTACTTCTTTTTTAGCTGTTATCAGGAAACCGGCGGTTATTCCTTGCCCTCATCCAGTTCCTTTTCCCACTGGGATACGGTGTCGCCTAGTATTTTAAGTACTTCCTCTTCATCCAGCTGGTTATAAGCTTCGGAAATATTTTCTAACTTATCAAAAAAACTTTCCTGTTTTTTATCTGTACTGCCGCAGGCAGAACCACATGTGTGGCAGTTATGTGTGCATTGATTCATTAATTTTTCGTCCATATAAAATAAAACTCCTTTCTGCAGCATATTTGGAAACACTTCCTTACATCATGTAAGGAAGTGTCCATTCTGTTGCTATTGTGCATCTATAAATCACAAACCGGAAGATACAGACTAACGGTTTGTGTGACTAAAGTATACTATATTCTTTCAAAATAAACTACAAAAAATTGCAGAGTTCACATAAATTTTAAAATATAAAACACTCTGTGGGAAAATCGTATTTAGACTTGTGAATTACAAACAAAACAAGTTGACAAACAATATTATATGACATATAGTATTAGAGGAAATATAATATTATAGAAAGATAAATAAATCAGCTGTAAAGGGCAGGGAGTGATGACATGGTATTTAATACAGGAGCAGCCCTTCTTGATGCGATCGTTCTTGCTGTTGTGTCAGCAGAAGAGGAGGGAACATACGGATATAAAATTACCCAGGATGTCAGGAAAGCAATTGAGATTTCAGAGTCTACTCTTTATCCGGTTTTAAGACGTCTGCAGAAAGATGAGTGTCTGGAAGTTTATGACATGGAATGCGGAGGCAGAAACCGAAGATATTACAAGATAACAGAGAAAGGTTCTGCGCAGCTAAAGCTTTACAAATCAGAGTGGGTTATATATTCAACAAAAATCTCAAATCTGTTTTCGGGAGGAAAGAACATATGAAGCAGGATAGATTTTTAAAAGAGCTGGAATATCTTTTGTCAGATATTTCAGCGGAGGAAAGAGAGGAAGCACTTGAGTATTACAGGTGCTATTTTGAAGATGCCGGAATGGAAAACGAGGCTTCTGTAATTGAAGAGCTGGGTTCCCCGGAAAAGGTTGCTTATACAATTAAAGAAGGTCTGTCAGGAGAGATGCGGGGGGAATATACAGAACGGGGATATTATACGTTTGAGAGTAAACAGACGCCGTCACCGAAAGTAAGGCCGGCTGCCGGCTGGTTTCCATTTTGGCTGATTGCGGTGATTGGAGTTGTGACTGCATTTACAGCTGTGATCTGTGTTCTGGTGGCAGTGGCCGCGGCACTTGGACTGGCAATGGCTGCGGCTTTTCTCTGGGCAGTTATTATGTGTATCTTTGGTGGAGCCGTTTCTGGTGTTGCATTTGCATCCCTGGCAGTTATCGGGGGCAGTCTGTTTTGTTTTGCCGCAGGGCTTCTTTTACTTCTGGCATTTGCGGCTTATTGTAAAAATGCTTTACCGCCGGCTGTAGAAGGTCTTTGTAACGGAATGAAAGCTATAATAAGAAAGATTCCGGGCCGAAAGGAGTAGTGTGATTATGAAGAGATTTACAAAATGGTGTTTGATCAGTGCTTTTATACTTGTGATCATTGGTGTGATTCTGGTTGGCACGGCTGCTGTGAAGGGATTTTCCTGGATTTCACTTAAGGAGGGCCAGAGGGCAGGCACTTTTCAGGTGGGGCCCTTTGATGTTTCTGTAACCGGTCCCTTTGGGGTCAGAGTGGGGGTTCATCAGGAGCAGGAGTATTCCGGTAAAGGTACTGATTTGAAATCCTATACATTTGATAAGAATGAAATTAAAGAACTGAAGCTGGATGTGGGAGCCGGGGATGTGGAAATCAGGGAAGGCAGCAATTTGGATGATACCATAACTGTGGCGGTAGACACCCGTTATGCCGATTACGATGTAGTTCAGAATCAGAATACACTGACAATTGAAAAGGGCAGCTTTAAAGTGAATATTGGACTCAGTAACCGGCATTACGGCCCGGATGTTTTAATAACAGTTCCGAAAGATATTTATTTTGAAACAATGGATTTCAGTGTAGGGGCAGGAGACCTGACTGTCCAGGCCGCTATGATGGCGGATATATGTTCGCTGAGAACAGGAGCCGGGGATCTGGAATATACAGGAGATCTGACTGTCAATAAATCAGCGGAATTTACGGTAAACAGCGGCGATATTACTCTGGATGAGCTTTTGTGTGCCGGCTCTTTAAATGCCAGCTGTGGTGCAGGCGACTTTGATATAAGCGGAACGGTACAGGGAGATCTGAATGCCTCCTGCGGTGTGGGAGATATGAGTATAGAGCTTTTAGGGGAACCAGATCAGTATAACTACGTATTATCCTGTGGTGCAGGAGATCTCACTGTTAATGGAAACAGTTATACCAGTTTAAAACATGAATTGAATTTAAAAAACAATGATAATCTGCCTGACATTTATTTGGACTGCGGCGCGGGAGATTTGTATTTTAGACTTGATTAATTTCTTTAAAAATGCATACTATAACTATATAAGAAATGGCTTGTTTCAGGAAGGAGATGCATTTTATGAAGGATAAAAAACTTTACCGTTCAAATAAAAATAGGATTTTGTGCGGCGTCTGCGGAGGGATCGGAGAATATTCAGGAATTGACCCAACGTTAATCAGACTGCTTTGTCTGATACTCTGCGTAATTTCTATTGGCGGGGGGATTCTTGTTTATCTCATCGGTGCAATTATTATGCCAAAGGATCCGGACTGATATGAAAGGACTAAAGAGAAAGGCGGCTGCGGCCATGGGCCTGTGTCTGGCCCTTGTGCTGTGGGGCTGCGGCACAGAGAAGGATAAGAAAAGCGGGGTGTCTGTAACCGGAGAGATTGTAGAGGGCTCTGTAGAAACGAAAGAGGTACTGCAGCCTGAGATTGAGGAAAAAAAGCAGGAACCATTTACCATGCTGTTTACCGGTGATATTCAGATGGGAAGCAATATTACAGCGGCCTATGATGGGGCAGGACTGAGCGGGATTTTATCGGATGAGCTTCAGCAGCAGATGAAAAATGCGGATATTACCATGGTAAACGAGGAATTTCCCTTTGGGACAGGAGGTACTAAGGCGCCGGATAAACAATTTACATTTAAGACAGATCCGTCTTATGTGAAGATGTTCCAGGAGACGGGAGTGGATATTGTATCCCTGGCGAATAATCATGTACTGGATTTTGGGCAGGATGTATTATCTCAGACATTTGAGACGCTGGATCAGGCGGGGATTCCTTATGTGGGAGCCGGAGAGACGCTTAAGCGGGCATCTGCCTGTGAAACTATTGAAGTAAACGGAACTAAGGTAGGATTTTTGTGTGCATCCAGAGTGATACCGGTGGTGGACTGGGATGTGAGAAACAGTCAGCCAGGTGTATTTACAACTTATGATCCCCAGCTGCTGGTAGAACAGATCCGGAAAGCTGAGAAGGAAAATGATCTGGTGGTAGTTTATGTACACTGGGGAATTGAAAAAGCAGAAGTACCCGAAGAGTATCAGAAAGTACTGGCACATGCTTACATAGACGCAGGGGCAGATCTGGTGATTGGATCTCATCCTCATGTGCTTCAGGGAATTGAATATTATAAAGAGGTACCTATCGTTTACAGTCTTGGCAATTTTATGTTTAATCCAACCATTGAAAGAACTGCTGTTTTAAAGGTGGCTGTAGATGAAAATCAGAAGCTTTCTCTTAAAATGATTCCCGCTGCAGCATCTAATTCAAAGACATCTGAGCTTTCCGGCAAAGAGGCACAGGCGGTCTTAAATTATATGGAGCAGATTTCTTTTGATGTAGAGATTGATGAAAATGGTGTGATAGTACCGGCGGAACAGGAATAAGCTGCTCTGCCGGGCTTTTTTTTGCTGTTTTTGGATCTTGTATTACAGGAAAAACAAGGTCTTATCCACTTTTTGCATAAGTAAAAAATATGAATTGTGAAAAATGGCGAAATTCCGTGAAAAAACTGTCAGAGTTATATAGAGATGGAGGGGCATAGCACATAGGAAGAGGAAATACTTAATGCAATTTGTATATTGGACATTCAATTTTTGGGAATTTATAATAAAATCACACAAAAAGGTCTTATTATGGTATATTGATAAAAACAGGAGGAAACGGAATGAAAATTTTAGGTATTTCTTATGGTACTAAAAATGGAAACAACGATGCAATGTGTAAAGAAGCATTGATGGGGGCACAGGAAGCAGGAGCGGAAATCGAATTTATCCAGATGCAGAACCTTGATATTAAACACTGCACCGGATGTATTGCCTGTGTAAAATCGCTGTTTGGCGGAAAGGGAAACCTTTGCGTATTAAAGGATGATTTCCCATGGCTGCTGGACAAAATGCTGGATGCAGATGGAATTATCAGTACAGTTCCTATTTTTGAAAAAGGTTCTACTGGTTTATTCCATACAGTAACAGATCGTTTTGGTCCCCGTATGGACAGAGGAAATAATATCATTGCTGATAAAATTTCCAGAGAAAACGGCGGTCCGGGAGTAGATCCACGGGTATTAAAAGAAAAAGTAGTTTCTTATATGGCTATCGGAGGATCAGACTGGGCAACACGTGTACAGGTAGACTGTGCAATGCAGGCTCTGACACCAAAGTGGACAGTTATTGACAATGATGTATTTGGATGGTCTAAAGGAATCCTTATGAATGATGAAGCTCTTGCAAGAGCACACCAGATTGGTGTAAATATTGCAAATGCTGCAAAAGATCCTGAAAATGCAAAATATCTTGGTGAGAAAGGTGTATGTCCGCACTGCCACAGCAAAGAGTTTTACATTGATCCATGTACAAGCGCTGCAACCTGTGATCTGTGCGGTATGGTTGGAAAGCTGGAGAATGTTGCAGGCAAGCTTACTTTTGTATTCCCGGAAGAGCAGCTTGAGCATGCACATGATACAATTCCAGGTAAGTTTATTCATGCAAATGATATCCAGGAAAACGAAGGTAAACTGGCTGAAATGCAGAAAAATAATCCGGAATTTAAAGCGCGTAAGAAGAAATATATGGAATTTATCCAGTCATCTGTACCTGAAAAATAATTTTTATATCCAAGGAGGCTATTAAAATGGCAGATTTTAAATTTGAACCGATGAGAAGTCTTATCTATGTAGACTGTGCCTGCGAAGACTACAGACCAAAACTGCAGAGATGGCTTTATAAAACCCATGTTCCGGACAGTATTGCACAGTTTGAGCCGTATGTTACAAAATATGCATTCTATCCGTCTTTCCCAATGCCGCCTCAGGGCGACCGTTTTGGATATGCCAGAATGCAGCTGACAGAGCATCACTGGCTGGTAAGCGATCTGGATCCGAGACTGTCAATCAAAGCAGTTGCAGAGACCTTCCCCATGGATGTTCTTGTATGGCAGGGAAATCTTCCGGCAGCAGTTCTTGAAGCAAAACATGAAGATCAGATGGACAGCGACGGTGATGTGGGAAATGAAGCGCGCCAGACAGCTGTAGAAGGTGCAAATCCATTTATTTTCTGCTTCCTTCCAATGTGGTGGGAAAAGGACATCAAAGGAAAAGGAAGAACCATTGAAGATGGAGCAAATTACCGCTGGAATGTAGCCATTGGTTTTCCGGAAGGCGTTTCTAAAGAGGAAGGCGAGAAATGGTTATTTGAAGAAGTTCTGCCAATTTTTGAAGTAGCTCCGGAGTGTACACGTATTCTTGCAAGCAATGTAAAGAAAGATATTAACGGATGTGTGATGGATTATGTTCTGGAACTGTGGTTTGAGAATGAATCCGGATGGTATAAAACTGCAGTAGAAGGAACAAAAGATCTGAAGAAACCGTCATGGGCTCAGCAGGAGCAGTTCCCGTTCCTGAAACCATATCATAATATTTGCAGCGCATGTGTTGCTGACTTTACAATGAGCAATAATTTAGTAAACTATCACGGATACATACCGATGAGATAGTAAAGTATTTAAAAGTTTAGCCCCTTGATCGGAAGTGGGGGGTGTTATATTACAGGCACAAAAAGGTTGTCCTTTCTATATGTTTTGGTTGTTTTGCCTTAAATTTATAGAAATGGAACTTTTTGTGCCTGTTTATTAATGTTATGCCTGAAACGTATCACAGACCATTTGCAGGAAGTATTAGACATCACAGGCAGAGCGTTTTATACTGTGAGAAAGGTAATATTTGAAAGGAGCATGAAACATGGAAAAAACATTAGTGGCATATTTTTCAGCCAGCGGAGTAACTGCACAGGCAGCGGGAATACTGGCACAGGCGGCGGATGCAGATTTATACGAAATAAAACCAAAGATTCCTTATACAAAAAAAGATCTGGACTGGATGGATGAAACCTCTAGAAGTTCCAGGGAGATGAAAGGGAATGCTCCGTATCCGGAACTTTTGGACACCGATGCAGATATAAATAGGTATCAAAATATTATGCTGTGTTTCCCGATATGGTGGTATATAGCACCGACCATTATAAACAGATTTTTAGAAAGCTATGATTTTACAGGGAAGAACATCATTTTATTTGCAACTTCCGGCGGGAGCGGATTTGGAAAAACCATAGAGAAATTAAAGGGAAGCATATCCGCAGAGGCGAAAATAGCAGAAGGAAAAATGTTAAATGGAAATCAGTCAGCAGAACAGCTGAGAAAATGGCTGCAGCAGGTAAAGTAAACGCAAGCAGAAAGATATAATGATAGATAATTTTAAAAGCAGGAAATCCGGCCGGCAAAAGCCGATGTTTCCTGCTTTTAAGACTTTTTATAATCTAGGCTCTTGCAGCACCATCTACAGATAATACTTCACCAGTTACATAACTTGCCATATCGCTTGCCAGGAATAAAAAGGCATTGGCGATATCTTCAGGCTCTGCCATTCTGCCAAGAGGAATACCTGCGCATACAGCCTTCACCATTTCGTCAGGCAGAGCTGCCACCATATCTGTTCTTGTTACTCCGGGAGCAACTGCGTTGACACGGATATTGTCTTTTGCAAGCTCTCTAGCCAGTGAAAGCGTCAGGCCGTTTACAGCAAATTTGCTGGCAGGATAGCCGACGCCGGATGGCTGACCGGAAATACTTACCATAGAACTTGTATTTAAAATACATCCGCCCCCTTGTTCTTTCATGATTTTGGCCGCCGGCTGAATCGTATAAAACAGCGCTTTGACATTCAAATCCATGATCTTGTCAAACTCGCCCGGCTGATAATCGTAAAGACTTGTACTCTGTGCGATTCCTGCGTTATTTACGAGAATATCCACTTTTCCGTATGTTTCTTTTACGGCAGAGATGGCATCTGCCACTGCCTGAGGATCTGATAAATCCGGAAACATGCCCTCAGCGGACCACTCAGGATTTGTCTCTTTTAAGGCTTTCACAGCCTTTTCTACAGTCTCTTTTCTGGAACCAAACAAAACAACAGCCGCACCGTTTTCCAGAAATTTGCGGACAATGGCATTGCCGATTCCTCTTGTACCGCCCGTTACAATTGCTACTTTTCCTTTTAATAACATAAAATATACCTCCTGATCGTTTTTCACAGTCGCTTGATCCTGCTGCTTCGCAGTCGCTTGATTTTCTTCGAATGCAAATCCTCCAAAATCCATCTGCTTCGCATCTGTCGTGCCAGAGGCACTAAAAGATTTTGTCACTACCATATCAGAGAAAATCAAATGCCTGCTTCACAGTCGCTTGATTTTCTTCTGATATGGTATATTGTACATAGTTTAGTACAATGTTACAAGTGATTACTTTTCTGATAGTGGCAGGGCGCTGCCTGTTTTTGGTGCAGGCCGGGATGGCTGGTAATTGTTTTTCTGCTTCCAATTCAACAGCAGTGCGGAGTTTATGATTACGATGACGGAGCCTGCGTTATGCACCAGCGCACCGATTACCGGATTTAAAATTCCTGTGACTGCCAGAATAATAGCGATAAAGTTCAGGGTCATGGAAAATGTGAGGTTACATTTTATGGTGGTCATCATGCGTCTAGACAGAGAGAGCAGGTGGGGAAGCTCGCAGATTTGATCGTTGATTAATGTTATATCGGCGGCATCCACGGCGATATCGCTTCCGATTCCCCCCATTGCGATTCCTACATGGGCTGCTTTCAGTGCGGGAGCATCGTTGATTCCGTCTCCTATCATACATACCTGTTTCCCGGAAGCTTCATATTCTTTTATTTGTGACAGTTTGGTTTCGGGCAGACAGTTTGCATGTACTTTTTTAATTCCAAGCCGGTCTGCGATATAAGCTGCGGCATTTTCATTGTCACCGGTGAGCAGTACAGGGGTGGTGCCGGATTGCTGCAGGTTATGAATGGTATTGGCCGCATCGCTTCTGAGGGTATCTGACAGGGCGATAAAACCGGAAAAGTGCTGGTCAACGGTACAGTAAATAATGGTGCTTCCTGTTTTTAGAAAGCCTTCTGCCTGCAGTTTAACTGTATCAGGAAGACAGATCTTATGTTCAGACAGCAGGGCAGTATTACCTGCCAGAATTTCATGGCCTTCTACAGTGGCGCGGACTCCGCGTCCCGGAATCATTTGAAAGGTCTGCGGCTGGGGAACCGGGGTACGGTATGTTTCCTGCCAGGAGGAAATAACTGCTTTTCCTAAGGGATGCTCGGAACGTAATTCTGCCCCTGCGATCAGACGGAAAAGTTCCTGTTTTGTCTGGTCTTTATTAATGCTGCGGACGGAAATGACCTTGGGTGTTCCATGGGTCAGCGTTCCTGTTTTATCAAAGGTGAGTACAGAAACTGCGGCCAGCCGTTCTAAAGCATCTCCTACACGAACTAAAAAACCATGTCTGGTTGCATTTCCGATGGCTGCCATAATCGCAGTAGGTGTGGCAAGCACCATTGCACAGGGGCAGAAAACAACAAGTATGGTAACGGCCCGTATCATCTCCCCGCTGATCAGCCATGTGAGTGCGGCGGCGGCTAAAGCAATAACAACGATCCAGGTAGCCCACCGATCGGCAATTCCTACAATTTTTGCCTTTCCGGCGTCTGCGGACTGAACAAGACGTATCATCCTTTGAATGGAGCTGTCTTCTCCGACTTTAAGGGCTTTCATATCAAAGGAGCCAAATTGATTAACCGTGCCGCTGGATACCGGATCGCCGGCTTCCTTATCAACCGGAAGGGATTCGCCGGTCATGACTGACTGATTAATAGAGGTATGGCCGGAGAGGATGATGCCGTCAACCGGCACAGTTTCTCCGGGAAGAACCCGCAGAATATCACCTATATTTACCTGTTGGGCGGGAATAACGGTTTCTGTGGTATCGGTTATTTTCCGGGCAGTCCGGGGGGTTAGATGCACTAATTTTTCAATGCCGGCTTTTGCTCTGGCAACTGTCATATCTTCCAATAATGCTCCTAACTGCATGATGAAGGCAACTTCACCTGCGGCGAAGTCTTCCCGGATTATGATAGAGGCGGCCAGTGCAATAGAGACAAGGACGTCAGCCTTTATATCGAACTCTGTAACAAGCCCGATCACCGCTTCTAAAATAATGGGAATCCCGCAGAGGAGAATAGCGATCCATGCGGGATCAAGGCCCAGGGGTCTGAAGCGGAAAATACTTGCAAGCAAGGCTGCGCCGGAAACAGCCAGAAAGGCAATATCTTTTTTGACGCCTCCAAGGCTTAGTACTTTTTTTAATAGGTCCATAGAAAATTCCTCCTTTTATACCTATAGGGGTATAGATATATAATACCCATGGGGGTATAATAAGTCAAGGAAAAAGAAAAACCAGTCTGTAAAAGACTGGCTTAGAGTACTAATTCATATTTGCAAAGCGTTCCACTGCTTTTGTAAAGCTGGCAATTGTTTTATCTGCGTCACCGTGTTCAATACCATCCCGGACACAATGTCTGATATGCCCTTCGAGTACCACCTGTCCTGATTTGTGAAGGGCAGATTTTGCAGCGTTGATTTGAGAAAGAATATCTTCACAGGGAACATCTTCATCAATCATACGGTCTATGGCCTGTACCTGGCCGATAATTTTTCTCAATCTTCTGTGAAGATTGGCGGAATCCATACATTGTTTCATACTGTCACCTCCTAAAATACCTGTGGGGGTATCTATTTTATTATTTCTGCTTATCAGTATAAAATATTTCAAAGAAAATTGCATTATAGAATTAAAATAATTCACGATACCTTTCACATACTGGAAAAACGAAATTTACAAAACAGTTTTTCTTGTCTGAACTGTTTACGAGGGGGAAGAATTATGTATAATAAAAGGGCAGATAAAAAAGGATGGATCTATGAGTCAGAAAAAAGGAAATACCATAGTAACCAGATACAAGATAAATTCCGGTGGGGGGATGCCGCAAAAAATTGCTCTTGTGACCGATCTCCATGATAGGTCCGGACAGGAAGCATTAGAGCTGTTGAGGAAGGAAAAACCGGATTTGATTGCGGCGGCCGGAGATTTTATGGAACGGTGCGATGAAGAGAACGGTATCATTACTTCAGCGGAGATGGAGCGCTGGCAGGAAGTTACCAGCAGACACCGGGCGATGTATAAGATAATAAAGACGGTAACGGCAGTGGGCCGGAAATTTTGGGGAGAGCAGCAGCAGAGAGGAGCGGGACTTAAATTTTTGATTCAGGCTGCAAAAATTGCTCCTGTATGTTACAGTGTTGGGAATCATGAGTGGTATTTTTTACCGGAAGATTACAGAAAATTTAAGGAAAATCATATTATTCTGCTGGACAATGAGGATATAGAATTTATAACGGACTCCGGGAGGGTTCTCATTGGAGGACTTTCCACCAGGTATGATCTGGATTGGCTGAAACGCTTTGGGCAAAAAAAGGGAACGAAAATTCTGCTCTGCCACCATCCGGAATATTATAAAAAATTTATCCGGGGAACCGGTCTGGACCAGTTTGATCTGGTTTTGTCCGGACATGTACACGGAGGACAGTGGAGAATTGGAACATGCGGGATTCTGGCTCCCGGACAGGGTTTTTTTCCGGAGTATTGTTATGGCATGTATGATAAGAAGCTTATAATTAGCGGAGGACTGGCCAATACGGCCGGGGTCCCCCGGTTTGGAAATCCAAAAGAAATTGTGATTATTGAGCAGGAAAAAGAAAGGAATTAGAGGAGAGATGAAAGCAGCAATTATTACATCCAGTGATAAAGGATATGCAGGTGAACGAGAGGATGTCAGCGGTCAGGTGATTGCCGATCTGCTTACAGAAGCAGGATATGAGATTATGCGTAAAGTAGTACTGCCGGATGAAAAGCAGATGCTGGCAGATGAAATGAAGGATCTGTGCGATCATGGGGCAGATCTGGTGCTGACTACAGGAGGCACCGGGTTTTCTGTCAGGGATGTGACCCCTGAGGCTACAAAGATGGTAATTGAGCGGGAGGCCAGAGGGATTACAGACGCCATTTTATTTTACTCGCTTTCTATTACGCCCAGGGCAATGCTTTCTAGAGCCATGGCAGGTATCCGGGGAGAAACTTTGATTGTGAATCTTCCAGGGAGTCCGAAAGCAGTCAGAGAAGCTCTTGAGTATATTCTGCCTTCATTGAAACACGGTCTGGAAATTTTAAAAGGACTTGACAGCGAATGCGCCAGAAAAGAATAGTTCTGCTAAAGGTAAGGAAGTAATTTATGATTGTAACATATTTAGGGCACAGTGGTTTTCTTGTGGAACTTAAAAATACGTATCTTTTATTTGACTATTTTACCGGGAAGCTTCCAGAGCTTTCCAAAGAAAAGGAACTTGTGGTGTTTGCCAGTCATGCCCATCACGATCATTACAATAAAAAAATATGGGCGCTGTGGGAGCAGTATCCGAAAGTCCGCTATGTATTGTCTGAGGATATTTCTTACCGGGATGATATGCCAGGGGATGCTTTCGTAACGGAGGCGGCTTTGGATTCCCAGTATGAGATTACATTATCGGATGATTCTGTTATACAGGTGGAAACACTGATATCTACCGATGAGGGAGCCGCTTTCTGGATTGAGGCGGAAGAGAGAAAAATTTATCATGCCGGAGACCTGAACCTGTGGCTGTGGCCGGATGAAAGTGATACATATAATCAGGAAATGAGAAGAAGGTTTTTGGGTGAGATTGAAAAACTGAAAGGAAGGCAGCCAGATGCGGCTTTTCTTCCGCTGGATCCCCGCCAGGGGCAGTATGCATTTGACGGTATGGATGCATATTTGAAAGCATTTCAGCCAAAAACTGTATTTCCCATGCATTTCTGGAAAGATTACAGTATTATTGATTCGTATCTGGAAGAGCGCAGGGACTGCGCTTATATATCAGCCGTACGGCGTATCTGTAAGAAGGGCCAGCAGTTTGTGGTTTAAATGTGTGTATTTTGATTTTGGCAAGGAGGATTTGCGATGAAATTTAAGATGATACATGAAAATTATAATGTTTACGATCTGAAGAAATCTATAGATTTTTATGGAGAGGCTTTAGGATTAACCGAAACAAGAAGAAAGGAAAGCAGTGACGGATCCTTTATTATTGTATATCTCACCAGTGACAGTTCAGATTTTGAACTGGAGCTGACCTGGATGCGGGATATGGACCGTCCTTACAACCTGGGAGATTGTGAGTTTCATTTAGCATTTGAAACAGATGACTTTGAGGCTGCCCATGCACTCCATGAGAAGATGGGATGTATCTGTTTTGAAAACAAAGAAATGGGAATTTATTTTATAGAAGATCCTGACGGATACTGGCTGGAAATTCTTCCCCCAAAAAAGTAAGGCGGCGGCTTTCTAATCAGAACATATCCTCTGGTTTAGAATGAAACAGTCCAGAGGTTTAGAATATCAGGCACTTTTCTGCATAAAATATCAGAAAAGTGCTTTTTGATTTCTATGGAAAATGAAAAAATTGAAAATCTTTTAAACCTGGCCATGGGAGTAACCCAGGAAGAACGTGAGAAATCCATGATATTGGATGTTGGATTTCTGGATGAAGAAAAAAAGTGGGAAGTAATTGTAAAACATACGGGGGATTTGTCAGGTATTAGAGAGAAGTTTCCCCAGGTTGGCATATTGGAACTTTTAAATTCTTATGCAATTATGATTATTCCGGAAAATCAGGTAGAAGCCGTTGCCAGTGAAGTGCAGATTCTTTATATGGAAAAACCTAAAAATATGTTTTTTGCAAAGGAGGATGTTCATATTCTGGATACAGAGTTTTCCTCCGGGGAGAGAAGTGCTCAAAAAAGTGTTTACCGGGGATATACCGGTAGAGGTGTGATTGTAGCGGTGATTGATTCCGGAATTGATTATGCACATCCGGATTTTCGCAATGCAGATGGAACAACTAGAATTTTGGAGCTCTGGGATCAGACTTTAGGTAAAGTTTATACCAGCCGGGAAATCAATGAGGCCCTTAAGATGCCTGATGAAGGAGCGCGTTATGAGATGATTCCAAGCAGAGATCTATCAGGACACGGCACTCATGTAGCGGGAATTGCAGCAGGCAACGGCAGAGCCTCTGACGGAAAATATACCGGGGTGGCTCCGGAAAGTTCTCTGATTGTGGTAAAACTTGGAACTCAAAGAGAAAACTCATTTCCCAGAACAACAGAACTGATGTCGGCGGTAAACTATGTTTTATATAAGGCATTTGAATACCGGATGCCTGTAGCGGTAAATATCAGTTTTGGAAATAATTACGGAGGACACGATGGTGCGGCGCTGCTTGAGACCTATATGGATTTGATTTCTGATTACTGGAAATCTGTTATTGTGACCGGAACCGGAAATGAGGGAGCGTCAAGAATCCATACATCTGGAGCTGTACGTCAGGGAAGACGGGAAGAAATCCCCTTCTCGGCAGGAGATTATGAGACGGGATTCAGTATTCAGATCTGGAAATCATTTGTTGATGAATTTGACATTATTCTTACCCATCCTTCCGGAAATCAGCTTGGAAATATTATACCCGAGCTTGGGATACAAAGAATGACAATGGGAAGAACGGAAATTCTGATTTATTATGGACTGCCGTCACCTTATCATATTAGCCAGGAGATCTTTATTGATTTAATACCTGCAGATGCCTATATTGATCCGGGAATCTGGACCATCACTCTGGTGCCAAAAAGAATTGTGCATGGAACTTATAATATGTGGCTGCCTGGACAGACGGTCCTAAGTGAGGGGAGCGGATTTTTATATCCCACAGAGAATACAACGCTGACCATTCCTTCCACATCCTCAAAAGTAATTTCTGTAGGTGCATATGATGCCAGATACCGGAAGCTTGCAGACTTTTCCGGACGGGGATTTACAAGAAACAATCAGCAGGTAAAACCGGATGTGGCGGCCCCCGGGGTGGAAATCGTATCTACAGCGCCGGGAGGCGGTTATGCGGTAAGAAGCGGGACTTCTATGGCTGCGCCTTACGTCAGTGGTCTGGCTGCTCTGATGATGGAAGAGGGAATTATAGAAGGAAAAGATCCTTATCTGTATGGGGAAAAGCTAAAGGCATTTCTGCATAAGATGGCCCGCCCTCTGGAAGTTCGGACTGACTATCCGAATCCGGAGCTGGGCTGGGGGATTATAGGCTAGAAGGGGGCGGGGCTGAAAGCTCAAAAGGCTCTGACTCTTCTTCTGAAATCAAAAGATTCACAAACAGAGGAATCACCGGGTTAAAGTTTTCTTTTTTCCAGACAGCAACTAGCATAAGAGGGTCACTGCGGTGGACCGGAATAGAGCAGATGGCTTCGTTGGCGGAAGAAATACAGTTTTCATCCAAAACAGAAAATCCAAGGCCGGATTCCACCATAAGCAGAGTATCCTGAATGGAATTTGAATACGAAATACTTACTGGTGTAAAGCCATAGACTTCGCACAGATTGATAATATTATTGTAAGCTCCCTGGGAAATCTCCGGGGAGATTGCAATCATAGGTTCCGTTTTCAGTTCTTCTAGATGAATCTCATCCTTATGAGACAGGGGATGGGATTTTGAGATAACACATTTTGGCTGTGACTGGAAAAACTGCTGATAAACAGTCTGTTCCTTGGGATATTCTAAAAGGTCGAAATCCATAGTCAGGGCAATATCAATCTGGTCGTTCATAAGGGCTTTTCGAAGCTCCTTAAAGTTTCCTCTCAGCAGATGAAAATTAATATTCGGATGCTTGTCCCGAAGTGCATTTAACGCTGCCGGAAGGAAGTTTTCGGAGCGCTGGGTCTCAATAACCCCCAGGCGGATTTCGCCTTCCTGGCCAAGGCCGGCTTTGTGGGCTTTTAAAACCGCGGCTTTTGCCAGCTCCATCAACCGGGAAAACTCCTGGTACAAAACGGCGCCGCCGGGGGTCAGACGTACATATTTTTTTGTTCTGCTGAACAATTTGATTCCAAGCTCTGATTCCAGATTGGAGATATTTCGGCTCAGAGAAGACTGCGCAATAAAAAGATGGTTGGCAGCTTCTGTAAAGTTCAGATATTTTGCAACATTTAAAAAACATTCAATCTGAAAATTTGTCATGAAATCGTTTCCTCCAAATCATATTACAAATATTGTATAAAATTTATTTCCATTTCACAAGGAGAAAATAAAGAAAAGTAGTGTAATGGCTGTTTCTTCATGCTATGATAGAACAAAAAAGCAGGAGTAAATAAAAAATGGAAGAAAGCTATAGATTAATCAGAGAACAGATATGTGATGTATGTTATAAAATGTGGCAGAGAGGAATTGTTGCGGCAAATGACGGAAATGTTTCAGTAAAACTGGAAGATGGTACTTTTTTATGCACGCCCACGGGAATCAGTAAAAGCATGATTACCCCCAAAATGCTGGTACGCACAGATATAGAAGGGAATGTGCTAGAAGCTGCGGACGGGTACCGGCCCTCCTCTGAAATGAAAATGCATTTCAGATGTTATATGGAACGTCCCGATGTTGGGGCAGTAGTACATGCGCATCCGCCGGCAGCAACTACCTTTGCGGCGGCGCAAATGGCCCTTGATTCCTACTGTGTAATGGAAAATGTGGTGCAGACCGGAGCGGTTCCGGTGGCTCCCTATGCCACTCCGTCTACCGATGAGGTTGCAGAGTCCGTGGCACCACTGCTTGCCAGTCATGATGCTATGCTGCTTGCCCGGCATGGGGCGCTGACTGTGGGAGCTGACCTCACCGCCGCATACTATAAAATGGAATCCCTTGAGCAGTACGCAAAAACAACACTGTATCTGAAAATTCTTGGAGGGGCTCAGGATATGGACCGGGATACCATTGATACACTCATTGGGCTGAGAGAGAAATACGGGCTGAAAGGAAAACATCCGGGATATGTAAAATATAATAAACACCAGGGGCCGGAGGTGTTCTGATGAACACAAGACAGGTTGAATATTTTCTTGCAGTGGCTGAGGAACTGAATTTTACCAGGGCAGCAGAGAGGCTCTTTGTATCTCAGACGGCAGTGACACAGCAGATCAAAGCACTAGAAGAGCAGCTGGGGGTTAAGCTGTTTGAGCGCACAAAGAAAAAAGTAGTTCTAACGCCGGCCGGCATGATTTTTCAGGGAGAGAGCAGAGAGCTTCTGCACCATATTGATGCAATTATGGATAAAGTAAGACTGGCTTCTTCGGGGATTACCGGGGCTGTCAATATTGGATTTGCTGTTGGAATGGGGAATACCGGTATTGTAGACCAGATTCGTCATTTTAATGTGAACTATCCAAATATTCAGATGAATTTTAAGTCCTTTAGTCCTTCCGCTCTTTTAAAATCTCTGAAAAACGGAGAGTCTGATCTGATTTTGGCGCCGGTATTTGATGAAAAGTTTCTGGAGGGGCTCTGCTATAAAACTCTGGATCATTTTTCTTTGATTGTAGTTTTACCAAGCCGTCATGTCCTGGCGGGACGTGAGACACTTACCAGATATGACCTGAGAAATGAAAAACTGATCCTGGCATGTACAGAAAAGGGAGAGCTTGGGGAGGATCGGGCAATTATGAGAGGATTTACTGCGGAGGGAATTAATCCTCAGATTCTTTCCAAAACAGAAGATATAGAAACGATATTTTTTATGCTTTCCGCGAATATGGGAGTAACAATTCTGCCTTCCTATCTGTCAACACCGCTGGTAACAAGAGGAAAGCTGAATGCGGTTCCTCTGCTGCCGTTAGGTGATCAGGTCCGGGTTGCAGCTGTGTGGTCTCAGGAAAATCAGAATCCTTCCCTGTATAAAATTCTGCCATTTCTGCAGTAGCAGAGAAGGGACAAGCAGTGGAGCCTGAAAATATGTGCAGAAATAGAAATAATCTGACGGATGGCGTGAGATGTTTGTAATAGAAAAAAGATTGCCCAGGGGCAATCTTTTTTCAAGTAAGGTTTTAGGGTTTTACAAATACCGTTAGGTTTTCGTAAGGTAGGTTTTTTATAGTAAGTTGGTATACATGTAAGCTTTTGAAATAAGTTTGTACTTTATTTGGTACACGCTTATCATAATCCCGGTTTCATGGAAAATCAAATGAAAAAATAAGGGTTACTAATAAGAAAAAGTTATTATAAAAAATAAAGTTATGCCAGAAAGTATATTTTTTAAAGCAGGTTGTACTGGATAATAAACAAAATGTAATTAAAATTAGACAGTTTCCACAAGAAAAACAAATGGAATTATTTTTGAGAAACTGTATTTTTTATGGAGAAATATGGGGTTCGTTGACGTAAAAATCGAAAAATGCTACACTTTTTAAATAAAATGAAGCTGCCGCAGCCGGCAGGTTCCAATTACAAACGGAGAAGGATTATGAAGTTAGAAGAAGCGGTCAGATTAATACAGCCTTTAAATGAAGAAGCCAAGGCAGAGGCCTGGAAGCACTGGGACCAGATTGCAAAGCCTTTAAGAAGTCTTGGAAAGCTGGAACAGGCGGTGGTTCAGCTGGCAGGCATTATGGGAACTCCAAAAGTATGTCTGGATAAAAAGGCTCTGATTATTATGTGCGCAGATAACGGGGTGGTAGAAGAAGGTGTGACGCAGTCCGGGCAGGAAGTGACGGCCGTGGTGGCTGAGAATTTTCTGGATACCAAGTCCTGTGTGTCTATTATGTGCAGGCAGACGGGAACCGGAATCTTTCCGGTGGATATCGGAATGGCGGTAGATACTCCCCGGGTGGAAAAAAGAAAGATAGCGTACGGAACAAAAAATATGGCAAAAGAGCCTGCTATGACCCGGCAGCAGGCTGTGGATGCAATTGAAGTGGGAATTGCAAAAGTCTGTGAGTTAAAACAGGCCGGGTATCAGATTGCCGCTACCGGAGAGATGGGCATCGGAAATACTACCACCAGCAGTGCGGTAACTTCTGTACTGCTTGGTCAGGAACCGGAAACTGTAACCGGAAGGGGAGCCGGGCTGTCAAGCCATGGGCTTGACCGGAAAGTGGCTGTAATCAGAGAAGCCATTAGCCGGCTGAAACCAAATCCCCAGGATCCCATAGACATCTTAGCGAAGGTAGGGGGATTTGACATAGCCGGACTGACTGGTGTTTTTTTAGGCGGTGCGGCTCTTAAAATGCCTGTTGTTATGGACGGATTTATATCAGCGGCAGCAGCGCTGTTAGCGGTGCGTATTGCTCCGGGGTGCAGGGATTACATACTGGCATCCCATAAATCCAAGGAGCCGGCGGCAGGTATGCTGTTGGAGGCGCTTAAAAAGGAAGCGTTTCTGACCTGTGATATGTGTCTGGGAGAAGGAAGCGGGGCTGTAGCACTGTTTCCTGTTTTGGACCTTGCTTTGCTGGTTTATCAGCAGATGAGTACTTTTGATGAGGCCAATATTGAAACTTATGTGCCTCTGAACTGATAACAGATGACAGGAGCGTGTTTATGTTAATCGTGGTAATTGGCGGCAGCGGCAGCGGCAAATCAGAGTTTGCTGAGAACTGCTGTGTAAAATTATGTCCGGATTTAAAAGCTTATATAGCCACCATGGAGCCTTATGATGAGGAAAGTCTGCAGCGGATCCGGCGGCATCAGAATATGCGCAGCACAAAAAAGTTTGAAACATATGAATGCTATACGGGACTTGAAAAGCTGCTGATTCCTAAGAAAAGCACGGTTCTTTTGGAATGTATGTCAAATCTTGTGGCAAACGAAATGTACAGTCCGGCCGGCAGAAGCAAACATACGGCAGATTGGATTTTTCGGGGGATCCGTGCCCTTTTAAGTCAGGCAGAGCATGTGGTTGTAGTAACGAATCAGGTATTTTCAGACGGAATTATATATGAGGAAAGTACGATGGAATATCTTTCTGTGATGGCGCAGGTCAATCAGAAACTGGCGCAGGCTGCAGATGCCGTTTATGAAGTGGTGCATGGAATTTCTATACAAGTAAAAGGCAGTACTGCCTGGGAGGGGGATGACAGATGAATCTTCTGGAAAGTATGATTGTGGCATTTTCCATGTATTCTAAAATACCAATGCCTCAGATTCAATGGAATAAGAAAAATATGCGGTTTGCCCTCTGTTTTTTCCCGGTGGTTGGTCTGGCTGTAGGTGCGTTTGTGTTCTTGTGGGGAACCGTCAGTGAACTTCTGCCTTTTGGAACGGCATTTCGTACGGCAGTGTTTTTAATGATTCCGGTTTTGATTACCGGGGGAATCCATCTGGACGGACTGCTTGATACTGCGGATGCATTGAGCTCCTGGCAGACAAAGGAACGGCGTTTGGAAATATTGAAAGATTCCCATGCGGGAGCCTTTGCTATTATTGTCTGCTGTGCCTATTTTGTTTTCTCTTTTGGAATATGGTCGGAAGTAAGACAGGAGGCTCTTGGGGTTCTGGCAGTTGGATTTGTTCTAAGCCGGGCTTTAAGCGGATTTGGAATCGCTTCCTTTCAATGTGCGAAAAACAGTGGGCTGGCGGCTGCCTTTGCAGATGGAGCAGACAAAAAAAAGTGCAGAGTTGTATTAGTAATTGAGACAGCCGCGGCGGTGGCTCTGATGATCCGGATGAATTTTTTTCTGGGAATCTGCGCAGCTGCATCGGCATTACTGGTATTTGCTGCCTGCCGGAAATTGTCATACAGCAGGTTTGGCGGGATTACCGGAGATACGCAGGGCTTTTTCCTGCAGATCTGCGAAATGGTAATGGCGCTGGCAGTTATAATAGGAGATCATATATGGTTTTAATTACAGGCGGAAGTTTTCAGGGAAAACAGGCATTTGCAAAAGAAACATTTCAGATCACAGAGGGAATTGCGGATGGTGCCGCCGCAGATTTTGATGAGCTTTGCAGGGCAGATCTGATTATCAATTTTGAGCAGTGGATTGCAAGGGAGCTGCGGGAAAAGAATCATGCGGCAGTTAAAGCCGGACAGCTGGCGGAAGAAAATCCGGGAGTTGTAATTTGTGCGGCGGAACTTGGCTGCGGGATTGTGCCGGCAGATGCATTTGACAGGCAGTGGCGGGAGACCACCGGCAGAATCTGCTGTATGCTGGCAGAAAAGTCAGATGCGGTTTACCGGGTGATCTGCGGAATTGGAACAAAAATCAAAGGGGAGGACAAGGAATGAAAGGGCTGATTCATATTTATGAAGGCAATGGAAAAGGAAAATCAACGGCAGCTGTGGGGCTGGCTGTAAGGTGCGCCGGATGCGGTTATTTTGTTGTTTACAGTCAGTTTTTAAAAGATGGAACCTCCGGAGAAATTAAAATTTTAAAAGAGATAGATAATATAAAAGTCATGATCTGTGATACCCGCTTTGGTTTTACATTTCAAATGGATGAAGAAACAAAGCAAAAGGCCGGGAAAGCCTATCAGCAGCTGTTTTTGGATGTAACAAAGACTGCCGTAAAGCAGCACAGCCGTCTTCTGATTCTGGATGAAGTGCTGGATGTTATAAACAGCGGACTTTTAAATGAGAGCATTGTCATTGATTTTCTGAAAGGAAAGCCGGAGGAGTTAGAGGTGGTGCTTACCGGAAGAAATCCTTCGGAAGCATTGAAAGAACTTGCAGATTATATCACGAAAATGGAAAAAGTAAAACATCCTTTTGAACAGGGAATCTCTGCTAGAAAAGGAATAGAAATGTAAAGATACCGGGAGGAAATACAAAATGGATATGGTACAAAGACCAAGAAGACTGCGCAGCAGTGAAAGACTGCGGAAGATTGTAAGGGAAACCAGAATGGACAAGGCATCTTTGGTGTATCCCATGTTTGTGGTGGAGGGCAGTAATATAAAAGAAGAAATCCCTTCTATGGCTGGCCAGTACCGCTACAGTGTGGACCGGATGGGAGAAAAACTAGAAGAGCTTGCAGAGGCGGGAGTGGGCAGTGTGATGCTGTTTGGCATCCCGGATATCAAAGATGAAGCAGGAAGCCAGGCCTATGCCCAGGATGGAATTGTGCAGAAGGCTTTTCGCCGGGCCAAGGAAATATGCCCGCAGCTGTACTATATTGGTGATGTCTGCATGTGTGAGTATACATCTCACGGACACTGCGGTGTGCTGTGCGGTCATGATGTAGATAATGATAAAACACTGGAGCTGCTGGCAAAAACAGCATTGTCTCAGGTACAGGCCGGAGCTGATATGGTTGCGCCCTCAGATATGATGGACGGACGTGTGGCTGCCATTAGAAGTACTCTGGATGCCCATGGGTTTATTAATACACCGATTATGGCCTATTCTGCAAAGTTTGCGTCTGCATTTTACGGTCCGTTTCGGGATGCGGCAGATTCGGCGCCGGCTTTTGGAGACCGGAAGACTTACCAGATGGATTATCATAACCGCCGTGAGGCATTAAAAGAGGTAATGCTTGATGTGGAGGAAGGTGCCGATATTGTTATGGTGAAACCTGCCATGGCATTTGGTGATCTGATCCGGGAAACGAAAGATATGGTGGATATTCCTGTGGCGGCGTACAGTGTCAGCGGAGAATACTCTATGATAAAAACTACAGCAGCGGCAGGATTTATTGATGAAACATCCATTATGTGTGAAGTGGCTGCCAGCGCATACCGGGCAGGGACGGATATTTATATTACATATTTTGCCAAAGAGCTTGCAACGTGCATGGATGAAGGGAGAATCGGCTAATGACAAAATCAGAGGCACTTTTTAAAGAAGCGGTAACTTATATTCCCGGGGGTGTAAATTCACCGGTGCGGGCATTTGGGTCCATCGGTTCAACGCCGCGTTTTATAAAAAAAGCGGATATGGTGCTGATCTGGGATGAGGATGATCAGGAGTATATAGATTTTATCGGTTCCTGGGGGCCGATGATTCTTGGGCATAACCATCCGGCTGTTTTCGATGCGGTTGTGGATTATGCAAAACGCGGTTTAAGCTATGGGGCCGCCACTAAGATCGAAGTGGAAATGGCGAAACTTGTCTGCAGTATGGTTCCGTCCATAGAAATGGTCCGCATGGTAAATTCCGGCACCGAGGCGGTGATGAGTGCCATCCGCACGGCCAGAGGCTATACCCGCAGGGATAAAATTATTAAGTTTACCGGGTGCTATCACGGGCATTCAGACGGACTTTTAGTAAAAGCCGGATCCGGGGTTATGACAGCAGGTGTGCCGGATTCTCTGGGTGTGCCGGCTGGATGCACACAGGATACTCTCAGTGCGGAATATAATAATCTGGACAGCGTCAGAATGCATTTTCAGCGCTGCCCGGAAGAAATTGCGGCTGTGATTGTAGAACCGGTGGCTGCCAATATGGGAACGGTACTTCCGGAGGACGGATTTTTGCAGGGGCTTAGGGAGCTGTGTACGAAATACGGAGCGCTGCTGATTTTTGATGAAGTTATTACGGGATTCAGGCTGCAGGCAGACGGAGCTCAGGGATATTTTGGAGTAACTCCGGACCTGACCACTTACGGAAAAATTATCGGTGCAGGTATGCCGGTAGGCGCTTATGGCGGCCGCAGAGAGATCATGGAAGTTGTTTCCCCGTGCGGCGGCGTATATCAGGCCGGAACGTTAAGCGGAAATCCTGTTGCTATGGCTGCAGGGATTGCGCAGCTTTCGATTTTAAAGAGTCATCCGGATTACTATGTGAAACTGAATCAGAAAGCTGACAGGTTCTTTGAAAGCATAAAAGAAATGCTGAAAGAGAGGGGACTGCCCTATCAGGTAAATCATATTGCCTCTCTTGGAAGCATCTTTTTTACAGATCAGAAAGTCAGGGATTATGACAGCGCAAAAACTTCCGATACAAAGGCCTATGCGGATTACTGTAATTATATGATTCAGCATGGAATTTATCTGGCACCTGCACAGTTTGAAGCCATGTTTATTTCTATGGCGCATCTGCCGGATCAGCTTTGCCACACATTAGATCTTATGCAGGCGTATTTTGAAAGAAAATAAAATTGCACAAACTTTATGGAGAATTTTGTACAGGTCATAAGGCCGGAGCTTTTCAGGAATTTTATAGTTTTAGAAGTGTCTGTTGTTAGTTTTTTTTGACGGCAGGCACTTTTTTCTTTTTGGTTTTTTGTAAAACATCCCAACTGTTTTTATGTTCTGATCCCTGTTATACTTTTTATATCTTAAAAATGATCTTGATTCTTTCCGCACGTCGCGGGTAATTCTCACAGTTAATTAAAATTTTGGGGAGGAAGTGATATCTGCTGTTATCCAAATTCCTTGCTTATGTATGTTTTGGAATTGTTGTCTGGTTTGATGAAAAGGAGCAGATGATACCAAGAGCTGTCAGTTATCTGGAGTGTCTGGTCTGTTTATTAATATGGACAGCCAGACATAGAAACGGAATCCCTTTCTATCCTGAAAATCTTTGTATTTCAGGAGCCTTTCTGCTGGTAATCAGTAAGCTGTGCAGGGCAGGTAATATTGGAAAGGCGGACTGGTATATGATTATGTCCATGTTTTTACTGTTTAGCACCAGGAGCAGAGGAGTAGCTCTCATTGCTGCAGAGACACTGTTTTTGTGCGTCTCATTCTTTTCAGCAGGAATCAGAAATTATGCTGCAGGAAAATGTAAGGGCGGACCTTTTACTATTCATCTGCTGTGCAGCTATGTTCTGCTGGAGCTGTTTTTTTATAAACGGTAGTTTTTGAATGTGCGGCTCATACGGCGAAATAAAGCAGGGGCCTGCTGGTGTTTTTCTGCCAGGTGCAGAGTTAAATGTGGAATCGGGAATGTTCAGGGGAGGATGCGTATGAATGATGTCAGAAAAGCAGTTCAAAATGTAATGGAGTATTATGCCACCCAGGAGGCTGCTGTTTTGAACCGAATGTACCGGGGGCAATTGTCGAAAAAGGCTTTTTTAGACCTTGTGAGACAGTATCTGGTGCAGGTACTGCGTCTTGACGATTGCTATACAGGGCTTGTAATGGAAGAGGTAATCCGGCATATCTGGGGGTACCGGGTAATTTCCGGGCTGATTACAGATCCGGAGATTTCAGATATCCGGATTATGTCCTACGACAATATCCGGGTGAAACGGAAAGGGAAAAGAGAAAAATCCGCTGCTGTTTTTGACACACCGGAAGATTTGAAACTATTTGCCGATTATTGCGCAACCAAAGGAGAACGTTCATTAAGTGCGGTGAATGCGGTAGCAAGCTGGACAGACCGAAAAGGAGATTCAGATTTTATTCTCAGATTTAATGTGACAACGCCATTTGTAAACTCTGTTGAAACGCCGTATATTCATATCCGCAAGATTCCAAAGACTAAAATTACGGTGGGAGAATTGGTGGAAAAGGAATTTTTAACGGATGAAATAGCTCAATATCTTATCAGACAGGTATCATCTGACGGTGGGATGGTCTGGTGCGGGAAAGGAGGGTCTGGTAAGACAACCGGAATGAATGCATTTTTGGATATGATTCCCAAAGATAAAAGCTGTCTGGTGATTCAGGAAAATGAAGAACTGTTCAGTCATACGCATCCGGAAATGATGTTTCAGCATATTGTGACAGGTTTTGGAGATGCTGCTGTTAATTATCAGCTGGAGGATCTGGCCAGAAACGGGCTGTTAATGGATTTGGATTACTTTGTAATTGGGGAGATAAAGGGGAGTGAGGCATTGTATTTTTTGAATGCTTCCTATACCGGACACAGATGCTGGACCAGCCTTCATGCCATGTCTTCCCGGGAAGCCATGATAAAGCTTTCGGATTATGCCAAATATGCCGGAGATTATACAAGGGAGCAGGTGCTTGAGATGTTTCAGGATCTTAGGACCATTATCTTTGTAAAGGATTTTAAAATCTGTGAAATTACGGAGACGGCGGGTTATGATGCCGCGGAGGGGAATTTAATCTATCGAGAGATCTATAATCGGGAAACCGGATTAAACCGGCTCGGGGAGATACTAAAAGGGGGAATGGGATGTTACAGTTAGAAGTTCCGGTAAGTGCCAGGATACTGATGATGTCCGGATGCGGTGTGTTAGGAATCATGATGTTTTTTAACTGCTATCGGTTTTTAAATCTGTCTGCAGAGCGCAGATGGATAAAAACAGGCTGGGAGACACTGATTTGGAGTACCCAGGAAGTTCAGAAGAAACGTATGAATCAGTATGTAGAAGTGATGATGGAATATGGAGAGCAGGAAAAAATACCATGGATCCAAAAGTGGGACCAGTATTTTGTTCAAAGCCAGATTAAGAAGAAGCTTCCGTTTTTAAACTCACAGCTGTATGGACTGCTGCTTATATCTGCAGCAGCTG
The DNA here is from genome assembly GCF_025566885.1 of Brotonthovivens ammoniilytica. NCBI lineage: Bacteria > Bacillati > Bacillota > Clostridia > Lachnospirales > Lachnospiraceae > Brotonthovivens > Brotonthovivens ammoniilytica. The sequence continues at coordinate 93,515 of NZ_JAOQJQ010000005.1, read as the reverse complement.
GCGGTTTTCTGATTTTAATCATGATAATCCAGAAGTCAGGGGGGAAGGCGGCATGGACTCTGCTGTGGCCGGGCGCGGTACTTTTCGCAGGCAGTTACGGGTTAAAAGTGCTGCGGTTAAGAAAATTAAATCAAACAGAAAGAGAGCTTCTTCCATTTTTGAATCTGGTGGATAATTTCAGCAGATCAGAGCAGGATCTGTTTCGTATTCTGGAGAGAACCGGCCGCTATTTAAAGGAACCCTTAAGGAGTGCTGTCATTGCGTGCAGCCGCCAGGCGGTGATGACTGGAAACCGTTACGATGCAGTCTGGGAATTGATTTATCAGATTCAACATCCAAAATTTCAGGAGATAATACGTAATCTTGAAATCTGTTCCAGGAATGAAGCAAATTACAGTGAGGTTCTTAGAGATATGCGGCAGAGCCTGCAGCATTATATAGCAGCCCGGAGAGAGGAAAAAGAAATATCAAAGGAAGGACGGATTCAGACCGCTTTTATACTGCTGATGGGAGTGGTTATGATGGGAATGCTTACCGCTATGACACGGATTTCTATGAGAGATATTCTGAAATATGCGCCTGGAAGGATTATTGTACTCTGCTGGTGTATGGTGCTCTTATTTATGATATGGAACACTTGTCTGAAAGATCAGGAAAGGAGCGGGGGATGATTGGAATAAGTGGCCGGCGGGAGGTGTTTTTACAAAAAACAGGGGCCTGTTTTTGGTTTCCGGGGATTACGGAGCAGAAATATTTCCGGGTTCGTATTCTGACAGGTTTCTTTCTTGGAAATGTAAGCGGTCTGGCAGCAGGGATATTTCTGGGGCGGCCTGCGGTTATCTGTCTGGCAGCAGGTGCAGCCGGAATAGCAGGTTTCTGGCTTCCGGAATGTGCCCTTAAGCTGTCGGATTACCGGGATAATCTTCGGATGATGCCGGATATCAGGCGGTTGTATGAATATGTAAAAATACAGACAAAAGCAGGGATGTATCTTACAAATACGCTGGCTGTATGTTATCTTGCCACAGCAAACAGGAGGCTGAAACAAGCTTTGCTGGAAATGAATGGAAAAATTGTAGCAACCAGCGATATTACGGCTGCTGTGCAGGAGTTTGAGTGTAAATTTAACAATGAGTATATAGATCAGTTCTGTGTGATTATCCTTCAGGCGGGGCAGAGCGGGCGAATGACCAGGATGCTGGGGGATATGACAGAACAGATTACAGATATGGAGAGACAGCTTCTTGTCCGCAGAAGAAATCAGGTAGAGCGCAGAGTACTGGCGTTTAGCCTTCTGATTTTTTCTGTAATTATCTTAACGGCAATTTATCTTTTGGCAATGTCTTTTTATGATTCTATAACAGGGATTCTGACATAAGCAGACGGGAAAGGAAACGGAATGAAAAAGAAATTAAAAGAAATGATGGAATATGTGTGGATTCGGATAAGAATAGGATTTCAGGCTTTTTTATTAAAAAGAGACAGAGGAGAGAGTCATGTTATAACTGTCATTGCTATGTGTGTGATTGGTGTAGCTCTTGTACTGGTTTTATCTGCAGCCTTAAAGCCGGTTATTCTCTCGCTGTGTTCAGATCTGGAGGAGAAAATAACAAGCATGTTTCAGGGGCTCTAAAAAGAGCTGGAGGGCAGCAGGAAAGAAAGTGGCAGATATAATAAAAAGAAAAGACAGGGGATTTCTGGAAAATATACTGACGCTATTTGTAAGTATCCTGGCTTTGGCAGTCATAATGTTTCTGGCAGTATCTTTTCTGGAACAGATTCAGCTGAAAAATATTATAGACCAGACAGCCAGAAGAGCCGTGCTGCAGCTGGAAACCTGGGGATATCTGGATGAAGATACCAGGGAGGAGTTATCTGCACAGCTTTTAGAGGCAGGGGTCTGTCAGGGGAAAATACAGGTCCGGGGAATCCGGCAGTCAGATGGAAGATGGGGAGAAGTTACAAGTTTTGACCCGGCAGTCTATGGAAGTAAAGTGGAGGTTCAGATTACTGGAAACGTAAAATGGGATTTCCCGTTTTTAACATCCGGTTATTTAGATGAAAACCGAAGCAGAGAGATAATCAGGATACAAAGTTCAACAGGGAAGCATTAAAGAATATTGCGTGTGGAAAGTTAAAATATGTGGAAATATAAAAAGATAAAGGATTCCGGAATGGCAGTTATTCCGTGGTCGCTGGCGGGGATTTTTCTGCTGCTTTTTCTGGGCGGTGCGGTTTGCAGCTATATGCTGCAGTGTTCTGCGCTTTATGTTGTGCAGGATGCGCTGGCCTTTGCTGCACTTGCCGGGCAGACACCGGATCTTGAGGTTTACAGCAGTGAGGGAGAACTGGTCATTACCGATTTGTCCAGAGCAAAGGAAGCTTTTATGCAGTCTTTCCGGCAGTGTCTGAGTTTGGATGAAGGTTTTTATCCGGATCCGCGCTCTGTATATTTTTCATCAGAGATGCCGTTTTCTGTAGAAGTACTGGACTTATATAATGTATCTTACGGCTCTGTCTATAAGACAGATCTGTTAACGGCAGAAGGAAAACTGCAGTTTTTACCGGGGAATGGCATTGCAAAGGATAGACGGGTGTCAGAGATTGGAAATATAAAAAAACAGCTGTCTTTTGGGCAGCGGGTTCGAAAAAAAACTGGCAGGCAAAGTGGGAACAGTATTTATATACAGATGCATAATGGAAGAAAAAAGGAAATCTGCGGGACTTCTGTGTATGTCAGAATACGTTTTGGCATAAAGGCATATGGAGGGAAAACGCTGCCGGTGGAATTGGATATTCTCACGGATGTAGTGAGCAGTCTGGAGGAATAAATGAAAAAGAAAAGAAAGTGGAAAGACAAATTGGCATTTACTGCGGTATCTGTGGCGGTGTCTGTTTTGCTGGCAGGCATTTTTTATGCGGCCGGTGTATCTGCCCTGTCCCGGGGAGAAGTGAAAGCGGCTGTTGTGGCCAAAAGTGATATTGAGCAGGGAGTGAAAATTACCAAAAATAATGTGAATGAACTGTTTTGCACAAAAGAGGTAAATAAGGAACTGATACCGAAGGATGCGCCTGAGGATATCCGGTGGCTGGTAGGCTATACAACCGGAAGTTCTGTTCATAACAGAGAGATTATTGTACGAGATGACTTTTATAAACCCGAAGATTTGGAAAAACAAATGGAAGAACCCACAGAACTGGCTTTGACAGCATCTTCTGTTTCTGACAGTGCAGGAGGACATATCCGGGGCGGGGACAGGATCAATGTGGGAACAGTGAGGATGACAGAATACGGAACAACAAAGTATTTGTGCGTGGCTGAAAATGTCTATGTGAAAGAGGCTCTGGATGAGAATGGAAATAAAGTAGATGCTTCAGACAGAAAACAGCCCTGTACAATGTTTTGTGTGATTATGGAGAGGAGGGAAGCGGAACGGATGATAGAACTGTTAAGAGACGGGGATGAGACGATTATAACGCTGCCGGCAGCACAGGAGGGGATTATGTGAAACGAAAATCTGCCGGGAGAGTATGCGGGGTATTGGCTGTTTGCCTGATTGCTGGTATTCTGACTGTTTTTTGCCAGGAACATAAAAAGCAGAATTTTACAAAAGCAGATACAGGTCCGGTGAGCAGTTTAGAAACTTTTACCGGGAATATTTATGATCTGAGCAGAATGGTACATAAGGATATAAGCAGACAGGCAGAGATTTCAAAAGGTAAAGGAAAGCAGGAGAGCAGATTTGATAAAATTTTAAGTGCTTCCCGTCAGAAGAGCTCTTCTGGGGCATGGTGTTACGTGTTATCTGACGGAATTTTTGGAGAGCGTTATTATGAAAAAGAAAATTTTTATGCGGTGGGCTGGCGGTTTACAGAAAAAAACGGGGAAAGGGACTGGTATTTTTTTGATGAAGAAACAGGATTTATGGTAAAAGATACTGTGGTCGACGGAGCTGTAATATCAGAACAGGGGTATGCAAGCGCTGTGTGTGCATCGGATATGCAGTCACTGAATAATGTGCAGGACAGCGTTCATTGCGGGGAAGTGCTTTTAATTGATCAGATCAACTGTGATTCGGAAGTGAAAATTAAGAAAGACACCCTGTTTGTGACTTTGTCCGGAAGCAGCCAGAAAATTGCTCCACAGGAAAATAGATATGAAATGGAATGTGTATTGAATGTTCAAGATGCCAGACTGTGTATTGGAACAGGGGTACAGATTGATCAGAAGGGCTGTGCTCAGTCAGCGGTTCGCCTGTCAGAGGGAGGTGTTTTTGACTGTTATGGAACGGTAGGAGACTTGACCGGAAAAGGGATGAAATATGGGATACAGGCACTAAGCAGCAATGCAGATATATGTCTGTATCAGGGAAGCAGTGTAGTTGGGAATGCAGTAGGAATATATAGTTTGGGAAGGACTTTAATCAGCGGTGGAACGATTACTTTGAATGGGCAAAAGAAGGCGGATGAGACCGTCTCCGGGAGTGAGAAAATTTCTGGAAGCAGAGCGCATGGAATCGAACAAAAAGGCGGAACTCTAACTATGACAGGCGGCGCGGTCTGGAATAATGGACGTCTTGGCTCGGATACAGAATCCGGCTCTTTAGGAGGGGGTATATTTTTATATCAGTCGGCGGTTATGAACATGTCAGGAGGCGTAATTGCGGCCAACCGGGCAGCGGCAGGAGGCGGGATTTATGTAGACAAAGGCTGTAAACTGACTGTTACAGGGGGACGCATCGGGGGAAGTACAGGCTGTTATGAATCTTCAGATAAAAATACCTCCGCTTGCGGAAACTATGCCAGAGAGAATCGGACAACGGGGAAAAAGAAGCAGTACCGGCTGGGAGCGGGAGGGGGAATATATTCTCTTGGAACGGTTGTGCTTGAAGGAAAGAAAAAGATCCGAATTGATTATAATACTTCCAAAGGCGCCGCCGGAGGAGGCGGAATCAATGCAGCATCCGGTAAACTTTTTATGGAGGGAACTATTTCAGTCAGCAGCAACCGTGCAGACAGTTCCCGTGGGGTGCAGGTATCTGAACTGTATGGAGGAGGAGACTCAAACGGGGAGGGAGGAGGCATCAGAATGGGCCAGGAGGCCAGCGGGGTATATGCGGAGTGCTATGTAAATTGTGATGATACTAAAGAGCATAACCAGCGGACAGGTAATATACAAATCAGCAGTAATACAGCGTCCGGTGATGGCGGCGGGATTTTTGAGTCTTCTGCTGAGAAGAATATGCTGTATATCAAAGGAAGCGTAAAGGTACAAAATAACAGGTCTCTTGAAAATGGGGGAGGAGGGATAAAAAGTCTGGGAGGCCGTTTACATGTAGAAGGTGCGGTGGTTTCCGGAAACCGGGCTGAAAATGGAAATCACGGAGGAGGAATTATAACAGCGGGAAAGACGGTAATCAGAAATTGTCAGGTTTATCAAAACCGTTCAGAGAAAGAGGGAGGAGGCATTTGCTTTTATAAGTCGACAGCAGGAACCTGTGGAACAGGAAGTATTTTGGATACAGCCATATATGAGAACGGTTCGAAATCCGGAGGAGACGGTATTACTGTAAGAGGTTCGGCGTCAGTAACGGTTGGCAGCGGAACAAGTATATATAAGAATTACGGAAAAGGCCAGGGGATCCGGTGTGGAAAAGGAAGCAGACTCTATCTGTGGGGAAGTGCTGTTGTGAAACGGGGAAATACCGTATTTCTGGATCCCGGATGCGCGATAGAGATTACGGGAAAGCTTACTTCCACAGAGGAGCCTGTGGCTGTGCTTGATACGGATAAAGGGAGTGACCGAAGGCCGGGGCGGGTACTTGTGCGGACAGCTTACCCGGAGGGAAGCGGAGCGGATACCCTGTATGACAAAAAGGATCATATGCGGTTTGAGCTGGCGTTTTCTCATACAGATACAGGGGCGGAGGCAAAGCTTCGGGATGGCAGCCGAGTCAGCGGCAGGATAGCCGGAACTATTTCAGATAAAGATATCTATCTTAGTGAGAGCTATCTAATATCTTATGATACGGGCAGCAGGCAGATACCGGGAGCTGTGGATGATGATATTCTGCTTTCTGTTTACAGCCAGGAAAAATACTGGATGGAACCGGTGGTTCTTGATTTGAAGGAGCCTCAGATTTTAAATCCGGATATCAGGGCGGCGGGCTGGGAGTTTTCCTTCTGGGAGGGCAGCAATCACAGAATTTATTCGGAAACCAAGGCGGAATATGATACAAACAAAAGTCTGACACTTACTGCCCGATGGTCAGAAGAGCATGTATCTGTTTTAGAAGCCTGGTTGTATAATCATACCGGCTGGCTGCGGGGACTGATGAAGGGGCAGAAAACAGATGTGGTTTACCGGACATTTTCTGCCGGTGATACCGGAATAATTGTATTTCGGTGCAGAAATTTAAAACAGGTTCGGATTGTATGGCCGGATACAGGCAGTTCAAAAGAGCTGAAATACTATGATGAGCAGGAAAAACTGTTGAAAGATGCAGTATATGGGACTTCTGATTTAGAATCGAATCTGGAGGAAACGTTTGTTACAGGCAGTTATTTGTTTCAGGTACCTTTGAAGGCTGAAAAAGGAACATATCAGGTGACAGTAGAAGGGTGGACAAAGGATAACCGGAAAATAGAAGTACCTTTGGAACTATCTGTGGGAAGTGAAAGAATTACTTCTGACTTTCGTACAAGGCTTAGATAATGAGCCTTGTGAAACTTTCATTGGATTTCAGATTTTGCTATGCTATACTATAATGGATTTAAAAAAAACGGATGACAGAGATGCTGAAATGATGGTTTTGTATCGTATGATACAGGCATAGTACTCTGGTATTATAAATAAATTCAAAAGAAAAGAGGTGCCTCATCCGGCATGACAGGTAGTTACAGAAAAAAAGGAAAAAAGAAGGCGGCCGGCCGCTTCCTGGGCTGTGTTGTGCTTCTTGTGTTGATTGTTGTCAGTATTGTAAAGATCAATCAGTTCAGGGAAGGCAGATTAGATGCGCTAGATGCAGTAGAGGAAGCTCCTGATTACGATGTGGAACTGCTGACGGTAAATCCTTACTCAAGACCCGGGATTGCCATGGCAAAAGTAAAAGGGATTGTGATTCATTATACTGCCAATCCGGGAAGTACAGCGATGCAGAACCGGGATTATTTTGAAGGACTGAAAGATTCCAAAATTACAAAAGCAAGTTCACATTTTATCGTTGGAATAGACGGCGAAATTGTTCAATGCATTCCAACGGCTGAGATCGCATATGCGTCTAATGGAAGAAATACAGATACCATTGCAATAGAGTGCTGCCATGAAAAGGAAGACGGAAAATTTAATAAGAAAACATATAACAGTCTGGTGCACCTTACCGCCTGGCTGTGCGGAAAGTTTCAACTGTCTGCAGATGATGTGATTCGGCATTATGATGTGACAGGGAAAAAGTGTCCGCTGTATTTTGTGGAACATGAGGATGCATGGGAGCAGTTTAAACAGGATGTAGAAAACTATACTGAGAAATGGAAAAGTGACGGAAGAAAAAGATCATGAGAAAAGAATATGAAAATATTTTAAACAAAGAAAATATAAGAGAGAATTTAATTACACTAAAGCAGGAATTGAAAACAGAAAACGGAAAAAAGCAGTTTCAGAAACTGACAGATGGATGCTGTGATTTTATCATGAAGCTTCTTGTGGAAGAAGATCCCAAAATACGAAAAAATGCTGCAAGCATCCTGGGGATTGTACATTGTGCGGATGCTGTGGATGTACTTGTGGATGCATATGAAGCAGAAGAGACCATGTTTGTACGGGCTGAATATCTAAGGGCGCTGGGTGAGCTTCCCTGTCAGGAGTATCTAGAGCTTTTTAAAAAGCGTCTGCAGGAACTTTCCCAAAAGAGCTGTGAGATTGAAGAAAAGAAACATATACAAAATGAAATGAGAGAGCTTCAGCAGCTGATCTTATCTGTGGAAGGTGTGAAAAAGCATACGTTTCAGGGCTGGCAGAGGATGAATGAAGTAATTTTAACTACAATACCGGCATTTCGAGACCTTACAGCTGCCCAGGTTACCGGAAGCCAGACGGTGAAAACCGGGGCGGGTCTTCGAACGAAGACCTGTGATCTTAAGCAGATTCTTAAAATCAGAACATTTAAAGAACTGCTTTTTGTTATTCACGGAGAAAAAGAACTGCCCAGAGATGCTGACGAAATTGCTAAATGGCTGTATCAGTCAGATCTTAAGCAGATTCTTAAAGAGAATCACAAAGAAGACGGTCCGTATTATTTCCGCCTTGGTGTTACCGGTCCAATGAGTTTAGAGGAGCGAAGCAGGTTTTCAAAAAAGGCGGCGGCGCAGCTAGAAGAACTGTTTGAAAGACAGCTGATTAATTCGGCCTCTCATTACGAAATAGAGATCCGTCTGATTCAGAATAAAGAGGGGAGCTTTTATCCGTGTGTGAAGCTTTTGACGATACCAGATACCCGGTTTGCATACCGCAGATATCATATTTCAGCGGGGATGCAGCCCTTTGCGGCAGCAGGGATTCTGGCTCTTGCAAAGAATTATCTGACAGAACACGGACAGGTTCTTGATCCGTTCTGTGGTGTGGGAACCATGCTGATAGAGCGGAATTATTTAGAACCGGCAAGAGACAGCTATGGCCTGGATATCTTTGGGGAGGCAGTAGAAAAAGCCCGGGCTAACACCAGAATTGCCGGGATGAACATAAATTATATTAATCGTGATTTTTCGGATTTCAGGCATGAATATTTATTTGATGAAATTATTACAGATATGCCGGTGAAAGGCTCCATGTCTTATGAAAGACTGGAAAAGCTATACGAAATGTTTTTTACGCGGGCATCAGAATTGGTTAAGAAAAATGGCACGATTGTTATGTATTCCGGTGAGATTGGATTTGTAAAAAAACAGATTCGTTTAAGAAATCAGTTCCATCTGGAACGGGAATACTGTATAAGTGAAAAAAATAAAACGTATGTATTTATTATTACCTATCGGTAAAGGAGCAGCCGAAAGACTTATGAAGGATTATATCATGGCCCTGGATCAGGGTACTACCAGTTCTAGATGTATATTATTTGATCGAAAAGGAACAGTTATCAGCAAAGCGCAAAAAGAAGTAAAACAGATTTACCCAAAGCCGGGGTGGGTAGAGCAGGATCCAAAGGAGATCTGGGCTTCGCAGTATGCGGTTCTTAAGGAGGCTCAGGCGGCAAGAGATATTAGTTCCGGGCAGATTTTGGGTATTGGAATTACCAATCAGAGAGAAACGACCATTGTCTGGAACCGTTATACAGGAGAACCGGTTTATAATGCCATTGTATGGCAGTGCAGAAGGACGGCCGGACAGATTGAACAGCTGTGCCGGGACGGGCTGGCTTCTTACGTTACTTCCAGAACAGGACTGATTCCGGATGCTTATTTTAGTGCAGCCAAAATATCCTGGATTCTAGATCATGTACCTGGGGCACGAGAAGAAGCGGAGCAGGGAAATCTGCTGTTTGGAACCGTGGATACTTGGCTGATCTGGAAACTGACAAAGGGCCGCGTTCATGTAACCGATTATACAAATGCATCCAGAACGATGCTTTTTGATATAGAGAAGCTGTGCTGGGATAAGAAACTGCTGAATTATTTCAGGATACCTGAAAGTATGCTGCCACAGGTAAGAAAATCCAGCAGCATTTACGGATATACCGATGCAGATTTAATGGGAGCAGGTATTCCCATTGCCGGCGCAGCGGGAGATCAGCAGGCAGCATTGTTTGGGCAGTGCTGTTTTGAAAAAGGGGAAATAAAAAACACCTATGGCACAGGATGTTTTTTGCTGATGAATACTGGTGCGGACAGAATTGTATCCGGACATGGCCTTTTGACGACCATTGCTGCCTGTGATGGTGATTCTATTCAATATGCTCTAGAAGGGAGTGTATTTGCGGGAGGTTCTGCGGTGCAGTGGTTAAGAGACGGAATGAAACTTTTCCAACAGTCAGAGCAGTCGGAAAGCTTTGCCAGGAGAGTAAAAGATAGCAACGGGGTTTATATTGTTCCGGCATTTTCCGGGATGGGAGCACCTTACTGGAATCCGGATGCCAGAGGAACCATTGTTGGTATCAGCAGAGGAACATTAAAGGAACATCTTATTCGTGCTACATTGGAATCGGTAGCCTATCAGGTGCGGGATGTAATAGAGGCTATGAGAGAAGAGGCAGGAGTAGCATTAGACAGACTGAAAGTAGATGGAGGCGCCAGTGCAAATAACTTTCTGATGCAGTTTCAGGCAGATATTACAGGAAGCCCCGTATACCGGCCGGATTGTATTGAAACCACTGCTTTGGGAGCAGCCTATCTTGCTGGTCTGGCAGTGGGATACTGGAAAAGTAAGAGTGATATTCGGGCTAACTGGCAGCTGAATTGTAAGTTTACACCGAATATGAAATCAGCAGATCGTGATGATCTGCTGAAAGGATGGAGGCGGGCCGTTTCCTGCGCTCTGTTCTGGGCACAGGAAGAAAACAGCTAGAATGCCCCGCGGGATGCCGGGGCAGTAAATAATTACAATTCAATATCCAGTTCTACAGGACAGTGGTCCGAACCGAAGATGTCGGTATGGATTTTGGCATCTTTCAGACTTTCTTTCAGAGATTCTGAAGTGATAAAATAGTCAATCCGCCATCCGGCATTCTTTTCTCTTGCTTTAAAACGGTAAGACCACCAGGAATAGATCTGTTCCTGCTCCGGATAAAAATAGCGGAATGTGTCAATAAAACCGCTGTCCAGTAAAAGGGTCATTTTTTCTCGTTCTTCATCTGTAAAACCGGCATTTTTCCGGTTTGTCTTAGGATTTTTTAAGTCAATTTCTTTATGAGCAACATTTAGATCACCGCAGAGAATAACTGGTTTTTTTTCATTCAGCAGCAAAAGATAGCTGCGGAAGCTGTCTTCCCAGTCCATGCGGTAGTCAAGTCTTGCAAGCTCGTTTTGCGAGTTGGGGGTATAGCAGGTTACAAAATAAAAGGTCTCAAATTCCAGTGTGATCACGCGGCCCTCTTTGTCATGCCTTTCTTCCTGTATGCCATACAGAACCTGAAGCGGTTTCTGACGGCTGAAAACAGCAGTGCCGGAATACCCCTTTTTTTCAGCATAATTCCAATATTGATAATAGCCGGGAAGGTCAAGCTGAATCTGACCCTCCTGGAGTTTAGATTCCTGAATACAGAATATATCGGCATCTGCTTCGTGGAAATATTCAAGAAAGCCTTTATTGACACAGGCGCGCAGCCCGTTTACATTCCAGGAAATAAGTTTCATATGTGCTCCTTTCTCAGCCATGCAATCTCATCTTTATAGGGGGGATAAGATTTTTTTGGATTATCCGGATCCGGAATATAAGGGGTTTCCAATATTTTGGGGACACGTTCAAAATCCGGATGATGTACAATGTAGTTTAATGCTTCAAAGCCAATTTCTCCTTTACCGATGTTTGCGTGCCGGTCCTTATGAGCTCCACATATATTTTTACTGTCATTGATGTGAAACACAGAGATCTGATCTTTTCCGATGAGGCTGTCAAAGTGGTTTATGACCCCGTCAAAATCATGAATAATATCATACCCGGCGTCATGGGTATGACAGGTGTCAAAACATACCCGGAGTTTATCATTGTGTACAACACCGTCATATATTGCGGCCAGTTCTTCAAAGCTTCGGCCGATTTCACTTCCCTTGCCCGCCATAGTTTCCAGTGCAATCATGCACGGAGTATCGGCTGTTAGTACGGCATTTAATCCTTCGATGATTTTTTTTGTTCCCGCCTGGGTTCCGGCTCCTACATGGGCTCCGGGATGCAGGATCAGAATATGACTGCCCATAGCTGTACTGCGTTCCAGCTCAAGGGCCAGGAAATCAACGGCCAGTGTAAAGGTTTCCGGTTTCACGGCGTTTCCAAGATTGATAATATAAGGTGCATGGATAACAAGCTCTTCTATCTGATGTTCCTTCATATAGTTCCAGGCTTCAGGGATATTCAATTGGCTGATATCCTTTCTTCTGGTGTTTTGAGGAGCGCCGGTATATACCATAAATGTATTAGCGCCGTATCCGGCAGCTTCTTTAGCTGAGTTTAGCAGCATGTCCTTGCCGGACATGCCAATATGGGATCCTATTTTTAACATAATGCTCCTTTATTTTTAATGTGGTTTGTCTGCTGCTTTTGGAATGACAATTAAGTGAAGTATATCACAAAGCAGCACCTTAGGTACAGTACAAACAAAAAAACAAAAGAACAGCTTTGTGCAGAATAAAGGGACAGGCACTGAAAATAGTAACTCTTGACATAGTTTCTGAAAGTGACTACAATGGGTTCAGAAATATGGAGAAGATATTTCCGGAAGAAATTATTAATTTAAGACATTATGGATTTTGAAGTTCTGGAATCTATAGTCTTTTGTCAGGAGGGAGAAACAGATGGAAGAGAAAAAAACAAAAACCAGAATGGATGAAATAAAAGAGGACGCGAAGAAAAAAGCGTCTGTAATTAAAAAAGAAACTGTAAAGAGAGCAAAAGCAGCGAAAAAAGAAGTGGAAAAGTTTGCAGAAAATGCATCGGAAGGAACAGCGGAGCTGGCTAAAAGTGCGAAAAAGGGAGCTGTAAAGCTGGCTGAGAGTGCATCGGAAAGTACAGTGGAGCTGGCTAAAACTGCTAAGAAGGCAGCTGTCAGAATGAGGAAACCGGTGACAAAAGTATATCTTCAATATGAAGGAAAAGAAATTTCCCAGGAGGAAGTTTCTCAGAAAGTCCTAGAGCAGTTTCGTTCTATGTATGAAGATATTGCTGCAAAAAAAATGGATTTATATATGAAACCGGAAGAAAATGCCGCTTATTATGTGATAAATGGTGAATATACAGGAAAAATTGATCTTTAGAATCAGGTATCGGTAATCGTAAAAAAATCCGGGCCGTCAGTTGATATTTACTGGCGGTCCGGATTTTTTTGCTCTATAGGAAATACTGTGTTGTGATAAAGCTGAAAAGTACCGATTCCTATAGAGCAAAAAAACGCTCCGCTGATGATCGCACTGCGGCGGAATGTCAGGGAAGGTTCTTTTTTATGGAACTGGCCCGTTTGACAGAATCAGGTCCGTATTTTTGTCGTATTTGATCCAGGGCGGCATCCAGCTTCTGGAATTTACCGGCTGTATCCTTCCCGGAGACGGCAGAAGATGTTTGGCTGCCTGAAAGATTCAAATCAAAAATTGACATCTGCAGCGGCTGGGATGCATCGGTAAGCTTTGAACTGCGAATCCCAAGGAGGCGTACTGGAGATCCGTTCCATAGCTGCCCGGCCAGCTGTCTGGCGGTCCGGTAAATATCCTGACTGCTGTTTGAAGGAGTAAGAAGCTGCATCTGACGGGAGGCTGACTGAAACGTATGGTACTTTATTTCAACGGTCAGTGTCCCGGCCAGCTGGCCGGCTTTGCGAAGTCTCAGGGAAACTTTTTCAGAAAGTCTGCCAAGAACCGTTTCGATTTCTTCCATTGTCCGGGCATCCTCAGACAGCGTTGTTGAATTTCCGATTCCCTTTGCCTGGTGTGTTTCTGGATCAACAAAACTGTTGTCAATACCGTTTGCATACTCCCATATAAGCCGGCCGTGGCTTTTAAACACAGAAGTTAAAAGTTCTAGGTCGGCAGCTGCCAGGCTGCCGATGGTGTGGATGCCCATTGTATGAAGCTTTAAGGCGGAGGTACGGCCCACCATAAAAAGGTGTTCTACAGGCAGAGGCCACATTTTTGTCTGAATTTCGTCCGGAAACAGGGTGTGGGTTTTATCCGGTTTTTCAAAATCGCTGGCCATTTTAGCAAGCACTTTTTTTGAGGAAATACCGATATTTACAGTAAATCCCATCTGGGTACGGATTTCTTTTCTGATTTTTTCGGCAGCTATCTGGGAGGAAGGATAATTATGGGAAATCGGGGCAAAATTTAAATAGCACTCATCAATGGATACTTGTTCAATGTCAGGAGTGATGGAGTATAGATACTCTGTAAGCCGTTTGCTGTATGTCCGGTACATGTTGTGATCCGGCGGTTCTATGATCAGTGTGGGGCATTTGCGTAAAGCTGCTGCAACAGGTTCACCGGTCTGTATTCCAAATTTTTTTGCGGGAATGGACTTTGCCAGAACGACACCGTGTCTGCTTTTTCGGTCTCCGCCAATAATAGAAGGCACGGTTCTAAGATCAACAAGACTTCCCTTTTTTAGTTTTTCAACGGAACTCCAGCTTAAGTAAGCGGAATTAACATCAATGTGAAAGATCAGATCAGACATAAAAGCTCCTTTGTACAGTTTTACAGAGATAGAAACTGAGTTTGCAAAAAAATGCTGTCTTCTTCTATGAAAACCAGGCCGTAAGAGGGCCTGCCGGGGTATCTTGGATCACCGATACTGCCGGGATTTAGTATAGCCAGCTGATTGTGCTGTTCACAAAAGATCCGGTGTGTGTGGCCGAACAGGACAATATCAGCCTGTTTTTCTCTGGCGGCATATTCCAGATTTAAAAGCCCGCATTTTACATGCTGATTATGTCCGTGACAGAGAAGTATCTGTTTTTTATGTACTGTAATCAGCTTTTCGCTAGGTTTTTGGCCAAAATCGCAGTTTCCAGCAACTGCTTCTAAGGGAATGTCTGAAAACAGGCGTTTTAATTCCATGGCATCCTGATAATGGTCCCCCAGATGTATCATAAGATCAGGCTCCTCCAGCCGGACTGCCTGAACCATATTTTGAATATTTCTGTGTGAATCAGATAATATTAACAATTTCATGATAAATACCTCCAAATTGTGGTAAACAGTGATTGGTTTTTTTGACAGAATCAGTTAGAATAACATTAGTTTAATATAAAATTGGCAGGAAGAAAATATGGAATTTTTAGATATTGTAGATAAAAACGGGAATCCTACCGGGGAAATACAGGAGAGGGCTGTAGTTCACAAAATGGGGCTTCGACACCGGACTTCTCATGTGTGGATACTGAGAAGAAAAAATGGGCGTGTGCAGGTTCTGCTTCAGAAAAGAGGACTGCAAAAGGAATCGTTTCCGGGCTGTTATGATATTTCAAGTGCCGGGCATATACCCGCGGGAATGGATTTTTTAACATCTGCCCTGAGGGAACTAGATGAAGAACTGGGAATAAAAGCGCAGCCAAAAGAACTGATTTTTTGCGGGCAGAGAAAATTTTACACAGAGGCACAGTTTCACGGGAAGCCATTTAAAGATTGTCAGGTCAGTAATATTTATGTTCTATGGAAGGATATACAGACAGATGAAATCCGGATACAGAAAGAAGAACTAGAATCGGTTTTGTGGATGGATTATCAGGAATGCTGTGAGAAAGTGAAGCATAATTCTTTTCTTCACAGCATTGTACCAGAAGAACTAGAGTTACTAAAATCACAGATGTAGGGAGGAAAAAATGGGGAAAATACTTGTTATTGGAAGTTTGAATATGGATCAGTCCGTTCATGTAAAAGAAATGCCGTTAGAAGGACAGACGATTTTAGGAGAAAATCTTACCTTTTCCAATGGAGGAAAGGGCGCCAATCAGGCGTGCGCAGCTGGAAAGCTGGGTGGCCAGGTTGTTATGCTTGGAAGCATTGGCCGGGATAATTTTGGCGATATGCAGTACCAGGGGCTCAAAAATGCAGGGGTATCTGTTTCAAATCTTCACATAAGTGAAGACAGAGCTACCGGGACGGCAGTAATTTATATTAATGAGAGAGGAAATAACTGCATTGTTGTGGCGCCCGGGGCCAACGAGGCCTGCAGTGTGGACTACCTAAAGGAACATGACAGGCTGTTTCAAGGGTGTGATTATATTCTGCTTCAGATGGAGATTCCCTACGACGCAGTATTTTATGCAGTCAGACGCGGACAGGAGCTTGGGAAAAAAGTGGTTCTAAACCCTGCACCGGCACCGGATTCCCTTCCTGATGATATATGGAGAGGTCTGTACTTTATAACGCCCAATGAAACAGAACTTATGACGCTGACCGGTATGCCGGTTACAAATATGCAGCAGATTCGTCTGGCGGCAGAAAAGCTGCTGGAAAAAGGTGTGCAGAATGTACTTGTAACTGTCGGGGAAGAGGGGGTTGTGGTTGTAAATCATGAACAGGCTCTGCGGTATCCCACAAGACCATGTCGTCCGGTAGATACAACTGCAGCCGGGGATACTTTTAATGCGGGATTTCTGGTGTCTCTGGCAGAAGGGAAAGAGATTTCGGAAGCCTGCAGGTTTGGAAATATGGCGTCATCTATTGCAGTAACCAGACCAGGAGCTCAAAACTCTATTCCATTCAGGGATGAGGTGTTAGAAGAGCTTAAAAATTTTCATCCTGTTCCGGAGCGGTTATAATTATATATCAGATGGGGGATGACTTAAGAGCGAGACTTAAATTTATATATTTTTATTAATATTTTCTGAACGTACTTTACAAGAATGATGAAAATTGGTAAAAATAAGTACGGAGGAACAAATGAAATGATTATTCGACAGATAGTGTTTACAATTTTAGTATCTATGATACCGGCAGTAGAAGTGAAAGGCGCAATCCCTTTTGGCGTAGCGCTTGGATTAAGACCGGTTGTGTCTTATGTGGCAGCGCTTGTGGGAAGTACGTTCGTTGTGTGTTTTCTTGCATTTGTAACAAACTGGTTTTACCGGTATTGTAAGGAACGAAAGCTTTTTCGCAGATTCATAGGGTGGATGGACCGAATGGCGTCTAATAACCATGAAAAGATCAAGAAATTTGGTCCCCTTGCGATATTTATTTATGTAGCGGTTCCTATTCCCGGAACCGGAACATGGACGGGATCCATTCTGGCAGGGGTTTTGAATATTAAGCCAAAGCTGATTATTCTCAGTGTCCTTGGCGGAAATCTTATTTCGGGACTGATTATGGCACTGGCAAGTAAAGGCGTTTTCACTGTGCTTGATAAATATATATAAATGTGCATTTCCTGCAGTAGATTCATACTGCAGGTTTTTTACTCTATAGGAAATACTGTGTTGTGATAAAGCTGAAACGTACCGATTCCTATAGAGCAAAAAACGCTCCGCTGCAGATCGCACTGCGGCGGCATGTACTGCTCTGTCCGTTGCCGGGTGTCCTGTAACTGATTAATAGTTCACCGTTTCTGCAAGAACTCCGTTGACAATATATCTGTAGTCATAGCCGGATGCGGTACAGGTAGATAATGTTATGATTTTATCAGAACCGTCTACATCCACATCAATGGGATATGCAGAGTTGTTTTTCAGCTTCTGAATGTATGCGGTATAGTCTTCACTTTCACCATGATAGATGGTATAGGTATCTGTATCTGCATCTGCTACATAGCAGGAGAAGATATCATACCGATACGCCGCTTTTGGGGTATAAATCCAAAAATAAGGATTTTCTTTATACGTACTTTCATCCTTAAAATCACCCAGAAGTCCGAACATGGAATCGTTTTTCATATTATGGCCGAAGATAAATGTATTCATATCAGAAAAATCGCTGGCGTTTTGATAATCCATAAAAATACTTCCAGCAGCCAGATTTGTCTTTTCAAAAGTGCGGTGAAGGTAATAGTCATTATCATTTCCCTGCATAATGGGATAGCTGATATCCAGATGTTCAAAACGGATCCAGCCGATACAGTCCGGATTTTGTTTCTGCAGTTTTTCAAAATCTACAGAAAAGCTGTCATCGGTTTCTGAGGTTACATCTGTTTGAATTTGCTTGTATTCGGTATCGCTTTTATGATAATTGCTGAATATTTTATACAGCTGCCAGGCGGAAATACAAAAGATAATAATACATATAACCAGTATAATCGTTAGAACAACATGTCCCGGTTTTTTGTTTTTTTGTTTACTCATTGAATGCGTGAATCCTTTCTGTTATCTAGATGTTTATTATATCATTCCTGCCGGGATTTGAGAACGTAATAGAAATAGAAAAATGTAAAAAAAACTGTTGACATATTTTGGGTGGTTTGGTATTATAGTCAAGTCGGTAAGACACGGCACAAAAAGTTTGCGGAAGTGTCGGAACTGGCAGACGAGCAAGACTAAGGATCTTGTGACTATTGCAGTCGTGTGGGTTCAAGTCCCATCTTCCGCATTGGGCAGGAATGGCGGAATTGGCAGACGCGCACGGTTCAGGTCCGTGTGAACATTGCGTTCATGAGGGTTCAAGTCCCTTTTCCTGCACTGCATAGACGGTCGGAGTTGTTGAGAAATCAGCGGTTCCGGCCGTTTTTTATTTTTAGATATGAAAAAAGGGGCAGAAAAAGAGGCAAGTTAGATAATCTGTACTTTTGACAGCTGCCCATTATCTATTTCTTTTCGTTTTTTCGTGACATGTAAAGGCAATTCTTTTGCATTCTTACTGCTTTGCGGGAAAATCTGCAGACACCTGGCTGCATTCCACAGAGCAGATCATTTACTTCACTCCTTTTGGAACATTTATCCTGTATTTTTTAGGCGGCTTGTTTTTCAACCGCTTCCGTTTGTTAAAGTATGATATATATAATAGAAAAGAGGTCAGACTGATGCTGTTTGAAGATAAATACGAGATTATACGAAAGATTGGTTCCGGAAGTACCTCTGATGTTTTTCTTGTGAGAGACCGGAAGCTGAAAAAGAGATGGGCGGCTAAAATAATCGGCATATATTCCGGCGGCGGGACAGACTGCCGGGTGAAGCAGGATGCAGCCCGTGAGATACAGATACTGACACAGCTTGATACGCCGGGAGCTGTTAAAATTATAGATGTTTTTGAAGATTCCAGGAGAATCTGCATCCTTACAGATTACATTCATGGAATATCTCTTCTGGCATATATTCATAAATATGGACCTGTTTTTGAGCAGACTGCGGCAAAGTGGCTGCTGCAGCTGTGTGGGACGCTGGATTACCTGCACAATATGATGCCTCCGGTTATTTTCTGTGATCTGAAACCGGAAAATATTATGCTGAAGGATGATGGAAAACTGACCCTTATAGATTTTGGCGCGGCATATCAGCAGCATTCTGATGTGTCCCCAGGGATATGGAAGGGAACTATAGGGTATGCTGCGCCGGAATTGTGTCATGGGACAGCAGTGCCGGATATCCGGGCGGATATTTACGGACTGGGGGTGCTGGGGTATTTTCTGATTTCGGGACTGGAACCAAAACAGGTGGAAAAACTTAAGGATTATTCGGGACACAGAATTGTCTCTAGAAAACTGGACAGGATTTTGTCAGGCTGTTTGTCTGAAAACCCGGGCAAAAGGTACAAAAATTGTGAGCATATGGCCGTTAGATTAAGGCAATTTTTACGAAAAGCAGATTTTTAATACTATTTTTAAGAAAAAATAAAGGAAATCCAGCGTCGGCACAGAATATATAAAATAGGAGTTCCGTTTTTAATTAAAACAATACCAGAGATATGTTGGATAAGGATGGTGGCAGCCATGATTGTACGTGAACAGATGGAATTGCTGGAGCGAACTTATTTAAGTCCTTTTGCCACGTTGAGTGAAAATTCAAAAGGGCGGGACAGTAAAGAAGAGGAATGCGATATCCGGCCTGTGTTTCAGCGGGACAGAGACAGAATCCTTCACTGTAAATCCTTTCGAAGACTGAAGCATAAAACCCAGGTATTTTTATCTCCCAAGGGAGATCATTACAGGACGCGGCTGACACATACGCTGGAAGTATCCCAGAATGCCAGGACGATAGCTAAAGCGCTGCGTCTGAATGAGGATTTGGTGGAGGCCATCGCGCTGGGCCATGATCTGGGGCATACTCCTTTCGGGCATGCGGGGGAGGCTGTATTAAATGAAGTGTGTGCCGGCGGGTTTAAACATAATGAGCAGAGTGTAAGGATTGTAGAAAAGCTGGAGCGGGAAGGAAAGGGCTTAAATCTGACCTGGGAAGTCCGCGACGGCATTTTGAATCATCAGACAAGCTGTATGCCCTCTACCCTGGAGGGAAAAATTGTCAGGCTGTCGGATAAAATTGCATATATTCATCATGACATTGATGATGCCATTCGTGCTCATGTTATGACAGAAGAAGAGATTCCGGCAGAGTACAGAGAGGTTCTTGGGATGTCTAGCAGAGTTCGTCTAGATACCCTTGTGCACGATATAATTATACAGAGCCAGGGGAAGAATGAGATCTGCATGTCAAAAGATGTAGAAGCTGCTATGCAGGGACTTCGAAAATTTATGTTTTATCATGTCTATACAAATCCTAAAGCAAAAGGGGAGGAAGCAAAGGCAAAAGAAATGCTGGAACGATTGTTTTCCTACTATATGGAACATCCGGAGCTGATGCCGGAGCAGTATCTGAAAATGCTTGACCAGGGTGAATGTAAAGACCGGGTAGTGGGAGACTATATAGCGGGCATGACGGATCAGTATGCAATAGGAAAGTTTCAGGAATATTTTATGCCGAAATCATGGCAGGTGTATTAAGAGAGCGCCTGTATGCTGCGGATATTCCCGGCAGGATAAAAACAGAAAGGAGCAGCCATGGCTTATTATTCGGATGAATTAATAGAAGAAATACGTTCACGGAATGATATTGTAGATGTAATATCAGGATATGTCCGGCTCCAGAAAAAAGGAAGCACCTATTTTGGTCTTTGTCCGTTCCATAATGAAAAAACCCCTTCGTTTTCGGTGTCCCCCGGTAAACAGATGTACTATTGCTTTGGATGCGGGGCCGGTGGAAATGTGATTACTTTTATTATGCAGTATGAAAATTATACGTTTCACGAAGCGCTTGAACTGCTGGCTCAAAGAGCAGGGATTGAGCTTCCTAAAAAGGAAATGACTGCAAAGCAGCGTCAGGAAGCAGATAAAAGGGCCAGGATTTTAGAAATCAATAAAACAGCCGCTAAATACTTCTATATGCTTCTGCAAAGCCAGCAGGGAAGGGCGGCCAGAGAATATTTTCAAAAAAGAGAGCTTTCAGAAGAAACCATCCGTCATTTTGGACTTGGTTATTCCAGTAAATACAGCAATGATTTATATCAGTATCTAAAACGGCAGGGTTACGAGGATTCGGTTTTAAAAGACTGCGGACTGGTTACTATTGATGAGAAGCGGGGAGGATATGATAAATTCTGGAACCGGGCAATGTTCCCTATTATGGACGCCAACAACCGTGTGATTGGATTCGGCGGCCGTGTGACGGGCCAAGGAGAGCCCAAATATCTGAACTCCCCGGAAACGGCAGTTTTTGACAAAAGCCGGAATTTGTACGGCCTTAATTTTGCCCGAACGTCCAAGAAGCCACAGATTCTTTTGTGCGAAGGTTATATGGATGTAATTGCGCTGCATCAGGCAGGATTTGATAATGCAGTGGCGTCTCTGGGGACTGCATTTACTTCCGGCCATGCCAGCCTCTTAAAGCGTTATACAAAAGAAGTGTACTTAACCTTTGACAGCGACGGGGCGGGAGTGAAGGCGGCCTTAAGAGCACTGCCCATCTTAAAGGAAGCGGGATTAACTGCAAAGGTTATCAATATGACGCCCTATAAAGATCCGGATGAGTTTATAAAGGCTTTAGGGGCCAACGGGTATCAGGAGCGGATTGATCAGGCGGAAAACAGCTTTCTGTTTGAAATACGTATGCTGGAGCGGGATTACGATATGAGTGACCCGGAGGACAAGACAGCGTTTTTTGGGCAGGTAGCTCAAAAGATTCTGAATTTTTCAGAGGAGCTGGAGCGGGAAAATTACATAGAGGCAGTTGCCCAAAGATATCAGGTTGGATTTGAACAGCTCCGCAATATGGTGAAGCATCTTGGGACAAGAGGATATACTGCAGCAAAACAGAAGCCGAAAAAAAGCGGAATACAAAAAGAGAAAAAGCCCGATGGCATGAAACAGTCCCAGAGACTGCTTTTGACCTGGCTGATTGAAGATACATCGCTGTTTCCGGTGATTGAGCAGTATATCAGTCCTCATGACTTTACGGAGCCTTTGTATTATGAGGCAGCCCGGATTCTGTATGAGCAGTATCATCAGGGAGACATTAATCCGGCCGGTATTATCAGCCGGTTTACGGATGAGGAACAGCAAAAAGAAGCAGCCGCGCTTTTTAACGCCAGAATATATCCGGTGGAAAGCAAGGCAGAGAGAGAAAAAGCACTGACAGAGACAATTGTCCGAATCAAAAAAAACAGTCTGGAATACCGGGCAGCACATCTAGACCCCACAGATATTGCGGGACTGCAGCAGGTGATTGATGACCAGAAAAAGCTGGATGCAATAAAGCATCTGCATATTTTAAGCTGAATAGGACAAAATAAAAACAATTCATGGAAGGATGAACAAAATGGCAGAAAATATGGACCAGAAGACAGCAGAAAAAGCGGCAAAATTTTCCCAGAAACTTCAGGAGCTGCTTGCGCTGGCAAAGAAAAAGAAAAATATTTTAGAATATCAGGAAATCAATGACTATTTCAAAGAAATGGAACTTGGTGCTGAACAGTTTGATAAGATTCTTGATTTTCTGGAACAGAACAATATTGATGTCCTTCGAATCACAAGTGATGACGATGACGAAGAAGTGTTAATTGACGAAGAAGATGAAATTGAGGTTGAAAATATTGACCTGTCAGTACCTGACGGTGTCAGCATTGAAGACCCGGTTCGTATGTATTTAAAAGAGATCGGGAAGGTTCCCCTTTTGACAGCAGAGGAAGAGATTGAGCTGGCTCAGAAAATGGAGGAAGGCGATCAGGAAGCGAAAAAAAGACTGGCTGAGGCGAATCTGCGTCTGGTTGTCAGCATCGCAAAGCGGTATGTGGGAAGAGGTATGCTGTTTTTGGATCTGATTCAGGAAGGAAATCTGGGTCTGATTAAGGCAGTGGAAAAGTTTGATTATCGAAAAGGATATAAATTCAGTACGTATGCTACCTGGTGGATCCGCCAGGCTATTACCCGCGCCATTGCGGATCAGGCCAGAACCATCCGGATCCCTGTTCATATGGTTGAAACCATTAATAAATTAATCCGTGTTTCCCGTCAGCTTCTTCAGGAGCTGGGCCGTGAGCCAAGCCCGGAAGAAATTGCGGAAGAAATGGACATGCCGGTGGAGAGAGTCCGTGAAATCTTAAAAATTTCACAGGAGCCTGTTTCTTTAGAGACGCCCATCGGAGAGGAAGAGGACAGCCACCTGGGAGATTTTATTCAGGATGATAATGTTCCGGTGCCGGCGGATGCAGCCGCTTTCACCCTGTTAAAAGAGCAGCTGGTGGAGGTGCTGGGTACCTTAACAGAAAGAGAGCAGAAGGTACTGCGGCTTCGGTTCGGTCTGGATGACGGGCGTGCAAGAACATTAGAGGAAGTGGGAAAAGAGTTTAGTGTTACAAGAGAGAGAATCCGCCAGATTGAGGCGAAAGCTCTGCGAAAGCTGCGCCATCCAAGCCGCAGCCGGAAGTTAAAAGATTATCTGGATTAAGCTATGGTTAAGTTATCGAAACGACTGCAGGCAATTGCGGATCTTGTGACAAAAGGAAACCGCGTGGCGGATATCGGGACCGATCATGCATATATTCCTATTTACCTGGTGAAAGAAGGGCGGATTCCCGGTGCGGTGGCAATGGATGTGAACGAAGGTCCGCTTCTTCGTGCCCGAAGCCACATAGCTTCAGAGCATCTAGAGGACTGTATTAGAACAAAGCTGTCCGACGGTTTTGCATCTTTGCTGCCCGGGGAAGCAGATACCGGGGTGATTGCAGGTATGGGCGGAGCCCTCATGATAAAAATCCTCTCAGAAGGTGAGACAAAGGTCCGGGGACTTAAGGAACTAATTTTACAGCCCCAGTCTGAGACCGCCGGAGTTAGAAAGTATATAAGAACGCATGGAATGTATATCTCTCAGGAGGATATGGTAGAAGAAGACGGAAAATATTATCCTATGATGCAGGTAAAGATCTGCTCTGAGGAAAGATCTGCGGTATCAGAACCGGAAGAAAAACATAGGATGTTAGAAGATGCTTTTGGACCGGAGCTGATGAAAAATTCTCATCCGGTATTGATTCAATGGCTGAAAAGGGAGAAGCAGATAGTCACTGAAATTTTAGAGAACCTGCCCCGTCAGTCTCATACGGAAGCCCGCAGGCAGGAACTTTTGCAGAAAATGGAAGAAATCAGTCAGGTTCTTATGGAGATCAGCCCGAAACTTTAAAATATACGAGCATAGAAAGCAGTGGTGAACGTGTCTGAACAGACTTTTAAAATAACAGTACTTGGAGAGAGCAGGGATTATCCGGCAGGAACTACATATGAAATAATTGCCGGGAAGGTACAGCATTTATATCAGGGAGATATTCTGCTGGCAGTATTTGAAAATACAATACGGGAATTGAATAAGACCATTGAGGGGGACGGCGTGGTCAGCTTTCTGACTGCGGCAGATAAAGCAGGAAGAAAAACATACCGGCGGAGTATGACCTTTTTGATGGAGGCTGCAATGGCGTCTGTTTTTCCAAAACTTTCGGTGATTGTCCAGCATTCCATCAGTCAGGGGTATTACTGTGAATTGCATACAAAGGATGGCAGAGAATATATTCCGGATCAGGCCTTTATAGAAAAGCTGGAAGCAAAGATGCGCAGTATGCAGGAAATGAAACTTCCCATTAACAAAAGAAGTATCCATACAAGAGATGCGGTAAAGCTTTTTGGAGATCTGGGAATGCATGACAAGGAGCGGCTTTTGCGTTACCGCAGAAGTTCCTGGATTAATATTTATGAGCTGAACGGCTATAAGGACTATTTTTACGGGGCCATGGTACATTCCACCGAATATCTGAAATATTTTTCCCTGGAGTGTTATCAGGATGGATTTATGCTGATGTTTCCCAATATGGATATTAAAAGGGTTGCTGAGTTTAAGAAGTCGGATAAGCTGTTTGCTGCATTAAAGTCCTCTTCTGACTGGGGAAGCACCATGGGTGTGGATACAGTAGGGGCGCTTAATGATACCATTGCAGAAGGAAAAGTTCAGGAACTGATTTTGATTCAGGAAGCAGCTATGGAGCAGAATATCGGAAAAATCGCAGAACAGATTGTTTCCGCCAGAGACAGAAAATTTGTTATGATTGCAGGCCCGTCTTCTTCTGGAAAGACAACCTTTTCCCATCGGCTGGCAATTCAGCTGACTGCTCATGGAATGCGGCCTCACACCATATCTTTGGATGATTTTTATATCAACCGGGAGGATACCCCTAAAGATGAAAATGGAGAATATGATTTTGAGTGCTTAGAGGCCATTGATGTAGAATTATTTAATGATGTAATGAACGGACTGTTAAAGGGAGAGGTCCGCGATATGCCGGTATTTAATTTTAAATCAGGGCATCGGGAATACCGGGGACGCCAGCTGAAGCTTGGACCGGAAGATATTCTTGTTATTGAGGGGATTCATGGGCTGAATGAAAAATTGTCTTATCTTCTGCCGGATTCCAGCAAATACAAAATTTATATCAGTGCGCTGACGCAGTTAAATATTGATGAACATAATAATCTTCCCACCACAGACGGCAGGCTTTTAAGAAGGATGGTTCGGGATGCCAGAACAAGAAATACAACTGCCAGGGAAACCCTTGCCAGATGGGATTCGGTGAGACGGGGCGAAGAGAAGAATATTTTCCCGTTTCAGGAAGAAGCGGATGTGATGTTTAATTCGGCATTGATTTATGAGTTATCTGTGTTAAAATTATATGCAGAGCCGCTGCTGTTTAATATCAGTTCAGACTGTCCGGAATATCTTGAGGCAAAGCGGCTTTTAAAACTTTTGGATTATGTGCTGCCGGTTCCGGGAGAAGCGGTGCATCATAATTCAATCCTCAGAGAATTTATCGGAGGAAGCTGCTTTAATGTATAAGGCAGGGAAAAATAAGTATCATAAGTAAGACAGGTGATCGCGGCTGCAGAAATCGAAAGACTGCAGGTGAGGAAAGTCCGGGCTTCACAGGGCAGGATGCCGGATAACGTCCGGTGGAGGCGACTCCAAGGATAGTGCAACAGAAATATACCGCCGTCTTTGAGACGGTAAGGTTGGAAGGGTAAGTGTAAGAGACTACCGCCCGGCCGGTAACAGCCGGGGCATATGTAAACCCCATCCGAAGCAAGACCGAAACAAAGCGCTGACGTGGCCCGCCAGCTTTAGGTAGGTTGCTGAAAGCAGCTGGCAACAGCTGTTTTAGATAGATGATCACCCACGACATAACCCGGCTTATCGTTTTGCTTATGAACTTATTGGACGGCCGGTGCCTGGCGCCTGGAACCGTCCTCTTTTTTCTCTATAGGAAATACCGTGTTGTGATAAAGCTGAAAAGTACCGATTCCTATAGAGCAAAAAAAACGCTCCGCTGATGATCGCACTGCGGCGGAGAGGAGTCATGTCGCAAAAGCGACCTTTTTTAATAACATAAAGAGGAGATGGTTCCTAATCTTTTTATAAAATGTTTCTTAAAAGATTATAGGAATGTTGACAGTATTTGACGAGCCGTATAACATTGATATATGTGTTATTTGTTAAATTGCAGAAGAAGGTTTTTGAGGTGTTGTCGTGAGAGAAAGATTTGAACGGTTTATGGCAGGAAGATACGGAATGGATCAGTTGTCCAGATTTCTGGATATCGCAGCGTTAATTCTTTTAATTGTATCTATGTTCGTTCGGTTTCCGCTTATTTTTTATCTGGCAGTAATTTTGATTGTATGGTCCTATTTCAGGATTTTTTCCAGGAATACAGAAAGACGCTATATGGAAAATGAACGTTTTCTGTCATTTACGGGCAGAATTTTTTCTCGTTTTCGAAACCGGAGATATTATCAGGAACAGAAGAAAATTTATCGTTACTATGCCTGCCCGAAATGCCGCCAGAAGGTGCGCATTCCCAAAGGAAAAGGAAAGGTTTGTATTACCTGTCCCAAATGCCATATGGAGTTTGTGCGGAGAAGTTAAGCAAAGTGGGGTACTGATATGTTTGGATATATTAATGTAAACCGAAAAGAATTAACGGAAGAAAATTTAAAGATATATCAATCCTATTATTGTGGACTTTGCCAGAGCCTGAAAAAAAACACGGGAATTAAAGGGCAGATGCTTCTTAATTATGATATGACATTTCTGATTGTGCTGCTGACAGGGCTGTATGAGCTGGAAGATGAAGAAAAAGAATTTATCTGTGCAATACATCCCGGCAAAAAGAAGCTGGCACGTATGAATGAGGCTACCCAGTATGCAGCGGCTATGAATGTTATGCTGGCATATCATAATCTGGAAGATGACTGGCGGGATGAAAGAGCGTATGCAAAACGGGCAATTTTTCAGATGATTAAAAAGGATTATCAAAAGATTGCCGGAGAGTACCCACGTCAGGCGGAGGCTCTTGAAACCTATATGAAGCGTCTGACCGCTTACGAACGGTCTGAGGAACACAACATTGATCTGATTGCGGGACTTACCGGTGAAATGCTGGGGGAGATTTTCGCATGGAAGGAAGACGTCTGGGCGGAGGAGCTTAAATGTCTTGGTTTTTATATGGGAAAATTTATCTATCTGATGGATGCATATGAGGACCTGGATAAAGATGAAAAAAATAAGACATATAATTTGTTTTCAGATTTGAAAAAAGAAAATCAGAAAGATTTTGAAACGCTGAGTAAGCTGATTCTTACATCTATGATGTCTGAATGCTCAAAATCATTTGAACGGATGCCTATATTGCTGTATGCGGATATTCTGCGCAATATTCTGTATTCCGGAGTCTGGTCAAAATATGAATATATACAGCTTAAGAAGAAAAAGAGGAGGAAGTCACGGTGAGAAATCCTTATGAGGTTTTAGGTGTTTCACCAGGAGCCACCGATGAAGAAATAAAGAGGGCATACAGAAGACTGAGCCGTCAGTATCATCCGGATGCCAATGTGAACAGTCCTAATGCATCGGCTGCTGAGGAAAAATTCAAAGAAGTACAGCAGGCCTATAATCAGATTATGCACGAGAAGCAGCAGGGGTACAGTGGAGGATACCAGAACGGATCTTATCAGCAGCAGGGATATGGAGGAACGTATCAACAGCAGGGATATGGCCAGTACCGTCAGGGCGGGCCGTACGGACAGCAGGGGTACGGTTCTTACAGAGGGCAGTATGGCGGCCAGACAGATTCTGATTCTGCAGAAATGAGAGCAGCGGCAAATTATATTAACAACGGATATTACAGAGAGGCCATAAATGTACTGAACAATATCCGGGAGCGCAATGCAAAATGGTATTTTTATTCTGCAGCAGCTAATCAGGGGGCCGGAAATAACGTACTTGCCATGGAACATGCCAGAAAAGCGGTTGAAATGGAGCCAAGCAATATGGAGTACCGGCAGTTTCTCCAGAATCTGGAGTTTGGCGGAACCTGGTATCAGAATATGGGACAGGCATATGAAAAGCCTTTTTCAAGTGCTACCGGTTTATGTATGACATTTTGCTGTATGTCTATGCTGTTTAGCGGCTGCTGTTTTCGGCCGTGTTAGTTATGCGGTATGAGATTGATTTCATAAAGCGTGGGGAAACAATAGGAGTTGTGTACACTTCTATTGTTTTTTTATGTGCAAATATGGATAAGATATACAAAAACTGGTATTTTGCGCAAGAATTATTAAGAAATTCTTGTCTTTAGAAAATGCAAAAGGAAGAATTGTATAAAAAATGTGAAATTTTCTCAAAAAATTGGGTATTATATATAAAAAAACCTGGGCAGTTACCATCACTGCAAGTTATTTTTGCATGAAAAAGCAGGTGATTTTATTTTTGACAAATAATTCCGGGCGTGTAATAATCACACGGAAAGCGAAATTCGTAGATGCTTGGGGTTTTTCATTAGAAAGGATGAATCATCATGAATGAAAAGAAAATCAAATTATGTGCAACTAATGAAGTACAGGAATTTGTGAAGGCGGCATCCGATTGTAATTTTGACATTAACATGCATTATGAAAGAGCAATTGTCGATGCTAAATCATTCCTTGGAGTATTAAGCCTTGGTCTGGCTAAGATCGTAACGGTCAAATATGGTGGGAGTAATCATACCTTTGAGTCCGTTCTGCAGAAGTATGTTGTAGCATAAAAAAGAAAAAAACGTGAATAATAAGAGTAGAGACAAAAAACAGTGACGTCATGTAATGTGATGGCCACTGTTTTTTGTTTGTCTTATAAAATGAATGAATTTGAATGAAAATGAGTGATTATGAAAAATATACAATAAATCAATGTGAAAATTGTGAATTAATACGATTGAAAATGAACGATTACGGACATATAATGAGCTTATAAAAACAAGCATACAAAAACAATACGGGAGGTGCAGGCAGGTGATTTACACAGTTACTTTTAATCCGTCCCTGGACTACATTGTGTCGGTGAAGGATTTTGAGATTGGGAAAACCAATCGTACATCCTCAGAGAATATGTTGCCAGGGGGGAAAGGGATTAATGTTTCCACCGTTCTGAAAAATCTCGGCATTAAAAATTCGGCTTTGGGGTTTACGGCAGGATTTACAGGGGAAGAGATTGAAAAAAGGGTGCGAAAGCTGGGAGTGGACAGTGATTTTATTTCGGTGAAACATGGATTTTCCAGAATCAATGTAAAATTGAAGGATTTTGACGGAACGGAAATCAATGGAAAAGGACCTGAAATCAGTCGGGAGGAAATAAAACAGCTTTTACAGAAGCTTGAGGAACTGAAAGAAAATGATGTTTTAGTACTGGCGGGCAGTATTCCGGAGGGAATGCCGGATTCTATGTATCAGGAGATTATGAAACGGCTGTCCGGAAAGGGGATTTGTTTTGCTGTTGATGCAACGAAAGATCTGCTTTTAAATGTACTTTCCTATCATCCATTTTTAATAAAGCCCAATAATCATGAATTGGGAGAACTGTTTCAGACAGAGTTAAATGAAAAAAAAGATGTGATACCCTATGCAGAAAAGCTGCAGGAGCTAGGAGCTGGAAATGTACTTGTTTCTATGGCGGGTCAAGGAGCCGTGCTGCTGACAGAGGAAAAAGAAGTGTATTTCCTTGATGCACCGAAAGGAAAACTGGTAAATGCTGTTGGCGCCGGTGATTCTATGGTTGCAGGGTTTCTTGCAGGATGGGAAGAGAAAAAAGATTATGTCCATGCTTTTAAGATGGGAGTGGCTGCCGGGAGTGCCAGCGCATTTTCAGAGCTGCTGGCAAAAAAATCAGAAGTACAGAAAATATATGAAACTTTACAAGTGAGCACCTGGAAATGAGAATAGAAAGGGAGAAAGCGTATGCGGATAACAGATTTGCTGGATCAAAGAAGTATTGCCCTTAATGGCGCGCCGGCTTCAAAGCAGGAAGCTCTAGACCAGATGATTGAGCTGATGGCAAAAAGTGGAAAAATCCGGGATGAAGAAGCTTATCGGAAACAGGTTTATTTAAGGGAGGAGGAGAGTACCACCGGAATCGGAGAAGGGATCGCTATTCCTCACGGAAAGTGTGACGGAGTTATAAAACCGGGTCTTGCGGCAATGGTAATTAAAGACGGTGTGGATTTTGATTCTCTCGACAACGAACCTGTACATCTGATTTTCCTGATTGCTGCGCCTGATACAGAAGATAACGTACATTTGGATGTGTTAAGTAAATTATCTATGCTGTTAATGGATGAAGATTTTATACTTAATTTAAAAAAAGCAAAAACTACAGAAGAATTTCTGCAGGTCATTGATGCGGCGGATGATGAAAAACCGGATCTGGATGATCAGCTTGCAGCTCAGACTGAAACTAAAACCGGAGCTGTATGCAGGATTCTGGCAGTAACATCCTGTCCTACAGGAATTGCGCATACTTACATGGCGGCAGAAGGACTAGAGAAGGCGGCAAAAGCCAAAAACTGTTTTATAAAGGTTGAAACCAGGGGATCCGGCGGTGCCAAAAATGTGTTGACGGATCAAGAGATTGAGGATGCAGATTGTATCATTGTGGCGGCAGACGCCAAAGTACCAATGGACCGGTTTCACGGGAAAAAACTGATTGAATGCCAGGTATCTGACGGTATCAGCAAGGCAGACCGGCTGATTGAACGGGCCATAAACGGTGATGCCCCCGTGTATCAGGCTGGAAATCCCTCAGCAGGAAAAACGGTTCAAAAATCCCAGGGAGCCGGACACAGGATTTATATGAATCTGATGAACGGCGTATCCCACATGCTCCCTTTTGTAGTAGGGGGCGGAATACTAATTGCACTGGCCTTTTTAATTGACGGATTAAATGTGGATATTAACTCTCTCACAGAAGAAGCCCGGGCGGCTTTCGGTACCATTACTCCGGCGGCGGCGACTTTAAAGGGAATTGGTGATATTGCATTTGGCTTTATGCTTCCTGTGCTTGCCGGGTTTATTGCCATGAGTATTGCAGACAGACCGGGACTTGCAGTTGGTTTTGTGGGCGGCATGATTGCAGCCAGCGGAAAATCAGGTTTTTTAGGAGCTCTTGCTGCAGGATTTATTGCAGGATATGTGATATTGCTTTTAAAGAAAGTATTTGACCGGCTGCCGGATGCCATCGAGAAAATAACGCCGGTTCTGCTGTATCCGTTGTTTGGGATTCTGATTATAGGACTGATTATGAATTTTGCTATAGAACCCCCCATCGGAGCTTTAAATACAGCCTTAAATACGGCTTTGACGAATATGGGTGGATCAAGTAAAATATTATTGGGGATTGTTGTGGCCGGAATGATGTCCATTGATATGGGCGGACCGTTTAACAAAGCGGCTTATGTTTTTGGCACGGCATCCATTGCGGCAGGAAATTATGATATTATGGCTGCTGTTATGATCGGTGGTATGGTTCCCCCATGTGCCATTGCTCTTTCAACATTATTATTTAAGAAGAAATGGACAAAGGAAGAGAGAGGTTCTGGTCCTGTAAACTTTATTATGGGGCTGGCATTTATTACAGAAGGAGCAATTCCCTATGCGGCATCTGATCCGCTGAGAGTGCTTCCGGCCTGTGTGGCGGGAGCAGCTACTGCAGGTGCGCTGTCCATGGCATTTAATTGCACCATTATGGCGCCCCACGGAGGAATTTTCGTATTTCTGGTAGCAGATCATGCGGTTATATACCTTGTATCCCTGGTAGTGGGAACCATTGTAGGGGCTCTGCTGTTGGGGCTTTTGAAGAAAACTGTAAATGAGTCATAGAACATACAGGTCAGACCAATGAAAAATTGCTGATAAAAAGCATTCTGAATGAAAATGATTTGAAATATGAGATAATAATAAAGAATAAGAAAATATGTAAAGCTTATAAAGGAGGAGTCAAAAATGAGAGAATTTAAGTATGTGATCACAGATAGCCAGGGGATTCATGCACGTCCGGCAGGTGAGTTTGTAAAAGCGGCCAAAGGATTTGCATCTTCCATAAGCGTGACTAAAGGAGAGAAGAAAGTAAACGCAAAGAATATTCTGGGACTTATGGGCCTTGGGGTAAAAAAGGGTGAAGAAATACTGGTTCAGGCTGAAGGTGAAGATGAAGAGAGTGCTGCTGCGGCGCTTCAAAATTTCCTGAAAGAAAATTTATAATGCTCACTGTTGTAAGGCAGTGAAAAAGGGGCCGTGCACAAAAATATCGGGATATGCCAGTGTGCATGGCCCCTTTTGCCTGCGGGAAGGAGAAAAGAATGAACGTTTATAACGGAAAAAGTGTATTTGGCGGAATCGCCATTGGGAAAATTCGGGTTTATAAAAAAAATGAGCATCAGGTAAAACGCAGTAAAACAGAAAATACAGAGGAAGAAATAAGACGTTTCCATGGGGCTATTGAGGAGGCCAAAAAACAGCTGGGACAGCTTTATGAAAAAGCTTTAAAAGAAGTAGGAGAATCCAGCGCTGCTATTTTCGAAGTTCACCAGATGATGCTGGAAGATGATGATTTTCTGGAATCTGTAGAAAATATGATTCGCACACAGAAAGTAAATGCAGAATATGCAGTGGCAGCTGCCGGAGATAATTTCTCTGCAATGTTTTCTGCTATGGATGATGAATATATGAAAGAGCGGGCGGCTGATATAAAAGATATTTCGGAACGCCTGATTTCCATCCTGGACGGAAGGTCCGGCCAGCAGACTTTGACAGATGAACCGGCAATTATTGTGGCCGATGATCTGGCTCCCAGCGAGACTGTACAGCTGGATAAAAAAAATGTCCGTTCTTTTGTAACCGTTCATGGTTCCGTAAATTCTCATACGGCAATTCTTGCAAGAACTATGGGGATTCCGGCTCTAATTGGCACCGACCTGCCTCTGGATGAGCAGATTGATGGAAAAATGGCAGTGGTTGACGGCAATACAGGCTGCATTTATGTAGAGCCGGATGAAAAGACTTTAAGGGATATGAAGCAGAAGCTGGCAGAAGAACAGGAAAAAAGAGAGCTTCTTTTGACTCTGAAAAACGAAAAAGGGATTACCCTGGATGGCAAAAAGATATTGACATATGCCAATATTGGAGACAGCAAAGATTTAGCGGCGGTGCTTCAAAATGGAGCGGAAGGCATCGGATTGTTTCGAAGCGAATTTTTATATCTGGAAAAAGATACCTATCCCACAGAGGAGGAACAGTTTAGAGTATATAAAACCGTTGCGGAGACCATGGCAGGAAAACGGGTTATTATCCGGACACTGGATATCGGAGCAGATAAGCAGGCAGACTATTTTCAACTGAAAAAAGAAGAAAATCCGGCTATGGGATACCGGGCTATCCGAATCTGCCTGACAAGGACGGAAGTATTTAAAACTCAGTTAAGGGCCCTGCTGCGTGCAAGTGTGTATGGGAAACTGGCAGTTATGTATCCAATGATAACATCTGTAAAAGAAGTAAAAAAAATCAAGCAGATTGTGGAGGAAGTAAAAGAAGAGTTAAAACAGGAAGGGCTGGAGTTTGGAGATATGGAGCAGGGAATTATGATTGAAACTCCTGCTGCGGCTGTGATCAGTGATCTTCTGGCAGAGGAAGTGGACTTTTTCAGCATCGGAACCAATGACCTGACTCAATATATGCTGGCAATTGACCGCCAGAATCAGGAGCTGGATGAATTTTTCGATGCCCACCACAGGGCTGTTCTGCGGCTGATTTATCAGACAGTACAAAATGCCCACCGGGCAGGAATCTGGTGCGGAATCTGCGGTGAGCTTGGAGGGGATCTTGCGCTTACCCAGCTGTTTGCAGCAATGGGCGTTGATGAGCTTTCCGTTTCTCCGGGAAATATCCTTCCGGTAAGAAAAGCAATACGTGAGACGGATACAGGAAAGATACGGGAAGAACAGCTGAAAAAATGGCTTTGATAGACGAGGAAAGAGACTATGCTCACAGAAAAAAGGCATGAAGAAATCATAAATCTGCTTGATAAAAAGGGAAGTGTAACAGTACAGGAATTAAAAGAATTGTTTCACACTTCTGAATCCACAATCCGCCGGGATTTAAATGTGCTGCACGACAAAGGCGTGCTGATGAAAGTGTTTGGCGGGGCCGTGCAGGTAGAATCCAGAATTCATACAAAAGAAGAAACAGTAGCTCTAAAAGAGGAGCAGAACCGCAGTGAAAAAATGCGGATTGCGCAATATGCGGCGGCTATGATTCAGCCCAATGATTTTGTATATCTGGATGCAGGTACAACAACCGGTTATATGATTCCGTTTTTGACAGAAAAGTCTGCATCATTTGTAACAAATGCAGTATCTCATGCATTAAAGCTGGCAGAAAATGGATTCCGGGTAACTTTAATCGGCGGTGAAGTAAAAGCTGCCACTGAGGCAATCGTGGGGAATGAAGCATTTGCCAATCTGTTAAAATATAATTTTACTAAAGGATTCTGGGGAGCAAATGGAGTCAGTCAGACCACTGGTTTTACAACACCGGATATTAATGAGGCGATGATAAAGGAATGCGCTATGAAACGGACCCAGAGTCCGTATGTTTTGTGTGACAGTACAAAGTTTCATCAGATTTATCCCATTTCATTTGGAGATTTTTCGAAATCCCAGATATTGACGGACCGGCTTTTTGATGAGACCTATAAACGCTGCAAAAATGTGATTGTGGTACCTTAAAAAATAAAAAGTGACATAATACAGCAGACAGCCCGGATTAAGGAAGAAAACCTCTGATCCGGGCTATTGTCAACTTAAGGGCCGGCGTTGTAAAATAAGAAAAGACAAACTGTTTCAGGAGGAAGTAAGAATGAAAAAATATGCATTGGGAGTGGATATCGGCGGTACTACAATAAAAATGGGGCTGTTTACTACAGAGGGGAAGCTGCTGGAGAAATGGGAGATTAAGACAAGAACACAGCAGGACGGCTCTTTTATTCTGAGTGATATTGCCGTGTCAGCCAAGAATAAATTAAAAGAAAAAGGGATTGAACTTGAAGGTGTGGAAGGAATCGGCATGGGCGTACCGGGACCGGTAGATGAGCATGGTACCGTTCTTCGCTGTGTAAATCTTGGCTGGGGCGTTTTTAACGTGGAAGACGCTATGTCTGAGCTGATGGGAGGTATCCGGGCCCAGGCGGGAAATGATGCCAATGTAGCTGCCCTTGGAGAAATGTGGAAGGGCGGCGGCGAAGGCTATCAGAATGTGGTAATGGTGACTCTTGGAACCGGCGTGGGCGGCGGCATTATTGTAAATGGAAAGATTGTAGCCGGCGCTGACGGTGCAGGTGGAGAAATCGGACATTTCCAGATGAAAAAGGATGAAACAGAAATCTGTGGCTGCGGAAAGCGAGGATGTTTAGAGCAGTATGCTTCTGCCAGAGGCATTGCCCGGATGGGCCGGCTGAAACTGGAGGCTGATCAGAGAGAATCAGTGCTTAGAGATGCAGAAACACTTACAGCCAAGGCCATTTTTGATGCTGCCAGACAAAAGGATGAGGTGGCACTGGAACTGGTAGAGGAGCTGGGAGAGATGCTTGGCACGGCGCTTTCCTTTATTGGTTCGGTAACAAACCCGGAAGTATTTGTTATCGGAGGCGGGGTGTCAAAAGCAGGAACCATTGTAACTGATGTGATTCAGAAATATTATGAAAAATATGCGTTCCATGCTGCGGCCAAAACTCCCTTTGCCCTTGCAAAACTGGGAAATGACGCCGGGATTTACGGGAGCGTGAAAATGATATTGCAGGTATAAGATAAAATATGGAAGAAAAACAGACCCTTCGGATTTCTGTAAGAAATCTGGTGGAATTTATTTTAAGAGGCGGAGATATTGACAATCGGAAAGGGAAATCAGCAGAGCGGGAAGCCATGCAGGAAGGGAGCCGTATGCATCGGAAAATTCAGCGACGGATGGGCTCAGATTATATGGCGGAAGTTTCTTTGAAATATGTACTGGAAACTCCCCGGTATTTCCTGTCTGTGGAAGGGCGGGCAGATGGCATTTTTCCGGATGACGGGCTTATGGTGATTGATGAGATCAAAGGTGTTTACCGTGAACTTGCATCTTTCGAACATCCGGTATCCGTTCACCTGGCTCAGGCCAAATGCTATGCCTTTATTTATGGCAGGCAGCAGGGATTAAAAAAAGTCGGGGTGCAGATGACTTACTGTAATCTGGATACCGAGGAATTGAAACGGTTTACAGAAGAGTATGTATTTGATGAACTGGCTGACTGGTTTGAAGATCTGCTGGGCCGGTATCAGAAATGGGCTGATCTGCAGTATGAGTGGCGGCTGGTAAGAACGGCTGCAGCCAGAAAGCTTACATTTCCATTTCCTTACAGAGAAGGACAGAAAAAACTGGTAACAGATGTTTACCGCACAATGCTGCGGAAGAAAATATTGTTTCTTCAGGCGCCAACCGGTGTGGGAAAAACGATTTCAACGGTATTCCCTGCTGTAAAAGCAGTGGGGGAGGGACTGGGAGACAAGATCTTTTATCTGACAGCTAAAACTATTACAAGAACAGTGGCCCGTGATACCTTTCGGTTGCTGAAGGAACATGGTTATCAGGGAAAAGTTCTGGAACTGACGGCAAAAGAAAAGATGTGTGTCTGTGATGAAATGGACTGTAACCCTGTGAACTGTCCCTATGCCAGAGGGCATTATGACAGGGTCAATGATGCGGTATTTGATCTGATTTCGAAATCCGGTGATTTTTCCAGAGAAGAGCTGCTGCTGCAGGCGGAAAGCTATCAGGTCTGTCCTTTTGAAATGAGCCTGGATGTTTCTCTCTGGTCGGATGTCATTATCTGTGATTATAATTATGTTTTTGATCCCAATGTGTATCTGAAACGTTTTTTTGCAGAAGGAAATAAAGGAGATTACTTCTTTCTTGTGGATGAAGCCCACAATCTGGTGGAACGGGGAAGAGAAATGTACAGTGCCCATCTGGTGAAGGAAGAGTTTCTGGAACAGAAGAAATTGCTGAAGCAATACAGCCCGAAGCTTGTAGGGCAGCTGGAAAAATGCAACCGGCAGATGCTGGAATGGAAACGGGAGTGCGAAGACTACTGTCTCTATGACAGCGTGGGGGCATTTATTTTTTCCCTGATGCGCCTTGGCTCGGAATATGATAAGTTTCTGCAGTCCAGAGGAGAGTTCCCGGAGCGGAAGGAAGTGTCTGATTTTTATCTGAACCTCAGGCATTTTCTGAATATCTATGAGCTGGTGGATGATAACTATGTTATTTATACGAAGTTTGATCAGGAGAACCGTTTTTTGCTGCGGCTGTATTGCGTAAATCCGGCAGGGAATCTGCAGGAGTGCTTAAACAGAGGGCTTGCAACTGTCTTTTTTTCAGCTACCCTTCTGCCTGTCCGGTACTATAAGCAGCTGCTGAGTGTAAGAGATGACAATTATGCAGTATATGCCGAGACCGCTTTTACCAGTGACCAGCGTCTGCTTCTTATCGGAAAAGATGTCAGCAGTCTGTATACAAGGAGAAATGAGCAGGAATACAGAAAATTTGCCGATTATATTTTTAAGACGGCCTCTGGAAGAAAAGGAAATTATCTTGTATTTTTTCCCTCCTATAAAATGATGGAGACGGTTTATGAAAGTTTTCTGTCAGTAAATGCAGGGCGTATGGATAGTATGATCCAGGAAAATAATATGTCGGAACGCCAAAGAGAAGAATTTATTGAAGCATTTACAGAATGCAGGGAAACATCTTTTGTGGCATTTGGGGTGCTGGGCGGAATTTTTTCTGAAGGAATTGATTTAAAAAAAGAACAGCTTATCGGCGTTTTGATTGCAGGCACAGGACTGCCGCAGATTTGTACGGAACGTGAGATTCTGAAAAATTATTACCAGGAGAAAAACGGTCAGGGATTTTCTTATGCTTATCAGTATCCCGGGATGAATAAAGTACTGCAGGCTGCAGGCCGGGTGATTCGTACGGCGGAGGATCGGGGAATCATCGAATTGCTGGATGAAAGATTTCTCAGAAGGGATTACCAGGAGCTGTTTCCCCTTGAGTGGGAGCAGCATGAAGTATGTACGCTGAGATCTCTGGATGAAAAAATCAGGGAATTCTGGAGCGAAGAGAGATAGAGTCCCTTTGGAATTTTTATCTGCAGGGGTAATTTAAAACAAAGCGGAAAAATCCGCTTTGTTATTTAGTCATTGATGGACGGGAGAAGATTTAGAAACTCTGTTGTGGAAGCCGTTGTGGGAAGT
Organism: Brotonthovivens ammoniilytica; assembly: GCF_025566885.1. Classification (NCBI taxonomy): domain Bacteria; kingdom Bacillati; phylum Bacillota; class Clostridia; order Lachnospirales; family Lachnospiraceae; genus Brotonthovivens; species Brotonthovivens ammoniilytica. Next base: position 54,728 of record NZ_JAOQJQ010000005.1, on the reverse strand, counting down.
GATGGATTAATAGAAGCAACAATCTGTCTTTGAGGCATTTTTTCTTTGGTCTTTAAGATAAAAAGTTCCTTTGATTCCCGAAGCAGACAGTAATCCGGAATAAATGCTATCCCAAGGCCGATGCGGGCCAGATCAATCAGCAGGTCATTGCTGCTTAATTCAACTTCGGGGATCAGTTCCATCTGGTGCTGAAGGAACAGATTATGTAAAAACTCACTGGTAGTACATTTGCGGTCCAGCATCAGGATCGGATATTGATTCAGCTCCGTCAGGGAAAGTTCCTGCTGTTTTAAATTAAAATAAGCGGGATTTGCAATAAACACATCCTGAAACTGACAGACGGTTTTCTGAATATAGGAATGGTTTAAACGGGTATTGGGAAAATTGGTGACAATCATGTCAACCTTCCCCTGCTCCAGAAGGTCTACACATGCCAGTGAAGTGGCATTGGTGACCTTGATGGGAACATTGGGAAACTGTTTGTGAAATTGTTTAAAATACGGAACCAGAAAATAGCGGCAGATAGTGTCGCTGGCGCCGATGTGGAGCTGTCCAAGCCCCAGGCTTTTGCTGTCGAGAAGCTGGTTTTCACCGCGCTGAATAAGATTCATGGCCGGTTCAATATGCTTTAGCAGCACCTGGCCGGCGGGAGTCAGCTGAACTTTTTTGGTGCTTCGAATAAACAGTGTCTGTTCCAGTTTTTTCTCCAGTGTTTTAATGGACTGGCTTACTGCGGACTGTGATATAAATAACTGTTTGCTTGCTTCTGAAAAACTTAGGGAAGAAGCAACGTGATAAAAGACTTTATACAATTCATAATTAATATCCATGGAGATGCTCCTTTATAATTATAGATAATAGCATTATAAACTACAGCTTATAAAGTGTCAACTTTATGGATTAGTTGATCTTATAAAAAGGATTAATTATATTAATTTTTCTTAATAAATGTTATTTGCTATACTGAGTAAAAGAAGTAGTAAATCAATGACTGCAGAAGGGTTTTTGCCGGATGCAAAAGGAGACTTATAAGCAGATTTTGTGAAGAAATTTTGACAAGTGAAGTTAAAATGGAGGAAGAGAATGAGCAACGTACGCAGAGTATTTGTAGAAAAGAAACCGGCTTATGCTGTAAAAGCAAAAGAATTATACTCCGAAATTAAAAGCTATCTGGGAATTGACAGTGTGACAGGAGTGCGTGTCCTGGTTCGTTATGACATTGAGAATATTTCAGATGAAACCTATAAAAAAGCGCTGGGGACAGTTTTTTCAGAACCTCCGGTGGATGATGTATATGAAGAAGATTTTGATTTAAAAGGCGCCGCTGCTTTTAGCGTAGAATATCTGCCGGGACAGTTTGATCAGCGGGCGGATTCTGCAGAACAGTGTGTAAAGCTGCTCAGCGGCAGGGAAGAACCTGTTATCCGTACTGCTCTTACCTATGTACTGGAAGGAGAAGTGAGTACCGATCAGCTTCTTGCTGTTAAAAATCACTGCATTAACCCGGTGGATTCCAGAGAAACCGGTCTGGAGAAACCGGAAACTCTGATTACAGAGTTCGAGGAACCGGCGGATGTGGCAGTATTTGACGGATTTACCGGTATGAATGAGGCGGAATTAAAGGAGCTGTATGGATCTTTAAATCTGGCTATGACATTCCGGGATTTTCTTCACATTCAGAACTATTTTGCAGGGGAAGAACACAGAGATCCTACCATGACAGAAATCCGTGTGCTGGATACCTACTGGTCTGATCACTGCCGTCATACAACCTTTTCTACAGAATTAAAAGATATCGAATTTAAAGAGGGGGACTACAAAGAACCGCTGGTAAAAACCTATGAAGCGTATGTAGAGACCCATAAGGAAATGTATAAAGACAGAGATGATAAGTTTATCTGTCTGATGGATCTGGCTCTTATGGCCATGAAAAAACTGAAAAAAGAAGGTAAGCTGAATGATCAGGAAGAATCTGATGAGATCAACGCCTGCAGTATTGTAGTACCTGTAGAGGTAGACGGAAAAACAGAAGAATGGCTTGTGAACTTTAAAAATGAAACTCACAATCATCCTACCGAGATCGAACCTTTCGGCGGTGCTGCCACATGTCTTGGCGGATGTATCCGTGATCCGCTGTCAGGACGTACTTATGTGTATCAGGCAATGCGTGTTACAGGTGCGGCTGATCCTACGGTATCTGTAAAAGATACTCTGGAAGGAAAGCTTCCTCAGAAAAAGATTGTCCGCTCTGCTGCAGGAGGATACAGTTCTTACGGTAACCAGATCGGTCTGGCAACCGGTTATGTAAAAGAGGTGTATCATCCAAATTATGTTGCAAAACGAATGGAAATCGGTGCAGTTATGGGAGCGGCTCCAAGACGTGCGGTTCAGAGAATGACTTCCGATCCCGGTGATATTATTATACTGCTGGGCGGCCGTACCGGAAGAGACGGATGCGGCGGAGCTACCGGATCCTCAAAAGCGCATACAACCCAGTCTATTGATACCTGCGGTGCGGAAGTTCAGAAAGGTAATCCGCCTACAGAACGTAAAATTCAGAGATTGTTCCGCAGAGAAGAAGTAAGCTATCTGATTAAAAAATGTAATGACTTTGGAGCCGGCGGAGTATCTGTAGCCATCGGAGAACTGGCTGACGGACTTCGGGTGCAGCTGGATAAGGTGCCGAAGAAATATGCGGGACTGGACGGAACAGAAATTGCCATTTCAGAATCCCAGGAGCGTATGGCAGTTGTCATTGCCCCTGAAAATGTAAAAGAATTTTTAGGATATGCAGAGGAAGAAAACCTGGAAGCAGTAGAGGTGGCCGTTGTTACAGAAGACCCCCGTCTTGTACTGATCTGGAGAGATAAAGAGATTGTAAATATTTCAAGAGCGTTTCTGGATACCAACGGCGCTCATCAGGAAACTGGTGTGCTGGTGGATATTCCGGCAAAAGCTGACAGTGTACTGGTAAGTCCTGAAGTGAAAGATGTCAGAGAGGCATGGCTTGCCACATTAAAGGATTTGAATGTATGCTCACAAAAAGGTCTGGTGGAAATGTTTGACGCATCCATTGGAGCCGGAAGTGTGTTTATGCCTTATGGCGGAAAATACCAGCTTACAGAGACACAGAGTATGGTTGCAAAACTTCCTGTTCAGACAGGAAAATGTGATACGGTAACGATGATGAGCTACGGATTTGATCCGTATGTGTCTTCCTGGAGCCCGTATCACGGGGCTGTTTATGCGGTTCTTGAGTCTGTTTCAAGAATTGTTGCAGCCGGCGGAGATTATAAAAAAATCCGTTTTACCTTCCAGGAGTATTTCCGCAGAATGAGCGAAGACCCTTCACGCTGGAGCCAGCCTTTTGCTGCACTGCTTGGAGCTTACAGTGCGCAGATTGGATTTGGACTGCCTTCCATCGGCGGAAAAGATTCTATGTCCGGTACCTTTAATGAAATTGATGTTCCGCCTACACTGGTATCCTTTGCCGTTGATGTGGCAAAAGAGCAGGACATCATTACGCCTGAGTTAAAAACGGCCGGAAATAAACTGATGCTGTTTACTATTGATAAAGATGAATACGATCTGCCGGTTTATGAGAAAGTCATGAAATTGTATGATGCTGTTTATGGACTGATACAGGATAAAAAGCTGAAATCTGTTTATGCCCTGGATGCAAAAGGACTGATTGCGGCAGTAAGTAAAATGGCATTCGGCAATAAGCTGGGCGTTTCTATCCGGGGCTGTTTAAAACCGGAGGAGGCATTTGCACCTGGTTTTGGTAATCTGGCAGCTGAGGTAGCCGCTAAAGATACTGATACAGTGAAAGAAGCACTGGAAGCGGCAGGCCTGCGGGCAAATGTTTCTATTGTGGGTTCTGTGTTAGCAGAGCAGAAGTTTAAATACGGGGATGTGGAAATTTCCATGGATGAAGCGTTAGGCGCATGGACACAGACGCTGGAAAAAGTATTCCCTACCCGTGCCACAACTGATGTTCAGGAAATAAAGAGCGGTCTTTATGATACAAAAAATATTTATGTATGTAAAAATAAAATCGCAAAACCAACTGTATTTATCCCGGTATTTCCGGGAACCAACTGTGAGTATGACAGTGCCAGAGCATTTGAGGGAGCCGGCGCTGACGTTATCACAAAGGTATTTAAAAATATGAGCCCAGAAGATATCCGTGATTCTGTTGACTGTTTTGAAAAAGCCATTCAGCAGTCCCAGATTATCATGTTTCCGGGCGGCTTTTCCGCCGGAGATGAGCCGGAAGGTTCTGCTAAATTCTTTGCCACTGCTTTCAGAAATGAAAAAATCAGGGAAGCGGTTATGAAGCTGCTTAACGAAAGAGACGGATTGTGCCTTGGTATCTGTAACGGGTTCCAGGCTCTTATCAAGCTGGGACTGGTGCCTCACGGAGAGATCTGCTCCCAGACTGCAGATGCGCCGACGCTTACCTACAATACCATCGGCCGTCATATTTCAAAAATGGTTTATACAAAAGTGGTAACAAACAAGTCCCCGTGGCTTGCAAAGGCGGAACTGGGCAAAGTATATACAAGTCCCGCTTCCCACGGAGAAGGACGGTTTGTAGCGCCCAAAGAGTGGCTGGACCGTCTGTTTGAGAACGGACAGGTGGCAACCCAGTATGTAAATGAAAACGGTGTTCCTACTATGGACGAAGAGTGGAACGTGAATGGTTCCTACATGGCAATCGAAGGAATTACAAGTCCGGATGGACGTATTCTTGGGAAAATGGCTCATGCGGAGCGCCGTGGCGATTCTGTGGCCGTTAATATTTACGGAGATCAGGATCTGAAACTTTTTGAGTCCGGTGTGGCATATTTCCGGGATTAAGCAGATACGGAAACAAACATCAATCTAAATTCTATTGGGGCAGTATCCTGCGGACTTCCTTTAGAAAAAATTCAGCGGCCCGGGTAAGTATCTGGTGTTTTTTCCAGATCAGGTAAACAGGAATATCTATTTGAGGCTCCAGGGGGCGGAAGCACAGGGAACTGTTTGGGCCGGTATTTACAAGACCTTTCGCTGCGAAAGCGATACCGATGCCTTCTTCCACAAGCTGGGCAGGGGTTAAGATATGTCCGAAAGAGGAAATGACATTCAGGTTTTTTATGTCTTTGCCAAGCCAGTCTGATAGAATCTGGCTTTCCGGCGGCTGTCCAAAAACCCAGAGGGGATAGTTTTTTAGGTCACTGGGGCAAACGCAGGCCAGCCCGGCAAGGGGGCAGTCCCGGTGCACCAGGAAGCCAAAGGTATCTTTTTTGGGGAGCTGCAAGTAATCATAGTTTGACAGGTGATATGGGGCGGTTACAATGCCGAAATCTAACAGGCCGTGGTTTAACCGGTTGGTGATCTCTTTGATACGCCCGCTGAAAAAATCGTATTGTATCTGAGGATATTTTTTATAAAGGGATGCCATGGGTTTTCCAAGGGCTTTTATGGCCGGTGTCTCAATTCCTCCGATATGGACGATCCCACTGGCTTTACCGCGGATCTGGTCAAGATCGCTTTCTGTGCGTCTGGCAAGCTGTACAATTTCTTTTGCGCGCCGGTAAAGGAAAATGCCTTCTTCTGTCAGCGTGATTTTTCTGCTTCCCCGGTCAAATAATTTGCAGTCCAGCTCTTCTTCTAGAGTATTTAACTGACGGGAAAGATTTGGCTGAGTAGTGCCCATGACTCTGGCAGCTTTAGAAACAGTTCCTTCCTGCACCACGGCAAGAAAATATTGTAATACACGAATATCCATAGATGAGTACCTCCATACTGGATGCTAACGCCGGTTTCTTAAATGAAAATATTATAACAGAAAAACCAGGCTGTGATATCTCAGCATAGAAAAACAATTTAGAAACAGAAAATAGCTTTTGTATATTTACTTCTACCCTTAAAAGTCTATAATTGTAGTTGCTAATACATAATCCGTTCTGTATTTTTGAATGGAGGAAATTATTTGAAGAAACGAAAAAATTTTCAGGATCTGCCGTATAGAAGTACATATACAGATGTCTCTTATATTAATATTAGATTAAATTTCTCAAAAGAACTGGTATTTCCTTTTATCAGCTATTAGAATAAAAGCATCAGTGCAGGGTGCATTGTGTTTTTGCTATCGAAAGAGAAATGAGGTTAGAATATGAAAAAGAAAATAGCGGCGATTATAGTTTGCGGAGCGCTGGCGGCTTCTTTGGTTTCCTGCCAGAAAAAAGAAGATAATCCTGACGTATCTGCTGCAGGAAGCAGTGAGCAGGAGACATCTGGTAAATCAGAGAATGGTATGCCCGAGGAATCGGATTCCATGAACCATGTGATGCTGGCTCTTGCCATGGCAGGGGAAGAGACCGGCAAAGAGTATGCAGTCTGGGACGGAACTTATTTCTGGACAGCCTGCACATATCTGATTAGTGAAGACGGGGCTATGAGCGCCGGAGCAGAGGAAAAGGACGGAATGCTGGTTCTGACAGAGGATGATGTCAGAGAGGCGGCTAATGCACTGTTCGCTGCATATGACGGTAATCGAAAAGCGCTTCCGGATATACCTGAAGATTTTACGGCGGTGGCTTATGACAGTGAAACAGAACAATATACTTTTGAGAAAAAGGATGCCAAGGATTGGGAAGTAGTTGTAAATAGCTGTGGGGATCATGAAGATGGTACATATGAGATTCAGGCATCTGTAGTATCTGGCACCAAGCAGGAGCCCGTTGCTGATTATTCGGTTGGTATGCAGGATACCAGCTATGAGGGAACCGGTAAGCCGCTGTATCACTATATGATAACAACATTTGATCAGACAAAATCATATGAAAAGGGGTCCGGGGATACCGGTTCTAATGATGAATCAGATAAAACTGATACGGCAGGAGGACAGGAGCAGACTGGAACAGACAATAATTCCGGAACCGGAGCGGATAATAACGATAACACCAATAGCCAGCAGAAGCCGTCAAATACAGGTAAGAAAATTTCACAGGAGGAAGCGTTGGCTCTTGCTGAAAATGGCATTGGAAAGGACGGCGCCACAGATCCGGAGACCGGAAATATTTACAGTTTCGGATTTGAAGGGATGACTAAAATTGACGGAGTGGAATATTATAATTTCCGGCTCAGCTGGCTTGTAGTAGATGAATCCGGAAATGCAGATCACTCTTCTTATCTGACCAATATCTTTGTTTCTACTGATGGAAGTTCGGTAAAACAGGGGTCTAGAGGAACGGATGGAAGCTGGGAATTTAATGCTTGATAAAATCTTAAGAAAGGGTTTTGTTTGTTTTTAGAATCTTGACATATAATATTCACAAATGCCTCCTATAATAAAGGCATAACATAAATGCAGCCGATGGCAGTCTAAAAGAAACGCGCGTAGGCGTCGTCGGATGCGACTAACAATTATCAAAATTTATATAGATTCATAAGAACAAAACCTCCCTTATAAAAAAAGACAGTTATGCTGTCTTTTTTTACTCTATAGGAAATACCATGTTGTGATAAAGCTGAAAAGTGCCGATTCCTATAGAGCGAGACTTGAACAGGAACGATTTCACTTTTTATAGTTTCTCTGATATACTGAATAAAAGCAGGAACCAGAAAGTGCATAAATCTTTGTAAAGGGTTTGTTTCAAACCTGCAGAATCTGTTTGCTGCTGATTTGAATAATAAAAAAGCAGGTGATAAAATGGGATTAAAAATAATTCATGAACCAGGAGTTTATATGGACTGTACGCCAATGCATGGAAAATGGTGTGATATTGATTTAGTTGGAAAAGATGTAGGATATGCGCAGGTAGGAATTATTTCTTCCGGTAAAAGTCATATCTTATTTCAATATAAAAATAAACGTGGAATTGTCCCCAAAGCTTATATTAAACAGCTGCGGGAGGTTCGGATGACCGAATGGAAACGAAAGAGACAGCAGCCCCTTATAATAGAAGACTGGGATGATACAATAAATCCATATGAAATGTTTCTTGGGAAAAAGTGTGACATTCACGTACATCAGACACGGCTGTTTGAGGCGTCGCCGGGCTATTTTAAGGCAGAAATTATGTATGTGGGAGAGAATATGATTAAATTCCGGGAGAACAGCCAGGTTTACAGCCTGAACGAGTTTTCAATCTGTGGAATGATGGAGAGTTAAATAGCAAAGGGAAGGCATATTTTCGGATATACCTTCCCTTTGCAGATTGATGATTATATTTTAAATTAAGCCGGACTATTTTGGCAGCTTTGTTTATTACAAAGCTTTGCCTAACAGCCCTTTTTCTATATCATCAGAGAGATATTTAAAAAGGTTTAGTTATCGGCATCTCCGGTTCTTTTTAAGATATAGAAACCGTCGTCCAAAGCGTCAATAATGATATATCCTCTGTCATCAACAATACAGTCTTCTGTGCAGGCATTTCTTGGGCCCGGGAAGCCTGGGAAGAAGGATTCTTCCGGTGTCTTGTTTGGATTTGGAGGAATAAAGTATGCGATCTCTTTAATATAGTAAGGATCGGATACATCATAAATACGCAGACCGGCTGCAAAGTAACAGCAGTATACACGGTCGCCGCGCTGCTCTAACCATGGCTTGCCGTCCATTGGCTCATGGAGATTGTGAGGTCCGAATGGTCCCTGGCATTCCAGATTCATAACATTGAAGTTAGGATATGGGAAGTCCTTTGGTACTTCCGGATACGGGAACTCTGCAATCAGTGTTGGTTTCGCAGGATCGCGGACATCAATCATATGAATATTATTTAATGCCTGAGCTTCCTTGATGCTTCCCGGCGGGAAGAACTGGAATCTTTCACCCTCGTTTGTAACAACTACCAGGTCACGTCCCGGAAGCGGAAGTGCAGTATGTGTTCTTGCACCTGCCAGGTGGCTGGAGAATACAGGCTGTAATCTTAAGTTGCCCACGCATTTCGGTCTGGTGATATCAGCGATATCAAGAACGTACAGACCGTCTCCACAGTAGCCGCAGTATACTTTGTCACCGCGTACAAATGGAGGTCCGTGCATCCAGCCCTTGTCCATAAATGCAGGAACATGTGCCGCATGAGGATCATAAGTACGTCCCGGATATCCGTCGACATACTGTTCCGGAGACCACCATTTTCCAACCTCTACCGGATGAGCAGGATCTGCAATATCAACGATACGATAAATCATGCCTTCAAAACTGCGGCATTCACAGGAAAGATGTACATAGCGTCCGCCATTGTACATAAAGCGGTGTACACCGATAGAATGAGGCACGCCGCAGTCCCAGTAACCAAGGAATTTTGGATTTTCGGGATCTTCCTTCAGAGAATAGATACGGATACCTACTTCACATTTCATATTCTGAAGCTCACTCTGCTCTACCAGTGCGCCAGGACCGGAGCCCGCGCTCATGGCACAGATCATCAGATCATCAGCAATCTGAAGCTTTGGAGTTGTTGTTGTTGGATATTCTTCTGGGTCAACCAGCTGGAAATGCTTTACAAAACGTGGGTTGTAAGGATCAGTTACTTCACTGATCATAACACCAAACTGTGTGCCGCCAAAGCATGCACCGTACAGATAATATTTTCCTTCTGCTGTTTTGTAAAGCTGCATCTGGAACATGCCGCAGTTTCCATCCATCTCAGAGAAAGAGCAGACTTCCAGGTTCTTAATATAACCATTGTTTCCAGGGCCTTTTGCATAAAACATATCAGCCATTGAAAGATACCTCCTTTTTTATTATTATCGTGATTTTATTGTAGTTTATTCCGCAAACAGCGTCAAATAAAAAACGCTTAAAATTCCATGCTTATTTCTCAGAAAACACATAACAAAATTGTTATAACAAATAGGTTTGATATAAAATAAACCTGCTGTATATTACAATCACCAGCAAGGCTTTTCTTGACTTTTGCCAATAAAAAAATTATAGTTATTTTGCGTACTGCAGCAGCAGGTATAGATTTGAATCAGATTTCTATAGATAAGAGAGTATTAAGGAGGTACATGAATTTGAATAAGAAACCTTTTGTAACTCATGAACAGTTACAGGAAATTGTAAAAAAGTATCCTACTCCGTTTCATTTATATGATGAAAAGGGGATTCGAGAAAATGCGAAAGCCGTAAAGGAAGCCTTTGCCTGGAATCCGGGATTTCGTGAATATTTTGCAGTCAAAGCCACGCCAAATCCATTTTTAATGGAGATTCTGCAGGAATATGATTGTGGAATGGACTGCTCTTCTTTAACAGAATTAATGCTGTCTAATGCACTGGGAATCACAGGGGAGCATATTATGTTTTCTTCTAATGATACACCTGCAGAGGAGTTTGCATATGCCAATAAGCTGGGGGCAACCATTAATCTGGACGATATTACTCATATTGAATTTTTGGAAAAGATTATTGGACAGCTGCCAAAAACCATGAGTCTTAGATACAATCCGGGAGGCGTATATCAGCTGAGCAATGGAATCATGGACAATCCGGGGGATTCTAAGTATGGGCTGACAAAGGATCAGCTGTTTGAAGCTTATGGCATTTTAAAAGAAAAGGGTGTGGAGCGTTTTGGACTTCATGCATTTCTCGTAAGCAATACTGTTACAAATGATTACTATCCGACACTGGCCCGCACCCTGTTTGAGCTGGTTGTGGAAATCAAAGAAAAACTTGGAATTAAAATCAATTTTATTAACCTGTCCGGCGGCGTTGGAATCGCATACAAACCGGAGGAGACACCTAATGATATTCGTGTTATTGGGGCGGGGGTTCAGAAAGTTTATGAGGAAATTCTTGTTCCAAAGGGCCTTGGAGATGTTTCTATTTATACGGAAATGGGACGTTTTATGATGGGACCTTATGGATGCCTTGTAACGGAGGCAATTCATGAAAAGCATACGTATAAAGAATATATTGGTGTAGATGCCTGTGCGGCAAATCTTATGCGTCCGGCTATTTACGGCGCATATCATCATATTACTGTATCAGGAAAAGAACATGCGCCTGAAGATCATAAATATGATGTAGTGGGCTCTCTGTGTGAAAACTGCGATAAGTTTGCCATTGACCGTATGCTTCCGGAAATTGAAAAAGGTGATCTGCTGGTAATTCACGATACCGGAGCTCACGGTTTTTCCATGGGATACAATTACAACGGACGGCTTCGTTCCGCAGAGGTACTTCTGAAGGAAGACGGATCCACGAAGCTGATCCGCCGGGCAGAGACACCAAAAGATTATTTTGCTACATTTGACTGCTTTGATATTCTTAAAGGAATGGATTACAGCCTATAGGCAGCTGCGAAGAATGGCAAATATTGAAAAATCAGTTGCAATTTAGAATATCGTATGATAATATATTTTGTGTTCGGTTTAGTGAACACAAAAAGCCGATGTGGCGGAATTGGCAGACGCACTTGACTCAAAATCAAGCGGAGCAATCCGTGCCGGTTCGAGTCCGGCCATCGGCATCAGAAGAGGAAAAAAGTATCCCGCTAAAAAGCCTTGATTTTTCAAGGCTTTTTAACATTTATATCAGATAAGCAGCGCTTGGGAATAGAATATTGTCAGCAAAGCTGACCCGAATTGCGCACCAAGTCCCGCAGGAGCGAGATTTGAACTGAGCATAATAACAAGCGGATGCCGGAAGAATCCGGACTGGCCATGAACATAGAATAAGAGGTTATGAAACCAAAGACCGCAGGGATTTCTGCGGTCTTTTAGCGTCTTTATATTTTAAAATGATAGGCAGCTGCTTTTATATTTACCAGCCGGTGTGAATTTTGTGTGATTTCAGTCTGATTTCAGAAAACTGCTGTATAATCATTATGGAATGTAAAATGGAGGGAATATGCCTTGCGGATATTAATTATAGAAGATGAAAAATTACTGGCTGACTCCTTAAAGATGCTGCTGACGGCCAGAGGATTTATGGTGGATACAGCATATGACGGAGAAAGCGGCAGGGAATACGCAGAATTAGGGATCTATGATTTAGTGATTCTAGATGTCATGATGCCGAAAATGAACGGGTATGAGGTGGCCAAAAGTCTTAGGTCGAATCACCTTGGGATGCCGATTTTAATGCTTACTGCAAAATCAGAGCTGGAGGACCGGATAGAAGGATTAGACAGTGGAGCTGACTATTATCTGACAAAGCCATTTGATACCAGAGAGCTGCTGGCCTGCATCAATGCCCTGCTGCGCAGACAGGGAGACCAGGTGGATGTGGTAACATTTGGAAATACATCTTTAGATCTATCCTCTGCAGTTTTAACCTGTCAGGCCAACCATATCCGATTGTCAGCCAGGGAATTTGAGATTATGCGGTTTCTTTTCCAGAGGGGAAGCCGTAATGTGGCCAAGGAAGTAATATTAGCCAGGGTGTGGGGATATGATTCGGATGCAGTTGAAAATCATGTGGAAGTATATATTGGATTTTTGAGAAAAAAGCTTGCAAGTATTGGCTCAAATATCAGGATAGAGGTCATAAGGCGGCTGGGATATCATCTGGAGGTAAAAGATTGTGATTAGGAAACTTCGCTTAAAATTTGTTCTAATCAACATGAGTATTGTGGCAGTGCTCCTTGGAATTATCCTTGGGCTGATATTTTCATTTACAAAGGCCGGTCTTGAACGTGAAAATATCCGTATGCTTCAGACCGTGGCAGAGCATCCCCTGCAGCTTAAAGTACCGGCGGATTCCGGCAATGAGGTGAAGCTTCCCTTTTTTATTATACGGAAAGAGCCTGGAGGGGAACTGCTTGCGGAAAACAGCAGCTATTATGATCTTTCTGATAAAAGCTTTTTAAGTACTCTGATGGGGGAAGCTTCTGCTTCTCCCAGGCAGTTTGGTGTGATAGATGAATATCAGCTGAGGTATTACCGGGTAGACATGCCCGGGGAGCAGTATGTGATATTTTCAGATATTTCCAGTGAAACAGCCACATTGAATCATTTGAAGAAGAACTGTGTTCTCATATGGACTGTGAGTTTTGCGCTGTTTTTCTGGGCCAGCATCTGGCTGTCCGGATGGGCGTCCAGGCCGGTAGCGCAGGCGTGGAAACAGCAGAAACAATTTGTGGCGGATGCGTCCCATGAATTAAAAACACCCCTTACCGTTATCATAACCAGCGCGGAGCTGGCACAGAACGAATCTTATGATTTGGAAAGCAGGCAGAAGGTTTTAAATAATGTGGTACTTATGTCAAGACAGATGAAGGGACTGGTAGAACAGCTGTTAGAACTTGCAAGGACAGACAAGGCCTTGGAAAAAAGAGGGATGGAAGAAGTTTCCTTTAGCAAGCTTGTTTCAGATGCCCTGCTTCCCTTTGAACCGTTGTTTTTTGAACAGGAATTAAAACTGGTCCAGCAGATTGAGGAGGATATAAAGGTCTGCGGGGATGGCAGTGAATTAAAACGGGCAGTTGAAATACTGCTGGATAATGCAGGAAAATATACCAGGCCTTTTGGAATGGTACGGGTGGAATTAAAGAGGAAGGCAGGCAGATACTGTCTGCTTCAGGTAGCCAGCGAAGGTGACGGACTTTCAGAGGAGCAGCTGAAAAATATTTTTAAAAGATTTTACCGGGCAGATCAGGCACGGAGCCAGAGCAAAAGCTTTGGTCTGGGACTTTCCATTGCAGAAGGCATTGTGAGAAGACATAAAGGAAAAATATGGGCCAGGAGCAGTCAGGGAGTAAACAGTTTTTTTATTTTGCTGCCCTGTAAATAAAGGGTCAGGTTAAAAGATGGAGATTCAGAATATGAGTCTTCATCTTTTTTTCACAAATCTTTCAGTGTCGTTTCAGTTTCGGACGGTAGACTTTAGTGTGAACGCGGCAAAGCAGCCGGGAAATGTCCGGTTTTTGCAGAGCCGGAATACAATCAGGAGGTTTCATATGATAACAGTGGAACATTTAACGAAATGTTATGGTGATTTTACAGCTGTGGATGCTCTGTCCTTTGAGATTGAAGAGGGGCATGTGTATGGGTTTCTGGGGCCCAATGGAGCCGGAAAATCTACAACAATGAATATTATGACAGGCTGTCTGTCCGCCACGGCAGGGCATATCAAAATTGACGGTTTTGACATTTTTGAAGAGGCCGCCAAGGCAAAACGTTTGATTGGCTATCTTCCGGAACAGCCGCCTTTGTATATGAATGAGTCGCCGGTGGAATATTTGAAATTTGTAGGCGAGGCAAAGGGATTTCGGGGAGCAGAATTAACGGAACAGATTCAGGAGGTGATCAGACAGACGAGAATCGAAGAAGTGAAGAATAAGAGGATTTCAGACTTGTCAAAAGGCTACAGACAAAGGGTTGGCATTGCCCAGGCGCTGCTTGGCAGGCCAAAGGTCATTATACTGGATGAACCTACTGTGGGGCTGGATCCCATTCAGATTATTGAAATTAGAGATCTGATTAAAGAGCTGGGGAAAAAACATACCGTTATTTTCAGTTCTCATATTTTATCGGAAGTGCAGACAATCTGCGATCAGATTCTGATTATTTCAAAAGGAAAACTAATTGCCTTTGATGAGCCAAAGCATTTGGAAAAAAGTCTTTTATCTCCAGGTGAAATTACCATTACTGCTGATGCATCGCCAGAAGAAGTAGAGAAAATTCTGGATTCCCTGGAGCATATGACAGAGTTTAAGATACAGGAAAGTGAAAGAGAATACACAGTCTTTCAGGTAAAAACAGATCAGAAGGATGTTTATGACACTGCCCGGAGGATTTTTTTCCTGTTTGCAGAGCAAAAGAAAGCTTTGCTTGAGATGACATTAAAGAAAGCAAATCTGGAGGATATTTTCCTGGAGCTGACGGAGAACGGAAGCGGTCAGACAGAGACACAAAACGGCGGAGAAGATCTGCCGGATATAGCAGAGAATGAATCCTGTCAGTCAGATACAAAAGAAAGCGGGGTGGACCAGCTATGACAGCAGTATTAAAACATGAATTGAAAACATACTTCCATTCTCTGACTGCCTATGTATTCGGAGCATTTTTACTGGCATTTATCGGAATTGGAGCCATGATGTATAATCTGCAGGCGGCAGTCAGCAATTTTGAGTATGTTTTAAGCTTCGCAAGCCTGATCTTTGTTGTTATTGTTCCGGTTCTTACCATGCGTGTCATTGCAGAAGAGCGGAAGCAGAAAACAGATCAGCTGCTGTATTCACTGCCCATTTCTACCACAGATGTCATAATTGGGAAATATCTGGCTCTGCTTATTGTTTATTTCATTCCCATGTGCATTATCAGCATATATCCTTTAGTGTTCCGGCAGTTTGGAGAGGTGTATTTAAAAACTGCCTATGGCTCCATTGCGGCATTTTTCATTATGGGAGCCGCACTGATTGCCATTGGAGTCTTTATCTCTTCGCTGACAGATAATCAGGGATTTTCTGCAGGTATTGGAATTGCAGTGATTTTGTTTAACTATTACAGTGTCAGTCTTTCCGAGTATATATCCTCTACAGCTGTGGGCTCTTTGATTGCCATTCTGGTATTTATTGTAATTGTTGGAATTATTGTCAAATATTTGACCAGGAACGAAAAACTGGCATATGGATTTATATTTGTCATGATACTGCTCACCGCTGTTTTGTACTGGACAAACGGAGGGAGGTTTGAGGGGCTGCTTGGGGATATTATGACAAAGCTTTCTTTGTTTGAGCGGTTTAACTCTTTTATCAATGGTGTTTTTGATATGACAGCCATTGTTTATTATCTGTCTGTGGCGGCATTGTTCTTATTCCTGTCCGTACAGTCTCTGGAGAAAAGGAGGTATAATTAATGAAAAAAATAAATTTGCCAAAAATCTCCGGGCAGCCGGAAAAGAATCAAAACCGCAATGCATCCAGGAGGGGTTCTTATTCTTTAATAATTACAGCCGTTGCGGCAGCTCTTGTTATCATTGCCAATGTGTTTATGTCCGCACTGCCGGTGAATCTCACAAAATATGATATCAGTTCTGCAAAACTTTATTCCATCACCAGCAATACAAAAGTAGTAGTTAATGCCTTAGAGCAGGATGTAACCATTTACTGGGTGGTACAGTCCGGGGAGGAGGACGATGTAATAGAAAATCTTCTGGCGAAATACGAAAGTCTGTCCGACCATATTAAAGTAGTAAAGAAAAATCCTGATGTTTATCCTACCTTTGCAGAACAGTATACAGATGAAAGTGTGGAGAACAACAGTCTGATTGTTGAGTCGGGAGAGCGCAGCAGATTTGTTGCCTACAGTGATATTTATGTTCAGGAAACAGATATGTATTCCTACTCTTATACCACTTCTTTTGACGGAGAAGGTGCTGTTACTTCTGCAATTGATTATGTTGTCAATGAAGAACAGCCGCAGCTGTATCTGCTAGAGGGGCATGGGGAAGCAGAACTGCCCTCTACCTTCAGCCAGCAGATTGAAAAAGAGAATATTGAGGTTTCAGATTTGTCCTTGTTAACGGTAGATAAGGTACCAGAGGAAGCAGATGCTGTTATGATCTATGCTCCGGAAAGCGATATATCTGAAGAGGAGAAGGAAATGCTGGCCGAATATGTGGAGGGGGGCGGAAAGCTTTTGGTGATGGCCGGTCCGGTGGAAGATAAAACCCTTGATCATTTGTACAGCCTGCTGTCCGATTACGGAATTGAGACGAAAGAAGGAATTGTGATTGAAAGTGACGGAGAACATTTTGTTTCCGGGGCACAGTATGTTTTAATTCCGGATATGGCTGATGATGATATTACGAATTCTCTGATAGAAAGCAATTACAGTGTGATTATGCCTATTTCACTGGGGCTTATAGTTCCTGAAAGCTCCAAAAAAGGTACGGTAACAAGTCTGCTGACAACTACAGATGCTGCTTACAGCAAAATCGCAGGTTATGATCTTGACACCTATGAAAAAGAGGAAGGTGATATCGACGGTCCGTTTTCTGTGGGAGTAAAGGTGGAAAATGCAAAGGAAGGACAGATGGTATGGTTTTCATCTTCTGAATTTTTGTCTGACGCCTATAATGCATACTCATCAGGCGCAAATGGAGATCTGGCCATGAATGCTTTGTCATCTCTTATCGGAGAAAGCGAAGCTATGGCAATTCGAAGTAAATCTTTAAATTATAATTACCTGACCATTTCGGATTCTACAGCATCCCTTTTAAAGGTTCTTATGATCGGTGCATTTCCGCTGATTTACCTTGGCGTGGGAATTGGAATAACGGTTAGAAGGAGGAGTGTTCAGAATGAAAAGAGCTAAACGGATCTATATACTGCTGGGGATTCTTGCAGCAGCATGTCTGATTACCTTTGCAGTCACCCGCATGGAAGAGAAGAAGGAACAGATTAAAAACAGTGAGGAAGTAATTCTTGAACTTTCAGAGGATTCTGTGCAGAAATTGTCGTGGAACTATGAAGAGACGGAACTGGCTTTTCACAGAGATGATGATGGTCTTTGGAGTTACGATGATGATAAGGAATTTCCGGTTGACGAAGATAAAATTAATGGTCTGCTGGAGCAGTTTGCCTCTTTTTCAGTGTCCTTTGTGATCGAGGATGTAGAAGATTACGGACAATATGGTCTGGATGAGCCCCTTTGTACCATTCAGCTGGAAACAAGCGGGGAGACTTACGAAATTTCTCTTGGCAATTACAGCAATATGGATTCCCAGCGCTATTTGTCTATTGGAGACGGCAATGTCTATCTTGCCCAGACGGATCCGTTAGAGACTTTTGAAGTGGGGCTTAATGATCTGATTGCCCAGGATGAGATTCCGGTATTTTCTCAGGCGGAAACCATTACTTTTGAGGGAACAGAAAATTACAGTATTCAATACAAAGAAAACAGCGGGGATACCTATCGGAGTGAGGATGTATATTTCACGGAAAAAGATGGAGACAATCAGCCTCTTGATACTGACAAAATTGAAAGTTATCTGGAAAGCTTAAGTTCCCTGAATCTGACGGACTATGTAACTTATAAAGCATCAGAGGAAGAGTTAAAGACATATGGGCTGGATGCTCCAGAGCTGACCGTAACTGTGAAGGGAACAGCGGAAGATGCGGACGGAGAAGAAGTAACAGAGAGTGTCGTTTTAAATATCAGCAGTGTTTCTGATGAGGAAAAAGAGACTTCAGGAGACGATGAAGAGGAAATTACGGCTTATGTAAGAGTGGGAGACTCCGGAATTATTTACCGGATTTCCGAAAGTGATTATGATGCTTTAACGAAAGCTTCCTATAATGATCTGCGTCATTCCGAAGTGATACCTGCAGAGTTTGAGGACATTTCTAAAATAGAGGTTACGCTGGAAGGAAAGACATATACAATTACATCAGAGGAGAAAAAGGGCGAGTATATTTATTCATACAAAAACAAAGAACTGGATATTTCCCAGTTACAAAGTGCAGCAGAGGCGCTGAAAGCATACAGTTTCACAGACCAGGAGCCGGATGGTGAAGAAGAAATCAGTATGACGCTGTATCTGGACGACGAGAATGAAACCAAAATTCAGGTGAAGCTCTATCGTTATGACGGAACATACTGTCTGGCCGAAGTTGACAAAAAAACAGTGGCTCTGGTGAAACGTTCTCTGGCTGTTGATCTGATAGAAGCTGTTAACTCCATTGTGCTGTAACTAAAAATCTGCGGCAGGTAAGTGGCTGTGAGGTTTTTTGGTCAGGTAAAAATGAGCGGGGGTTATTCCGGGAAAAAGAGTATGACAATATGTGTTTCTTATGCTAAAATAAATCTGGATAAAGGCATTTTGGTTTTGGCAGTATTGAAAGGACGGATATTATGTATAAAGTGGAAATAAAATTTGATACTAGGAATCTGACCAAAAGTGATATAGATAGAATTTGTGAAGAAACAGACCAGATTTTTGAAAACGAAGACCTGAGTTGTGCTGATAGGCAGCCAGGGAAACGAATTTACCTTGACCGTGGGCGTAAACAAGATTACGGAAGATTTTGGGCCGCTATTTTTGCTATAAAAAATTCTTCTCAAATTTCGGATCATCTGCAGGAGTGTTTCTGGTATAACGGGGATGAGAAGGAAAACTTAATTACCGATTTTATAAGGAATTAACAGAATGGATAGTGCGCAGAAGAAAGGGATCAATTTTGATCTGGATACCATAGCCTTGCAGATATATTATCCAAAAAGTGACTGGCACAATGCGTATTATGACGTTAGAGCATATTTTGAGAGGAACGGATTTGAACATATCCAAGGTTCTGGATATCATTCCCACAAAGCTATGTCAGAAGCAAAAGCAATGACGGTAATTTATCAGATGACAAAAGAGTTTCCTTGGCTGAATGAATGTGTGGGTATCTGTACAATTTCTGATGTGCCGGAGTTATATGATATTTCTCATGTTTTTGAACGAGAGGCACAAAGGCTGCGTCCAAAGGAACAATAAAAAGGAATAGTATATGTAAACTGGCTGGTTTCTGAAAAAATTTGTACGAAGGATTGACTGGCCTCCCCTAAAGGTGATACAATAATTTTGCTATTTTGTGTATCTTTTCGGAGTTACATGCTGCCGCCCTCTGTTAGTAGCAGAGGGCGGTATTTGTTTTTTGCCCATAAGACGGCAGTAAAGGAGAATGGAGGAAGATGATGAAGGATTTTGAATTTTATACGCCGACCAAAGTGGTATTCGGGAAAGATAAAGAGCTGGAAGCAGGGAGGCTCATACGGTCTTATGGGGCCGGCAAAGTGCTGATTCATTATGGAGGTCAGTCTGCAAAAAAGAGCGGGCTTCTTGACCGGGTGAAAAAATCTCTGGAAGAAGCTGGAATAGATTATGTGGAATTAGGCGGAGTACAGGCAAATCCAACACTTGAGATGGTAAGAAAAGGAATTACCCTTTGTCTGGCAGAGAAGGTAGATTTTGTGCTTGCTGTGGGCGGCGGCTCGGTGATTGATTCCGCCAAAGATATTGCCAACGGGATTGCAGACCCCAAAGTGGATGTCTGGGATTTCTCCTTAAAAAAAGCTGCAGTGACAAAGTCTGTTCCGGTGGGGGTAATTCTTACTCTTGCAGCGGCAGGTTCTGAGATGAGTTCCTCCTGTGTAATTACTGATGAAGAAACAGGCAGAAAACGAGGCTATAATTCAGAGTTTAACCGTCCGGTGTTTGCCATTGAAAATCCGGAGCTGACCTATTCTGTCAGCAAATTTCAGACGGGCTGCGGAGCAGTGGATATTATGATGCATACCATGGAACGGTACCTGACTGGGGATGAGGGAACTTATCTGACGGACAGCATTGCGGAAGGGGTGATGCGTTCTGTGGTACAGGCCGGAAAAGAAAGCATTGAAAATCCTAGGAATTATGAAGCCAGAGCAAATATGATGTGGGCTTCCAGTGTTGCCCACAATGACCTGACCCATTGCGGAAGAACGTTTTTTATGCAGGTTCATCAGCTGGAGCATGAAATATCAGGTATGTATCCGGCGGTGGCACATGGGGCCGGATTATCTGCACTCTGGTGCAGCTGGGCAAGATATGTGTATCCGGGTAAAGTGGAGAGATTTGCGCAATTTGCCAATCGGGTTTGGAATATTGCATATGATTTTGAAAATCCTGAAAAAACTGTACTGGCAGGAATTGAGGCCCAGGAAAATTATTATAAAAGCATTGATATGCCTGTGAATTTGAAAACCCTTGGTGTAAAATGGGAGGATCTTGAGCAGCTGGCAGATAACTGTTCTTTTCATAAGACAAGAACACTTCCCGGAATCCGGGAACTTGACTGGAAAGACATGCTTGAAATTTATAAGATGGCCTATGAAGCGTAACAGGTTATCTTAGGCCGTTGTGACAAACAAAATAAAATAGAAATGAGCCAAAGGCGGATGCATAAGTCCGGGATACAAAAAAGAGTTGTTTCCGGTGTTTGTATCCGCCTTTTGGCATGTAAATTGCTGTAATTAACGTTAGAGGATGAAAAAGATCCTGAAAATAGCAGATAAGAATAAGGAGAGGAAAGCAATGAAACAATTAATGTTAAAACCGGCAATTTACAAATACGGCACCTGCCGTGAATTTGCAGAAGAATTTCAGATTGGAGCAGGGGATCTGGTGATTACCAACCAGTACATTTACGAACCGGCCTTTGGCAGTCTGAATTTACAATGTGATGTCATTTATCAGGAAAATTATGGGGCCGGGGAACCGTCTGATGAGATGGCGGAAGCCATTTACAAAGACATTAAAGGAAATCCAGGACGGATTATTGCCATTGGAGGCGGTACAGTCATTGATATTTCCAAAATCTTTGCACTGAAAAATGTATCTCCCATTTTAGATTTGTACGACGGAAAAGTTCCGGCAATAAAGGATAAAGAACTGATTTTAGTGCCCACTACCTGCGGTACAGGCTCTGAGGTAACGAACATTGCGATACTGGCCTTAAACAGCCGGGGAACCAAGAAAGGACTGGCGGTGGACGAGATGTATGCCGATGCTGCAATTCTGGTTCCGGAGCTGTTAAAAGGGCTGCCCTTCCGGTTTTTTGCAGCCAGCTCCATTGACGCCCTGATTCATGCCATTGAATCTACACTTTCTCCAAAAGCAAATGATTATACGAAACTGTTTGGCTATCGGGCTATTGATCTGATATTAAAGGGCTATCTGAAAATCAGGGAATACGGAGAGGAAGCAAGACTGCCCTTGATGGAGGATTTTTTGACTGCCTCTAATTATGCCGGTATTGCTTTCGGGAATGCAGGATGCGCCGCCGTACATGCGTTGAGTTATCCGCTGGGTGCCACGTATCATGTGGCTCACGGGGAATCTAATTATGCTGTTTTTACCGGGGTTATGAAAAACTACATGGAATTGAAAACAGATGGTGAAATAGCTGTGCTGAATCAGTACATTGCAGATATTTTAGGCTGCGATGCGTCAGATGTATATGAAGAGCTGGAAAAATTATTAAATGTGCTGCTGCCAAAAAAAGCCCTTCATGAATATGGGGTAACTGCGGAAGACCTGAAAGAATTTACAGAATCCGTTATGGAAAATCAGGGACGGCTGATGGCCAACAACTTTGTAGAACTGGATCAGCAGAGAGTTTACAAAATTTATCAGGAACTGTATTAGAGGGCCGGCAGCTCTTAGGAAGTGGACTGCATCAGCGGAAGGATTCTGAGGCAGAATATGTCACATGTGACATAAAGACACATAATGTGCGGCAAAATGGCACCGGCAGTGTAATAAAAAGGAGAGGTTTATTATGATTTTCATAGAAAGTCCCTGGAAAGATGCAGCTTATAATCTTGCACTGGAACAATATGTATTTGATGAAATGCCGAAAAATGAAGAATATTTTATGCTGTGGCAGAATGCCAATGCCATTGTAGTGGGAAAACATCAAAATACAGTGGAAGAGATTAATATTCCCTTTGTAAAAGAGCATGGGATTCAGGTAGTGCGCCGTCTGTCCGGAGGCGGGGCGGTTTATCATGATTTAGGGAATATCAATTTTACTTTTATAGCAGATGCAGGAGATATTGAACAGATTAATCTGCAGGCATTCTGCCGTCCGGTCGTAAGCCTTTTAAAGCGCCTGGGGGTTTTTGCCAGTATCACCGGAAGAAATGATATTACCGTAGATGGAAGAAAATTTTCCGGTAATTCTCAGTATATTAAACAAGGGCGTATTATGCATCATGGTACGCTGCTGTTTGATTCTGATCTGTCAGTGGTAGGGGATGCACTGAAAGTGTCCAAAGATAAAATTGCCTCCAAAGGTTTTCAGTCGGTAAGAAGCAGAGTAACCAATTTAAAGCCGTATATGTCTGAGAATATGACAGTGGACCGCTTTCAAAAACTTTTGAAAGAAAATATGCTGCTTGGAAAAAAAAGCTGTGTGCATGCTTTTACTGAGACTGACAAAAAAAGAATCAGTGAGATAAAAAAAGAAAGATATGATACCTGGGAATGGAATTACGGATATTCTCCCGAATACAGCATCCAAAAGCAACGGAGAATAGATGGCGTTGGAAAAATAGAACTATTTCTTACAGTAAAGAATGGGATAATTGAATCCTTTGATTCCCGGGGGGATTATTTTGGAGACGGCGCTGTAGAGGAGCTGAAAATGCGCCTAAAGGGGATGGCTCTAAAAGAGGAAGCGGTCAGAGGGGCACTTTTGGGAATTGATATGATGAAGTATTACAGCGGTTTAGAGACGGAAAATTTCGTGGAGCTTTTGTTAAGTTAAAGATCAGCAGGAACAGACAGGGGTACTGTATTTGTGCCGTCAAAATTTTTCTTTGAATATTTGTATGAAAAACATATATGAATAACAGCAGTAACATACATATTATGATATATTAAAGAAAAAAACCATATTTATGTATAAAATACATACAAATTCTAAAACTTTAGTTGTCATATTTTGAAATATATTGTATGCTGAAATTAACAAATAATTCATAGAGAAAGCGGGGGAATTAGTATGGCACATTTTAAGTATACGGATCTTGCACTCTGGCTGAGGGAACAGATCGAAAAGGGACAGTACAGAGATGGTGACAGGATTCCCACGGAGGCTGAGCTTTCCGAGCGGTTTCTGGTAAGCAGAGATACCGTGCGCAAGGCAGTTGCGGTTTTGGAGCAGGAAAATCTTTTGTATAAGGTCAGAGGCAGTGGGACTTATGTAGATACATCTGACCTGAAACTGCTGCCAGATTCTTTTTACAGTTCTAGAAGAGTGGGGATTTTAATGAACAATCTGGATCATTATATTTTCCCGTCTATTATAAAAGGAATTAACGCAGTATTAAACAAACACGGATATACGTCTGTGATGCAGTTTACAAACAACTGTATTTCCCAGGAACGGGAAGCATTGATGGATTTTCTGGAAGGAGATTTTGCAGGGCTTATTATTGAACCCACCAAAGGGGCCCTCCCGCAGTTGAATTATGATCTGTATCAGCGGATTGCGCGGACGAGACCGGCCGTTTTAATTCATGCGAAAATCCCGGGGCTTTCGCTGTCTTATGTAACTGGTGGTGACGAAAAGGGCGGTTTACTGCTGACGGATTATCTGCTGGATCAGGGACACAAAAAAATTGCTGTAATCTTTGCGTTGGATGACCAAACCGGTACGGCCAGATATCTTGGATTTGTAAAGGCATTTCAAAACAGAGGGATTGCCATTCCGGATGAAACGATTTTCTGGTATGACAGCTCAGATGTTTCTGAAATATTTACAGAGCCTTTAAATGCAAGGCTTCATGCCGCACTGTCATCCTGCAGTGCTGTGATCTGTCAGGATGACAGGCTGGCAAATTATTTGAAAAAATATCTGGCCCTCCACAAAGAATTCAGGGAAGATATCGTAATCTGCGGTTTTGATGATTCCGAGATTGCAAGAGATCAGAACCTTACCTCTGTGACGCATCCAAAAGAGGAATTTGGAGAATGTGCGGCCATGCGTCTTCTGGAAAAAATAAAAAACCCTTCTGCAGATGTGTCCTTTGAATTCATCCCCAAAGTTGTAGTACGGAAATAAAAGTGATACCCGCCTGGAAATATCAGCCGCGGAATTCGTCCAGATCAATATGATATTTCTGTATTTTCCGGTACAGTGTCCGCCTGGGCATGGCCAGCCGCAAAGATGCGCTGGCCACATGACCGTGTTCTTCAGTAAGAATCTGAACAATCAGCGCCCGTTCTCTGGCAGGAGACAGCTTGTCCGGTATGCTGTCCTGGGGGGGATGATCTCTTTTTACAGGTTCTGGTGCTTTGACAGCGGATTTCGAAGGGGCAGGTTTGCCGGCGGGATTCGAAGCCTGTCCGGAGGGTTCCAGATTTAGAAACAGTTTTAATATTTCACTAGAAGAGATGCTTCCGTCGCTGGAAGAAATAATAACACGCTCCACGATATTTTCCAGCTCCCGGACATTTCCAGGCCAGGAATGTTCTGTAAGAAGCCGGCGGTCCCGGGAGGAGAAGAAGTTCATGTGAAATTCTCCAGAGGTATGTGATCTGGTAAAATAATCAATTAACGGTGAGATATCTTCTTTTCTGTATCTTAAGGGTGGAATCACAATAGAAAGAACATTCAGCCTGTAATATAAATCGCTGCGGAATTCTTTATTTAAAACTGCCTCTTCCAGATTTGTATTTGTTGCCGCAATAATTCGTACATTGATAGGTTTGGGCTGTTTCCCTCCAACCCTGATAATTTCTTTATTTTGCAGCACTCTAAGAAGAGTGGCCTGCAGTTCTAGCGGCATATCGCCGATTTCATCCAGAAAAATAGTCCCCCCTTCTGCCAGCTCAAATTTTCCGGGAGCCCCGCCTTTTTGTGCGCCGGTAAAGGTACCTCCTTCATATCCGAACAGCTCGCTTTCTATGAGATTTTTTGGAAGGGCGGCGCAGTTAATGGGGAGGAAAGGTCCGTTGCACCGGCGGCTTTCATTGTGGACAGCCTGGGCAAGAATGTCTTTTCCAGTTCCGCTTTCTCCCAGAATTAAAAGATTGGAATCCGTTTTGGCGGCCAGATGTCCCAGCTTTTTTACCTGCTTCATACAAAGAGAATTTCCTATCATGGAATCGAAGGTACATTTTGCCAAAAACCCTGCAGTTTTGCTGACCAGCCGGCGGATTGCCTGGGGCTTGTCAAAGGTCAGCAAAAGATGATCGGGAACATCTTCCGGAGCCGAGATATTTAAAAGCAGTGAGAGAGAAGGATTTAAAGTACGGGGAATCGTAATTTCATGATTATAAACACTTTCATGTGTATTTAAAATTTCATCGGTAAGCGCCTGATCCTCCAAAAGTTCTATTAACTGCAGGGGATTTTTTTCGTTATGAATGGAAAAGAGATCCTTTAATTTGTCGTTGTGCTGCAGAATTTCACCCTGCCGGTTTACCAGGAGGATTCCGTGAGAAAGGGAATTCAGTGTCAGATGCAGATTGGTATTAACGGCAGACAGATGGTTCAGCGCCATTTTCAGTGAAAGCTCCTTTTCGATACCGTCTGCCGCCGCGGTGATCATACCAAGAGAATGAGCAGGCGCAAGTTCGCAGGGACCGATTAAGGCTAAGCATCCCAAAAGCTTTTTGTCCTGAGAATGAATGGGAGCCGCACAGCAGATATAATCCTGATTGGCTTTCAGAAAATGTTCTTTTCCATAGACTGCATAAGGTTTATCTAACATAAGACAGATGGAAATGCCGGAGGTACCGGCATTTTTTTCTGAGCGGAGACATCCGATTTTTAAACCGCTTTGATGGGCCTTTTGGCGGATCAGGGCATCGTCGGCCAGCATATCTATAATATAACCGTCATGATCAGCCAGAACCATGGCAAAGTTTGTGCCCTTTACATAAAAGTAAAGTTTTTGAAGGTGGGCATGAGTGACGGCAATCAATTCTTCATGATCTTTTAATTTTTGTTTCAGCTGGTCTGAAGCTAAGAATTTCTGATCCGGCTCAAAGGGTGAAATACCGTAAGAAACAGATCGTCTCCAGGAGTCTAAAATCTCCGGGCGGATAGCATCCAGCTTTTGAGGGAGAGGCCTTCCTTCTTTTATATAAGTTTCCCAGTAGTTACCAACAATTTTATTGTTTTCTCCTCGATAAATTTCCATAGTCCCCCTCCTGTGTGCCATATCAGTGTCAAAAATGTGCCGAAATTCTGCCTGTTTTCTAAATAATGGCATAAAAATGGCACAAGGTCAAGGATAAATGTATGTAAATACTAACAAAAAAAGAAAACAAAATTGGCACGAACTTTGCAATATTAGTAGGTATAAAGTTAAATAAATATTTTTGGAGGAAAAATTATTAAATGAAGGAGAAACAGGGGATGTCCTGATAAGGACACTGCTGATCACTAAAATATAATTTAAAAACAGGAGGAAGAAAAATGAAGGCTGGATTTAACGGAGTGGATTTTGAGGACAATATAAACTTTACAAGACTCCACGCAGAAAGACTTGAGCGGGCAAAAAAATATTTAAAGGAGTCAGGGTTTGGCGCTCTTTTGTGCTATGACTTTGACAATATCCGTTACATAACAGGAACCCATGTAGGGGAATGGAACCGGAATAAAATGAACCGTCATTGTCTGCTGATTGACGGGGTGGAACAGCCGATCTTATTTGATCCGGCATGCCCTTCTAAACGTCAGAGAGTTTCCTGGATTAATCCGGAAAACATTATGCCGGCTGTGGGCTCTATGCGGGGCTCCATCCCGGCGGAAGTAGGCATGGTAGAGCAGGAAGTGGCAGAGATTGTAAGCTATCTGAAAAAATATGGTGCAGAAGGGCGTACCCTTGGCATTGATATTGTGGATATTCCGCTTTATCAGGCATTAGAAAAGGCCGGAATCTCCATCGGGGATGGCCAGGCGCCTATGGTAGAGGCCCGAATGATCAAAACGGAAGATGAGATTGAGCTGCTGAAATGCTCTGCGGCTATGGTGGATGCGGCTTACTGGGATGTGGCAAAACATCTGCGTCCGGGGGCAACAGAGAACGAAATGGAAGCGCTGATCCAGCATCAGCTGTTTAAATGGGGCGCGGAATCTGTAGAGTTTGTAAACTGTATTTCCGGCCAGAGAGGGAATCCTCACAGTCATACAACCTCAAACCGCATGATCCGGCCGGGAGAACTGGTATATTTCGATGTGGGAAATGTATACAACGGTTATCATACCTGCTATTATCGTACATTCTCCTGCGGAAGGCCCACTAAGGCACAGGAAGAAGCCTACGCAAAAGCATTGAAATGGATCCGGGACGGTATCAGCGTGATTAAGCCGGGCAATACAACTGCAGATGTGGCAAAGATGTGGCCGTCTGCACAGGAGCTTGGTTTTAATGATGAAAAAGAAGCTTTTCTGCTGCAGTTTGCACATGGAATTGGTCTTGGACTGTGGGAAAAACCTGCGATTTCCAGATTATTCTCACTGGATCATCCATTTGAATTTAAACCGGGTATGACCTTTGCCATTGAAACCTGGTGCCCGTCAGAGGACGGTAGCGGAAGCGCCCGGATTGAAGAAGAAATTGTTGTAACAAAGACGGGGCATGAAGTTATTACAAAATTCCCGTCAGATGAGATTGTATCCTGCGGTTTTCCGGGATGCATGTTTCCTTAATAAATAGAAAGACCAGGGGAAAGGAGTGCGGTCATTGAAAGTAATTGGATGGATTGGGCTGGGAAACATGGGAATGCCCATGTGTAAAAACCTGATAAAAGCGGGATATCCGGCTGTGGTAAATGATACTTCCAGAGAAAAAGTGCAAGAAGCGCTGGCTCTGGGAGCCCAATGGGCAGAATCACCAAAGGAGGCGGCACAGAAGGCGGATTATATTTTTACTATGCTGCCAAATGGAAAAATACTTCTGGATGTAGTATCCGGTGAAAACGGGATTGCCCAGGGGATGAATAACCATAAAGTTCTCATTGATATGAGCACGGTGTCAGCAGCGGATTCGGCTCTGGTAAGTGAATTGATAGAAAAGACAGGAGGCAGGTTTTTGCGGTGCCCGGTGACAGGGAGCACCGGGCCGGCAGCCAAAGGTATGCTGGGACTTCTGATATCCGGTGATAAAGAGCTGATGAAAGAAGCAGAGCCAATGCTTGATAAGCTTGGAAGGAATAAGTACTGGATCGGAGAAAAGGAAGAAGCCCGGGTAATGAAAATTGCTTTAAATACTATAGTGGGCAATACGGCGCAGCTTCTGGCGGAAGCGGTTTCACTGGGAGAAAAAGCCGGGATACCGGTTGAAACATGTATGGAAGTTCTGGCGGGAAGCGCCATTGGAAACTTAATTGTACAGTCCAAGGTGGAGCTGATTAATTCCGGAAAATATGATCCGGCATTTAGTGTAAAAATGATGCTGAAGGATTTTGATCTGGCGCTGGATACGGCTAAACAGTATCAGGCATCCCTGCCGGTTACCGCTGTAGTCAGACAGTTTTATGAGGAAATGGAAGCTGTTGGCAGAGGTGGCGAGGATTATGCGGTTTTAGTAGAACGTCTGGAACAGAATGTGGGAATTAAGCGTTCATAATAAAAGATTCTTATAAATAAAACAAAAAATCAGGAGGAGATGTATTATGGCAAACAAAATAGCGGTTATTACAGGAGCAAGCAAAGGACTGGGACAGGAAATAGCTTTTCAATTTGTAAGAGATCTGGGACTGGATGTTGTGCTGGTGGCAAGAGGCGCATGCACACAGACAGAAGAGAGAATTAAAGGGTTAAACAAAGACAGCAGAGTGCTTTCGGTTTCCTGTGATATCAGCAGTCCTGAGCAGGTAGCTGAGATGAAAAAGAAAGTGGATGAATTTGGAGGCTGTGATATTTTAATTAACAATGCGGGGATTTATCCGTTTATCTTATTTGAGGAACTGGATTATGATGCATGGAAACATTTTTTTTCTGTAAATGTGGATGGTCCTTATAATTGCCTGCAGGCATTTCTGCCGGGCATGAGAAAACAGGGATGGGGACGTGTAGTTAATATTACTTCCGATTCCTTCATGAATGGTCAGGAACCAAAGCTGTCCGGATATATTTCCACAAAAGGCGCGGTGATCGGTCTTACAAGAGCGCTGGCATCTGAATATGGTCCTTATGGTGTGACCGTGAATTCTGTGGCCCCGGGTCTGTTTGTCTGTGATCAGACCATCAGCAATATAGGCGGAGCACCGGGAGAAATTGAAGAAGGCGGTTTTAATAAATGGGATTTGATGCTGGGATTACAGTCCATTAAAAAATATCCGTATCCGGCAGATTTTACAGGAGCCGTTAAATTCCTGGTATCTGAGGAGGCAGGATTTATGACCGGCCAGACTATGGTTGTAGACGGAGGAATTGCCCGGGTATAAGGGAATCTTCAGGAATAAGGAGAGCCTATCAGAAACTAAGACAGAACGCAGAGTTCAAAGGTATGGGGGAATCATGTATGTACAATAACAAATTAATTGCCAGCCACTGGGCAATTGCAGGAAATCATTACTGTGGAGATCATGTGGAGATTGCAGACTCAGATTTTAAAGAACGTATGGAAGTCATTGGAAAAGTCGGTTTTCAGGGGGCCGGATTTGTGGAGCTGGACCTGCTTCATACAAAAGAAACCTACGGGTATGAAGAAGCAAAAAAAATTGCAGATGCCAACGGCATTACGGAAATCGAAGTGGAAGTGCTGGATAAATGGTGGGACAGCAGCAATGCAGAGGCCCAGCAGACAAAAAGAAATGTGTTTGAGGCGGCGGAAAAAATGCATGCCAGACATATTAAAGTATTTGGCGCAGACGGAGATTGTGAGAAAGATAAGTTTATTGAAGAATTTGCAAAGCTCTGTAAAGAAGCGGAAAATATTGGAACAAAAATTGCCATGGAGTTTATGCCTTTTAAAAAGGATATGAACTGTATTAAACAGGGACTGGAAGTTTTCCGGGCGGCGGGAGTTAAAAACGGAGGATTCTGTCTGGACAGCTGGCATACATTTATGGGACCCAGTTCCTATGATGATATTGCGCTGATAAAGCCGGAAGAGATTATAACAGTAGAACTGGATGACGGCTATCAGGAGTTAGTCAGCGGCAGTCTCTGGCGTGACACCTGTGATTACAGGCTTCCTGCCGGCGAGGGTGACTTTGACTGCAGAGATTTTATTAAGCGGGTATTGGCTCTTGGCTACACTGGTACTATCGGCTGTGAAATTATTGCCATTGACCACCGGGAGCTTCCGCTGAAACGTGCAGCAGCCAGAGCGTATGCATCATTAAAGCAATATTTGTAAATGACATGAAGTTCGTATTTATCATTGCGGACGAAAGAGATATTTGGGGGAGGTTTATCTGAATCTTCCCCATAAAGAATAATGGAAGAAATGAGGAATTAAGATGTCGGGCTTTAAAATGCTGGCAGAACCATTGAAAATGGGGCCTGTGGAAATAAAAAATCGTTTTATTGTTTCGGCAATGGTTATGAACTGCTGTAACGAAGACGGAACAGCTACTGAAAAATATATTGCCTATCATGAGGAGAAGGCAAAGGGCGGATGGGGACTGATTGTCACAGAAGACTATGCGGTAGACAAAAACGGAAGAACGTATCAGTATCTGCCGGGATTGTGGTGCGACGAGCAGATCGCTTCTCATAAAGAGCTGACTGACCGGGTGCACAAAGCCGGAGCAAAAATATATGCACAGATTTTTCATGGAGGACGTCAGACTGAGGAGTGGATTATCGGCCAGCAGGTTTGGGCGCCGTCTCCTATTCCCTGTCCTGTGAAAAAGGCTCTGCCTCACGAGATGACCACAAAAGAGGTGGATCAGATGATTGAAAAATTCGGAGATGCGGCCTTAAGGGCAAAAAAAGCCGGGTTTGACGGAGTACAGATTCATGGAGCCCATGGATATCTGGTCTGCGAATTTGCTTCTTCCTATTCCAACAAACGTGTGGATAAATATGGAGGAAATTTAATGAACCGTATGAGGTTTCCTGTGGAAATTGTTAAGAATATCCGGAAAAAATGCGGACCGGATTTTGCTATCGACTATAAGATTTCCGGTGAAGAGAGAACTCAAGGGGGAACCAATATAGAAGACACCAAGGCAATGGCTGTTATGCTAGAAGAAGCAGGCATAGATTCTTTGAATGTTTCTGTTGCGGTGTATGAAACCTGGTATATGCAGGTGCCTCCGGCAGTGATGGGGCATGGCTGGCTTGCGGATTATGCCCGGGAAATTAAGTCAGTTGTGGATATTCCGGTTACAACTGTAGGCCGTATCAATGATCCCTACGTGGCGGAAAGTATTATCAGAAGCGGGAAAGCAGATGCCTGTTATATGGGCCGGGCTTCTTTAGCGGATCCGTATCTGCCAAAGAAAGCGCTGGAGGGACAATGTGAGGATATTATTACCTGTATCGGATGTCTGCAGGGCTGCACGGGAAAAATTGATGCCGGATTTCACGGTCAGTGTACCTTAAATCCCAGAACAGTGATGGAAGATGAAATTTCTCTTGTGCCGGCTGAGATAAAGAAAAATATCTATGTGGCCGGAGGAGGGCCTGCAGGCGCTCAGGCAGCTATTGTGCTGGCACAGCGGGGACATCAGGTTACGTTGTTTGAAAAATCAGACCGGCTGGGAGGAATGTACGCAACAGCAGCCGTGCCGCCCTGGAAAGGAGAGATCTCATCCTTTATTGTATGGCAGCGGTTCCAGCTGGAGAAGCTGGGGGTTACGGTACGTTATAATACCCCGCTGACGGCAGAACGAGTGGAAGCAGATCGTCCGGATACGGTGGTGGCAGCCACAGGAAGCCGGCCCTGGGTACCGGATTTCCCGGGCAAAGACCGGGAATTTGTAGTCAGTGCGGTAGATCTGTTAAACGGAAAGCTTATGACAGAAGGGAAAGTTGCGGTAATCGGCGGAGGAATGGTTGGAAGTGAAACCGCTAATTATCTTGCCGGTCATGGATGTGAAGTGACAATCATTGAAATGGCGGATGATATTGCAAAAGAAGAACCGGGAAATATGAAACGGTTTTTAATGGAATCTTTCCGGGAGCATGGGGTTGGTATTTATACGGATACAAAAGTAATGTCCGTTGAAGCTGACAGAACAGTTATTGGTAAGCAAAATGAAAATCAGATGGTGATGGGGCCTTTTGATTATGTAGTAACTGCAGTGGGAATGAGATCCGTGCAGACCTTAAGAGATGAGCTTGCAAATACACAGGTGGAACTTGTATGCGTTGGGGATGCAAAATGTGCAAAAAATGCACTGGAAGCTATCAGAGACGGATATATGACAGCATTAAAAATTTAAAAGAGGAGAAGAAAAATGGAAAAAGTAAGAATCGCAGTAGTTGGACTTGGCAATCTTGGAGAACTTCATATCAGACATTTACAGAATAAAATTGCGTCGGCAAAAGTTGTTGCAGTGTGCGATGTACTGGAGAACAGAGTAAAAGAAATTCAGAAAACCTATGATATTCCTGCCGGATATACAGATTATGATCAGATGATTGATCAGGAAGAGCTGGATGCCGTGGCGATTATCACTAATGTTCAAACTCATCATGATCTGATTATCAAAGCCTGTCAGGCAAAATTACATATTTTCTGTGAAAAGCCGTTGTCTTTAGACTGGCAGGAATGTAAAGAAATTGAGCGGGCAGTTGAGGAAAACAATACCAAAATCTTTACCCTTGGATTTATGCGCCGGTTTGATCCGTCCCATGCGGAAGCTATGAAACGGATCCGCGCAGGAGAAATCGGAAAGCCGATAATCTTTAAAAGCACCAGTCTGGATGGGGTTTCTGTTATTGAGGAGTTGTTTGAAAAGAGAGTCCGGGGGGCTTTTCATCCATGGTTTTTTGAGATGGGCATTCATGACTGCGATCTTTCCTGCTGGTTCCTTAACAGTGAAGTAGAGTGTGCATATGCGGCAGGGGGCGCATATGTAAAACCGGAATTTGCGGATTATGAAGATTATGATAACGGGCTTGCTCTGGCTTCTATGAAAAATGGTTCTGTGGCATATGTACATGTGGGAAAAACAGCTGCCTGCAGCCATGTGGAAGCTGAAATTATCGGTACAAAAGGTACTCTTAGAATTAACAGTATTCCAAGAAGAAACCGACTGCAGATTTATAAAGACGGCTATATAGCAGAACAGGGGATTGTGGATTTCCTGGAGCGCTGGGAAGATGCTTTCTATCTGGAAATGTGTGATTTTATTGACTGCGTTCTCACCGGAAGAAAACCGGAAATTACTGTGTATGACGGAACCAAGAGTCTGGAAATGGCGTTAACGCTCCATAAAGCATATATGGAAAAACGGCTGGTAAAGAGTGAATATTAGGCGGACAGGACTGGTTATAAGTAAATAAAAAGGAGAAAGGTATGGAATTTTTAGGAAAGGCGAAAGTACAGAATGCAAATCAGCAGGATGGAAAAGTTCCCCTGTATGAAAAATTTGCATTTGCGTCCGGTGATGTGGCATGTAACTTTGTATTCGGTTTTACAGGCAGTCTGCTGACACTATTTTATACGGATTATGTGGGAATCTCGGTGGCCGTTGTGGGGCTTATAATGCTGATATCCAGAATTTTTGACGGCGGTTCCGATATTGTATTCGCCTGTATTGTAGATAAGGTGCATTCGAAACACGGAAAAGCAAGGCCCTGGGTGCTGTGGATGTCAATACCTTTTGGCATTACTTACATATTGCTGTTTACGGTTCCCGTGGAAGCCACCGCGGTGATGAAGGCAGTATATGTGTTTGTTACCTATAATCTTTGCACAACCGTTGTGTATACAGCGCTGAATCTGCCCTATGGGTCTTTAAGCTCTCTGATTACCAGAAATACCCGTCAGAGAGAGATTCTGCAGGCATTCCGAATGGGACTGTCTCCCATTGGAAGAATCCTGGTTACAGCAGTCTCTTTACCCATTGTAGAAGCTTTTGGAAATGACAGATCTGCCTGGGTAAAAGTATCTTTTGTATTTGCAAGTATTGCGGTAGCGCTGCTTTTGTTCTGTTTCTTTGGCACAAAAGAGAGGGTTAATTTTGATCATATAGAGGCCAAGCAGAAAGAGAAAAAGAGCAACAAAAAGAGTTTTATCGTTATGTTTAAGAACAGATACTGGTGGCTGTGTTTTGGCTTCTGGGGCGTTATGGTTCTGACATCTACAGTAAACAGTACGATTTTAGGATATTACTGTAAATATATACTGGGAAATCAGATTTATGTTTCCCAGATTTATACGGCGGAACAAATCGCCATGATTGTCTGTATTCTGTTTATTACTCCCGCAGTGGTGAAGTTTGTGGGGAAACGAAATACCACCATGTTTGGAATGTTTCTCGTTATTATCGCACAGCTGATTTTACTGACAAATCCAACCAGTGTAGGGCTGATTACAGTTTTATCAGTAGTAAAAGGCATCGGGTACGGGCCCTTGTGGGGATGCGTATTTGCAATGCTGGCGGATGCCTGTGAATTTGGTCAGTGGAAGTTCCATTACAGGAATGATACCTTTTTATTCAGCGCTGGTTCCATCGGCTCTAAAATCGGCGGCGGTGCAGCGGCCGGTATGGTTGGAATGATTCTGGCGGCAGCCGGTTATAAAGGGACTCTTGCAGTGCAGACCCAGTCTTCCCTGGATGCTATTTACTGGGTATATATTTTCCTTCCAATTGCACTGGCCATTGTGCAGGTAGTATTCTGCCTGCTGTATAAGCTTGATAAGATGCTTCCTATGATCACGGAAGAATTAAAAGAACGTGAGGCAAGGGGAGAAATGTAAGCGAATAATATCAGATGTGGGATGACTTCCGTCTCTGCAGGCGGTGAGTAAAAAGAAGCGCCCGGCCGTTAAACGCCAGGCGTTTCTTGTACTTTTTATGACTGGCGCAGCTCATCAGAATTTATATGATACTTTTCCAGTTTGCGGTAGAGAGTACGTCGGCTGATGCCGAGACTTTCCGCCGCTTTTTTTATGTTTCCGCCGGAATTTTTCAGATGTTCAATAATCAGTCTTTGTTCCGATTCATCTGCTGATAAAATTTCAGGATGCGCCTTTTGCTGCTGGCAGGAATCAGTGTCTGTATGGAAGGGCTTGGCACATACAGATACCGCTTTCCCTGACTCCTGTAACGGATATGCTTTCATATTATGAGGCAGAGCTTCAGGAGATAAGATGCCGTTTTGTGTCAGGATGCATACCCGTTCGATGGTGTTTTCCAGCTCTCTGATATTTCCCATCCAGGGATAGGATAAGAAGATCTGTTCTACTTCAGGTGTGATTCTGGTAATGGGGTCATATTCCGGCTTCCGGTATTTTTCCAGAAAATAACGGGTCAGAAGCATAATATCATCCCCCCGTTCTCTCAGAGGAGGAATATGAAGATTAAATACATTCAGCCGGTAGTAGAGATCACGGCGGAAAGTATGTTCCCGGATTGCTTCCTCAAGATCACAGTTTGTGGCTGCAATGACCCGGATGTTTAATGGAATGGATTTTTTCCCGCCCACCCGGGTGACACATCTTTCCTGAAGAACGCGCAGCAGACGAATCTGAACATCATAAGGCATATCCCCGATTTCATCCAGAAAGATCGTACCCTCATTGGCCAGCTCAAATTTACCGGCCCGGCCCTCTTTTTTAGCCCCGGTAAAAGCTCCGGCCTCATAGCCGAATAATTCGCTTTCGATTAATTCTTTTGGAATTGCCCCGCAGTTAATGGCTACAAAAGGTCCGCCGGAGAAGGAACTGTTGTTATGGAGAGCATGGGCGAACAGCTCCTTGCCGGTACCGCTTTCACCGGTGATCAGAACCGTGGTATTGCCTCCTGCCACCAGTCTGGCCAGCTCCTTGGTCCGTGTCATAGCCGGACAGCTGCCGATAATATTGTCAAAATCGTACCTTGCATCGGAACCGATTACCTTGTTTACCAGGCTGCGGATATGTTCTGTCTTCCGAAAAGAGATCAGAAACGTTTCTTTATTGGAAAACCGGCTGGTATGTACGGATTTAACAGAAATAAAACATTTTATAGGTTTATTTTTTCCGGAAATGGTTGTCTCATAATCATAAATATTGTCCGTAATTTCTTCCAGCTTTAAGTCAGGGAAAAACTCCCGGTAAGAATGCCCCATAAGATCCTCTTCTTTACATTCCAGCGCTGAAAGGGTCAGAGAGTTTACAAGAGAAACCTTAAAATGTTCATCCAGCAGAAAGGCACCGCTGTGAATAGAATCAATAGCAGTCTGCAGCTGATTTTTCAAATCTGTTAACTGGGTATTAGCGGCTTTTAAATGGATTTCTCTGGAGATGGCTTCACTGGCAGCCATGACCATGCCCAGGGTGTGGGGGTGGACCCTGTCCCGATTGCCGCTTAAGGCCAGTACCCCGACAATCTGTCCGTTTACAATAACAGGCGCCCCTGAACAGGTCCAGTCAGAAGAAGGGGTGATGTAATGCTCATAAGCAAAAATCTGAATGGGTTTCCCGGTGCACAGAGGCGTTCCTACCGCATTTGTTCCAAGGGCGGCTTCACTTCGGCAGCTTCCGATCACCAGCGGATTGCTCTGGGTCTGGGCAATCTTTAAAATATCCGGATCACCTACAGAATTTAAAATATAGCCCTCCCGGTCGGCAAAGATAATCATAAAGCCGGATCCTTTTACCAGCTGATACAGATATTCCATAAAGGAAGAGGCTGTGTCGTACAGCAGCTGATTTTCCGTTATTTTTTTTTGGATCTCTGTCTGAGATAAAATTTCTGCTCTGGTATCCTCTGGATCAATGCCAAAGGATTTGGAACGGATCCATGACTGCTGTATCACGTCCCGGACAGTATGGTCCGGCCGCTTATTCTCCTCAATAAAAGCATTTCTTGCTTCTTTCAGCTGTTGAATATATTCCTTAGTAAATAACATGATATTTAAGTCCTTTATACAGACATACCGTATGAAACCGGCATGAAAATTGCAGTAAATTGAAATCAGAAGTTTCGATTAATAATATAAAAATTTTATCATACAGACGGGGAAATAGCAAACTTCCCTGCCGGTGGTGAGAAGGAGGAATATGAGAATTATTTGTCTTGGAGACAGTCTGACAGCGGGGCTTGGCTTAAAGCAGGGGACGTTGTGGACAGATCTTTTGGAGCAGGAGTCTCAGAACAGCTACTGCAACTGTGGGATTCCGGGTGATACAACCGGGGGGATGCTGGCAAGATTTGACCGGGATGTGGTACATAACGACGGAAAGCTTGTGATCCTTATGGGAGGCGGCAATGATTTCATTATGGGGGCGTCTGTGGAGACTGTACAGTCTAACATCATGGCTTTGGTGCACCAGACTTATTTTTGCAGAAAGGTTCCTGTTATTGGGATTCCCATGGAATTTGATCTTGAGTCGCTGCGCAGTGACTGGAAAGATTTTGCTGATTTTAAAAAAGTAAATGAAAAAATGTGCAGATATCGAGAATGGATTTACAGATTTTCTAAAACCTTTCACACAGATATTCTGGATTTTCAGAAAGCGTTTGCAGGAGTTAGAAAATATGGATACGAGAGTTACTTTTCAGACGGAGTGCATCCCAATGAAAAGGGAAACCGTCTGATGGCAGATCTGATTCTGGGCCTTGGGATGTAATGTGCAGATAAGAAGTTACATCACATGTATGTGTGACATAAAGGTGTGACATTTTGTTACATCTGGGACAGAATGACACATAAATTCAGAATGTGTCAGGGAGGCACACCGTGTGATAATTCCCTGATTTTTGAAATATGTTGGTTTTACGGTCTTTTTTTGAAGATTTCTTAAAAGCAGGAATAGTAAGAAAACTGGCACGGGACTTGCTGAATAATAAGGCAATCTGAAAAAGATTACAGGAGAGTATTTTTGGAAGAAAGGATGGAGACTATGACAAAGCAGCAGAAAAAAGAAAAAGCGAAAGAGTTCTATACGATTATGTATCGAACCAGAAGATTTGAGGAAGAGGTTTTTGAGTTTTACAAGCGGGGACTAATGCCGGGGCTGGCACATTTATATCTGGGAGAGGAGGCAGTTGCGGCAGGGGTCTGCGGTGCCCTGGAAGAAAGAGATTTTATCGGCAGCACCCACAGAGGCCATGGCCATCTGGTAGCCAGAGGGGCGGATTTAAACCGTATGATGGCAGAGATTCTGGGAAAGGAAGCAGGCTACTCCAAAGGAAAAGGCGGCTCTATGCATATTATGGCCATGGATAAAGGTATCTTGGGCGCCAACGGAATTGTTGGGGGAGAGATTCCCATAGCCACAGGCTCTGCCTATGCATCCCTTTATAAAGGCACTGATGAAGTGACCGTATGCTTTTTCGGAGATTCGGCAGCCAATGAGGGAACTTTCCATGAGAGCATTAATATGGCGGCCGCCTGGAATCTTCCTATTGTTTACATAGTGGAAAATAATTTGTATGGAATTTCAGTAGATATCCGAAGAGTGACAAAGGAGCATCATATTGCAAAGCGTGCGGCAGGTTATGGAATTGAGGGAATCACCATTGACGGAAATGATGTATTTCAGGTTTATGAAGAGGCTGTAAAAGCAGTGGAAAAAGCCCGGAGGGGAGAGGGCCCGACAATTATAGAGTGCATGACTTACCGCTGGCAGGGACATCATGTAGGAGATCCCGGGGTGTACCGTCCTGATGAGGAAGTTGCAGAGTGGAAAGAAAAAGAGCCTTTGGGCCGCTTGAAAGAACTGGGAATTTTGACACAGCAGGAGATGGATGAGATCGCAGAAGAGGTAGAAAAGGAAATTCAGGAAGCCTGCAGATTTGCTGAGGAGAGTCCGTATCCGGATATGGCGGAAGCATACACAGATGTTTTTGTTGACTGATAGGAGGGAAAATAATGAAAAATATAATGTATAGAGATGCTGTTTTGGAAGCATTAGATGAAGAGATGGCTCGTGACGACGCTGTATTTTGTATGGGAGAGGATGTTGGAATTCTTGGAGGTAATTTTAAATGCACCGCAGGATTAATGGAGAAATACGGAGATTTAAGATGTAAAGATACACCCATTTCTGAGCAGGGATTTGTCGGCATGGGGGTAGGAGCTGCGTTAAGAGGTCTCCGCCCTGTGGTAGAGCTGATGTTTGGAGATTTTATGATGGTCTGTATGGATCAGATTTGTAATCAGATGGCAAAAATTACTTATATGTCCGGCGGACAGGCAAATGTGCCTATGGTAATCCGCATGCCCATCGGCGGAGGGCGGTCCTCAGCAGCCCAGCATTCTCAGTCCTTTCACGCCTGGGCCGCTCACTGTCCGGGCATGAAGGTTGTGCTCCCTTCTACCGGAGCCGAGGCCAAGGGTTTATTAAAAACCGCAATAAGGGATAACAATCCGGTTCTGTTTTTTGAGCATAAAATGCTTTATACAACAAAGTTTGATGTTCCGGAAGATGAGGATTATACCATTCCGTTTGGAAAGGCCAGAATGGTTTCGGAAGGAGATGACATTACCGTTGTCACTACTTCTATTATGACGATAAAAGCAGAGAAAGCCATGAAAAAGCTGCAAAAAGAAGGAATCAGTGCGGATCATATTGATTTGAGAACCATTGTGCCCCTGGATACTGAAACCATTATAAAATCCGTGAAGAAAACAGGAAAATTACTGATTGTGGATGAAGGACATGAATCCTTTGGCATCAGCGGGGAGATTGCAGCGCGGATTATGCCGGATGTGTTTTATGATCTAGAAGCCCCGGTGAAACGGCTTGGAACTGCAGATGTACCACTTCCGTTTAGTCCGGCGCTGGAGTTCCCGCTGATTCCGGATGATAAGAAAATATATGCAGCTATTAAAGAGATGATCTGAAAATCAGGAGGAAAAACAGATGGCAGAAGTAATTTGCATGCCAAAGCTTGGCTTTAATATGGATGAGGGACAGCTTGTCCGCTGGTGCAGACGGACAGGAGAAGAAATAAAAAAAGGAGAAGTTCTGTTTGAAATTAATACAGATAAAACAACCATGCCGG
Source organism: Brotonthovivens ammoniilytica (assembly GCF_025566885.1). NCBI lineage: Bacteria > Bacillati > Bacillota > Clostridia > Lachnospirales > Lachnospiraceae > Brotonthovivens > Brotonthovivens ammoniilytica. The sequence goes on along the minus strand of NZ_JAOQJQ010000005.1, from coordinate 14,179 downwards.
TGGAGGCGACCTGCGACGGTGTGCTGTTAAAAACAATGCTGGAAGAAAATGAATATGCAGATGTATTTACGCCAATTGCCGTGGTAGGACAGCCGGGAGAAGATCCGGATGCAGCCTTGGGGGAGGCCGAGTCAGAACAAAAAGCACAGCCGGGTCAGATACCGGAACAGGAAGAACCTTCTGCAGAAAATACCGGCGCAGAAGCAGAGAAGGTTTCCGGAAATTTTAATGATTTAAAACTGACACCAAAGGCAAAAAGAATTGTAAAAGAGGAAGGAATAGATCCGGATTCTTTAAAAAATATTGTGGGAACCGGTTTTTCGGGCGGGATTACCGCCAAAGATATCAAAGCATCGCCCCTTGCCAGAAAGCTGGCTGAAAAAACAGGTATAGATTTAAGTCTGGCAGCTGGAAGCGGAGTGAATGGTAAAGTAATGAAAGCTGATATTGAAAAAGTATTGGCCGAAAAAAGTCCGGCTCCGGCAGAGAAAGATTCGGATAAAAAGCTTCTTTCTTCTGTTCCGTATAAAGGTGTCCGTAAGATTATCGGAGATAAGCTGGCGGAGAGTAAGTTTACAGCCCCTCATCTGTATTTTACCGATACAGTGGATACTACAAATATGACCGCGTTTAGAAAAGAGATAAACCAGGTATCAGAACGCAAAATTACAGTTTCCGATCTGCTGGTTTATGCAGCTGCTAAAGCTTTGGCAAAGTTCCCGGGTATTAATGCGTCTTTGGTTGACGGAAATATTGTTACCTATGAAAGTGCAAATATCGGTGTGGCGGTAGCAGGAGACAATGGACTGATTGTACCGGTAATTAAAAATGTTCAGGAGAAATCTCTGACAAAAGTTTCAGAAGAAAACAGAGATCTGGTAGACCGGGCAAAGGAGGGGCATTTAAAGCCGGAAGAGTATTCAGGCGGAACATTCTCTATCTCAAATCTGGGAATGTTTGGGATTGGCAATTTTACCGCAATTATTAATCCGCCGGAAGCGGCGATATTGTCGGTAAGCTCTGTTAGAAAAACACCGGTAGTAATAGAGAAAGATGGGGAAGACACAATAGAAATTCGTCCTATGATGAATATTCAGCTTTCGGTAGATCACAGATTGATTGACGGACTTTTAGCGTCTCAGTTTGTGGAATATATGAAAGAACTGCTGGAAAACCCATTAAAAATTTTGATGTAGGAAAGGGGTAATTTCATGGCGGAAGTAATTTGTATGCCGAAACTTGGCTTTAAAAATTCAGATGCGGTATTAGCTGCGGCTGGTGCAGAGACATTAGAAGCTCCTGTGTCGGACGCAGAGGAAATCCGTGAGATAACGGATACCGCAGACCAGAAGGAGTATGATTTTGAGGTTCTGGTAATCGGCGCAGGTCCCGGCGGTTATGAAACTGCAATTAAAGCGGCACAGTCCGGGAAAAAGACAGCTATTGTAGAAGCAGGATCCTTTGGGGGAGTATGTTTAAATGAGGGATGTATCCCCACTAAGACGCTGATCCGCACAGCAAATCTGTATACAGAAATCAAAGAAGCGGCGGACTTTGCCATCACGGGAATACAAAAAGAGCAGGTTTCTGTAGATATGAAGAGGCTTCAGCAAAGGAAGGAGACGGTAGTAAAAACACTGGTAAACGGAGTGCAGGCGCTTCTTAGGGGAAATAAAGTGACAGTTATTAACGGAAGAGCCTCTTTTGTGGATTCCCATACGATTACGGTGGACGGCAAAACATATACCTCAGAATATTTTATTATAGCAACAGGTTCCGTTACATTCATGCCGCCCTTTATCCCTCTGGAAGGAAATACAAATGTTATTACCAGCAAAGAGGCTCTGGAGCTGGAAGATATACCGAAATCAATTGCCATTATCGGAGGGGGAGTGATCGGTATTGAGTTTGCTCATGTATTTTCCCATCTGGATACAAAAGTAACCGTGTTAGAGCTGATGGACCATATTCTTCCTATGGTGGATGAGGAAGTATCCGAAATGGTAAAGAAGCGCATGGAGAAACAGAAGGTAGAATTTTATACCGGTGCAAAGGTCCGGAAAGTCAAAGATGACAGTGTTATTTATGAGTATCAGGGGCAGGAGCGGTCTTCGCAGGCAGACGTGGTGTTAATGGCAGTAGGGCGTACAGCAAATACAGAAGGGCTGAATGCCGAAGCCATAGGAATTGAATTTGACAAAAAGGCAATTAAGACCAACGAATATATGCAGACCAACATTCCGCATATTTATGCTATCGGCGATGTCAATGGAAAGGTTATGCTGGCTCACACGGCTTCCCATGAAGGATTTGCGGCTGTTTCACATATTTTAAGCAAGCCTGAGCAGGTCCATTATGACAGAATTCCTTCCTGTATTTATTTGGATCCGGAAGTGGCATGCATCGGTATGACAGAAAAAGCGGCCAGAGAAAAAGGATATGATATCTGTGTGGGGAAATTTCCAATGATGGCCAACGGAAAGTCTTTGGTTGAGGGGGATACTGAAGGAATTGTGAAGGTGATTTTAGATAAGGAGCTGGGAGAAATTCTTGGGGTGCATTTATATGGAAAGCACGTAACGGATATGATCGGTGAGATTTCAGTAGCAATGAATCTGGAGGCTTCTGCTGAGGAAGTCATAGGTTCTATTCATCCTCATCCCACCATCTCAGAAGCTGTGCCGGAAGCATTTATGGCAGCCTGGTATGGCAGAGCAATTAATTGTTAGACATAATTCGATATAAATATTGAAACAAAAACATGGGGCACATTCGGAAGATCAAAAATCGGATGTGCTCTTTTTGTAAAAGATGAAGAAGCCAAAACAGATCTTAAAGGGAAATTTTCTTGACTTTGAGCAGAATTGATTGTACTATAATTAATACATACATGAGCGGAAAGCAGATGCTGACAGTGATTGTAAAAAATATAACAGATACCTGACTTTAAGGGTGACACCTGACGGAAAAAGGAACATCAGAAAATCATAGAGGGCCGCCAGCGGGCGGTTTTGATTTTATAGATATTTCAACGCACCTTTTCCGGGGTGCGTTTATTTTTTCCAGGAAAATATAAAGCGCCGGGGCGGAAACGCAATATGCCTCTGACGCGCCTCAACCCGAGCGAGACTTGAATCTTTTTATGACAAGAAATTTTTACGGAGGAGTATTAAAATGTATGATGTAAAATCAATGAAAGCAGAAGAGTTTATCAGTCATCAGGAAATATTGGATACTTTGGAATGGGCAGAAGCAAATAAAGAGAATACAGAGGTCTGTCTTCAGTATGTGGAAAAGGCAAGAAATTTAAAAGGCCTTACCCACCGGGAGGCGGCTCTTCTGCTGTTAAATGAAGATCCTGCAGTTACAGAAAAAATATTTGAAGCTGCCGGGGAGATTAAGGAGGCTTTTTACGGAAACCGTATTGTTATGATGGCGCCGTTATATTTGTCAAATTATTGTGTCAACGGCTGCGTATACTGTCCATATCATAAGAAGAATAAAAATATTGTGCGTCATAAACTGACCCAGGAAGAGCTTCGGAAAGAAGTCATTGCCCTTCAGGATATGGGACATAAGCGTCTTGTGCTGGAAGCAGGAGAGGATCCCGAAAATAATCCTATGGAATACATACTGGATTGTATCAAAACCATATATTCCATTAAACATAAAAACGGCGCTATCCGCCGTGTGAATATTAATATTGCGGCAACTTCTGTGGAAAACTACAGAAAGTTAAAAGAAGCAGAGGTGGGAACCTATACGCTGTTCCAGGAGACTTACAACAAGGAGCAGTATGAAAAACTCCATCCATCAGGACCGAAAAGTGATTATATTTATCATACAGAGGCCATGGACAGAGCCATGGAAGGCGGACTTGATGATGTAGGTCTTGGAGTATTATTTGGTTTAAATCTTTACAAATATGATTTTGTAGGTCTTTTAATGCATGCAGAGCATTTAGAGGCGGCGTTCGGTGTTGGACCTCATACCATCAGTGTGCCCCGGCTGCGGGATGCGGATGATGTGGATTCTTCCAAGTTTAAAAACGGTATCAGTGACGAATTATTTATAAAAATCACAGCGCTGATTCGAATTGTTGTTCCATATACGGGAATTATTATTTCCAGCCGGGAGTCTGAGGATACACGTACAAAGCTGCTGCCGGTGGGTATCAGCCAGATGAGCGGCGGTTCCCGCACAACTGTAGGGGGATACAGTGTAGCAAGAGAAGAAACTGAAAATTCAGCACAGTTTGAAATCAACGACAACCGGGAACTGGATGAGGTTGTAGAATGGCTGCTGGATGTAGGTCATATTCCGTCTTTTTGTACAGCCTGTTACCGGGCCGGACGTCAGGGCGACCGCTTTATGCCTCTGGTAAAAGCCGGAGAAATTAAGAACTGCTGTCTGCCAAATGCCCTCATTACTCTGAAAGAATATCTGGTGGATTATGCCAATGATTCTGTGAAGGAAAAGGGAGAGCAGATGATTGCCCAGCAGATTCCAAATATCAAGAGTGATAAAGTAAGAGAAGAAGTCCTTGTTCATTTAAAAGATATAGAAAACGGACAGAGAGATTTCAGATTCTAAAAAACAGAATTGATTAAAAAAGAATGTGCCAGGGGAGAGGCTGCATAAGGAAGCAGCTTCTCCCTTGGGTTTTATAGCCAGCCGGATTGATGATTGCAGGTAATTTCCTTAATTTTATTCAGCAAGTCCTCACGCTTTTGTTTCTCCTAATGATTTTACTCTTTCACAATTTCTAAATATCGGTCAAGGCGTTCGCTTACATATTCTGCAACAAGTAACACCATATCGTCTGCTTTGCCGTCACGATAAAATGCATCAAAAGCATCATAATAGCGTTTACGGTCAGTAAACTTCACATTGATTGCGGGATAGCCGTTACGGATAAGCTCAAGATTTAAAATCAATCGACCTGTTCTGCCGTTACCGTCTATAAAAGGGTGTATTCCTCCAAATACGAGATGAAAAAGGGCAATGCGTTCAATCGGATGCATTGTTTTTTTACGCTCTTTATTTTCGGCAAGTAACTCCGTTAATTTCGGCTCAATGAGAACTGGTTGCAGCGGTTCGGTATATGCACCTGCAATTATGACAGGAATACGGCGGTAAACTCCTTTATCTGCAGGTTTATTCATTAGTACCAGTGAATGAACCGCCTTGATTTCCGTATCTCTCAATCTTGTCTTGTTTTGTGCAATATCTTCAATATAAAGGAATGCGTCACGGTGTCCCACAGCTTCAAGATGATCTTTCAAGGGTTTACGGTCTATAGTCATTCCTTCAAGCACCATAGCGGTCTCTTTCAAAGTAAGCGTGTTGCCTTCAATAGCGTTTGAATTATAGGTGAAGTCAACCATAAATTCATCACGCAAACGCTGTGTTTCGCCTGCAGTAAGCGGACGCATATCGTCAAGTTTGACTTTTTTAATATCAATTTCAGTTAGTATATCTGCAAATCTGCCGCGTTTTCTTTTGTTAGGCAATTTTCGTTTATCTAACGGTTTTTCTGTTTCTGCAGGTATCATATATAATTTTCCTTTGCGGATAACTCCGTCAATTTCACCATTGGCACAAAGCAAACGAACACGACGGGTAGAGATACCCCATTTTTCTGCCGTCTGTGTAACTGTTAAATATTCCATCTTTCATACCTCCTTATTTGAGGGCTGCTTATATAAATTTAGTATATCACAATATCGGAATAATTATAATGTGCTTTGAAATTATTTTAACATATATTTGCCGATAATATGAGAAAAACAACGCCGCCTTATGCTCCCGAAATGCCTTGCGCTAATTCATCGGGGTGAAAGTAAAAATTTCAAAAAATTTCCTGTACAGTGAAAAATAACCACAATTATGCATCTGGAAACAGATGCATAATTAAACATTAAATTACACATAGTAAAGTAAACTTCGGCAAAAAGGCCGGAAAGGAGAAAAGATGCAGCAATGCATTTTATATAAGGTTTATGAAAACAGACAGGAAATTATATTACGGCTGGATTGTCGTTTTAATCTGTATGATTATTCAGGCAGTTCCTTTTGGAGTTGCTAAAAACACAGTGTCGCAGTTTATCAGCTATGTGTGTGAGGGAGAGGGCTTTTCGCTGGCTTCCTTTGGAACCGTATTTATGATCGGTGTGCTTGTATCTGCAGCGGTTTCACCGATAATCGGAAAGCTGTTTGATATGCCGGGAGTGAATAAACGGCTTCTTTTTCTGGCAGGAGCTGTGATGTCCGGTGGTGGTTTTATATTGTATTCCTTTTGCCATACACTGCCGGCTTTTTACGGAGCCTCTGCCGTGGTGGAAGTAGGAACGGCAATTTTATCTGCCATAGGCGTCCCTGTTTTGATTAACGCCTGGTTTCAGGAAAAACGGGGATTTGCGCTGGGGCTGGCCTTTGCAGGCGGGGGACTTGGCAATATCGTGCTTCAGCAGATTGTTCCAAGAATACTGGAAAACAGAGGCTATGCGTACGCTTACTGGATTCTTGGTCTTATTTCTCTGTTCGTGGCAATCCCGGTGGTGCTTTTACTAATTCGTTTTCCAAAGGATTCATCTGTCAGAGACGGAGTGCCGGCAAAGGAAAAGGTCAGTGAAAATAAAATTCCGAAAATCAGAATGTGGGGCTATAAGCCGGGGGAATTGTTAAAAACACCTGTTTTCTGGCTGTTTGCGCTGGCATGGTTTATCGTTGGATTGTTTGTATCCGGGCTTGCGATTCAGTATATGGCTTATTTTGTATCCCTGGGATTTTCAACAACCATGCGTGCAAATATCGGCTCTGTTATGGCAGCCTTTACCATTGTGGGCAACTTCTGCGGCGGGGCCATATTTAATAAAATCGGTGAAATGAAAACACTGATTTTAGCGTTTGTTATATTTATTATCAGCGTTATCTGCCTTCTGATAGCTCCGGGGCTTCCTGGTGTTGGCTATGTATTTGGTATTTTCCACGGTCTGTCAGTATTTATGTATATTATCGGCCCTTCGTTTCTGGCGGGAACGCTGTTTGGAAATAAGTCTTATGGAACCATTGTAGGTATTATTAATATTTTCTTCGCTGTTGGCTATGCAGTAGGCTCTGTGATTTTCGGTATTGTTGCAAAAAACGGAAGCAACTATCAGGGAGCATGGATTTATATTACAGCCTGCATTGTGGTTTGTTTTATCTTCCTTTTGGGGAGCACAAAATACTTTTTAAAACAGGCCGGCCAGATGCGGATTAAAACAGAGGAAGGAAATGGTGAGTCATGAATGAAATTTTAGAATCAGCGGAACAGATGATAGGCTTGATTTCTTCAAAAATCTGGCCCGTATTTCTTCCTTTTATGCTGGCGGCCAGCGCTTATATATCAATCAAAACTATTTTTCAGCTAAATAGAAAGACTACCAGGAGAAGTCCTATGCATCTGAAAAATGTCATAGGACCGGCTTCTGTTTCTCTTGGTGCAATGATTGGAACCGGGGCGATTATTGGGGTGCTGGGCTCTTTATCAAATCTTGCGGCCCAGGGCCAGACAAATTTTGAAGCCATTGCCATATGGGCGCTGATTGGTTCTGTCATTATGATTCCGCTGTCATATTCGGAAACGGTAAATTCAAAAGTAATGAAAAAGATGCCAAGAGAATATATCAGCGATTTTCTTGGGCGATGGGCTGGTTTTATATTTGCGGCGGCGTTTGCGGCACTTTATATCTTTGGTTTTGGGGGCTTTCAGTTTAGTGGTATTGATGCTGTAGTGTCTATTGTCGCGGAGCGGTTTGCAGATACCAGTTTAAGTGAAATGCAAAGATATGTTTTTGTCATTATTCCGGTGATTCTAATTGCGGCGGTGATTGTTCTCAGCAGAAAGCACAGTATATTTATGAAGGCAATGACTTATATGATTTTTGTGGCAGTTGTATGTTATTTCGCATTTTTTATCTTTTTTATTGCCAGAACAAATCAGTATATCCCCACTTATTTTGCCCGGATGATAACGGGTATGCAAAACCCGGTGAATGCTATGTTCGGGATTCCCCTGGGCTTGATTCTGGGAATGCAGAGAGTTCTGCAGACGGCGGAAACCGGACTGGGCGCCATGGCTATGGCAGCTGTGGAAGCAGATACCAAGCCAAGAGAGGCAGGGCTTATCTCACTGGTTCCTACAATTATTACTGTGTTTGTATCAATTTTTGTAACTTCCTATGTAGCTTCTTATGGAGTTTCGGTGGGAGCCGCCTCGTATCCTGCGGATTCCATCGGAAGGCTGGGAGATTATATCCGGACCGCAGTGGAAGTAACCGGATATTTTGGGCTGGTAGTATTGTGTCTGTTTACTGTGCTCTCAGCGCTGACAACACTTCTTGGCTCGTATTTCTTTTTATCACAGCTGTTTTCAGATCATGAAAACCGCAATATCATTGTGTATCTGATTGTTATTATTCTGGCTGGAACCCTGGCGGTATTTGGTCTGAATATTGTCTTTGATGCGGTAGATCTTCTTCTGTTTTTAGTTGCCGCGCTGAATGTGGCTGCTTTAACGGTTTACGTATCAGGACCGTGGAAGAAGTACCGGTTCAGGTAAATAAAGAATTTTGAAAGGAAGAGCAGATGAAAACAGTATATTATAATGGTGAAATTGTTACCATGTGCGGAAGCGGTGATATGGTTCAGGCTGTTATGACAGAGGATGGCAAGATTTTAAAAATCGGAACTGTTGATGAAATGAAAAAAGAAGAGGGAAGCTGTACCTGGGTTGACCTTCAGGGAAAAGCAATGCTGCCTGGTTTTATTGATCCCCATTCCCATTTTATCAGCTATGCAACCAGTCTGATGCAGGCAGATTTAAACGGAGCGGAAAGCATTGAAGAGATTAGAAGAAGGATTCAGGAATTTATAAAGGCCAATGATGTGAAACCGGGAGAATGGGTGAAGGCCCGTGGATATGACCACAATTTTCTTCAGGGAAGACGTCATCCGTCTATGGAAGAACTGAATGAGATGAGTCCTGATCATCCGCTGGTTATTCAGCATCAGAGCGGTCATGTGGGACTTATGAATGCAGAAGGATTAAAAAAACTTGGGATTACCATGGAGACCGCCAAAGAATCAGAGGGTATGATTGGCAGGAATGAAACCGGACTTACCGGCTATCTGGAAGAGAGTGCATTTATAAATAATGTACAGAAAATACCAATGGAGACCCAGGAACAATTTGAAACCGCAATGGGAAAAGCCCAGAAAAAATATTTGTCCTATGGAATTACAACCATGCAGGAAGGCATGGTTATGGAAGTTATGCTGCCCTTTATGAAGTATGCGGCAGAAACGGATTTCCTCAAAATGGATTATGTGGCATATCTGGATTTTCATGAAAGAGAAAAACTGGTTCCTGAGTTTAAAAATCACATGCTTGTATATAAAAATCATTTTAAAATCGGCGGATATAAAGTGTTTCTGGATGGTTCTCCTCAGTCTAAAACTGCCTGGGTGAGGATACCCTATGAGGGGACCGATGAGCTGGGATATCCGATTTTGAAAAATGATATTGTGGAAAATGCATGTGAAATTTCAGTGCAGGATGGTGTTCAGCTGCTGGCTCACTGTAACGGTGATGCAGCCTGCCAGCAGTTTATAGACGCATATCGCCGGGTATCAGAAAAGACAGATGTAAAAAGTGCGGATATCCGGCCGGTTCTTGTTCATGCCCAGCTGCTGACAAAAGATCAGCTAAAAGAGGTGAAGGAACTTCATATGTTTCCGTCCTTTTTTGTAGGGCATGTATTTTACTGGGGAGATATTCACCTGGAAAACCTCGGATGCCGGCGGGCAAAAGAAATTTCTCCCTTAAAAACTGCCGCTGATATGCAGATTCGGTTTTCACTGCATACGGATGCACCGGTAACAGAACCGGACCAGATGCATACCGTCTGGTGTGCGGTGAACCGTCTTACCAAAAAAGGTGTTTCCCTTGGAGCCAAAGAATGCATAACAGCTTACCAGGCTCTGCGGGGGATTACCATTGATGCGGCATACCAATATCATGAAGAGAAAGAAAAAGGCACCATAGAGCCTGGAAAACGGGCGGATCTTGTGATTCTGGATAAAAATCCTCTGAAAACAGATCTGGGGGAAATCAGAAATATAAAGGTGCTGGAAACAATCAAAGACGGTGTTAGTGTATACAGACATCCGTAGATGAAAATCCAAATACTTCACTTAGAAATTTAACAAGGGCCGGGTTGTCATTTTCTTTATGCCAGGCGGCGATGATTGTCATCAGCTTTTCTTCTCCTTCAATGGGCACAGCGATCACTTTTTCTTTCATGGTCAGCGCATCTGTAATATAAGAAGGAAGCAGGGCATATCCAAGACCGGCGGCCACGGCCAGAATGCTGGTTTCAATATCATCAGAAATATAACGGACATCCGGAAGGAAACCGGCGGCGGTAAATGCTTTTAGTATCGTCGCCGTTTCTCCGTAACGGTTGTCATTTTTTTTAATATCCACAAGAGGATAGCCTTTTAATTCACAGCGCTGAATACTTGTGCGGTGGGATAATGGGTGGGAAGCAGGCATCACTGCCAAAAGCGGATACTGACGGATGACTCTGTATTCCATATCTTCCAGATCATCCAGAGAATACTGGAGATTAATGATCACATCCAGGCTTCGGTCTAAAATTCCGTCATATAGTTCTGCAACATTTTCACGGGTCAGCTGAAAGGCTATATTGGGATAACGTACATGAAATTCTGCCAGCTGATCGGAAAGATTCGTTTTTTCGTATCCTTTTACAAAACCGATATTGAGGCTGCCGGTAAATACAGTACTGGCCTGTTTTGCCCGGTCCATGGCGTCACGGGTTCTTCTTAAAATCGCCCTGGCATCTTCCAGAAAGGTCCGCCCTGCCGGAGTTAAGGCAACGTGACGGTTATTACGAATAAAGAGCTGAACGCCAAGTTCCGTCTCCAGGGCTTTGATCTGCTGGGTGACGGCTGTCTGGGAAATATAAAACTGCTGTGCGGCTTTGGTGAAATTTAAGTGTTCACTGACGGCAACGAAATATTCCAGCTGACGAATCTGCATTTTGAAGTCCTCCTAAAATGATAAGTTAAACTTATTATACTATGCTAAAGTGATAGTTTCAATCCTGAAAAAACTGATATATAATAAGTATATCGAAAATGAACGTACAATTACTTACAGGAGGAACGACTATGAGCAAACCAGGAGAGGTTAAGTATCCACATTTATTCAGCCCGGTTACCATCCGGGGAAAAGTATATAAAAACCGGATGAAAGCAGCGCCCACGATGTTTGTACATGCCAATTATTTTATCCCTCAGATCAGTGAAAATCTATACCGTATGGTAGAGCGGCGGGCAGCCGGCGGTTTTGCCTGTGTATCTACCGGCGAAATGCCGCTGAATTATGAAGAGGCAAAAACGCTGTTTCAGGAACGCAAAATTGATTTTGAAAAATTTGAAGGAGAAGATTTTGAGATTTCCAAAGCTTACGCTGACCGTATCAAAGCAAAAGGCGCTCTGTGTTATTATGAGTTCTCTCACGAAGGAAGCAGGGCAGAGGAATCTAAAGAACCCTGGGGACCTGAGGACTGGGTGCGGGAAGACGGAATAAAGGTTAAAGGCATGGACCTTGCTATGATGGAGAAGGTCTGTGATGATTTTTATAAGATTTCAAGATTTGCAAAAGAATGCGGATTTGACGGAGTGCTGCTTCATGGGGGCCATGGATTTTTGCTGCAGCAGTTTGTCTCACCCTGGACAAATCACAGAACAGATGAATTTGGAGGCAGCATGGAAAACCGGGCACGGTTTCCCAAAATGGTTATTGAAGCCTGTCGCCGGGGAATTGGTGAGGACGGCGTAATTGAGCTTAGATTTTCTGCGGAAGATGGAGTGCCCGGAGGAATGACAATTGACGATACGGTAGAATTTTGTAAAGAAATTGATGGTATGGTTGATATTATTCAGGTTTCTAACGGATTAAAATGGCTGGGAAGCAGAACCAGAACATTTTCCTCTTTCCTGGAGCCTCATGGATTGAATATTGAATATGCTGCAAAAGTAAAAGCGGCTGTAAAAAAATCATATGTGTCTACAATCGGCGGCTTTAATGGTCCGGAGCTGGCAGAACAGGTGATTGCGGAAGGAAAAGCAGACTTTGTAGAATTTGGACGGCAGGGATTTGCAGATCCGGAGCTTCCCAATAAAACTCTGGAAGGAAAAGAGGATACCATCCGCCGCTGTGTGAGATGCTTTAACTGTTATCCAGGCTTTTGCGAACATCCCACGGATATTCCTCTCTGGGAAAAATTAGGACCAGAAGAGGCCGGAAAGATTTATTCCCCTGCATCTATGGGAAGCTGTGCCATTAATCCGGAAACGGGATTTGGCTTTTATCCGGAAACAATGCCGGAGCCGAAAGCTTCTAGAAAAGTACTTATTGTGGGCGGCGGCATCGGAGGATGTCAGGCGGCTGTTACAGCTGTAAAACGGGGCCATCAGGTAATTCTTGCGGAGAAAACAGATAGACTGGGCGGTACCATAAACTTTACCGATACCGATGAGGATAAAGTTGATTTAATGAATGCTAAAAATGTGATTATACATGAAGCTCTAAACTGCGGTGCCCAAATTTGTCTGAATACGGAAGTGGACCAGAAGTTTATTCAGGAGACAAAACCGGATGCAGTAATTCTTGCCGTAGGAGCACATCCTTTTGTTCCCCAGATACCGGGGATTGAGAGTGCAGTAAATGCTTTGGATGTGTATGACAAAATGGACGAGATTGGAAAAAAAGTAGTTCTGGTGGGCGGCGGTCTGGTAGGCTGCGAGGTAGGGCTTCACCTGGCAAACCACGGTCATCAGGTAACCGTTGTGGAAATGCTTCCGATGATTGCAAATGAAACCTTTGGCTATTACAGAAATGCTCTGTTAAATGAAATGGATCATCGTGGAATCAAACAGATTCTGAATGCAAAGTGTATTGAATTTACAAAGGCCGGCGTTGTAATTGAAGTAAATGGCCAGCGTGAATTATTAGAGGCAGACTCTTACTGCTTTTCCATGGGAATGCGTTCCAATGACGAAATTGTTAAGAAATTAAAGGAAGCGGCAGGAGAGATTCCGGTCTGGGTGATCGGTGATGCCAGACATGCCGGTAAAGTAGCGGACGCAGTTCACGGGGGCTACATGGCGGCAATGGAAATCGTATAGGTATTTTGAATTTGTAAAGCCTTCCATCACTTTACAAAGATATGGTATATAGACAGAAAAAATCATTTTATTCCTTTGAAGACAAATGAAGATTTCTAAAAAAATAAGGTCAAAAAATAAGCAGTATGTTCAGGGAAAACCAGAAGACATACTGCTTGTTTTTTGTTGCATTCCCTGGCAAATATTTGTTTAAATAAAGGGTAGACTCTAGAATCCGTTGGATTCTATCGTTATCACCCTGCAAAATATTTCTTTAAATAAAGGATAGACTCTAGAATCCGTTGGATTCTATCGTTACCACCTTACAAAATATTTATTTAAATATTTTGTAAGGTGGTATATACTTATTATGTTCTTTTAAGCTGGTTCACGGCTTAAGGAATTGTTTTTCTACTATTTCTTAATACATTTCTTGAAAGTTTTTTCAAATTATCCGCGCAAAGTCACAAATTTAAAATTTGGGAAAGGGATTTTCTTTACAGTTGTAAGGAATCTCTTTATAATGAAAGGAGAAGTTATTTGAAACCTAGTAAACCATTGGGACAATTGACACTGTTTGATCGCTTTTTATTCGCAGAGGCTATGGAAAGCCCGGGAAATCTGCAGATTTTACTGGAAATTATTCTTGGAAGAGATGTTCATTTAAAGGACTGCCCGCAGTCTGAGAAGGAAATACGGACTACTCCGCTGAAGCGGTTTGTAAAGCTGGATGTCTGGAGCCAGGATGAGGAGGGTGTCGTATATAATACGGAGGCCCAAAAGGAAAATACCGGAAATCTGCCGAGGCGAAGCAGATATTATCAAGGAATGATTGATAGTAAACTGCTAGAACCGGGAGAAATTGATTTTAGAAAATTAAATCAGCTGTATGTAATTATGATTACACCTTTTGACCTGTTTGGGGCGGGGAAGTATC
>NZ_JAOQJQ010000004.1:25336-362551 GCF_025566885.1 Brotonthovivens ammoniilytica | reverse complement strand
TAAGGACCCTTAGAGAGTATGAGGTAGATAGGTCAGAGGTGGAAGTGCAGTAATGTATGGAGCTGACTGATACTAATCGTCCGAGGGCTTGACCAAAAAGGGAAGAAAGCGGGTTTCCGAAACCGGGAGCACAGGGAAGAAAAGTTATTTTCTGAGCTGTGGGAGCTGGTTGAAGGAAAGGTATTTGCAGAGCAAATGGCACCGAGAAAGCGAAGCTTTTGAGGTGACCCGGTTTCAAAAAAGGAAAATGGTTTTAGTGAATCGAACTTCCTTAAACATGTCTGGAATGCTTTCACGGAAATCTGTATGAAGTTTTGAAGGTATATACCTTTAATGGCCTAGTGGCTCAGTTGGTTAGAGCGCCGCCCTGTCACGGCGGAGGTCGTCGGTTCGAGTCCGATCTGGGTCGTTAATGGGATCTTAGCTCAGCTGGGAGAGCATCTGCCTTACAAGCAGAGGGTCACAGGTTCGAGCCCTGTAGGTCCCATTGATTTTCGAAAATTAAATATGCCGGTGTGGCTCAATTCAAGACAATTGAGGATTGGAATGAGTCAAGCGTAGATATAAGCAGACTGATTGTAAATCAGCTGCGACAAATAGCATACGCCGATGTGGCTCAATTGGCAGAGCAGCTGATTTGTAATCAGCAGGTTATCGGTTCGAGTCCGATCATCGGCTTTACATTATGCATGTTTTATTGTAAAATGTTGTATAGTGTTAATGGATGGATTCCCGAGTGGCCAAAGGGGACAGACTGTAAATCTGCTGCAAATTGCTTCGGTGGTTCGAATCCACCTCCATCCATTTGGCATAAGCCTTTAATTTCATAACGCGGGGTGGAGCAGTCTGGAAGCTCGTCGGGCTCATAACCCGAAGGTCATAGGTTCAAATCCTATCCCCGCAACTCATGCCCAGTTAGCTCAGTTGGTAGAGCAGAGGACTGAAAATCCTCGTGTCTCTGGTTCGATTCCGGAACTGGGCATTCTCAAGGAATTGAGAGTGATGGGATATTAGCTCAGTTGGTAGAGCACTTGACTTTTAATCAAGTTGTCCGGGGTTCGAATCCCCGATGTCTCATTATATAATTTGATAGTGAAAATAGTAATACGGGGTGTGGCTCAGCTTGGCTAGAGCGCCTGGTTTGGGACCAGGAGGTCGCAGGTTCGAATCCTGTCACCCCGATTGTATGCGGGTGTAGTTCAATGGTAGAACACCAGCCTTCCAAGCTGGATACGTGGGTTCGATTCCCATCACCCGCTTTCTTTTTTCAAGAATATTTGATATTTGTGTTTGTAGCTCAGCTGGATAGAGCAACGGCCTTCTAAGCCGTGGGTCGGGGGTTCGAATCCCTCCAAGCACGTTTCTGGGAAAGCAGATTTTCAGAAGTACTATGTATACTTGGCAATTATGGTGGGTATAGCGCAGTTGGTTAGCGCGCCAGATTGTGGCTCTGGAGGCCCAGGGTTCGAATCCCTGTATCCACCTTTTACAGTATAAAAGCTGTAAGTTTGTAATGTTGGGCTATCGCCAAGGGGTAAGGCATAGCACTTTGACTGCTACATTCGTTGGTTCGAATCCAACTAGCCCAGTTTATTTTTATGTGTGGGATATTAGCTCAGTTGGTAGAGCACTTGACTTTTAATCAAGTTGTCCGGGGTTCGAATCCCCGATGTCTCATGAAAAAAGAGACTATCAGTGAAAAACGCTGATAGTCTTTTTTCGATTCTAAGAAATGTAAAACCAGAGCAGCGAATATCTTTCTATTGCCCATATTTTATGGATTAAGAAGAAGGGAAAATATAGAGACATATGGCATGGCTTGCAGGAAATAAAGGATTTTGCTAAAATAAAAACCATCATAAAAGTAAAATCCCCTATTCAATGAATAGAGGATTAGAAATTATACGAATGAGGTGCCTCCGTCAATAATCATAAACTGTCCCGTAATATAGCTGGAAGCATCGCTGGAGAAAAATAAAATTGCACCGTTTAATTCTCCGGGCTGCCCAGGTCGTCCAAGGGGGCACTGGTAGCTATACGCTTTTAGAAATTCTTCGGACTGGAATAAAGTACTTGAGGTCATTTCTGATTCGAAAAGACCGGGGCAGATAGTATTTACTGTGATATTGTATTTTCCGTAGGAAGCAGCCATGCCCATGGATAAACCTAGTACTGCGCTTTTGGAAGCATTGTAGGAATGGCGGATGAACAGATCTGCTTTATCGCCTATGAATGCGTTTACAGAACTTGTATTGATGATCTTACCATAGTGTTGTTCCATCATATGTGGGACCACATATTTAGAAACAAGAAAGATACCTTTTACATTTGTATCCATAGAACGATTCCAATCATCCTGAGACAGGGTATCTACACCGCCCTTAACTGCAATGCCGGCATTATTCAGAAGGATATCAATTTTACCGAAATGTTCAATTACCTGCTGCACAGCAGATTTTACACTAGCTTCATCGGTTACGTCACAGGAAACAGCCAGGACGTTTGTGTGATCGCTTTTTAGTTCTTCAGCAAGGGCCTCTAATTTTTCTTTCCTGCGCGCCAAAATAGCAACCGAAGCTCCGGCTTTTGCATAAGCTCTGGCAGCATCGGCTCCAAGACCGCTGGAAGCACCTGTTACAACAGCAACTTTTCCTTTTAAATTAAACATAGTTAAATCTCCTTTTGTACTGAAATAAATACAATATTTATGAGCTAAGTATACGGTGCGGGCCTGCAGATGTAAAACAGTTAATAATTGTGCTGGTACAAATTTTAGTTGTGGAGGATTAAAATGGAGTTAAAGCAATTAGAATATTTTGCAGCAGTATACAAACAGAAAAGTTTTACAAAGGCGTCAGAGAAAATGTTTGTTTCCCAGCAGGCGCTGAGCAAAGCCATTTCAGCTCTAGAAGAGGAACTAGAGGTAAAGCTTTTTTTAAGAAATAATAAAGGCGTTCAGGCTACAGAGGCCGGATATTATCTGAAAGAAAAATTAGATAAGATTCTTCCGGAATTATATACTGTAAAGGAGGCGATATGCCGTTTTCGGAAAAAAGATGTTGTTCGTATCTGCCTCACAACAGGAGCCTCCATAGTTTATCCTTTATCTATGGAACAGGAATTTTTGCAGAAATACCCGGAATATTCTCTGCAGCTTTTGGAGCTTCGGGAAGAAGATTGCATTAAAAATCTGCGAAAAGGTTTATGTGATGGAATTATTATCAGTGAAGCAAAGCCCTGGGCGGGATGTGAAACTTTTGAAATTGCTCAGGAGGGTTTGAGCATTATGCTCCATAAAGAGCATGAGCTGGCAGGCACGGGTGTAAAAAGCTGGAACGATTTTGAAGGCGTTTCTTTTATTGTGGTAGAGTCCCTTCAGAAAAGTAACCGCAAAGTATTGAAAATCCTGGAAGAGCAGGGAGTGAAATTAGCTCATGTTTATACAGTGAATAATATTGTAACAGCTTTGGAGATGTGCCGGGATCAGGTTGGAGGTACTGTATTCATATCAAAATTGTGCAATACTATTTCATATCCGGATATTCTTTCCATACCGATTCCGGAGGAACTGTTTCAATGGAATTTGTATTTTGTAAAACGAAAGGGAGAGAACATACCATTGCTGCCGGAGTTAATACAATTTTTCTCAGCAGATAAAAATAGAAGGGAGGAAAAAAGATAGTGGACAAAAAATACAGCACGGCAAATCGTGTTTTTATTGCGGAAAGCGCAGATGTATGGGGAGATGTAAGTTTGGAAGAAGACAGCAGTGTATGGTTTCATTCTGTAATAAGGGGAGACCATGACAGCATTAAAATTGGAAAAAGCAGCAACATTCAGGACGGATGTATTCTTCATGCGGATGCCGGGTTTCCGGTTAAAATAGGCGATTATGTAACCATTGGCCATGGGGCAGTTGTTCATGGGTGCGAAATTAGTGATGGAGCATTAATTGGCATGGGAGCTATTATTTTAAATGGGGCCAGAATCGGGAAAAATTCAATAGTTGGCGCCGGAGCACTGGTTACTCAAGGGATGGTGATACCTGATGGAATGGTCGCTCTGGGAAGTCCTGCGAAAGTCCGCAGAAAAGCCACATATGAGGAAATTACAGAAAATCGGAAGAATGCCATTGATTATGCCGTTTTTGGGAAAAAGTATCTGTCCGGGGAAATAATCCGTATGGATTCAAGTCAGAGAGTAGAAAAGCAGTAATTGTACTTTTAAATAGATTGGATGGAAAGAGGTGGAACAGTAGTTGAGGACTGTAGCGGCAAATAACTGGAGTGTTTTGAATAATATTATTTATAAAATATATACCACTGCTGACTTAACGCTGATGCGTCAGCAGTTTCTGGAACAGATGAAAATGGTATTGGATTTTGACGGAGCAGAATTTTATCTTACAGAGGTGAATGAGGGACACAAATTTTGCAGATCTGTAAAATATAATTGTGAGATTGACGGTGAGGGAATGTTTCATGAAATGATGAAAAAAAGCACCCTTTCTTTTTTGGGAAAGAGTATTGTTTTTAGGGAAACAGATATTATCCCCACGGAAATCCGTCTGAAGTCCTCTTATTATAAAGAATATTATGTGTTAAATAATTGGCAGTATTCCATGCATCTTTTACTTGGAGATGGGAAAGACTGTGTGGGATTGGTGACGCTGTACCGAACGATCGGGAAAGATAATTTTGACTCTGATGATATGTTTATATTTGAGTTAATGAAAGATCATCTGTTATTTCGATTATCTGAAGAGCGGAGAAACCGGCAGGAAATTCAGGAAAAGCTTACAGTGTCAGAAGCGGTACAGAAATATCATTTAACAAAACGGGAAAACACGATATTGTCCCTGCTTATGAAAGGAAAGGATAACAATGAGATCAGCGGGGAACTGGTAATCAGTGTGAACACATTGAAAAAACATATTTTAAATATATATAGGAAGCTTGATATTAATCATCGTGTTCAGTTATTTAAGATGATTAAAGAAAAAGAGTAACTGTTATAAAATAAAGTGCTAAAAATACCTGACAGACTATATAGGAATGAAGGGCTTTTAAATATCAGACAAAAGTCTGGCAATTGAAGGCCTATTCCGATATAAATGCTGTCAGGTTTTTTGCAGCTGTTTATTCTGCTTTTATAAAACCGAAGATAACGTCTAATTTGAACAAGGATTTGCATTTGAAGAATCAGACATTTTAAAAATTTCCTTTAACAGCTCATCCGGAGAGGAGACAATCACCGAGGCGTGATGCTGCTGTAAGAAGGCAGTATCTTTAAATCCCCAATTTACTGAAATACATGGAATCCCGGTATTGGCAGCTGTTTCAATATCTACTTCAGAATCTCCTACATAAATGCAGCGGCTGGGTATTGAATGAAGCTCTTCTATAGCTTTAAAAACCGTGTCCGGTGCAGGTTTTCGGGCGATATGCGGGGATTCACCAATGGCCGAAGAAATATAGCGGGAAAAGAAATCATTACAAAGTCCCTTTACCGCTGCATCGAATTTATTGGAAACGACAGCAAGTTTATAGTCTTTTGCTTTTAAAGCCTGGAGCATAGGGATAATTCCGGAAAATGGGCCGGTCTGATCCAGCATATGATTTTTATAGTATTCCTGGAATACTGCAACACAGTCAGAATAAAAAGGAGTGTTTCTGCCGTTGGGAAGTGCTCTTTCCAGCAGGGAATTAACACCGTTTCCAACCATCTTGCGGACATCCTCACGGGAATGCAGGGGACAGCCGAATTTTTTCATACAATAGTTTACGCTGGCTGTGAGATCGTCTAAAGTATCCAGCAGTGTGCCGTCAAGGTCAAAAATAACAGTGTCAAATTTTAAAGCAGTTTGTTGTTTCACAGTGATACCTCCATAAGGTTCTTGTCTGCCCGGCCAGGATACAAAAGAAAAGTATTCTAATTGCTAGATTTCTGTAAACAGTTTTGTATGGCCTCTGGCAGTTGAGGTTAATATTTTTCGAGAAGTAATATAGCATAAAAGACCGGGCTTGAAAAGAAATTTTATGAGTAAAAGGGTAATTTATTTTCAGATCAGGAAGAAAAAAGAGTAATACAAATTTTGAAATATAGTAAAAATCATGTTATATTGGTTTATAAATCTGTTGTTTGGAGAGAAAGGGGCGGAAAAATGAAACTGGGCATCGTTATGGAAGGCGGAGCAAGCCGGACAATATTTTCCTGCGGGGTAGCAGATGTATTTTTAGATGAGCATATTATGCCGGACTATTTTATCGGCGTATCCGCCGGAATTGCATATGGAGTTTCTTACATATCAAAACAGCGGGGCAGAAATGCGGAGTTTACAAAACTATATATGCATGACAGGCGATATATGGGAGTCCATCATTTATTAAACCCGAAAAAACGCTGTTACTATAATCTGGATTTTGCTTTTGATGAGATTCCCAATAAATTAGTACCCTATGATTATGATGCGCTGGCGGATTATTCTGGCAAAGTGGTAGCTGTAGTTACTAATATTGCAACCGGGGAGGCGGAATATATGGAACTTCCGGCATATGAGAAGCGTTGGGAAACAACCATCGCCAGTTGTTCCCTGCCTGTGTT
This sequence comes from Brotonthovivens ammoniilytica, assembly GCF_025566885.1. Lineage (NCBI taxonomy): Bacteria > Bacillati > Bacillota > Clostridia > Lachnospirales > Lachnospiraceae > Brotonthovivens > Brotonthovivens ammoniilytica. Next base: position 355,948 of record NZ_JAOQJQ010000004.1, on the reverse strand, counting down.
GTTTCCACCGGTAAAGCTGGGTGAAAACTATTATATGGATGGCGGGATTGCCGATTCCGTGCCGTTTAAGAAGGCTATGGAGGAGGGCTGTGATAAAATTATTGTAATATTGACCAGAGAACGGGATTATGAAAAAGGACCGGAGAGGTCTCAGAAACTGATTAATCGTCTTTGCAGAAAATATCCCAAGATTGTAGAGCGGATGAATCGAAGAGCCCAGGAGTATAATGAAACCTGCAAAGAATTATTTAAATTGGAAAAACAGGGAAAGGTGTTTGTAATAGCTCCAAAGAATACCTATGGTGTGGGCCGGACAGAAGGTGATTGGAACCGCCTTGAACCTTTGTATCAGGAAGGAATACGGGAGGCCCAGGAGCAGATGGAAGCCTTAAAACAATATCTTGTCAAAGAGGGGGACTAGGTTGGAAATCTATTTAATCAGACATGGAAAAACGAAAGGTAATCTGGAAAAACGTTATGTGGGACGGACAGATGAAGCATTGCTGGAGGAAAGCTGCCGGCAGCTTAAGCGTATAGGAGGCATGCTTAGGGATGTTCAGCTGGTGTATACAAGCAGAATGAAACGCTGCCGGCAGACAGCACAGATCTTATTTCCGAAACAAAATATACTGATATGGAACGGACTGGAAGAGACGGATTTCGGTGATTTTGAGTACAGGACATATCATGAATTGAAGGATCTGCAGGCATACAGGAGCTGGATTGACAGTATTGGGCTAGGAGACATTCCTCATGGAGAATCTGGATCAGACTTTCGGGTTCGGTGTCAAAATTCATTTTTGGAATGTCTGCGGGATGCGGCAGAAAGAAAGCTGTCACGTATTGGAATCGTCGCCCATGGGGGAACGATAATGTCTGTGATGGAAAAATTTTCAGCACAGCAGAAAGATTTTTATTTTTGGCAGGCAGCTAACGGGGGAGGCTATCTGGCTGTATGGGACGAAAATGTAAAGGACGTACGATTACAGGTAAAAATGAAGCTGGAGTAATTTGAAAGAAAAGAGGAATTTATTATGGTGCAGGGAAAGTTTTATTCGGGACAGGAGGATTTAGCTGTAATAAAAGAAATCAGAAAGCAGGTATTCAAAGATTCCTTTATGTGGGAGGATGAAAAGGAGTGTTTAAGTATGCATGCCGTTGTCTATGCTGATGACAGGGCTGTAGGGACAGGACGCATTTTTTATGATGGATGGGAATGCATCATCAGCCACGTAGGAGTGCTTAAAGCTTACAGAGGACGGGGGCTTGGAGACTTTATTGTCAGACTGCTTATTGATAAAGCGGTATTGTCTAATGTGGAAGAGATCTGCCTGACAGCAGGAAAAGACACCTTTGCTTTTTTTGAAAAAATTGGTTTCAAAAAAGAAAGCGGGAAACACGGTCAGGAAGAGGAAGCCGTGAATATGAGGCTGAACAGGAAAGACATTTCCAGGTGCTGCGATTGTCATGAGAACTGAAAGTGATTTTTCAAAAGGCAGTATTGTAAAAATATTAATGCGTCTGGCTGTGCCAATGACCATCGCCCAGCTGATTAATGTACTATATAATGTAGTAGACCGTATGTACCTGGGCAGATTAAAGGGCGCTTCTATGAACGCCCTGACTGGTGTGGGGGTCTGTCTCCCAGTAATCACCATGATTATAGCCTTTGCCAATTTAATCGGAACCGGAGGAACGCCGCTTTTTTCTATTGAGCGGGGACGGAAAAATACAGAGGAAGCCTCTGCCATACTGGGAAATAGTTTTACCTTGTTATTAATATTTTCTGGGGGACTCACTGTGGCGGGACTGTTGGCACGTGAGCCGCTGCTATGGCTGTTAGGAGCCAGTCAGGAAACGTTTCCTTATGCGGTACAGTATTTAACGATCTATTTGTTTGGAACGGTTTTCGTGCTTATAAGTCTGGGGCTGAATTCATTTATTAATGCCCAGGGATTTGGAACGATTGGACTATTGACTGTCTTAATTGGAGCCGGGCTTAATATTGTACTGGATCCTTTGTTTATCTTTGTATTCCGGCTGGAAGTGCGCGGTGCAGCCATTGCTACAGTAATCTCTCAGGCGGCTGCAGCATTGTGGACCTGGCGTTTCCTGCGGGGAAAAAAGGCGCTGATACCGCTTCGGATAAAAGATATGAAGCTTCAAAAACGAAGAGTTTTAAAAATTCTTTCTCTTGGGCTTTCCGGATTTACTCTTTCAGTTACCAACTCAGTGGTGCAGATTGTATGCAATGCAACCCTTCAGGTGTTTGGCGGAGATATTTATGTGGGAATTATGACGATTATTAATTCCATAAGGGAAGTCATATCCGCTCCGGTGCTGGGACTGACCAATGCCGGGCAGCCGGTGCTGGGATTTAATTATGGGGCCAAAGCCTTTTCCAGAGTAAAGAAAACTATTCGCATTTTGTCGTTGATAACCATTGTATATACCCTGGCTGCGTGGGCAATGGTAGCTGGCTTTCCGGAGATATTTATAAACCTTTTCAGCAGTGATACACAGGTGGAAACTCTGGGACGTTCGGCAATTCATATATATTTCTTTGGATTCTTTATGATGGCTTTCCAGTTTTGCGGACAATGTACATTTACTGCGCTGGGAAAATCCATGCGGGCAGTATTTTTTTCTATTTTCAGAAAAATTGTAATTGTAGTGCCGTTAACGCTGCTGCTGCCTGGTTTGTTTCAGATGGGCGTAAATGGTGTATTTTGGGCAGAGCCTATCTCCAATGCCATTGGCGGGCTGGCCTGTTTTATAACAATGCTGATTACTGTTTATTTCAGGCTTGGAAAAAAAGATGTATAAAAGGGTGTATTTTTTTGGAAGAATACGTTAATATAACAGAATAGGACTTTAGATGATAAGGACGCAGCTGGAGAGCCATCTGCAGATAATTATAAGAAACAGAAGATCGGGAGGAAAATGTATGGAGAAAATACTGCTTCCGGAAAGCAGCTTTAGCGACCTGTGCCAGTTTATTTCAGATACGGAGGGAAAGATGGTACAGACCGGTAAGGGGTACCGCTTTTATAATGTAGAAACCAGCAGATGGAGCAACCGTTTTTGTCTGGATAAAATGGATGAGGATACAGTACCATATATTATAGAAGGAATCCGGATACATAAGCCCGGACTGATCAGCTATACAAAAGAGTGTGTTCCTGAAAATGTGGCAGGGACACTCAGAGAACTTGGGTATGAAGTGCGCAAAGAGCAGACAGGAATGCTTTTTCATATAGAAGAAAATTTTAAAATTTCTGAAAAAGATCTTAGTCCTAATATTGAGCAAATCAATGCTGATCGTTTGAAAGAATGGTGTGATGTGACGGCAGAAGCCTTTCCCAAACCAAGTGAGTATCCGGCATTTCGAATGCTGATGGAACGGCACCCTGAAAAGCTGGCCTTTTTTGGTTATGTGGAACAGGGAAAGATTATTGGAACGATAATGGTTTATAAAAAAGGGCCCAATCCTGGGATTCATGAAGTTGCGGTTCTGCCTGACCAGCGGGGGAAGGGAATTGCGCGTAAGCTTGTAATGGCGGCTTTAGAGGAGTGCAGGATGGAAGGTTTTAGGATGGCATCCCTTCAGGCTTCTGAAATGGGACGTGGATTATATGAACATCTTGGGTTCGAGGCAGTCAGTACCCTGGTAATTTGGAATCAGGTTTAGGATAAAAAATTTAATTTACAGAACAAAAGAATAATGATGTCACTCATAAAGATACAAAGTGGAGTAAATGTATTAAAATGAAATACAACTAGATCAATTTGCATATATTCAAGCTGATAAAATCCAGATATACTGTGTGGCAGTTGGTTCAGTTATATTTAATGGAGGAGAAAGCATGGCAAATTTAAAACATACAGTACAGAGAAAAGCATTTAGTGCAGCGATTGACATTGCATTGAAACGTTTAAATAAAGATCGTCAGAAAGGTTTACTGGAAATCGTTGATCTTGCCCAGAAATTTATGGGAGACAATTTCAGTGCAGAAGCATATGACGGTGCAAGAGCAATTATTAAGAATCCGGATCATAAATGGATGAGATTTGTCAATACTATGTTAGATGAGTTACATCCAAATGTGGCAAAAATGACAGCACTGAACCTTGGTTTTGAAGCGGCTTTTTATGGAACAAAGCAGATTCGTAAGAACAGAGATATATATAATTGCAATATTCCATGGTTAATTCTCATGGATCCTACCAGCGCATGTAATTTAAGATGTACCGGCTGCTGGGCTGCAGAATATGGTTATAAATTAAATCTTACTTTTGAAGAGATGGACAGTATTGTTACACAGGCAAAAGAGCTTGGTGTATACTTCTATATGTTTACCGGCGGTGAGCCTCTTGTCAGAAAAGCAGACATTATAAAACTGTGTGAAAAACACCGGGATTGTGCATTCCACAGCTTTACAAATGGAACACTTATTGATGAAGAGTTTTGTAAGAAAGTTCAGGAACTTGGAAACTTATCTTTCTCTTTAAGTCTGGAAGGGTTTGAAGAAGCAAATGACGGACGCCGTGGTGAAGGTATTTTCCAGAAGGTTCTTCATGCTATGGATTTAATGAAGGAATACGGATTATTCTTCGGGACATCTGTATGTTACACAAGAAAAAATATGGATGCAGTTACTTCTGATGAATTTTATGATCTGATGATTGATCATGGATGCCGTTATGCATGGTATTTCCATTATATGCCGGTTGGAAATGAAGCAGATGTTGAGTTAATGCCTACTATGGAGCAGCGTGAATATATTTACAAGAGACTTCGTGAGGTTCGTGCCCTTGAAGGCGGAAAACCAATTTTCCTTATGGACTTCCAGAATGATGGTGAATTTGTAGGTGGATGTATTGCCGGAGGAAGAAACTACTTCCATATAAATGCTAATGGAGATGCAGAACCATGTGTATTCATTCACTATTCAGGGGCAAACATTCGTGAGAATACAATTCTTGAATGTCTGCAGCAGCCATTATTCCAGGCATACAGAGACAATCAGCCATTTAATGATAATATGCTGCGTCCGTGTCCGATGCTGGAAAATCCGGAAATGCTTCAGAAAATGGTAAAAGAAACTGGGGCTAAATCAACCGATTTACAGTCTCCGGAGACTGCAGAGCATCTCTGCGGTAAGTGTGAACCATATGCGGCAGAATGGAAAGAGCATGCGGAGAAAATCTGGTCAGAGCATCCATTTGAGAAAAAAGGTTATAAAAATTATAAAAAATAGCTAGGAGTTGAGGCTTTTGAAGAACAAAAAAATGTGGGCGAAGATTATTTTCGTAATTGTTCTTCTTGCAATTATCGCATACACGTTTCGTGATTTGGCGGGGCCTATTTTAGGTCAGCTGAGGAAGACCTCGGCGGTGGTGCTGATAGCAATCTGTATTTCATCCGTCATCTATCATCTGTTTGAAGCCTGGATTACATATTCGCTGGCGAAGCGGTATAATCCGGATATCAAATATAGCAGAACGGTGTGCTGTGCCTTTTACTGTTCCTTTTACCGTCTTGCTACTCTAGGAAGTGGCAGCGGAGTTGCGGCAATATATTATCTTGGGCAGTCGGGAGTGGAATACTCTAAAGGCGCTGGATTATATATGATCCAATACGTAATGCATAAGGTCAGCATCGCACTTTTCAGTGGGATGCTGTTTCTTATTAACTGGAATTTTATGGTAAGGAACTACAGTGAATATGCAGTGTATCTTGTCCTGGCTTACGGGCTGACAGCGATAATCTCCATTTTTTTAATTCTGTTTGCGGTTTCGGCAAAATTTCACTGGCTGCTTTTTAAGATTGGTGGAATTTTCAATAAATCCGGCAAATTAGATGGTGTAATGGAAAGTTTGCGGAAGAACTGTGATATTATGGAAGTGTCTACAGCAGAGTTACTGAAAGATAAAAAGACATTAGTTACTACCGTTTTGAAGAATCTGATAAAGTGCTGTTTCTGGTATGGAATCCCTTTTTTGATTTTGTTTGGAACCGGGGGTCTGACTTTGTTTCAGTCTCTTGCGGTATGCTCTCTTTCTGTAATGACAGCTGCCGTGATACCTACTCCGGCCGGAATCGGCTCTGTTGAGGTGATTATGACAAGCTTAATCGGGGTGGTTGTAGGTGTCCATGTTTCCGGTGCGGTAACCCTTCTGTACCGTTTCGCAACATTTATTTTTCCGTTTGCTGTGGGAGGCATATATGTTTTGTACAGGCGCTGGAAGGTAAAGCAGGACAGACAGCAGAGTGAGATGGAAAAACCTAGCGGCGTCATAAAAGATTAACAAAATAGAAATGAATTTACACGAAAAAAAACTCTTATTTGTGCTATACTAAGAAAAGTACAAAAGGAGTTTTTTTATGGTTAAAGTTTTTCGATTTATAAAATTTGCGTGGGGGCTGTTGAAATATAATATAGGTACGCTGCTTGTTTTCGAGATTTTATATAAATTTTCTATGGCAGCGATTTTCAGGCCTGTATTGCTGGCGGCCTTCAGGCTTTCCCTTAAGGTTCGGGGGCTTTATTATCTTTCGGATGAAAATATCGGGGTTTATCTGAAAGGGCCAGGCGTCTGGATTATTTTGTTTTTGCTGCTTTTGTGCCTGGCATTTTTTACGCTTCTGGATATCTGCTGCATCATTACCTGCCTTCATGCGTCTTACAGGAAGCAAAAGATACCTCTGCTGGCGCTGCTGCGCAAAGGGACTCTCAGCGCTTTAAACATCTTTAAACAGAAAAACTGGCTGATGATACTTTATCTTCTGATTATTATACCGGTTACACATTTTGCACTGATCAGCGGTTATATTTCCAGCTTTGAGCTTCCGGAGTTTATTTTTGAGTATATTCAAAGCCATACACTGCTGTTTATAGTTTATATTGCATTCTGGGTTTATATAGGCTATAGATCCTTTCATTGGATATACAGTATTCATTATTTTTGCCTGGAGAAGGCTTCTTTTAAAGAAGGACGGAGAAACAGCTGGATTTTAATCAAGGGACATTTCTGGAAGGATATTTTGGTTTTGTTTGTCTGGAACGGAATTATTCTGGGTGTCTATTATGGTATTATCATGGGCGGAGCTTATCTGATTTCGGCTATCAACAGAGCTATGGCGTCATCGGATTTGTTCAGCAGTCTGACACTGTCAGGAGTATCCATTCTGCTGGGTGTTATGGGAATGCTGTATTTTTGCTTCTGCCTTTCTAGTGTATATCTGTGCATTAGTATGCTGTTTTACTACCGGAAAGCAACTTCAGGGGAGCCTATTACAGGTCCCTATGATGATCTGCAGAATGCATACAGGCTTCAGGAAACAAAGTGGGCTAAAAAGCTGTATCAATACAGGAAACGGATTATTGCAATTGCAGTGGTGGCGGCTCTGGGTATTAATTTTATTTATTCCTTCGGCGAGAAAAAAGGTGTTATAGATCTTGGACTGCAGAGTGATATTAAGATCACGGCTCACCGGGGATATTCTGAGATGTATCCAGAAAATACGATTCCGGCTTTTAAAGGTGCTGTAGAAATAGGTGCTGACTGCATTGAATTGGATGTCCAGCAGACAAAAGACGGCGAAATAATTGTTATGCATGACTCTAACTTAAAGAGAACCACCGGTGTAGATAAAAACATATGGGAGACAACCTATGATGAGATGAAATATCTGGATGCGGGCAGCTGGTTCGATAAAAAATATAAAGAAACAGTGATTCCAACTCTGGATGAGGTGCTGACTTACACCAAGGGTAAGATCAGGCTGAATATAGAATTAAAACCTACCGGATACGAAACGGACTTTGAGCAGTCAGTAGTGGATATTGTGGAGAAGCATCACTGCCAGAAGGAAGTGGTGTTATCGTCCATGAAATATGAATGTCTTGAGAAGATAAAGGAGATTAACCCTAAAATTCAGACGGTATATATTACATCGGTATCTCTTGGGAATTTTACCGTACTGGATGCGGCGGACGGATACAGTGTTGAGGCTATGATGCTGACGCAGAAGTTTGTAAATCAGGCTCACCGGGCGGGAAAAGAAGTGTTAGTCTGGACAGTAAATTCTGAGGACTCTATGGAGCGGGTGTTGGAAATGGGGGTAGATGGCATTATTACAGACAAGCCGGCAGCGGCTCAGAAGCTGATTTATCAGAAAAAACACAGCGGACTGTGGGACCAGTATATTGAGAAGCTTCTGGGACTTCAGTAAGACGCCGGCATTTATAACGGTATCAAAAAATAATACAGACCTTCAGACTGAGGTAATGATAAATTATCTGGTTTGAAGGTTTGTTTTTTATGCCAAAGGAAAGAGCCGTGTCTCCTATAGCGTAAAAACACATTTTATTCTTAAATAATTGAAAAAAAGTTTCAATAAGGAAGAAAATGGTTGACATGTGGGTTAGATGATGCTAACCTTTGGGTGTTAGAAAGAACTAACCTAAAATACAGATAGGAGATGTTATGATGCCGTTGACCTTTGTAAAACCGGGAGAAAAGACAACAATCAAAAAAGTGGGAGGAAAAGAAGAAACAAGAAAATTTCTTGAGACCCTGGGATTTGTGACCGGAGGATTTGTGACAGTAGTGAATCAGATCAATGGGAACGTGATTGTTAATGTAAAAGAATCGCGGGTTGCAATCAGCAAAGAAATGGCAGGTAAGATCATGGTTCAGATGGAGGATTAAGATGAAAACGTTAAAAGACATAAAGCCAAACGAAACGGCTTCCGTTGTAAAGCTTCATGGGGAAGGAGCAGTTAAGAGACGGATTATGGACATGGGAATTACAAAAGGCTGCCAGGTGTTTGTACGGAAAGTAGCACCGCTGGGAGACCCCATTGAAGTAACAGTAAGGGGATACGAATTATCCATCCGGAAAGCGGATGCAGAGATGATAGAAATATCATAAAAAGAAAAATAGCAGGGACTATTTTTTTTACATAGCGGTTAGCAGGGACTAATCAGGAACAAGAAATGCAGGAGGAAATGAAAATGTCAATAAAGATTGCACTCGCCGGCAATCCAAACTGTGGTAAAACCACACTGTTTAACGGATTGACGGGAGCAAATCAGTTTGTAGGAAACTGGCCGGGCGTAACGGTAGAGAAAAAAGAAGGAAAATTAAAAAATCATAAGGATGTAATTATTACAGACCTTCCAGGTATATATTCTCTTTCACCATATACGCTGGAGGAAGTTGTAGCAAGAAAATATTTATTAGAGGAAAAACCGGATGTTATTTTAAATATCATTGACGGAACCAATCTGGAGAGGAATCTGTATCTTACCACCCAGCTGGTAGAACTTGGAATCCCGGTAGTTCTTGCCGTAAACATGATGGATATTGTAAGCAAAAACGGCGATGATATTAACCTGAAAAAATTGTCGGAAAAAATCGGATGCGAGGCAGTTGCCATCTCCGCGTTAAAGGGCGACGGAATTATGGAAGCAGCTAAAAGAGCAGTAGCTCTTGCCAGCAAAAAAGCAGCAGTTCCGGTTCACTCTTTTTCAGATGAAGTGGAAATTTATCTGAAAGATATTGAGAATAAGCTGGGGGCTGATATTCCTCAGGAGCAGAAACGTTTCTTTGCTATTAAATTATTTGAAAGAGACGATAAAATTAAGGCAGAAATGAAATCTGCACCAAATGTAGAGTCAATTATCACAGAGGCAGAAGGCGCGCTGGATGATGATTCCGAGAGTATCATCACAAACGAACGTTATGTATATATTGCATCAATGATCGACAGCTGCTATAAGAAATCCAGCAGAGGGAAAGAGACACTTTCTGATAAAATTGATAAGGTGGTTACCAACAGAATCCTGGCGCTGCCAATATTTGCAGGAATTATGTTTCTGGTATATTTCCTTTCCGTAACAACTGTTGGCGCGACGCTGACTGACTGGGTAAATGATGTAGCCTTTGGCGAAAATGGAATCCCGATGTTTTTAACTACGTTCCTCACAAATGTGCATTGTGCAGAATGGCTGATGGATCTGATTGTAAATGGTATTGTAGCCGGTGTAGGTGCGGTGCTTGGTTTCGTACCTCAGATGCTTGTACTGTTTATCTGCCTGGCATTTTTAGAGGCGTGCGGTTATATGGCCCGTGTTGCATTTATTATGGACCGTATTTTCCGTAAATTCGGACTTTCCGGAAAATCATTTATTCCAATGCTGATTGGTACCGGCTGCGGCGTTCCCGGAGTTATGGCTTCTAGAACAATTGAAAGTGACAGAGACCGTAAGATGACAATTATGACAACTACCTTTATTCCATGCGGAGCAAAACTGCCGATCATCGCTTTGATTGCCGGTGCTTTGTTTAATGATGCATGGTGGGTAGCTCCAAGTGCATATTTTGTAGGTATTGCAGCAATTGTATGCTCTGGTATAATACTTAAAAAGACGAAACCTTTTGCAGGAGAACCGGCGCCGTTTGTTATGGAGCTTCCGGCTTACCACATGCCTACGGTTGGAAATGTTCTGCGCAGCATGTGGGAACGCGGCTGGTCCTTTATTAAAAAAGCCGGCACAATTATTTTACTTTCCACAATCTTTATCTGGTTTACCTCCAACTATGGTATGGTGGACGGACACTTTGGAAGAGTCGATGAGCTGAGTGAGGGAAGTATTCTCTGCGGAATTGGTACAGCAATTGCATGGATCTTCAAACCTCTCGGATGGGGCGAATGGAGAATGTCCGTGGCAGCTATCACCGGTCTGGTAGCGAAGGAAAATGTAGTAGGAACACTTGGAATACTCTTTGGTGTGGCAGAAGTTTCGGAAAATGGAGCTGAGATCTGGGGAACTCTTCAGGCAAGCATGACATCAGTAGCAGCATATTCCTTCCTGGTATTTAATCTTCTTTGTGCTCCATGCTTTGCAGCAATGGGAGCTATCAAACGGGAGATGAATAATCACAAATGGTTCTGGGCGGCAATTGGATATCAGTGCCTGCTGGCTTATGTGGCATCCTTGTGTATCTTCCAGCTTGGAACATTCTTCACAACAGGCGTATTTTCTGTAGGAACTGTTGTTGCAATTGTAATTGTAATCATCTTCCTGTATTTGCTGCTTCGTCCGTATCGTGAGAATAAGTCTTATGTGGTTGGAACAAAAATGATGAAAGCATAGTTTATAGAAAAGAGGTAATTTCATGGCAGCTACAATTATTGTCGCTCTGCTTGTTGTGGGAGCAGTGATACTGGCCGTTAGGTCGTTAATCAAAGATAAAAAGAGCGGGAAGTCCTGCAGCGGGTGCAGTGGGAATTGTGCGGGCTGTCATAAGGAGAGCTGAACATGAGCAGACAGGACTATGTACTGCAGGAATTAAAGAAACATGGAAAACGGATTACCGGTCAGCGGAAAATAATTCTCGAAATAATTTTGCAGCAGGACTGGGAAAACTGTAAAGATATCTACTATGAAGCAATTAAAAAGGACAGTAGTATCGGAATCGCCACGGTATACCGTATGCTGGATACTCTGGAGGAAATCGGTATTCTCGAAAAACGATGCAGTTACTGCGTCAGACAAGAGAAATTTGTAAACTGTCAGGAGGCAAAATAGTAGTATGATATTAGGCGCCGGGACCAGCGGCTGTCCCTGTAAACCGGGTAATTACCGGGGGTACAGGAATAGCCGGGGTTTCGGCGTTTTTGCATACTCACGTGCTGTGACATAAAAATAATTTAGAAAGACCGCGCTGCCGCGGACAGGAATAAGCTGCCGGGGCTTTTTTCAAAACAGGTATTGTGTTATAATAACATAATCGGTGTATTTATACCCTGATGCCTAGTTAGTATTGAGAAGGAGAAATTTATGGGATCGGAGATTAAATTAAAAGGAAAATTGAAAGCCTATATATTAACACCATTAATGCTGACGTTTTTATTTCTGGCGATGGATATCTGGATGTATTTCCTGAATATTAAGGCCGGAGTGTTTGGAACTGTTTGTGTGGGAGTATATTTTGTGATTGTTTTGGCGGCGTATCAGTATCACAAACCTGTTATATTAAATGAATTAATTGACTTTGCAACACAATATGGAACTGTTCAGAAACGTCTGCTTAATGAGTTTGAAATTCCTTATGGACTGCTGGATTCTAATGGGCGAATCCTCTGGATGAATAAAGAATTTTCAAGGATTACCGGAAAAGAAAAACGTTACAATAAATCCATCGCGTCTATTTTTCCTGAAATGACCAGAGAACAGCTTTTAAAAAGCGATGAGCAGGAGTTTGAAGTTCCTTTCGAACAGCAGATATACAGGGCATCTCTGAAAAAAATATATTTTACGGAAATGATGCGTGAGAAGGGGCTGGTAGATACAGAAGATAAGCAGCAGTATCTGATGGTTGTATATTTATATGATGAGACAAAACTCAACCGGTACAGGAAAGAGATTCAGGATGTGCAGCTGGTTGCGGGGCTGGTCTATATCGACAATTTTGAAGAGGTAATGGAGAAAGTCGAAGAGGTAAAACAGTCATTGCTGCTGGCACTGGTAGATCGTAAAATAAATAAGTATTTTTCGGAAGTGGATGCTCTAATTAAGAAAACAGAAAAAGACAAATATTTTGTTGTATTTAAACAGCAGTATCTTGGAAAATTGGAAGAAGATAAATACAGTATTCTGGAAGAAGTAAAGACGGTCAAGGTCGGAAATGAAATGGCAGTGACTTTGAGTATTGGTATTGGAAGCGGCTGTAAGGAATATATGCAGAACTATGAACATGCCAGAACATCTATTGATCTGGCATTGGGCAGGGGCGGCGATCAGGTAGTCAGAAAAACAGAGAATAATGTTTATTATTATGGAGGCAACAGCCGCCAGGTAGAGAAAAATACCCGGGTAAAGGCTCGTGTGAAGTCTCTGGCATTGCGGGAAATTATGATGAGCCGTGATAAATTTTTTGTTATGGGGCATTGTATTGCGGATATAGATTCCTTTGGAGCGGCCATTGGTATTTATTGTGCGGGGCGTCAGCTGGGAAAAAAAGTCCAGATTGTGCTAAATGAGGTGACTACATCTCTGCGTCCGGTAAAAGAAGGATTTTCGGTGGAAAACGGATATCCGGAGGATATGTTTATCAGCAGTAAAGAGGCTATTGAGAATTATGATTACCATACGGCAGTGGTGGTGGTAGATACGAACCGGCCAAATTATACAGAGTGTCCCCAGCTTCTGAATAAATCCAAAACGATTGTTGTTTTCGACCACCACCGCCAGGGAAAAGATGTTATTAAAAACGCGGTTCTTTCTTATATAGAGCCATATGCATCTTCCACCTGCGAGATGATTGCAGAAGTACTGCAGTATTTTGATGAGGATATTAAACTGTCGACCAGAGAAGCAGATAGTATTTATGCAGGTATTTTAATTGATACCAATAATTTTATGACTAAGACAGGTGTACGTACTTTTGAGGCAGCAGCCTATTTGAAGCGCTGCGGTGCAGAGGTTACACGGGTGAGGAAAATGCTTCGGAATGATATGAATGCCTATAAGGCCAGAGCGGAGGCTGTGCGCCATGCTCAGGTATACCGGGGACAGTTTGCCATCAGTGTCTGCCCGGCAGACGACATAGAAAGTCCAACTGTAGCGTGTGCCCAGGCAGCCAATGAGCTGCTGAACATAATAGGAATCCGGGCCTCTTTTGTACTGACTGAATACCAGGGAAAAATATATATCAGTTCCAGGTCTATAGATGAAATAAATGTTCAGAGAATTATGGAGAGGCTGGGAGGCGGCGGTCATATGAACACGGCCGGTGCCCAGCTTACCAACTGTACCATGGAGGAAGCCTGCGAAACCATTCAGGACACTCTGGATGAAATGATGAAAGAAGGAGACATAAAATAATGAAAGTAATTTTATTACAGGATGTAAAATCACTGGGGAAAAAAGGTGAAATTGTTACTGTAAGCGATGGCTATGCAAGGAATATGATTCTGCCTAAGAAGCTTGGTTTGGAGGCTACCGGAAAAAATCTTAATGATCTAAAACTTCAAAATCAGCATGCAGAAAAGGTGGCGCAGGAACAGTACGAGGCAGCTTTAGAGCTTGCGGATCACATCAAAGATAAGATTGTGGAAGTTAAAATTAAATCCGGGGAAGGCGGCCGTACATTTGGCTCGGTATCCACAAAAGAAATTTCAGCGGCAGTAAAGCAGCAGCTGGATTTGGAACTAGATAAAAAGAAAATGATTCTTTCTGAACCCATAAAGAGCCTTGGAATGGTTGAGGTGCCGGTTAAGCTGCATCCAAAAGTTACGGGAACGCTGCGGGTAAAAGTTACAGAGGCATAATAAAATGGAAGAGACACTGTTAAACAGAATGATGCCAAACAGCAAAGAAGCAGAAGGGGCCGTTATTGGTTCTATGATATTGAACCGGGATGCCATTGTTACTGTTTCGGAAATGCTGACAAAAGGTGATTTCTATTACAGCCAGTATGGAATTTTATTTGAGACCATAGTGGAGCTTTATAATGAAGGAGCTCCAGTGGATCTGATTACACTGCAGAATCGCCTGAAAGAAAAAAATGTTCCTCCGGAGATCAGCAGCCTGGAGTATGTAAAGGATCTGTATGAAACAAATCCTGTTTCAGCCAATATAAAACATTATGGGAAAATAGTGTCCGAGAAAGCGGTTCTGCGCAGATTAATTAAAGCAGCAGAGACCATAGAGAACGATTGCTATCAAGAACAAGAAGGGCTGGATTCTATTCTGGAAGAAACGGAAAAGAATATATTTGGACTGCTTCAGAATCGTTCCAATGATGATTATGTGCCAATTCGAAAAGTTGTTATGAATGCGCTGGACCGGATTGAGGCGGCGTCAAAAACACAGGGTAATGTTACCGGTATTCCCACTGGATTTAACAGTCTGGATTATAAGCTGTCCGGATTGCAGCCCTCTGATATGGTACTGGTTGCCGCGAGACCTTCTATGGGAAAAACTGCTTTTGTGCTGAATATCGCACAGCATGTTACCCTAAAGGAGCATATGGCTACGGCCATCTTCAGTCTGGAAATGTCAAAGGAACAGCTGGTAAACCGACTGTTTGCTCTTCAGGCGCCTATGGATGCTCAGGTTTTAAGGAGCGGTAATCTGGCGGATTCCGATTGGTCAAAACTGATGGAGGCCGCGGGACAAATTGCGGCATCCCCGCTGATTATTGATGACACTCCGGGTATTTCCATTTCGGAACTGCGCAGTAAGTGCAGAAAGTATAAGCTGGAACATGATCTAAAACTGGTAATTATTGATTACCTTCAGTTAATGTCCGGAAGTGGAAAAAGCGATTCCAGACAGCAGGAAATCTCGGATATTTCTAGATCTTTAAAGCAGCTGGCCAGGGAGCTGTCCGTACCGGTGGTTGCATTATCCCAGCTGAGCCGCCAGGTGGAACAGCGTCCGGAACACCGTCCCATGCTTTCTGATTTAAGGGAGTCTGGTGCAATTGAACAGGATGCCGATGTAGTTATGTTTATTTATCGTGACGATTATTATAATAAGGATTCTGAAAAAAAGGGAATTGCGGAAATCATTATAGCAAAGCAGAGAAATGGTCCTATTGGAACTGTTGAACTGGCTTGGCTGCCCGAATTTACCCGGTTTGAAGATCCGATTCAATATGAATAGCAGGAGGAGGCAACTATGGAGATACATGAATCTGCAGAAGACTATCTGGAATGTATATTAAAGCTGAGTAAAGAAAAACCGGTTGTAAGGTCCATTGACATAGCGGTGGAAATGAATTATTCAAAGCCCAGTATCAGTGTGGCTATGAAAAACCTCCGGACAAACGGATATATTAATGTTGATAAAAGCGGTTTTATTACATTGACAGATATGGGGAAGGAGATTGCGGAGGCCATCTATGAAAGGCATCTTCTGATCAGTGAATGGCTGGTATGGCTGGGGGTAGATCAGGAGACTGCGGCAAAAGACGCCTGCAGAATTGAACATGATTTAAGCCCGGAAAGTTATGAAGCCTTAAAGAAACATGTGCTGACTGAAATAAAGAATGGTTAATATCTGTCCTGTGGACATAAGAAAATGCCTGTTCCTTGAACCGCTCCTGACAGCCAGAGTCTGCTCTGGCTGTCAGGAGCGGTTCTATTTGGAACAGGCATTTTTTTATCCCAATATAATGCGCATAATCTGATATGCAAGAAAGGAGGCTGCCCAGGCGGTACCGCACTGGAGAACAACTACACCCGCTGCCTGCTTTACGGAGCCCATTTCTCTGCGGATTGCCGCAATTGCTGCTACACACGGGGTATAAAGCAGAGTAAATACAAGAAAACTTACGGCGGAGGCGGGAGAAAATATCTGGCTTAAGGTCGCGGTTACTCCGGATGCGGTGGACCCGGATAATACACTGATGGTGCTGACAACTGCTTCCTTGGCGGTAAAGCCGCTTACAAGTGCAGTGGCGGCTCTCCAGTCGCCAAATCCCAGGGGGGCAAAGATAGGGGCGATCAGCTGTCCAATCAGGGCCAGAAGGCTGTCATGGGCATTTGTAACCACATTCAATCTGGCATCAAAAGACTGCAGAAACCAGATGATGATGGTTGCAAGAAAAATTACGGTAAAGGCTCTGGAAAGAAAATCCTTTGCCTTTTCCCACATAAGCAGAAGGACACTTTTTAAGGACGGCAGACGGTAATTGGGAAGCTCCATTACAAAGGGAATGGGTTTTCCTTTAAAAGCTGTCTTCTTAAAAATAAGTGCAATTAGAATACCAGCAGCGATACCGGTTACATACAGTGCCAGCATTACAATGGCGCCATGATCCGGAAAGAATGCTGCCGTAAAAAAGGAATATATCGTAATTTTGGCAGAGCAGCTGATAAATGGTGTCAGCATAATGGTCATTTTCCTGTCCCGTTCAGAGGAAAGGGTCCGGCTGGCCATAACGGCAGGTACCGTGCATCCAAATCCAATAAGCATAGGAACGAAACTTCTTCCGGACAGGCCTATTTTCCGGAGCAGTTTATCCATAACGAAAGCAATTCGGGCCATATATCCTGAATCTTCCAGAAAGGATAAAAAGAAGAAAAGAACAATAATAATAGGAATAAAGCTCAGTACGCTTCCAACTCCTGTGAAAATACCGTCAATTACCAGACTGTGTACCACCGGGTTTATTCCATAGACCGTAAGCGCATGGTCTGTAAGGGCGGATAAAGAATCTATGCCGAAGCTTAAAAGATCGCTGAGAGCGGCTCCTATCACTCCGAAGGTCAGCCAGAAGATAATCAGCATAATTCCAAGAAAAACGGGGATTGCAAGAATACGGTGTGTCAGCAGTTTGTCAATTTTAACGCTGCGGCGGTGTTCTTTGCTCTCCTGGCATTTGATAACTGTCTGGCGGCAGATATCTTCTATGAAGGCGTATCTCATATCTGCCAGCGCCGCATTACGGTCCATCTTGTGTTCGTTTTCCATCTGGGCGACGCTGTGTTCAATTAGTTCTAGCTCATTTGGATCCAGCCGAAGCTTCTGAACCATTTCGTGATCGTTTTCAATTAATTTTGTTACAGCAAAGCGCAGAGGGATACCAGCATTTTCTGCGTGGTCTTCTATCTGCAGGGCGATGGAGTGGATGCAGCGGTGAATAGGACCGGGAGCGCAAAAGTCAGTAATGGCGGGCAGTGTCTTTTTACGCGCAGTTTCCAGTGCTGTGTGGATTAACTCATCTACCCCTTCGTTTTTGCTGGCAGCAATAGGAATTACAGGAATACCCAGTTTTGCAGAAAGCTGTTCTGTGTCAATGGAACCGCCGTTACTGCGTACTTCGTCCATCATATTTAATGCAAGAACCATGGGAATCTGCATTTCTATTAACTGCAGTGTCAGATATAAATTTCGTTCAATATTGGTAGCATCTACAATATTTATGATTCCGTCGGGTTTTTCGTTGAGGATAAAATCCCGGGTAACAATCTCCTCGCTGGTATAAGGGCGGAGAGAGTATATTCCGGGCAGATCAACGATGGAACAGTCCTTGTGAGAACGAATGGTGCCGGTTTTCTGATCTACAGTGACACCGGGAAAGTTGCCCACATGCTGATTGGAACCTGTCAGCTGATTGAAGAAAGTGGTTTTACCACAGTTTTGGTTTCCTGCTAAAGCAAAAATCATGGCTTTTCCTCCGTGGAAATAATAATTTTTTCCGCATCTTCTTTTCTCAGGGTCAGCTCATAGCCCCGGAGGTGGATTTCAATTGGATCCCCAAGAGGTGCAGCTTTTTGCATAGTAACAGCAGTTTTTGGAATAAGTCCCATATCAAGAAAACGGCATCTGAGAGATCCTTCTCCTCCGACGCGGATAATTCGTGCTGTGCTTCCGATTGGAAGTTCATTTAATGTCATAATAATCTCCCGTCATAATGTAATGGCTGATCTGATTTACAGAAATCCGAAAGCCGTAGAAAATAGATAAAAGGGCGGATTTCTGCTTTTGATAGGCTATAAGTTAGGATATAATAACTGATAAAAAATGTCAATAACAGCAGGAGAAGCCTTTTGGGGAATAGAGATTATGTAAACAGTAAAACAGGAAGCTGGAAGAAATTTCAAATAAAGTTATCTGGTAGAGGAAATAAAAGGAAACCATATATATAGTGTTTTTGTGAAAAATATAAGAATTGAATCAGAAACGGAAGGAAATAAAAACGTCCTTTGGTAGATTTACATAAAATTGAAAAAAATGTAATTTTTTGTACACTTATGACGAATTTTCGTATATACTAGATATAGTAGTTAACAAATATTATTCTACAAGTCGGAAAAAATTATGTACAGCAGTTTGGAGTAAAAAGTGGATTCAGATTATAACATAGATTATGAGCCAAAAGGACGGTACTATAAGTTTGAAACGGGTGCTAAAGGTTCCGTTGTATTAAAGCCGGTTAAGGTTCCTGCTCATGTTCTGGCAGAACGAAAAGAGCAGTTTCGAAAAAAAGAAATACAGCGGAATGTAGTAAAAAATCGTGAACGTGCGGCGTCCATGAATATAGGCTTTATTTTTTTTATGACTATCGCACTGGGAATCTGTGGATTTGTCTGTTATATCTATATTTCCCTTCAGGGAGAAGTGGCTTCCCAGATGACGGAGGTTGCGGCGTTAGAGCAGCAGTTAGAAGAGTCTGTATCAGACAATGACGCTTACGAGAAAAGAATAGATGCCAGTCAGAATTTAAAGGAAATAAAAGAAAAAGCAGATAGGGAGCTTGGCATGACGGCAGCAGACCCGGGACAAATTAAATATTATTCTGTGGCCAGTGAAGATTATATGCTTCAGTATCAGGATATAGAGGAAACAGATTAGAGCAGAGATGATGAGCAGGTGTCATTTCTGCTCTTTTGCTTTAGGGAGGGAAAGAGGAGCTTTTGGGCTGTAAAAACACTTGAGTAATCACGAATAATAAAGTTGGTACTTTTTGAGTAAGAAAGTAAATAAAAATAATTATATAGAACTTATTGAGTAATAAAAATAATTATTTAGTTCTAGACAAAGTGCAAAAAATAGTAGAAAAAATTAGTGAGGATTATGTTATAAGCACAAAAATACAAAAAAAGTGTGAAATCAGAGAAAAAAAGATTGCACATTTGGAAACAAAATACTAAAATAGATATCGACAAGTTAACGTAATAAATTATGCCGCTGATGCGGCCCGCCGCAGGCGGAGAATTCTGCATATGCGGGATTCTTTTAAAGAATAAGATAAAGGAGATTTGAAACATGGGTTACATTGATGAAGTACTTGCTAAAGTGAAAGAAAAAAATGCAGCTGAACCTGAATTTCTCCAGGCAGTAGAAGAGGTTCTGGAGTCCATTCGTCCCGTTGTGGAAGCGAATGAGGAAAAATACCGCAAAGAGGCGATTCTGGAGCGTATTACAAATCCGGACAGACAGCTGATCTTCAGAGTGCCATGGGTGGATGATAATGGCCAGGTACAGGTGAACACCGGTTACAGAGTACAGTTTAACAATGCCATTGGACCATATAAAGGAGGGCTTCGTCTTCACCCGTCTGTATATCTTGGAATCATTAAATTCCTTGGTTTTGAGCAGATTTTCAAAAACTCTTTAACAGGACTTCCTATTGGCGGCGGTAAAGGCGGTGCAGATTTTGATCCAAAAGGAAAATCTGATCGTGAAGTAATGGCATTCTGCCAGAGCTTTATGACTGAACTGTGCAAATACATTGGAGCTGATGTGGATGTTCCGGCTGGTGATATTGGTACCGGTGCCCGGGAAATCGGATATATGTTTGGCCAGTATAAAAGAATTAAAGGTATGTATGAAGGGGTTCTGACAGGAAAAGGGCTTACATACGGAGGCTCTCTGGCGCGTACAGAAGCAACAGGATATGGTCTGCTGTATATTGTAGAGGAACTGATGAAATGCAAAGGCCAGGAGATGGCAGGCAAAACAGTGGCAGTTTCCGGTGCCGGCAACGTGGCAATTTACGCAATACAGAAGGCACAGCAGCTGGGTGCAAAAGCAGTAACTTGTTCTGATTCTACCGGGTGGATTTACGATCCGGAAGGAATTGATGTGGCTTTATTAAAAGAAATAAAAGAAGTAAAGCGCGCACGTCTGACAGAATATGCAGATGCAAGACCCAGTGCAGAATATCATGAGGGCCGCGGCGTGTGGTCTGTAAAATGTGATATTGCGCTGCCATGTGCAACACAGAATGAACTGCTTTTAGATGACGCTAAGGCTCTTGCAGCCAACGGATGTATTGCAGTAGCAGAAGGCGCAAATATGCCAACGACTATGGATGCAACGAAATACCTGCAGGATCAGGGAATATGGTTTATCCCCGGTAAAGCCTCAAATGCAGGCGGGGTGGCAACATCGGCGCTTGAGATGTCACAGAACAGCGAGAGACTCAGCTGGACATTTGAAGAGGTAGATGCTAAATTAAATCAGATTATGGTAAACATTTACCACAATATTGATGATGCTGCAAAGCGTTATGGAAAAGAAAATGATTATGTAGCAGGCGCTAATATTGCAGGCTTTGAGAAAGTTGTAGAAGCCATGATTGCCCAGGGAGTCTGCTAATAGTTTACAGTTTGGATAAAACGGCCGCACCGCCTGTGAGACGGTGCGGTCTTCTTTGCATGTGGGGAAGGACAGCATTGACTGTTGAGTCTGAAGAAAAGGGAGAAAAGATTTATGATTAAACTACTGGCAAAGATATTTCTTAAACGCCAGGAGGCAGGGAGCGCCGGGGAGCGGGAAGCATATGGTATTCTGTGCGGACTTGTAGGAATTTGCCTGAACTTGCTGTTGTCTGCAGGGAAATTTCTGGCAGGAACTTTAAGCGGTTCCATTGCTATTACGGCAGATGCCTTTAATAACCTGTCGGATGCAGGTTCATCCCTGGTAACTATGGTTGGATTTAAGCTGGCCGGGGCCAAACCGGACTCGAAACACCCCTTTGGGCATGGGCGTATTGAGTATGTTTCCGGGCTTATCGTATCTGCGATTATTCTGCTTATGGCATTTGAACTGCTGAAAACATCTGTAGAAAAAATAATTCATCCGGAAGAGGTAGATTTCAGCTTTGCAGCGATTTTAATACTGGCCGTGTCTATACTGGTAAAATTATATATGGCGTTTTATAATCGGCGGATTGGAGAACGAATACGTTCTGCCGCTATGAGAGCAACTTCCGTGGACAGCTTCAGTGATGCGGCAGCTACCGGAGTGGTTCTTGTTTCTGCCATTGTATCAAAAACAGCAGGAATCGGGATTGACGGCTGGTGCGGTGCCGCTGTCAGCATATTTATTTTTTATGCAGGTATCAGTGCGGCCAGGGAAACGCTGAATCCGCTGCTGGGGCAGCCGCCGGAACCGGAGTTTGTAGAGGAGATTGAGCGGATCGTGATGGAGTATAAAGAAATCAGGGGGATTCATGATCTGATTGTTCATGATTATGGGCCCGGAAGGGTAATGGTTTCACTTCACGCAGAGGTTTCTGCCCAGGGAGACATTTTAATTCTGCATGATGTGATAGATAATGCAGAACAAAAAATTAGGGAAAAAATGAAATGTGAGGCAGTGATTCATATGGACCCGGTAATAACCCGGGACCCTGTGGCTTTAAAATTAAAGCAGCAGGTGTACGAGCTGGTCCGTCAGATTGATGAAAAAATGTCTATACATGATTTTAGAGTTGTTGCAGGTCCTACTCATACAAATCTGATCTTTGATGTAGTTGTTCCGTTCCGCTATCGAATGTCGGATGAAGAGGTGGAAAAGATTATAGAAATAAAAGTAAAAGAGCAGATGGGAACGGAATATACCACAGTGATACAAGTTGACAAATCATATACAGGTTAATTGGCAGTATTATTTGACTATAAAAATGCATAATAAAAAAACAAAAAAAATATTTCCTTCGTTGAAAATAACAGTTTTGTTTAAAGATGCTTGTAAAAAGTATATTTTCGGTCTATAGTAACAAGCAGTAATAGTTGGAGGTAATGCTATGCTTAAAGAAAGAATTGTCGCTGCTGATATTATAAAACAATATGAAAATCCCATTGGTGAGCTGGTTCAGGTTGCATGTCGGTTTTCAAGTGATATTAATCTTTTAAATGGCAGTAAAAAGATTAATGCAAAAAGTATTATGGGAATCATGGCATTTCAATTGTGCAAAGGAATGGAAGTCGACATTGAGGCCAGCGGAGAGGACGAAACGGACGCGGTAAAAGCAATGTCAGATTTTTTGAAGTGCCAAAGATGACCCGGGCGGTTTTAATGTATAATCTGGATTCTGAAAAGGGAAGAAAGATAAAGATGATCTGTTTAAAGATGAAATTAAGGATCATAATGGTTTCTTCCGGACAGTATCTAGAGCCCATTGGCAGTCTGGCTGGGGTGTCTGGAATAGAGCCGGCGGGTACAGTATATGAAGGAAACGGCTTTGGGGATGAGATGCTTGTATTTAAAGGGTTTGATAATGGAACATTGGACCGGTTTCTGAGAGAGTTAAAGGCCAGTGGTGCCGGGAAAGTCTCATTAAAAGCAATCTTAACACCGGATAATGTAGTCTGGTCTTCTTTAGAACTGTATGAAGAGTTAAAAAAAGAACACGAAGCATTAAATTCATGATGCTTCGTGTTCTTTTTTTGCTCTATAGGATATACCGTGTTGTGATAAAGCTGAAAAGCACCGATTCCTATAGAGCAAAAAAACGCTCCGCTGTGGATCGCACTGCGGCAGAGTGAAATCATGTTGCTTGCGCAACCCGCCGCAGGCGGAGAATCCTGCCGTGGCAGGATTCTTTTGTACATTCTTAAGATAGATCACCGTTATTTGCAATATATTTGGATACCAGACGCTGGATTTTCTCGTATGGATCCAGTAAATCACTGATGGAAGTGTCGTGATTTAAGGTATCTATGATATAAGCAATATATTTGCCCATATCACAGTTAATGTAGTATGGTTTGCTTAAAAGCTCAGGTGTCTGATATGTAAGATTTGTAGTAACAATACGGTAAATAGTACCGTCTTCTACTGCTTTGTCAAATTTTGCAAGGCCGTTGGTAAATAAACCGAAGGTTGCCACAACGAAAATTCTGTTGGCTTTTCTCTTTTTCAGCTCAGTTGCTACATCAATCATGCTGTCTCCGGAAGAGATCATATCATCCACAATAATGATGTCTTTGCCTTCTACAGAGGAACCTAAAAATTCATGTGCTACAATGGGGTTGCGTCCGTCTACAATGCGGCTGTAATCCCGTCGTTTGTAAAACATACCCATATCAATACCAAGAACGTTTGCCAGATATACAGCGCGGTTAGTTCCCCCCTCATCCGGGCTTACAATCATCATATGGTTGTTGTCTAACTGCAGGTCGGGTTCAGAATATAGAATGCTCTTAATAAACTGGTAAGATGCGTTAACTGTTTCAAAACCGTTTAAAGGTATGGAATTCTGCACCCGGGGATCATGAGCATCAAAGGTAATAATGTTATCTACGCCCATAGAAATTAATTCCTGAAGAGCAAGGGCGCAGTCTAAGGATTCTCTAGAAGTACGTCTGTGCTGGCGGCTTTCGTACAGGAAAGGCATAATAACTGTAATTCTTCTGGCTTTTCCGGCAACGGCAGCGATCATACGTTTCAAATCCTGATAGTGATCGTCCGGGGACATGTGGTTAACCATGCCGCATAATTTATAGGTCAAGTTGTAATTGGTAACATCTACTAAAATAAATAAGTCATAACCGCGGACAGACTCGTTTAATGTACCTTTAGCTTCGCCGGTACCAAAACGGGGGCAGTTCCCTTTGATTAAATAGGAATCTCTTGTATACCCTGTAAAAGTTATATCTCCCTCATGTTCATGTTCGCGTACGCGTCTCCATTTTACAAGATACTTATCAACTTCTTCGCCGATAGAACGGCAGCTTTCTAATGGCAGTAAACCTAAAGCTCCCGCAGGGATCGTCTGTAAATTTCTTCCGTCATCTTGCATTGAAAAGTTCCTCCATCATCTTTTCTTTTGGTTATATATTATTGGCTTCATACCTCAAAACGAAGTCGGTTAAATTTGCAACGTATGCATTATAGCATTCCGTAAGTTGCATTACAAGAAAAAAATCGCCTTTTACCTGAAAGTAAAACTGTAAAACGGCAGGTTCTAGTCGGAAAGTTTCTTTAAAATCCGGATATCATCTCCGAAAAGCTTTAATAATACAAAGTGGCTTGTGATTCTGGATGCAATTCTTTCTGAATAGATTCCAGCAATATCATTTAAAGCCAGATTTGTTGATATAATCGTGGATTTATGTCTTAATATTCTTTCGTTGAGGCATTGGAAAAACTGCGAAATTGTAAAGGAATTGGGAACCTCTGTTCCAAGGTCATCAATAATCAGCAGATCGCAGTTAAAAATATTCTGGTAGTCGCCGGCAGTTTCCGGAGATTTTCCAAATACATTTTTTGCTAAAATATCAAATAACTGAAAGGCGGAAAAGTAAATAACAGAATGGCCGCTGTCTAAAAGCTCTTTTGCGATGCAGTTTGTTAAAAAAGTTTTCCCGGTGCCGGTATTTCCATATAATAACAGGTTAGGGTGCGTCTGATCAAATTCGCTGATAAATGCTTTGCTTTTAGCCGCTGCATGACGGGCCAGCTCCAGGGAAGAGACCTGGCTTTCCGGATCTATCAGGTTTTCCGGGTAATACTGAAATGTATATGTATTGAAATTTTCCCGTTTCAAAATCGTCCGCAGATTTGATTGCTTATAAACATAGTCAACTTCAGCCTGACGGAAACAGTGGCATTTCTTTCCGTTTATATATCCGGTATCTTTACAGTCCGGACAATGATACTGTGGTTCTAGATCCTGTGGTTGATAGCCCAGCTCCTGTAAAATATGTTCCTTTTGGAGTGCCAGTTTTTGTATGGACTCTGTAAGACCGATAAGGGAGGCTGTATTTCCGTTAATAAAGTTTTTAGCCTGGGAAACGCTGATAGATGCAATTTCCTCATCAATCCGGGCCAGCTTCGGAGCTTTTTGGTAAAGTTCATTTTTCAGCTTTTTTGAGGCCTCATGGGCCTTTAATTGTCTGTGGTTATATTGACGCATTATTTCGTCATATTGAGCATTTGTTAAAGACATTAGACAGCTCCTTAACGTATAGATTTCTCAAGCAGTTTTCGGGAGAGCTGATCGTAATCATAGTCCCGCTGCTGAAAATTATTAAATTTGTTGTTTTTGGCTGTGTTTCCGGTAATTTTAATACGGTTGGACGCAGTTTTGGCCGCTTTGCTTTTTTGAAAAGCTTCATCCGCATTTTTAATATCTTCTATAGTATGAACGCCGGCCTGATGCCAGTTGCTAAGAATGGAATCTGCATATTCAAAGCTGGGTTCGTGTATCTTTTGGATTGTGCGCCGGCATGCTTCTGAAATAATCTCTCTGGAAAAACCATAGCTGCCTGTCCATTTTTTCAGTAAATTCATTTCAGAAGGAACTAGATTGCGTCCCCGGATGCCAAAAGCTTTCATTACCATATAGTAAGTCTCGTTATTACTGCTTACGAGGCGTTTGGCTTCTTCTGGTGTTTTAATATTCTCAGAGGCCCAGTCTTCAGCGACTCTTTGCATATAGTGAAGGCTGGAGTGTCCCTTGGCAATACAGTTTTCTACCAGAAATTCAATTAATTCCGGAGAAAAAGAAAGCTGATCGTACCATGAAAATATAAAATTCAAATCGCTCTGATTCATAGTACGGCCAAGGTAGGTTTCGGTGAGAAAAATAAGCTCCCGTATTTCCTCACGCTGGCAGAAGGCCTTCATCCCGTCGGCAGTAAGATCTGTCTTTGGGGCGGTATTTTCACTGCCTGATGATGCCGGACGGGGGAGTGTGTCTGTGCTTTCCGGCTGGCTGGGCAGCAGACAAATACCGGAAAGATGATTTTCTCCATCGTATTCCAGTTTTAAAAGCTGTACTTTTTCCCAGTATTTTAGTGCCCGGCGGATGTCTTTTTCCGTGTGATCAAAATGGTCAGCCAGTTTAGACAGCGAAAAATTGCAGCCAGGCTGATTGATACAGCGCAGAAGATATAAATAAATTTTAACATACTCGCCGTTAGCCGTGGTCATATAGTCGTCAATAAACTTGTTTGGGACATAGGTTGCAGTGTCGGACAAGCTGTTGTACAGTGTAATATTTGCCATAAAACTCTCTCTCTTTCACCCAATAAAACTGGTTCACATTATAGCATAACTAAAATAAAATGAGAAGCTATAAAACCTCGTTTCAACTCTTTAAAAAGTATGGATAAACAGAGTGTGGAAAATGTGGATAATGTGGAAAATTGACAATAAAATATAGTAGAAACCTGGAATGTTTTAAGAAAACGCCGCATACATTAGGATATAAACAGGCTTGTCCAAACATGAATAAGGTAAAAAAGTATCCACATAAAATATCGCATCTGTACACGATAATTATGTGGATAATGTGGATAACTTACAGTCCCAGAAGGCTTTCGCCGATTTTATATACATCTCCGGCACCCATAGTTATCAACAGATCGTTGTTCATAGAATTTTCTAATAAAAAGTTTTCTATTTCATCAAAGCTTGGAAAATAATGGCATTCTGTACCTGCGGCCAAAACAGCGGCAGCCAGATCTCTGGAAGAAATTCCCAGTGTATCGGTTTCCCTTGCGGCATAAATATCAGCCAGTACAACAATGTCGGCCAGGGCCAGAGCATCTGCAAATTCATGAAAGAATGCTTTGGTACGGGTGTATGTGTGAGGCTGAAAAACACATATAATCCGGTCGTGAGCTACATTTTTTGCGGAAGATAAGGTGGCTTTAATCTCGGTTGGATGGTGTGCATAGTCATCTATGACGGTGACACTGCCAAGTTTTCCTTTAAATTCAAAACGTCTGGCGGCACCCCCAAAGGATTTTAGCCCCAAAATGATTCTATCCGGTTTGATGCCGGCCTCAAGGGCGCAGGCAAATGCAGACAGAGCGTTTGAAACGTTATGTTCGCCGGGAACCTGAATCTGAACAGGATATGTGTTTTGGCTGTGGTTTACAGTAAATGAGGCGCAGCCATGATTATTGTAAGTAATATCCGAAGCAAAATAATCTTCTGTACCGGACAGGCCAAAGGTTATAACCCGGCAGGAAAGATCCGTAGTAATTTCCGAATAATCCGGAATACCGCTGTTTATAAATACAATTCCGTTCTCTGCGGTATTTGCGGCAAACTGCCGGAAAGAGTGACGGATCTCCTGAATATCTTTGAAAAAGTCCAGATGATCTTCTTCTATATTTAATATGATGTTGTATTTTGGATAAAAGTTTAAAAAACTGTTTGTGTATTCGCAGGCTTCCGTTAAAAAGATATCGGAACTTCCCACTCTGATATTCCCGCCAATTGATGAAAGCATACCGCCTACAGAGATAGTGGGATCTGCCTCTGCAGTGAGCAGAATTTCTGTAAGCATTGAAGTTGTTGTGGTTTTACCGTGGGTACCGCAGACGGCGATAGAGTTATGGTAATGTTTCATAATCTGACCAAGGAGCTCGGCACGGGTCAGCATGGGAATCTCCTGTTTCACTGCCTGTGCAAATTCCGGATTATCTTCATGGATGGCCGCTGTATAAACAACGAGATCTGTATCATCTGAAATATTTGCCGCCCGTTGTCCGATATAGATTCGTGCCCCCTGTAAAGCCAGCAGTTTGGTAAGATGAGACTCTCTTGCATCAGAACCGGAAACTGTGAATTTTTCTTTTAATAATATTTCGGCAAGGCCGCTCATGCTGATGCCGCCGATACCAATAAAATGAATGTGGATTGGTGAGTTGAAATTTATTTCATACATAAAAATACCTGCCTGTTATAGATTTAGATGAAAAGTATTTGACGATTCTGTAGTTATCGTATTAGCGATAAGTACTTAAGAATCTGGCAAAAAATCAAATGTCTGTTTCATAGCGCTTGATTTTTTACTGAAAAGTAAAAGCACTCCAGAATCCAGCTGCAAAAGCAGCTGCCGTGCCTAAAGGCACTCAAAGATTCTGTCGTTATCATATCAACAAAAAATCAAATGTCTGTTCCACAGCCGCTTGATTTTTTACTGAAAAGTAAAAGCACTCCAGAATCCAGCTGCAAAAGCAGCTGCCGTGCCTAAAGACACTCAAAGATTCTGTCGTTATCATATCAACAAAAAATCAAATGTCTGTTCCACAGCCGCTTGATTTTTTACTGATATGATATATTATACCATAAATTTATGATTTGAAAATAAAATAATATACAGTATGTGGAAGGGAGGATTCGTTGTAAAAATATAGTGAAATTGTATGAAATGTCAAAAAAATACAAAAAAAATGAAAATTATTGGTAAAAATGTGTACGATTTATGAAAGTTGTGTTATAATATTTATGAGATTTTTTAATGAAAAGAAACAAGAGGTGAACAATATGATCCGTAAGGAAATGATAGCTATGCTTCTGGCCGGGGGACAGGGAAGCAGATTGGGGGTACTTACATCAAAAGTTGCAAAGCCGGCAGTTGCTTTTGGTGGTAAATATAGAATTATTGATTTCCCATTGAGCAATTGTATTAATTCCGGAATTGATACGGTGGGAGTATTAACACAGTATCAGCCGTTACGGTTAAATACACATATTGGAATAGGAATTCCCTGGGATTTAGATCGTAATCATGGAGGCGTTACCATACTTCAGCCCTATGAGAAGAGTGAATGCAGTGAGTGGTATTCTGGTACTGCAAATGCCATTTATCAGAATATGAACTATATTGATAGCTATGATCCGGAATATGTGCTGATTCTTTCGGGTGACCATATTTATAAGATGGATTATGAGGTGATGCTGGATTTCCATAAAGAAAATAAGGCGGATGTCACCCTTGCTGTTATGCCGGTTCCCATGGAGGAAGCCAGCCGTTTTGGTATTGTGGTGACAGATGAGGAGAAACGGATCAGGGAATTTGAGGAAAAGCCTGCCAATCCAAGCAGTAATCTTGCTTCCATGGGTATTTATATTTTTACATGGAAGGTTTTAAGAGAAGCTCTGATCGCCATGGCAGATGTGGAGGACTGTGATTTCGGAAAGCATATTATTCCGTATTGTCATGGAAAGGGCGATCGTATATTTGCATATGAATATAATGGTTACTGGAAAGATGTAGGTACATTGGGGTCCTATTGGGAATCCAATATGGAATTAATTGATCTGATACCAGAGTTTAATCTTTACGAAGAGTATTGGAAGATTTATACCCGTACAGAAGTAAATGCACCTCAGTATATTGCAGCCGGGGCAAAGGTGGAGCGTTGTATCCTTGGGGAGGGAACAGAGATATACGGAGAAGTTAAAAACTCTGTGATCGGCTCTAATGTTACTATTGGAAAAGGCTGTGTGGTTCATGACTCTATTATTATGGGGGATACCAAGATCGGGGATCATACAATGATAGATAAAGCTATTATAGCGGAGAATTGTAAGATTGGTTCCGGCTGTGAACTTGGCATTGGAGAAGAGAAGCCAAATAAATTAAAAGAATCCGTATATTCCTTTGGCCTGGTGACCATCGGGGAGGATTCTGTTGTGCCGCCCAATGTAAAGATCGGAAAGAATACAGCCATTGCCGGTGTAACAGAACCGGAGGATTATCCCGGAGGATTACTAGACGGCGGAGAATATATTATTAAGGCAGGTGGCAGATAATGAAAGCTCTTGGAATTATTTTAGCAGGCGGCAATAACAATAAAATGCAGGAATTATCAAATAAACGTGCGATTTCGGCTATGCCTGTAGGAGGAAGTTACCGCTGTATAGATTTTTCCCTCAGTAATATGAGCAACTCGCGTATTCAGAGAGTAGCGGTGCTGACCCAGTACAATTCGCGGTCTTTGAATGAGCATTTAAGCTCTTCTAAATGGTGGGATTTTGGACGTAAACAGGGCGGCTTATATGTCTTTACGCCTACATTGACAGCAGATAATGGCTTCTGGTATCGGGGGACGGCAGATGCTATTTATCAGAATATTGATTTTCTGAAACGCAGCCATGAGCCATATGTCATAATTGCAGGGGGAGATTGTGTATATAAAATAGATTATAATAAAGTTCTGGATTTTCATATTGAAAAGAAGGCGGATATTACCATTGTATGCAAGGACATGCCGGTAGGAACAGATGTCAGCCGGTTTGGCGTGGTCCGTATGAATGAAGAATCCAGAATTGTGGAATTTGAGGAAAAGCCTATGGTTGCCAACTCCAATACGATTTCCACAGGTATATACATACTGAGAAGACGGCAGCTCATTGAAATGCTGGAGAAATGTGCGGAAGAAGAACGCTTTGATTTTGTAAATGATATTTTAATTCGTTACAAGAACATGAAGCGTATTTATGGATACAAAATGGACAGCTACTGGAGCAACATTGCTACGGTTGACGACTATTACAGAACCAATATGGATTTTCTGGATCCTAAGGTACGCAGCTTCTTCTTTAAACAGGAACCAGCAGTTTATTCGAAAATTGATGATCTTGCACCAGCGAAATACAATATCGGCGCGGATGTACACAACAGTTTAGTTGCAAGCGGCTGTATTGTGAATGGTACTGTTGAGAATTCTGTCTTATTCAAACAGGTATTTGTGGGAAAAAACTGTGTGATTAAAAATTCCATTATACTGAATGACGTATATATTGGTGATAATACACATATTGAGAACTGTATTGTGGAGAGCCATGATACTATTCATGCTAACACCTATCTGAGTGGGGAAGACAGCGTTAAAATTGTACACGAGCGAAATGAAAGATACATAATGTAAGAATGATCCGCGGCGGGGATTGGCCAGGAAAGCTGGATACTGTTCTATAATGTATTGGATTATTATATAATTCAGGCAGAAGGCCTGCGGCACGATTCGTAAGAATTGCGCCGCAGGTCTTTTGCTTATGAAAAATAGATGACATCCGCAGGAAAATTGGGTAGAATAAAATCTGAAACCAGAAAAGCGTTATGTTTTAAGAAGAAAAGGAAAGGGAAATAATGTATTTAATAGCCGGACTTGGAAATCCTGCAGCTAAATATGAAAAAACCCGTCATAATATTGGATTTGATGTCATTGATGCTGTAGCGGACAGATATAATATACATGTAACAGAAAAAAAATCAAAAGCTTATTGTGGCAGCGGCTATATGGAGGGGCAGAAGGTTCTGCTTGTAAAGCCGCAGACCTTTATGAATCTTTCGGGAGACAGTATCGCTCCTTTGATGAAGTTTTATAAATTGGATCCGGCGGATCAGATGATTATTATCTATGATGATATCAGTCTGGAGCCCGGAAATTTAAGAATCCGCAGAAAAGGAAGCGCCGGAGGCCACAACGGAATAAAGGATATCATTGCCAAAACCGGATCGGATCAATTCTCCAGAATAAAAGTTGGAGTAGGTCAAAAGCCTGCAGACTGGGATCTGGCTGATTACGTACTAAGCAGATTTTCAACAGGTGAACGCTGTCTTGTGGATGAGGCGGTAATGGAAGCTGTGGAGGCGCTTGGGCTGATGGTTCAGGGTGAGACGGATGAGGCGATGAACCGATATAATAGAAAGAAAACGGTGAAACAGGAAGATGCTTGAGGGATTTTATCAACCATTACAAGAACTGGAATGTTACAGGCTGCTGGAAGAACACGTTTGTCATAATCAGGGGCCGGCCCTGGCGGCAGGATGTATTGATCCTTTAAAGCCTCATATTATGAGTGCGTTAAAGAGGGATGAAAGCAGCAGATTAATTGTTACTTACAGTGAGCAGAGGGCCAGAGAGCTGCTGGCGGAATATCATTTTTACAACCGGAAGGCAGTTTATTATCCGGCCAGAGATATTTTATTTTACCAGTCGGATATCAGAGGGAATGTGCTGACTAGAGACCGGATGCTGGCGTATCAGGCAATTTTTGAAGAAGAATATCCGGTAGTTATTACGACTGTAGATTCCCTGCTGGAAAAACTAATCAAGCCGGAGCTGTTAAAAGATGCGGTAGTGGGGCTGCAGAGCGGTCAGGAGTGGAATCTGGAACAGCTGCGTTTAAAACTGGTTCAAAATGGCTATGAATGTAGCTATCAAGCTGAACAGCCCGGTCAGTTTGCTGTGCGGGGAGGTATTGTGGATGTTTTTCCTTTAACGGAAGAGGTTCCCTACCGAATTGAGTTCTGGGGAGATGAAATAGATTCTATCAGAAGCTTTGAACCCGGCAGTCAAAGATCTATGCAGAATCTGGAGGAAATCCGGATTTATCCGGCCACGGAGCTGGTTTTGGATGATGAGACACTGAAGATCGGCGTACGAAAAATAAAAGAAGAGCGGGATGTTCTCTGTGAGAGATTTCGCCAGGAGATGAAAACAGAGGAAGCTTTTCGGCTAAAAGAACATACGGATATGCTGTTAGAGCAGCTTGGGGAATTAAGTAACATTGCGGGTGCAGAAACATGTCTGCCGTATTTTTATGATGAGGCTGTCAGCGTTATAGACTACTTTTTGGCGGTGGGGAATGGCCGGCAGCCGCTGCTGCTGATTGATGAGCCGGTCAGATGCCAGGGGCGCGCAAAGGCTTTGGAAAAGGAGTTTTCAGAGAGTATGCGTCATCGGCTGGAGAAAGGTTATGTTCTTGCCCGGCAGCTGGATGTTTTGTATGGAGCCGGAGAGATTTTTGCCAGATGCAGCAATTGCTGCTCGGTATTTTTTTCTATGCTGGATGCTGCTTTGGAAAATATTTCTTTTCAAAATATCTGCCGCTTTCAGGTAAGAGCTGTGAATACATATAACAGCAGCTTTGAGCTTCTAGTGAAAGATCTGAAAAATTATCAGAAGCAAAAGTACCGGGTGATTGTTTTGTGCGGGTCCAGAACAAGAGCTGCCAGGATGGCAGAGAATCTGCAGCAGGAAAATATCGGAGCCTTTTACAGTGAGGATACGGACCGCATTCTGGCTCAGGGTGAGATTATGGTTCAGTACGGCAAGCTGGCCAGAGGCTTTGAGTATCCGGAAGTTAAGTTTGTAGTGCTTACGGAGACGGATATTTTTGGTGCCGAAAAGACCAGGCGTAAAAAACGCCGTCAATATGAAGGGGAAAAAATTCACAGCTTCTCTGAATTAAATACTGGGGATTATGTAGTTCATGAGAATCATGGACTTGGGATTTACCGCGGAATAGAGAAAGTAGAAATCAATAAAGTAGTAAAGGATTATATTAAAATTGAATATGCCAAGGGCGGGAATTTATATATTCTGGCCACACAGCTGGATTTGATTCAAAAATATGCCGGTTCCGATGCCAGGAAGCCAAAACTGAACCGGCTGGGGGGCCAGGAGTGGGTCAGGACAAAGTCAAAGGTGAAAGGTGCGGTATGGGAAATTGCCCAGGAGCTGGTAAACCTGTATGCGGTCAGGCAGAACCGGGAAGGATATGCCTACAGTCCGGATACTGTCTGGCAGCGGGAGTTTGAGGAAATGTTTCTATATGAAGAAACAGAGGATCAGCTCAGCGCCATTGAGGCAGTCAAAAAGGATATGGAGAGCCGTAAAATTATGGACCGGCTGATCTGTGGTGATGTAGGTTACGGGAAGACGGAGGTTGCTATACGGGCGGCATTTAAGGCAGTGCAGGATGGAAAACAGGTGGCATATCTGGTTCCCACGACGATTCTGGCTCAGCAGCACTATAATACCTTTGCAAAAAGGATGAAAGATTTTCCCGTTCAGGTAGATCTGCTCTGCAGATTTAAGACCGCCGGAGAACAAAGACAGGCAATCCAGGATTTAAAGCGGGGGATGTGTGATGTAGTGATTGGAACACACCGGCTTTTGTCAAAAGATGTGGAATTTAAAAATCTGGGACTGCTGATTATTGATGAAGAGCAGCGTTTTGGGGTGACCCATAAAGAGAAAATCAAACAGATGAAACAGGATGTTGATGTATTGACGCTGACGGCGACGCCAATTCCAAGAACCTTACATATGAGTCTTATCGGTATCCGGGATATGAGTGTGCTGGAAGAGCCGCCAAATGACAGAATGCCGGTGCAGACTTATGTGATGGAATACGATGAAGAAATGGTCAGAGAGGCGATTTTGAGGGAGCTGGCAAGAGACGGCCAGGTATATTATGTGTTTAACCGTGTCAACCAGATTGAGGATATGGCGGCCCGGTTGTCGGCACTGGTTCCAAACGCAGCGGTGGCATTTGCCCACGGGCAGATGCATGAACGGCAGCTGGAAGATATTATGTACCGTTTTATTAACGGTGAAATTGATGTGCTGGTCTCAACGACAATTATTGAGACAGGACTGGATATTTCAAATGCCAACACGATGATTATCCATGACGCAGACAATATGGGATTGTCCCAGCTTTATCAGCTCCGGGGAAGGATCGGCAGATCCAGCCGTACATCCTATGCATTTTTGATGTATCGAAGGAATAAAATGCTCAGAGAAGTTGCAGAGAAGCGGCTGTCCGCCATCCGGGAGTTTTCAGAGCTGGGCAGCGGATTTAAAATAGCAATGAAAGATTTGGAGATCAGGGGAGCAGGAAATCTTTTAGGGGAGCAGCAGCATGGACATATGGAAGCTGTGGGATATGATATGTATTGTAAAATGCTGAATCTGGCAGTGAAAACGCTGAAAGGTGAAAGCAGTCAGGAAGAATTTGATACGGTGATGGACGTGGAGCTGGATGCGTTTATACCGCCTTCTTATATTCAGAATGAGGGGCAGAAGCTGGATATTTATAAGCGGATTGCATGCATAGAAAATGAGGATGAAAGCGTGGAAATGCTTGATGAGTTAATTGACCGGTTTGGGGAACCTCCAAAGAGTGTGGAAAATCTATTGCTGATTGCAAAATTAAAAGCCATGGCTCATGAAGTATATCTTACTGAGATCAAGGAAACAGGTACTCAGATTCAATTTAGCTTTTATGAGAAAGCCTGTATTGATCCGGCAAAAATTCCGGAACTGGTTTTAAAATATCAGCCTGATCTGCTGTTTCGGGCTGACAGCAAGGCTCCGATTCTTTCTTACAAAAGGAAAAAGGGAAGTCCGGAAGCGGTAACGATCATTGGAAAGATTCTAACGGATTTGAAATCTATCGTTATAAGTGAAAACATTGCAGGATAGGCGGAAAGAAGATATACTGTAAAAAACAAAGGAAGACAGGCTACAGGAGGAATCAGATGAAAATAAAAAGAATAGCGGCGTTAATGATGGCAGGGGCACTTACTGCGGCATCTTTAACCGGCTGTGGAAGTATAGATCCACAGGCAGCAGCCGTAACAGTAGATGGAACAGAGGTATCTATGGGATTTGCCAATTTTGTGGCAAGATATCAGCAGGCTTTATATGATCAGTATTACATTCCGTATATTGGTGAAGATGCCTGGCAGCAGGAATCCAGTGCTGATTCAGGGAAAACCCGGCAGGAAGCACAAAAAAGTACTATTATGGAAATGCTGGAAAACTGGTGTCTGCTGGATGCCAATAAAGAAACTTATAAAGTTTCAGTTTCAGAAGATGAGAAGGCGGAAATTAAAAAAGCAGCAGAGCTTTTTATGGATGACAATTCCAAAGCTGCAGTAGAACAGGTCGGAGCAAAACAGGAATATGTGGAGCAGATGCTTTATTATTACCTGCTGGAGAGCAAAATGAAAACAGCCATCCAGGATACTGCCGATGTAACAGTAACGGAAAAAGAGGCGGCCCAGAGAACATTCAGTTATCTGAGCTTTGATGTGAAAGGCTATCGGGATTCTGATCAGAATTACGTAGAATACAGTGAGGATGAGTCAAAGCAGCAGCTTAAAAAGGCAGAAGAGATTGCAGAAAAGGCAAAACAGGACTTTGATGCGGCTGCTAAAGACAATGATCTAGAAGCATCCACATATTCTTACGGGGCTGATGATGAGAGTATGGATGATGCTGTTATCGAAGAAGCAGACAGTCTGAAAGAAGGAGAAGTCTCTGATCTGATTCAGGGAGAAGATAAGTATTATGTGCTCCGCCTTGACAGCGAACATGATAAAGAGGCGACTGCAGCGAAGAAAGAAGAGCTGCTTGCCCAGAAAAAGACAGAATTTTATAATGAAATGCTGGAAAGCTTTCGGAATGATGTAAAGATAGAAGTGAATAAAGCACAGTGGAAAAAAGTGGCTTTTAAAGAACTTTTTAATGTAGTTTCAGATGAAACTGAGACTCAAGAATAAAAGTAAATGAAAAAGACAGCCGGTGGGCTGTCTTTTTCTTGGGGAGATTGAGTTATGAAAATGTTAATCTATATCTTTTATTGAACATTGGGGGGTTCAATAAAGATGAATAAGAGATATTTCGTATTTGATGATTTTATTATAGGAATCAAATGTGTACGAAGTGTGGCAAAACTATGAAAACTATCTTAAGGAATCTAAAAGAAAATTAAAAAATATAAAGAAACTCTAATGAGAAAGGCGAAAAATGTTGAAAAATGTAATTTTAATTGGAATGCCCGGTGTGGGTAAGAGTACTATTGGAGTGATTCTGGCAAAGGTGCTGGGATATCAGTTTATAGATGCCGACCTGGTAATTCAAAAGGAAGAGGGAAAGCTGCTGAAAGAAATTATTGCAGAAAAAGGGACACAGGGTTTTATTGAGGTGGAGAACAGAGTCAACAGTAACCTGCAGGTGGAGCATTCGATTGTGGCTACCGGGGGAAGTGTGGTATATGGCAAAGAGGCTATGGAACACTTAAAATCTATTGGTACGGTGGTTTACTTAAAGCAGTCTCTTTCTGTCCTGGAAAAAAGGCTTAAGAATATTCGGAACCGGGGTGTGGTTTTAAAAAAAGGGCAGACGTTAAAAGATTTATACCGGGAACGGACATTACTTTATGAAAAGTATGCCGATATTGTTGTGGATGAATACGGGCTTGGTATTGAAGATACAGTTTCGGCTGTCCGCCGTGCCCTTGAAGAACAGTAACAAAATAACGGGATTCGCATATATATAATAAGAGAACTTTTGTCAATTATGTAAAATTCTGTTAATGGAAAGTTAATATTTTTTGATTTTACAAGGATTTTATTTATGATATAATATATTTTGAATCTTTTTGGGCTGATTGAAACACTGGTTGTTTGAACTTGTCTGAAAATAATGAATTGAAATGATTGACATTGAGAATGAAAAGTTACTATAATAAGAACTTGTTATAAATAGACAGCATAGAGGTGCGATATGGATCAATATGTAATAAAGGGTGGAATCCCGTTAAACGGTAAAGTTGAAATCGGCGGCGCAAAAAATGCGGCTCTGCCTATTTTGGCCGCTGCTGTTATGACGGATGAAACTGTTGTAATAGATAACCTGCCAAATGTAAGAGATATCAATGTACTGCTTCAGGCCATTCAGGAGATTGGGGCAAAGGTTGAGAGAACCGGTGAGCACTCGGTGAAGATCAATGGCTCTTTTATCCATGACATAAGCGTTGATAATGAATTTATAAAAAAAATCAGAGCTTCCTATTATCTGCTGGGGGCATTACTTGGAAAATATAAGAAGGCTGAGGTTGCGCTTCCGGGGGGCTGTGATATTGGAAGCAGACCCATTGATCTGCATCAGAAAGGTTTCCGGGCTCTGGGTGCAGAAGTGGAAATCCGCGGAGGATTGATTTCGGTGAAAGCTGAGAATCTGCGGGGAAGTCATATTTATCTGGATAAGGTTTCCGTAGGAGCTACCATTAATATTATGATGGCTGCTGCCATGGCAGAGGGAAAAACTGTCATAGAGAATGCGGCAAAGGAGCCTCATGTTGTAGATGTGGCAAACTTTTTGAATTGTATGGGCGCTAATATCCGCGGTGCGGGTACAGATGTCATCCGCATTGAAGGCGTGGAAAAGTTACATAAAACAGAATATTCCATAATACCTGATCAGATTGAGGCGGGAACGTTTATGTTTGCCGCTGCTGCTACTAGAGGAGATGTAACGGTGCTGAATGTAATTCCCAAACATCTTGAGGCAACTACCGCCAAACTTCTTGAGGTTGGCTGCCGGGTAGAAGAAGGGGATGATTATGTTAGAGTCGTTGCCCCTGAGCAGTTAAAGCACACCCAGGTTACGACACTGCCTTATCCTGGTTTCCCTACAGATATGCAGCCTCAGATGGGGGTTGTTCTGGGAATTTCCCAGGGAATCAGCACAATTACAGAGAGTATTTTTGAAAATCGTTTCCGGTATGTGGATGAACTCACAAAAATGGGGGCGGCTATAAAGGTGGAGAGCAATATTGCCATTATCAGTGGAGTCCACAGATATACTGGTGCTCGCGTCAGTGCGCCGGATTTAAGAGCAGGCGCAGCTCTTGTAATTGCAGGGCTGTCAGCTGAGGGAATTACAGTTGTAGATGATATTTTTTATATAGAACGGGGTTATGAAGCGTTAGAGAAAAAGTTTATGGCTTTGGGAGCCCGGATTGAACGGGTCAGTTCAGAGAAGGAAATACAGAAATTTAAGTTGAAAATATCTTAAGACATGGGGCCTTCATAAAAAACACCTGAGGGGAATCGCTCTGGGGGCGGATAAGGTTTAAGACAAATAGTATAAGATGATCACTAAAAAGAAATAAAATTTAAAAAATGTATTTTGAAAATATACAAAAATGTATCAGTGTATAAAAACAAAATACAAAAATAAAAGATTGCATATATTCAATCTGATAAATTACCGATATACTTTGTGGCAGTTGATTGAGATAAATAAAACGGAGGAGAAATTATGGAGAAATTATTATTTACTTCTGAATCAGTTACAGAAGGACATCCAGATAAAATGTGTGACGCGATTTCTGATGCGATTCTAGATGCCTGCATGGCTCAGGACCCCATGAGCCGTGTTGCCTGTGAAGCTGCAAGCTGTACAGGATTTGTGCTTGTGACAGGAGAAATTACAACAAAAGCTCAGCTGGATATTCCTGCAATTGTTCGTGAAACAGTAAATGAGATAGGATATGACAGAGCAGAGACCGGATTCGACGGACATACATGTGCGGTTATGGTAGCGTTAGATCAGCAGTCACCGGATATTGCAATGGGTGTTGATAAAGCATTAGAAGCAAGGGAAAACAGCATGTCAGATGCACAGATTGAGGCAATCGGAGCCGGAGATCAGGGAATGATGTTCGGATATGCATCTAATGAGACAGAAGAATTTATGCCGTATCCCATTTCACTTGCTCATAAAATGGCTCTTCAGCTTACCAAGGTGCGTAAAGACGGTACATTAAGCTATTTAAGACCGGATGGAAAGACCCAGGTTTCTGTAGAATACGATGAAAGCGGAGCTCCAAAAAGACTAGAAGCGGTAGTTTTATCTACCCAGCATGATGATGATGTAACACAGGAACAGATTCATGAGGATATCAAGAAATATGTATTTGATCCGGTGCTTCCAAAAGAAATGATTGATGATGAAACAAAATTTTTCATTAATCCTACCGGACGTTTTGTAATCGGCGGACCTCATGGTGACGCAGGTTTAACAGGACGTAAGATTATTGTTGATACATACGGTGGATATGCACGTCACGGTGGCGGCGCATTTTCCGGAAAAGACTGCACAAAGGTAGACCGTTCTGCAGCGTATGCAGCGCGTTATGTTGCGAAAAATCTGGTTGCGGCAGGTCTTGCAGATAAATGTGAGATTCAGCTTTCTTATGCAATCGGCGTTGCACAGCCCACTTCTATTATGGTGGACACATTTGGAACCGGCAGGCTGTCTGATGATAAACTGGTAGAGATTGTACGTGAAAATTTTGATCTTCGTCCCGCTGGTATTATTAAAATGCTTGATTTAAGAAGACCAATCTACAAACCTACAGCTGCATATGGACATTTTGGAAGAAATGACCTGAACCTTCCCTGGGAAGCACTGGATAAAGCTGAGGATTTAAAAAAATATTTATAAGTGAATGACCAAAGGCTGCGCCATTTTTGTAACGGCGCAGTCTTTATTTTTTTATATCATAAGAAATTGCTCCTATGATATAGAAAACGCTCCGCTGTGGACCGCACTGCGGCGGAACGGAATTATGCCGTTATGGCGACCCGCCGCAGGCGGAGAATCTTGCAAGCGAGATTCTTTTTAAAAATTAAGATCCGGCAGGGCTTTTTGAACAATAAATAGGTTCACCTGTGAAAAGTTTATTAAATATATGCGAATCAGTGCCGTCAGAGATGAAAAAATGGTATAATATAAAAAATTTTACTGTTTTAGAAAGATAGTGACAGGTGAAGCTATGAAATTAAAAACACGTCTAATCTTTTCATTTTGTTTTATCCTCTTTCTGCCCATTGCTCTTTCCTGTGCGGTATTGTTTGGATTTTATCAGCTTCAGGTGCATTCTATGAAGCAGACTTATGGGCTGGAAAAAGAAGAAGGCTCTATTTTTTTTATGAATTCCGTTCAGGTGCTGAATAGATATACAAAGGCTGATTTTGAGGAGTTTCAGAAACTGGCCCGGACAAATGCTGACAAGCTTGAGAATGTATCCTATCTGAAAGAAAAAAATGAAAAGCTAAAAGAAAAAGAAACATTTCTTGTGGTCAGTAAAGGAAATCAGATTATTTATAATGGTGATGAGGGAAGCAGTGCCTATACAGAACAGGAACTTGCTAAAATGCTTCCCGATTACAGTGATAAAAGTAATGGAAAAGAAGAGAGCGGATATTATCTAGATGACGCCATGCAGCTGATTGTGAAACAGGTAAATTTTGAGGATTCAGCTGGGGTGAAAGGGAGTTTGTATCTTTTAACAGATACAGACAGTATTTTACCGGAAATGCGGCAGCTTATTTTGGATATGGGGATTTCCATTGTACTGATTCTTATTTTGACAGCTGCAGTGATGACCATATGGATTTATAAGGGTATTATAAATCCCATTGCCAAGCTGAAAGTGGCTACACAGAATATCCGGGATGGAAATCTGGACTTTACTATAGATGCGGAAAATGATGATGAGATCGGTGAGCTTTGCAGAAACTTTGAGCAGATGCGGCAGCGGCTGAAGTATTCTACAGAGGAGAATATTTCTTCGGAAAAGGAAAATAAGATACTGATCAGTAACATTGCCCATGACTTGAAGACCCCCATAACTACTGTAAAAGGTTATGCTGAGGGTATTATTGACGGGGTTGCGGATACTCCGGAGAAACGGGATAAATATATCCGCACAATATATAATAAAGCAAATGAGATGGACAGGCTGATTAATGAACTGACCCTTTATTCTAAAATTGATACCAATCGTATTCCATACAATTTTAAGAAGATAAATGTAGCGGACTATTTCAATGACTGTATTGAGGATATTGGACTGGAACTTGAGGCAGGCGGAATCGGACTGGCATATTATAATTACGCGGATGAAAAGACGGATATTATTGCTGATCCGGAGCAGTTGAAGCGGGTAATCAGTAATATTATCAGTAATTCTGTTAAGTATATGAATAAACCCAAGGGATTTATCAATATAAGAATTAAAGATGTGGGTGATTTTATACAAGTGGAACTGGAAGATAACGGATGCGGTATCCCGCCCAGGGAGCTTCCGTACATTTTTGACCGTTTTTACCGGACGGATTCTTCTAGAAATTCCAGTACCGGAGGCAGCGGGATCGGATTGTCTATTGTTAAGAAAATTATTGAAGATCATGGCGGAAAAATCTGGGCAACCAGTAAGGAAAATACGGGTACAATTATGTATTTTGTAATCCGGAAATATCAGGAGGTAGTGAATGAGTAAGATTTTGATTATTGAAGATGAAGAGGC
Source organism: Brotonthovivens ammoniilytica (assembly GCF_025566885.1). Lineage (NCBI taxonomy): Bacteria > Bacillati > Bacillota > Clostridia > Lachnospirales > Lachnospiraceae > Brotonthovivens > Brotonthovivens ammoniilytica. The sequence continues at coordinate 313,480 of NZ_JAOQJQ010000004.1, read as the reverse complement.
GATAGCGGATCTTGAAAAAGATTATCTGGAGTTAAGCGGGTTTGAGGTGGAAATTGAAACCCGGGGAGACAGCGGACTAGAGCGGGCGCTGAATCACGATTTTGATATGTTTATTCTGGATTTGATGCTGCCTGGTGTGGATGGATTTGAAATCTGTAAGCAGATTCGTGAAGTAAAGAATACACCTGTTTTAATGGTATCTGCAAAGAAGGATGATATTGATAAAATAAGGGGACTTGGTCTGGGTGCTGATGATTATATCACAAAACCCTTTTCACCAAGTGAACTGGTGGCCAGAGTGAAAGCGCATCTTGCCCGTTACGAAAGGCTCATTTCTAGTAATGTTCAGGAAAATGAAGTTATTGAGATCAGAGGGATTCGGATAGATAAAACGGCCCGTCGTGTCTGGGTTAATGATGAAGAGAAGCAGTTTACCACAAAGGAATTTGATCTGCTGACATTTCTGGCTCAGAACCCTAATCATGTGTTTACCAAGGAAGAATTGTTTAGCAGAATATGGGACATGGAATCCATTGGAGATATTGCAACCGTTACGGTTCATATTAAGAAAATCAGAGAGAAGATTGAATATAATACAGCAAAGCCTCAGTATATCGAGACAATCTGGGGTGTGGGGTACCGTTTTAAATTGTAGAAAGATTCAGGGGATGGAAATGAGAAACAGTGCACCAGAAATTATATATGAAGATGAAGCAGTTCTGGTTTGTATAAAAGCGGCGGGAATGCCGGTGCAGACAGCGGGTTTAGGGCGTCAGGATATGGTAAGTGTTCTTAAAAATTACCGGGCTGCCCGAAAGGAAGAGCCTTATCTTGGACTGGTTCACCGGCTGGACCAGCCTGTGGAAGGGGTTATGGTATTTGCAAAAACTAAAATGGCGGCGGCAGCTTTAAGCCGTCAGATGGCGGATCAGGGGATGGATAAATGTTATCTTGCCGTTGCATCCGGTGCAGTAAACTCCGGGCAGGGACGGATAGAGGATTATCTTTTGCGGGATGGCAGACAAAATATATCCAGAGTGGTTCCTGCGGGGACGCCTGGGGCAAAGCTGGCCAGGCTGTCCTATCAGGTGCTTGGATATACGCCGGATGGGGCAGCGTCTTTGGTGAGGATTGATCTTGAAACCGGGCGGCACCATCAGATCAGAGTGCAGATGGCCAATGCGGGGTTTCCGCTGGAGGGAGACCGGAAGTATAATCCCGGCTGGAGAGGCAGTGAAAATATCGCCCTTTGTTCTTTTAAAATCGGATTTGTACATCCTGTTACAAAGAAGAAAATGGAGTTTTCCATCCGGCCTTCAAATAAATATTTTGAGCTGTTTGAGCATGTGAATTTGTAAAAATATTTGTTTTTCCCAGAGATTGTTTTAGATATCTGCAGGCCGTGGAAACGGATGTGTTCAAAGAATAAAAAGAAGTGATTCTGACATACTAGCTAGTATGACAGAGAGACGAAAATTTATTTTAACGGGAATAAAATATACGGGAATTACCCTTGTTGTCTTTGCTGTGTTAAAGTGGCTTTTGATATTGGTAATTCCCTTTTTAATTGCTTTTCTGCTGGCTAAGTGGCTGCATCCTCTGGCTGTAAAACTGCAGAAGCGCTGGAAGGGAGCGGGAGGTGTTCTGTTAATTATTCTATTTGCGCTGATTGCGGTTGGCATTGGGCTGCTGATATGGGGGATTGTGGTTTCCTGCCAGCAGGTCTGGCAGGAACGGGATGCAATCGGCGGACAGCTGATGGCTGTATGGGACGACTGCTGCTGCAGAATAGCAGATGCCACAGGATTTGAGGGAATTGACCAGATGGGGGAGTTTCTGCAGACAAAAATGCCGGATTTGGGCGGTAAGATTGAACAGGCGGCCATGAGCCAGGTAATGAACTGGTCGGCGAAAAGTATGAAGGGATTTCTTACAGTCTGTGGAATTGCCCTGGCAGCTATTGTCTCATCTTTTTTAATTCTGAGAGATTATGTGCAGATTAAGGCCAGAATCCGAAAAAACCAGTGGGGAAACTGGCTGATAAATATTGGAAATGTAGTGCTCCATACATGCGGCACTTATATAAAGACTCAGGTAGTTGTTATGGGAATTATCAGCGGGGTATGCGTGGGGATTTTAGCTCTGTGCAAAAATCCGTATGCTGTCCCAATTGGTATTGCTATTGGTATCTGCGATGCGCTTCCCTTTATTGGCACGGGAATGATATTTGTTCCCTGGGCGCTGGTGGACCTGTTAAGAGGAGAGTACCTGCTGGCCTGTGTTTATGCAGGAGCCTTTGCACTGTGTACATTTTTAAGGGAGATACTAGAACCTAGAATTATGGGAAACGGCCTTTCTGTGCATCCGGTGGCGGTTATGGTCAGCTTGTATGTAGGAATCTGTGTATATGGACTGCCCGGAGTGATACTTGGACCGGTTTCTCTTGTTTTAATACGTGAAATAGGTCGAAGTTCCTATTTTTCCATACTTGACAATTAGGAGGGTTTCACTTACAATATGCATCGTAAACAGAGGTAAAGGCGAAGATGAGGAATAGTACGGTCAGGAAGATCTTCAGAGAGAAAATCAGTGGTGGGAGATTTTTGGTTGGAATGGCGGGAACCGGCCCTTTAAGCCCAGTATGAAAAATACTGCGCAGGTCTGCGTTATGGACAGAGAGAGAACATGCGTCTGCATGTTAATCAGGGTGGTACCGCCGGTATTCCGGTCCCTAGGGGACGGAAATACCGGTGTTTTTTTGCTGACTGCTGTTTGTTACATACGGGGAAATTCCTTTGGATTTTATATAAGAAGCATGATTAAGGAGAATTAGAGATATGGCGAAAGAAAAGAAATTGGTAGAAGCAATTACATCTATGGAGGCAGATTTTGCCCAGTGGTATACAGATGTGGTGAAGAAGGCAGAACTTATTGATTATTCCAGCGTAAAGGGCTGTATGATTATTAAACCGGCGGGGTATGCCATCTGGGAAAATATTCAAAAGGAACTGGATGCGCGTTTTAAAGAAACCGGCGTTGAAAATGTATATATGCCGCTGTTTATCCCGGAAAGTCTTCTTCAGGTAGAAAAAGATCATGTAGAAGGATTTGCACCTGAGGTTGCCTGGGTGACTCATGGGGGATTAAATCCACTGCAGGAGAGGCTTTGTGTACGTCCCACCTCAGAAACTCTGTTCTGTGATTTTTATAAGAACCTGATTCAGTCTTACCGTGATCTGCCAAAGAATTACAATCAGTGGTGCTCAGTGGTGCGCTGGGAAAAAGAAACGAGACCGTTTCTTCGCTCCAGAGAATTTTTGTGGCAGGAGGGTCATACTGCACATGCCACAGCGGAAGAAGCAGAGGAAAGAACCGTTTTAATGCTGAATGTGTATGCAGATTTCTGCCAGCAGGTTCTAGCTATGCCGGTAATAAGAGGAAGGAAAACTGAGAAGGAAAAATTTGCCGGAGCGGAGGCGACCTACACCATTGAGGCACTGATGCATGATGGAAAGGCTCTTCAGTCAGGTACCAGTCATAATTTTGGAGATGGTTTTGCCAAAGCCTTTGGCATTCAATATACAGATAAGGACAATACATTAAAGTATGTTCACCAGACTTCCTGGGGCATGACAACGCGGCTGATCGGCGCTATTATTATGGTGCACGGAGATGATTCCGGACTGGTACTGCCCCCGAGAATCGCCCCGACACAGGTAATGGTAATACCGATTATGCAGCATAAAGAAGGCGTTTTAGAGAAAGCCGGCAAGGTCAAAGAGCGCCTGAGTAAAGTATGCCGGGCGAAGCTGGATGATTCAGATAAAAGTCCCGGATGGAAGTTCTCAGAGCAGGAAATGCGCGGGATACCGGTGCGTGTAGAACTGGGACCAAAAGATATTGAAAAAAACCAGTGTGTACTTGTGCGCCGTGATACAAGGGAAAAGACAGTTGTTTCTCTGGATGAAATCGACACAGCAGTTCCAAAGCTGCTGGAGCAGATTCAAAATGATATGTTTGAACGGGCAAAAGCACATAGGGATGCTCATATTTGGGATGCTCATAATTATGATGAATTTAAGGAAATTGCAGAGTCAAAACCAGGATTTATTCGTGGAATGTGGTGTGAGGATCAGGCATGTGAGGATAAAATCAAAGAGGAAACAGGTGCAACCTCACGCTGTATGCCATTTCATGATCAGGAGCAGATAGCAGGCACCTGTGTGTGCTGTGGAAAACCTGCCCGTAAACTGGTATACTGGGGGAAGGCGTATTAAGCGGCGTCCAGACACAGCAGGCAGGCATCATACCTGCACATCGGATAGTGGTACTGCTGGATAAAACAGATTGTGTTAATAAGGAAGGAGGTGACAGCCGTTGAACATTAAGCTGCCGCAGAAAGTAGCAAAAATCATTGATTGTCTTCAGTCTTATGGGTATGAGGCCTATGCTGTGGGCGGATGTGTCAGGGACAGCATACTTGGGAAAGAGCCGGATGACTGGGACATTACCACCTCTGCAAAGCCGGAGGATGTAAAGCGGCTGTTTCCTCATACAATTGATACCGGAATTGCCCACGGTACGGTTACCGTGATGTTAGGGCATGAGGGGTTTGAAGTTACCACATACCGGATAGATGGGGAATATGCGGATGCCAGGCATCCTGATGAGGTAATATTTACGCCTGATCTGAAGGAAGACTTAAAGCGCAGGGATTTTACCATTAATGCCATGGCGTACAATGATTCGGAAGGGCTTGTGGACTGTTTTGGGGGAGCTTTGGATCTGAAAAACGGCGTAATCCGCTGTGTGGGAGATGCCAAGGAGCGGTTTGGCGAAGATGCCTTAAGAATGCTGCGCGCAGTAAGGTTTAGCGCCCAGCTTGGCTTTGAAGTTGAAGTGCAGACTCAGGATGCGATAAAAAAGCTTGCCCCTTCCCTGGCTAAAATTAGTGCGGAACGGATTCAGACGGAACTTGTAAAGCTGCTGATTTCGCCTCATCCGGAGGCTATGCGCCAGGTGTATGAACTGGGGATTTCCGATGTTGTCCTTCCGGAGTTTTCGGTTATGATGCGGACACCTCAGCATAATATCCATCACATGTACTCTGTGGGAGAACATACGATTCATGCCCTGGAGCTGATCAGGCCGGATAAGGTACTGCGCCTTACCATGCTGTTTCATGATGTGGCAAAACCGGTCTGCAGAACCACCGATGAGGACGGGGTAGATCATTTCAGGCAGCATCCTCAGACAGGAGCCAAAATGACGGAACAAATACTGCGCAGGCTTCGGTTTGATAATGCCACTATTCAGCGGGTGACTGCACTGGTAGAGATTCACGATCAAAAGCCGCCGTTACAAATAGTGAAAGTCCGCCAGACGATATCCAGAAACGGGCTGGAGCAGTATCCGGAGCTTTTTGAAGTAAAACGCGCTGATATCTGCGCTCAGAGTATGTATCAGCGGAAGGAAAAGCTGGCATACGTCTGTGGATATGAAAGATTGTATGAGGAAATTCTTCGCAGAGGCGACTGTCTTTTGATAAAAGACCTTGCTGTCAGCGGAGATGATTTGATTGCTGCAGGGATGGAGCGGGGAAAACAGATTGGCGAGGCTCTTTTACTGCTTTTGCAGGATGTGCTGAAACATCCGGAATGGAATCAAAAAGAGATTTTATTAAAGAGATGCCGACAAAGAGAATACTTTTAAACACCTTTTCATATGATGAATAGACATAAATAGTTGTCTTAAACTTCGTGTGAAGGGGTGTTTTTTTATGTATTATCAGATAGAACAAGTGCTGGAAACATACGGTCTGGGCGATGCACAGACTTATAAAGGAAGAGGTGTACTGGTATGCGAAAAAAATCATGAGCTATGGGCTTTAAAAGAGTTTCAGGGGTCTCAGGAAAAAGGAGAATTTTTATACCTGCTGGGCGGCTATCTTGCAGAACAGGGAATTGTAAATGACAGGCCGAAAAAGAACAGGGAGGGTGAGCTGATTACGGAAGGCCCCGACGGCATACGTTACATTATGCATCAGTGGTACAAAGGAAGAGAATGTGATGTGAAAAACAGAATGGATATTTTGATGACGGTGTCCCATCTGGCCAGATTTCACAGTGCTGTCCGGGGATTTTCCTGCGGGGAAGAGACTTTAGCATACCGGAAAGAAAGTGTGCTTTCTGAATACAGCCGCCATAACCGGGAGCTGATAAAAATTCGCAATTATATAAGAAAGCGAAAACAGAAGAATGATTTTGAGCGGCTGTTTACAAAATGCTTTTCCGATTTTTTTGAACAGTGTCTGAAAGTGGAAGAGGCTCTGCAGATGGCGGAGGAAAAGGAAATTACCGGAAAGACCGGAATCTGCCACGGGGATTTTAATCAGCATAATATTTTGTTTCGTGCGGCTGATCCGGTTATGATTCATTTTGAAAAGGCAAAATACGGCGTGCAGATTGCTGATTTTGGTAATTTTATGCGCAAGATCATGGAAAAATATAATTGGGAGGAAAGCCTTGGAACTGCAATGCTTGAGGAATACCACAGAGTAAATCCGTTAAACCGCGGGGATTTTCTACAGCTGTATTACCGGCTGTCATACCCGGAAAAATTCTGGAAAATTGCAAATCACTATTACGGTTCAAATAAAGTGTGGATATCAAACAGAAATCTGGAGAAACTTCAAAAGGAGATCCATCAGCATAAGTCAAGATGCCGGTATCTGACCGGCCTTCTAGAGGCGTTAAATAAAGAGGTTTAAGGAAATTTTTGGGGAAGAATGGTATGGAATATTTTGCAGATGTGGTATAATGACTTCAGGTCTTTAAATGACTGGGATAAACTGTCGGTCTGATGTGCGGACAGAAAATGAAATCAGGAGGAAGTTTGGATGGGTTACAAAGAAATTTATGAAGCGTGGCTGAAAAATCCTTATTTTGATGAGGCTACAAAAGATGAGTTAAAACAAATCGCAAATGATGAGAAAGAAATAGAAGACCGCTTTTATAAAGAGCTTGAATTTGGAACAGCGGGACTGCGGGGAGTCATTGGCGCAGGAACAAATAGAATGAATATTTATACTGTTCGAAAAGCAACGCAGGGACTTGCAAATTATATTCTGGGGTTAAATACACAAAAGCAGGGGGTGGCTATTGCGTATGATTCTAGACATATGTCTCCGGAGTTTGCCGATGAGGCTGCGCTCTGCCTGGCTGCTAACGGAATTAAAGCATATGTATTTGACAGCCTTCGTCCCACGCCGGAACTGTCCTATGCAGTGCGTAAATTGGGCTGTACAGCCGGCATTAATATTACAGCCAGCCATAATCCGCCGGAATACAACGGATATAAAGTATACTGGGCAGACGGGGCTCAGATTACACCGCCTCATGACAGCGGAATTATGGACGAAGTAAAGCAGGTGACTGATTACGGACAGGTAAAGACTATGGAGCGGGAGAGCGCCGTGCTGGCCGGTTTGTATGAAACCATCGGAGCAGATATAGATGTTCCGTATATTGAGGAGCTCAAAAAACTGATCCTTCATCCGGAGGCTATTAAGGCGGCTGCGGATGAATTAAAAATTGTATATACGCCTCTTCATGGCACCGGAAATATTCCGGTACGCAGGGTACTTGGCGAGCTGGGCTTTAAGCATGTATTTGTAGTACCTCAGCAGGAACTGCCGGACGGCGATTTCCCAACGGTAAGCTACCCGAATCCGGAGGCTGAGGAGGCATTTGAACTTGGGCTGAAACTGGCACAGGAAGTGGATGCTGATCTTGTTCTGGCAACAGATCCGGATGCGGACCGCCTGGGTGTTTATGTTAAGGATCAAAAGACTGGTGAATATCATGCCCTGACCGGTAATATGTCCGGCTGTTTGATTGGAGCTTATGAGATTGGCCAGAGAAAAGCGCTTTATGGCCTTCCTGAGAATGGAGCTTTGGTGAAATCCATTGTAACAACGAATCTGGCAGATGCAATTGCTGCAGATTATGGGATACAGCTTTGTGAGGTTCTCACAGGATTTAAATTTATCGGCCAGAAAATGCTGGAATTTGAGACCAAGGGTACCGGAACGTACTTGTTTGGATTAGAAGAAAGTTATGGCTGCCTGCCGGGCACCTACTGCAGGGATAAGGATGCAGTGGCCGCGTCTATGGTATTGTGTGAAGCTGCCGCATTTTATAAAACCCAGGGAAAAACCCTTTGGGATGCGATGATAGAACTTTATGAAAGATATGGTTATTATCTGGACGATGTCACTTCCATTACCCTGAAGGGAATCGAGGGTCTAGAGAAGATCCAGACAATTATGAATACCCTCAGGGAAAACACACCGGAAAAAATCGGTGCTTACCAGGTAGTGTCTGCAAGAGATTATAAGAAAGGGATTGTAAAGAATATGAGTGACGGAAGTGAGACCTCTACAGGACTTCCGGCGTCTAATGTTCTTTATTATGATCTTCCGGATGCCGCATGGGTCTGCGTAAGACCATCCGGTACGGAGCCAAAAGTAAAGTTTTATTATGGTGTAAAAGCAGATAGTCTTAAGGATGCAAAAGCGAAATCAGAGGCATTGGGAAGTGCTGTACAGGAACTTGTAAAACCAATGCTGTAGAAAAATGGAAAATTATGGAAATTAGCCGTGATGATTTTGTGAAGAACCCTTTAGGGCGGAATAAATTTCTTGACAAACATATGGAAACCAAGTATATATATTCTATAAGCTTATCATGAGAAAGAGGCTATATTTTTATAATGTAGGAGGAAATATTAATGAACAAATCTGAATTAGTTGCAGCTATGGCTGAGAAAGCAGGATTACAGAAAAAAGATGCAGATAAAGCATTGGCCGCATTTACAGAGGTAGTTGCAGAAGGTTTAAAGAATGGTGATAAAATTCAGTTAGTTGGTTTTGGTACCTTTGAAGTTTCTGAAAGAGCAGAAAGAGTTGGAAGAAACCCACAGACTGGAGCAGAAATGAAAATCCCGGCTTCTAAATCTCCGAAATTCAAAGCAGGTAAAGCTTTAAAAGACATGTTAAACTAATGATGAGCAGAGGTTGTTCTCAAAAATGTTTGGGAACAGCCTTTTTCTTTAATCTATAGGAAATACCGTGTTGTGATAAAGCTGAAAAGTGCCGATTCCTATAGAGCAAAAAAACGCTCCGCTGTGGATCGCACTGCGGCAGAGTTGCATTCTTTTTAGTTTTTGTATCAGCAGAGGTGAAATATGAGATTAGATAAATTTTTAAAAGTTTCCCGGTTAATAAAACGCAGAACGGTTGCAAATGAAGCCTGCGATGCAGGCAGGGTATTGGTAAATGACCGTCCGGCCAAGGCGTCCTGCAGTATAAAGGAAGGTGATCTAATTGAGATTGCCTTTGGGACAAAGTCTGTGAAAGTAGAGGTGCTTAAGGTGGCCGATACATCCAGGAAAGAAGAGGCCGGTGAATTGTTTCGATATTTATAAAATACTGACATAAATTAAACTTCCCTTCATATAAATTATCAAAGGGAGGGAACGATATGGAAGAAAGACAGGCATCCAGACAGCATAAAATGATTATCACAGACCGGGCCGGCGGGATTTTAAGTGGTGTCCTTGATATTCTGGCATTTGATGTAAATGAAATTATACTGGAAACAGAGCAGGGAATGCTCATGATTAAAGGAAAAGACCTGCATGTGAACCGGCTTACGCTGGAAAAGGGAGAGATTGATATATCCGGTCATATTGATTCACTTCTTTATTCTGATGTAGCTAAAAAGGGTACAAAATCAAACGAATCTATTTTCAGCCGGTTATTTAAATAATATGGTCAGTCTTGATATTTTAAATCAGGGGCATTTGTTTTTAGCGGGACTAATCTGTGGACTGTGTATGCTGTTTGTGTATGATTTGCTGCGGATCTTTAGGAGAGTTGTTTCCCATGGAACTGTCTGGATTGCGGTGGAAGACATTTTGTACTGGTGTGGCTGTGCGCTGATGATTTTTCGTATGCTGTACCGTCAGAATGACGGATTAATCCGGGGCTTTGCCATGATTGCAATCTTTGTGGGAATGCTGCTGTATAACTGGCTGCTGAGCAGATTTATTATAAAGGCTGGAGTGAAGATATTTGGCGGCATAGTAAAAGCTCTGGTGTTTATTGTGAAAACGATTACGGCCCCCATTCGCTTTGTGTTGAAAAAAAACGGACGTTTCTTAAAAAAACGATTGAAAAAAATATGGAAAACCATTAGAATGGGATTATGTAAACTATAAGCAGGTGGATCATATGAATTACAGCAAAAGGCGAAAAAGAAAAAATCAGAAAAATCGTGTTGGTAAAGTGTGCGTCAGTTTTACAGTACTTTTTCTTGTTATGATTTTGTCTGTGCAGATTCTGCATTTGTACCATAAGAATCAGACCTATAAGGCCCAGCAGGAGCAGCTTCAGGCCCAGCTTGAAGAGCAGCAGGAACGGGCAAAGCAGCTGAAAGAGAAAGAAGATTATGTAGGCTCCCAGGAGTACATAGAAGATATTGCCAAGTCAAAGCTCGGGATGACCTATGACAATGAGATTGTTTTTAAAGAGAAATAAGCCAGTATATTGGCGGTTAGGATGAGCTCCTTTTGTGACTGCTGCAGCAGATACAAAAGGAGTTTTTTCATATCATAAGAAATCGCTCCTATGATATAAAAAACGCTCCGCTGTGGATCGCACTGCGGCGGAAAAAATTTCTGCAGGCCGGGTTCTTTCGTGTTAAAATCTTAAAAAAGACGAAGTCCCTCGAATCGGGAAAATCTAATTTTTGAAAGCATTTTTTGGCGAAAAGTTTTTTTTCAGGCCGCGGCCGTTTGACAAACATTTTTGATAAATCGTTTTAGAATAGCTCCTACATCGAAAAACCAGGAGGGGAATGAAATGAAACGATTTGATTGGAAACAGCTATGTATTTATGCGGCGGCAGTATTATCGGCAAAGGCAGGTGTGGCGGGTGCGTATCCTTTTATACCGGCGGTATTTATGGTAGGATTTATGTCCGGAGTGAACAGGAGCCTGCTTTTTTTCTGCTCGCTGGCGGGGCTTTTGGTATTTGTTCCGGTGGTTTTTTTAATAAAGTACAGTCTGGCGCTGATTCTTGCCATGATCCTTGTGAAAGGTCTTGAGTGGTACAAAAAGAACTGCTCCTGTATTCAGTCAGCATTGATTGCGGGGGGGAGTACTCTTTGTATGACTGTGTTTGGTTATGGACTGCATCTGCGCACCGGCGGGAGTATACCTATCAGTATATTAGAAGGCGTTTTTATAACCGGATTTGTTCATGCCCTTGGGAGGTATGGATATTTGTTTATGGAATGGGAACCATTACATAAGGTGCCGCCCCAGATACTGGTAGGCGGAGGACAGCGTCTGGAGGGTTATGCGGAATCTTTTGAAAAGCTGTCAAAGACATTTAATCAGATGAATCGTTATAAGGAAGATTTTACTGCGGAGGAGCTTGGCAGGATGCAGTCAGAAGTCACCGGGAGGGTGTGCGTCTCCTGCGGTCAGTGTGCGGTATGCTGGGATTCAGAGAATCCGCCCATGTATCAGGTGTTGTACCGTTTTTTGCAGAAGCTCCAGAGAGGTCAGGATATTGAAGAGAATACGCAGGAGCTGGAGCAGTATTGTCCATATTATGGAGAACTAATTGAGCAGATCCTTCAGATCTTTGAAAAGGCCCGGCTGAATATGGCCTGGTACAACAGACTGCAGGAGAACCGGGAAGTGATTGCACAGCAGCTGAATGCCATGGCTTATATTATGGAAGACTGTGCGAAAGAAAATAAAGATATCAGTTTGAAAGAGGGAAAACTGCTGGCCACGGTAAAGTATGCCCTAAAAGAGGCCGGGGTGCAGGTGGAATATTTAAAGCTGCTGGAAAAGGCAAATGGAAAGAAGGAATTTCTGCTTCAGGGCAGGTCTAGAAATTCAAAGTGTATTCCTGCAAGAGAGATTGCAAAGCTGATTACACATCTTGCCGGAGCGCGCTATGTATCCGGAAGGGAAAACCGGGCCCTGCTTGGACAGGAAACCGTATTGTTTACGTTTTTGGAGGATACCAGATTTTCTGTGTACCACGGAATTGCAAGGATGATGAAGGAGGGAGAGCAGCTTTCCGGGGATAATTTTTCTTTTCTGCCCCTGGATAACGGAAACTTTGTTATGAGTTTGTCTGACGGTATGGGATGCGGTGTACAGGCCTGCAAAGAGAGTGAGATGGTAATTGATTTACTGGAGAAATTTCTGGAAGCAGGATTTCATCCGGAGACAGCTATTCGTATGATGAATTCGGCCATGGTAACCCATGGAGAGAATAATTTGTTTTCAACGGTAGATATTATGAATGCAGATCTGGACAGCGGCCAGTGCGAGTTTTATAAAATTGGAGCGGCCTCTACTTTTATAAGAAAGAAAGATACGGTGGAATGTCTGGCATCTGTAAATCCCCCGGTGGGCGTTTTTTCAAAAATGGAAATACAAAATATCAGAAGACAGCTGCACAGCGGTGATTTTGTGGTAATGGTATCGGACGGCGTGCTGGATCACCTGCATGTGCCTGATGCCAATGTGGCTATGGCGGAAATTATAACTTCGCTGGATACCAACAATCCGGGACAGATGGCCAAGCAGATTCTGGAGCATATTTTATTGTATACCGGAGGCCAGGTACGGGATGATATGACTGTGATGGTAGCTGGAATATGGGAGAAAGAAACATGATAAACAAGATTCTGGAATTTCAGGAAAAATATCATATGATTCAGGAAGGAGACAAAATTGTGGCGGGGTTTTCCGGCGGTGCAGACTCTGTCTGCCTGCTGCTGGTGCTTAAGCTTTTGCGGGAATGCCTTGATTTCGAATTTATGGCGGTGCATGTAGAACATGGCATTCGTGGGGAGGAGAGCCAAAAAGATGCAAAGTCTGCCCAAAAATTCTGCCAGCAGAATGAAATTAAAATAGAGGTATTTCATGTAGATGTGCCGGCTAAAGCGGCAGCTGCAGGAATGGGACTTGAGGAGATGGCCAGGCAGCTGCGGTATCAATGTTTTTATGATGCATGTGAACGTTTCGGCGGGAATAAGATAGCAGTAGCTCACCATAGTGATGACTGCGCTGAGACGATGCTGTTTCAGCTGAGCAGAGGGAGCGGTATCCGCGGACTAACCGGAATTATGCCTGTACGGGATAACATTATACGGCCGCTTCTTTGCGTCAGCCGCAAGGAGATTCTTGAATTTCTAAAAGAGAGAGGGCAGGAATACTGTACGGACAGCACGAACGATCAGGATGTTTATGCCAGAAACCGGATACGAAAGTATGTAATTCCGCAGCTTTTGCAGATTAATAATCAGGCGGTGGAGCATATGCAGCGTACGGCCAAGCTGGCGGCAGAAGTATGTGATTTCCTGGATACAGCGGCCTGGGATGCCGGAAGCGAAGGCGTTATAATTTCTTATGATAAGGCGGATACAGAAAGGATCCGGGAGCTGCGCATGAGGAAAGATGTTTTGGCGCGTATGCATCCGGTGCTTCAAAAAAATTTCCTGTATCAGCTGCTTGGCAGGCTGGCCGGCAGCAGGAAGGATATTGGAAGTGTGCATGTAACGGCGCTTTTTGAACTTTTCGGGCAGCAGGCAGGAAAAGAGCTGAATCTGCCCTACAGTCTGAAGGCTGTCTGTGAATATGATTATGTATGGATATTTAATCAGGAATTGTACCGGCGGGAGAATGCGCCGGATGAAATAGTCCTTGCCCCTCCGGGTGTCTGGGATTTGAAAGACGGCAGAAAGCTTGAGGCCAGGGTATTTGACTTTGACGGAGATTGTAAAAAAATTCCTGAAAAAAGATATACGAAATGGTTTGATTATGATAAGATAAATAGTAATGTGCTGCTGCGGAAAAGGCGGACAGGGGACTATTTTATAACAGATTCGTCCGGAAACCATAAAAAGCTGAAGGCGTTTTTTATTCAGGAAAAAGTTCCAAGACTGCAAAGGGACCTGGTGTGGCTTCTGGCAGATGGCTCCCATATTTTGTGGATCGTAGGCTATAGAATCAGTGAAGCCTATAAAGTAACGCAGGAGACAAAACGGATTTTGGAAGTATACGTAAGCGGAGGAAATGAGAAATGAGTGAATCAATTCGTGTGATGTATCCAGAGGAAAAGGTGAATGCAAAGATTGCGGAGCTTGCCGCTGCCATCAGCGAAGATATGAAGGGTGAGCCAGTGAAGCTCATCTGTATTTTAAAAGGCGCATGTTTTTTTGCATGTGAACTAGCGAAGAGAATAACGGTTCCTGTATTTATTGATTTTATGTCTGTTTCCAGCTATGGAGATGAAACGGAATCCAGCGGAACGGTACGGATATTAAAAGATTTAGACAGTTCTATAAAAGGAGAAAATGTTCTCGTTGTAGAAGACATTATAGATTCCGGAAGAACTCTTGGGTATCTGCTGGAAAACTTAAGAAGCAGAGGGGCAAAAAGTGTGAAGCTTTGTACTCTGCTGAGTAAACCGGAGCGCCGGGTAGTGGATGTGCCTGTGGATTATGTAGGGTTTGAAATTCCGGATACCTTTATTGTTGGATATGGACTGGATTATGCTCAGAAATACAGAAATCTTCCATATATAGGGATTGTAGAATTTGATTAAGGAGGAGTAGTGCAGTTGAAAAGGTCACCGTTTAGAAGCATAGGTATCTATGTTCTGGTGCTGCTGATTATCATGGGAATCTGGTATTCTTTTGATGCACGGCGTACACTGGGTAATACATATACCTATGATCAATTTAAAGAGGCATTGCAAAAGGAAGAGGTTTCCTCGGTGCAGATTAATCAGAACCGGGAAGTTCCCACTGGCGAGGTGCTTGTGAAGCTTACAGATGACAGCCAGAAAAGTTTTCAGGTCAGTGATGTAAATGAAGTACAGACTTATCTGGAAAGTCAGAATTTTAAGGATTTTACCCTGTCGGATATTCCGGGGACAAACTGGATGGTCTATATTCTTCCGGCGCTGATACAGGGGATTGTTCTGTTCTTGATTATTATGCTGTTTATGAATGCTCAGGCAGCAGGAAGCGGCGGCAGCAATAATAAAATGATGAACTTTGGAAAAAGCAGGGCCAGAATGACTACCGGTGAAAACATAAAGGTAGGATTTGCCGATGTGGCTGGATTGAAAGAGGAAAAAGAGGAGTTAGAAGAGCTTGTTGATTTCCTGAAAGAACCGGAAAAATATACAAAACTTGGTGCAAGAATACCAAAGGGGGTTCTTTTGGTAGGCCCTCCGGGAACCGGAAAAACCTTGCTGGCCAAAGCGGTTGCAGGAGAAGCCGGGGTCCCGTTTTTCAGCATTTCCGGTTCTGATTTTGTGGAAATGTTTGTAGGTGTCGGGGCTTCCCGTGTTAGAGATTTATTTGAGGATGCCAAAAAACATGCTCCCTGTATCGTATTTATTGATGAGATTGACGCTGTAGCCCGAAGGAGAGGAACCGGAATGGGCGGCGGCCATGATGAGCGTGAGCAGACGTTAAATCAGCTCCTTGTGGAGATGGATGGGTTTGGCGTGAATGCAGGAATTATTGTAATGTCGGCAACAAACCGTGTGGATATTCTAGATCCGGCCATTATGCGTCCGGGCCGTTTTGACAGAAAGGTGCATGTGGGGCGTCCGGATGTGGGCGGTCGTGAAGAGATTTTGAAAGTACATGCGAAAAATAAGCCCGTCGGTGACAATGTTGACCTGAAACAGATTGCGCAGACTACCGCAGGCTTTTCCGGAGCAGATCTGGAAAATCTGATGAATGAAGCAGCAATCGGTGCAGCAAAGGAAAACCGTGTTTATATTGAGCAGGGGGATATTAAAAAAGCTTTTGTAAAAGTTGGAATTGGAGCTGAAAAGAAAAGCAGAATTATTACGGAAAAAGAGAAGCGGATTACTGCGTATCATGAGGCCGGTCATGCAATTTTGTTCCACTTGCTGCCGGATGTGGGACCTGTGTATTCAGTATCTATTATTCCTACAGGAGTAGGGGCGGCAGGATATACGATGCCGCTGCCAGAGCGGGATGAGATGTTTAATACGAAAGGAAGAATGCTTCAGGAGATTGTTGTGGATCTAGGCGGCCGTGTTGCAGAGGAGCTGATTTTTGATGATATTACAACGGGAGCATCACAGGATATTAAGCAGGCTACAGCAGTTGCAAAGGCAATGGTTACTAAGTATGGAATGTCTGAAAATGTCGGCCTGATTAATTATGACAATGAAGACGATGAAGTGTTTATCGGAAGGGATCTTGCTCATACAAGGGGTTACGGAGAGCAGATTGCAGGTGTAATTGATCAGGAAATCAAACGGATTATAGACGAATGCTATGCAAAAGCGCGGCAGATGATCCGGGAAAACAGAGATATTCTTGAAAGCTGTGCACAGCTGCTTCTGGAAAAAGAGAAAATCGGGCGTGAAGAATTTGAAGCGCTGTTTGAGAAGGAAAGTGTTGGAGCCCAGGCGGCTGATACTGAGATGTTTGAAGAGTAAGGATGGGCAGAGCAGTTTGGAATATACAGAATTCCTATAAAGAAGATAGAACATAACTTTTCGGTAACTTTGAAAAGTTACAAAAACTCGTGATAATTTTTTTTATCTTTGTGCACACTTCTATATAGATGGATGCTATAATAACAACTGTAAAAACCCCCAATACATTATATAGTTTTTTGCTACACCCCATAGTAAAAAATACCTTCTCCTAAAAAAGGCAGCAGATCGACAGGCTGCCTTTTTTTCTTATATATAAAATTAAAAATAAAAAGGCGGTATAATATGAATTACGATTCTATTAGGAAGTGGAACAGTATGCATAACTATATTATGCAGATGCGGCCTATTTTGATGAAGTGGGCGTTGTTTTCTGATGAAACCCAGGATTACAGAAGTCCTCAGGAGCCGGATTTTTATGATACAGTAACCATAAGATTCAGGACTGCAATGGATAATGTGGATCGTGTAGTTCTTTGCTTTGACGGCAGAAGAATCGAAATGAAGCTGGCGGAGCAGGAGGGTGAATTTGATTATTACCAGGCAGAAGTGAAGCTGGGGTGCGAACGCTGTGAATATTATTTTGAGATTATTTCGGGGATGCTTTGCTGTTACTATGATAAAGTTGGCGTGGCTAAGGAGTGCAGGCCGCAGTATAATTTTGTAATTGTGCCGGGATTTAAGGTGCCAGACTGGGCCAGAGGAGCGGTGATGTATCAGATTTTTACGGACCGTTTCTGTAATGGGGATCTTTCTAATGATGTAGAAAGCGGCGAATATTATTATATTAACCGCCTGACAAAAAAAGTGGAAAACTGGGATAAATGTCCGGATGATTTTGACGTTGCGGATTTTTACGGAGGAGATCTGGAAGGGGTTATTTCAAAGCTTGATTATTTAAAGGATCTGGGTGTTGAGGTATTGTACTTTAATCCGCTGTTTGTGTCTGCTTCCAGCCATAAATATGATACCCAGGATTATGATTATATAGATCCTCATTTTGGTGTAATACTGGAGGATGACAACCAGCTGATGAATGCCGGCGATACGGATAACCGGAAGGCCGGAAAATATCAGAGGCGTGTAACGAGCCTGAAAAATCTAGAAGCCAGCAATCAGCTGTTTATCCGTTTGGTTCATGAGGCCCACAGCCGTGGAATGAGAGTAATACTGGATGGAGTGTTTAATCACTGCGGCTCATTTAATAAATGGCTGGACCGGGAAAAAATCTATGAAGGAAAAGAAGGATTTCCTCCTGGCGCTTATATTGATAAAGACAGTCCGTACCACCGGTATTTTCATTTTCAAAATGAAAATTCTTTTCCGGATAATGTGACTTATGAAGGCTGGTGGGGACATGATACGCTTCCGAAGTTAAACTATGAAGGCTCTAAGGAATTGGAAGATTATATTCTGAAGGTCGCTGCAAAGTGGGTTTCGCCGCCTTTTAATGCGGATGGATGGCGTCTGGATGTGGCTGCAGATCTGGGGCATTCTCAGGAGTATAATCACCATTTCTGGAGAGAATTCCGGCGTGTTGTAAAGGAGGCAAATCCCAAGGCCCTGATTCTTGCGGAACATTACGGAGATCCCAAAGCCTGGCTTGGCGGAGATCAGTGGGATTCTGTGATGAACTATGATGCATTTATGGAACCGGTCAGCTGGTTTCTCACTGGAATGGAAAAGCACAGTGAAGAATATAAGGATTATATGCTGGGAAATCTAAAGAGCTTTCAGGATGCCATGGGGCACTATATGGCAAATTTTATGACTAATTCGCTGCAGTGTGCAATGAATCAGCTTTCGAATCATGATCATTCCAGATTCCTTACAAGAACCAACCACAAAGTAGGGAGAGCCTATTCCCTCGGGGCTGGGGCGGCGTCAGAAGATATTGATAAGGGCGTAATGAAAGCAGCTGTTGTAATCCAGATGACCTGGCCGGGGGCACCAACCATCTATTATGGAGATGAAGCAGGTGTGTGCGGCTTTACTGATCCGGATAACCGGAGAACATATCCGTGGGGACACGAGGATAAAGATCTTCTTGAATTTCACAGAGAGATGATTGCTCTGCATAAATCCAGTCCGGCTTTAAAAAGAGGTTCTGTGAAATTTTTAAACGGTGAACAAAATCTGCTTTGCTATGGACGTTTTACAAGAGCAGAGCAGTTTGTCATCATTGTAAATAATGATGCCTGCTCCCGCTGCGCTGAATTCTCTGTAAGCCCTTTGGGAATTGAAAAAGAGGCGGTATTGCAGCAGGTGATGTATACAAAGGAAGATTCCTATTCCACTGTGCCGGTGGAGTATAAGGTCCACGGAGGCAGTCTGAGAATTACACTGCCCAAAAAGTCCAGTGTTGTGTTGAAGAAAGCGGATGCAGACGAAACAAAAGAAGATAATGTGTAGGAGCTGAATAAGAGCATCTTGATTGTGAAAGCCTATAAATAAAAAGGAGGCTTTTATGATAAATATAAGAAAAGCAGCTATTATAGGATGCGGTTTCGTAGGCTCGTCCATTGCATTTAGTCTGATGCAGAGAGGTTTATTTTCAGAATTGGTGCTTATTGACGCAAATAAAAAGAAGGCGGAAGGCGAGGCCATGGACCTGGCCGACGGGATGCCTTATGCGGCTTCCATGGATATTTATGCAGGAAGCTATGAGGATATTTCAGACTGTGCGCTGATTATTGTTACCGCAGGGGCCAGTCAGGAACCAGGGGAGACCCGTTTAGATCTGATTGACCGAAATGTGGAAATTCTGAAAAAGATAGTACCGGAAATTCAAAAAAGAGGGGTAGAGGGAATCCTGATGATTGTATCAAATCCGGTGGATGTGCTGACTTATGCAGCTTATCAAATATCAGGATTTCCGGTGAACCGGGTTATTGGGTCTGGAACGGTGCTGGATACTGCCCGTTTAAAGCAGCTTTTAGGAGAGCATTTAAGTGTTGATGCAAGGAGTGTCCATGCATTTATTATAGGAGAACATGGAGACAGTGAGCTGGCGGTCTGGAGCGGGGCGAATGTTTCCGGGATTGATCTGCATCATTTTTGTGAGCTCAGAGGACATTTTAAGCATGAAGAGTCTATGGAGAGGCTGTACGAAGGCGTTCGGGACAGTGCGTATGAAATTATCAGCAGAAAAGGCGCTACTTATTACGGTATCGCAATGGCTGTAACGCGGATAGCAGAGAGCATTGTTAAAGATGAGCATTCTGTACTTCCTCTATCTGTAGTGCTTAATGGGCAGTATGGACTTTCTGATATGGCGCTGAGTATTCCTTCTGTAACCGGGAAGCATGGTGTAGAAGAGATTCTGGAAATTCCGCTGAATGAAAAGGAGCGCAGTGCCCTTCTGGCTTCTGCTGGGCAGTTAAGAGCGGTAATAGAGAAACTGAATATGAAGATATAACAGTATCAACAAATAGAAAGCTTGTACTGCTTTCAATGCAGTATCATTTGCAGATAAAAGGAAAGAAGGTGTGCCCCTTCTGTTTTTGGCAGACGGCGGCACACCTTCTTTGAAAAAATGCTATTGTGATATGACTTGGCTGTTATGATTTTTTGATCTGATATTTTTCTTTGAATGCTTCGTATTCACGGTTGAATGTCTCTGTCTCTATTTCGTCAAGCTGCTCCCGGTAGGCATGTTCTTCAATGCTGCTGTCTGCAAGCTGCAGCTCATAAATAGCAATATTGGAACAGTGATCGGAAATGCGCTCCATATGTGTTGTAATATCAGACAGAAGCATACCAAGTTCCACAGAACATTTGCCGTTTCTCAGGCGTTTCATATGCTGTTTGTTGACAGTTTTATTAATGCTGTCAATTACTTCTTCTAGAGGTTCTACAGAAAGTGCAAGCTCTTGATCTTTGTTAATAAATACCTGAGCACAGCGGCTGCTGATATCTTTCAGTGCTTCGCTGTATACAGACAACTCCTCCCGGCCTTTTTTGGAAAATTCAAAATTCTGCTGATGGATGGAAGAGGCATATTGTCCGATATTTATGGATAAATCGCTGATTCGTTCAAAGTCTGTGATACAGTGCTGCAGGACTGAAATATCCCGGCCGTCTTTAAAGGTCACGTTCTGACCATTTAGTTTTGACAGATAGCTTGTCAGCCGGTCCTCATACATATCAGCAGTATTTTCTAACTCTTCCAGCTGGTCAAATTCCTTCTGCGAATAATTAAATAACAGATTCATGGCCTTGCCTACAGATTCCTTTGCAAGATTAGCCAGGTCACAGGAAAGGATTCTGACGTTTTCTAATGCAAATGCAGGGCTTGACAAATAGCGGTCGCTGAGCATACGGAAACGGTCTTCCTTGGATTCTGTCTGTTCCTCTTCCGTTGTACGCGGAAGTGTAAGATAAGCCAGTTTCTCTAGTCCTTTGGTAAATGGCAGCAGAATAAAAGTTGTAAAAATGTTAAATATACTGTGGATCAGTGCGATTCCTCCCGGCCCTACAACTGAGTTTGTAAAAGGGAAATGGATAATTGCATTCAGTATATAATACAGCGCAAGAAATATGATAGTACCTATTATATTAAAGTACAGATGCACCAGAGCAGTTCGTTTTGCGTTTCTGTTTCCGCTGAGACAGGAAATAATCGCTGTTACACAGGTTCCTATATTCTGTCCCATAATAATAGGAATTACAGACCCGTAAGTAAATCCGCCGGTAATAGACAGCGCCTGAAGAATACCTACTGATGCGGAAGAGCTCTGGATAATGCCGGTTAGAACGGCTCCGGCGATAACACCAAACAGGGGATTGCTAAATAAAGTAAGGATGTTAGTAAACTCAGGAACGTCCGCTAAAGGAGCCACAGCTGCACTCATGGCGTCCATTCCGAACATTAGTGTTGCAAAACCCAGCATAATTTCGCCGATATCTTTCTTTTTGCTGTTTTTTCCGCCAAGATAAAGTAAAATACCTATCACGGCCAGAATCGGTGAAAAAGAGCTTGGTTTTAACATCTGCAGAAATACATTGGAACTTTCAATTCCCGTAAGGCTTAACAGCCAGGCGGTGATGGTTGTTCCAATATTTGCGCCCATAATCAGGCCGATGGCCTGAGATAATTTCATAATGCTTGAATTAACAAAGCCTACCACCATAACTGTTGTGGCAGATGATGACTGAATAACTGCGGTCACTCCGGCTCCCAGCAAAACGGCTTTGATTGGATTGGATGTTAATTTCTCCAGAATCTGTTCTAGACGTCCGCCGGAAACTTTTTCCAGTCCGCTGCCCATAACATTCATTCCGTAAAGGAATAAAGCAAGCCCGCCAATCATTGACAGTATTCCAAAAATGTCCATGGATTTCTCCTCCTCAGATACGTATTTTCATAAACTCAATATTTTTCATGTGCTTTACAATCCCCACCATATCGAAGAAAATTTTGTTTGTCAATATATAGTTTTAACATTTCGGTAATAGAAAATACGTATGTTAAATCTATGTTAAATAAATGTAAAAACAGAGCCGAAAAGCAGGGGAAAAGTTAAAATTAACAGTTTATATAAAAAAACATTGTAAAAAATCAGAAACAAATATATAATTGACATATGCCAATAAAGGAGCCGAACAAATGCCAAGACCGGGAAAAGAAAAACGGATATGCAGGCTGCCTGTATATCAGAATTTTGAAGCAAAGGATCTGGCCTGCAAAGATGATCGTCAGCTGCTTTTGGGAGTAGATGAGTTTGAGACGATCCGACTGATTGATTATCTGGGGATGACCCAGGAGGAGTGTGCGGCTCAGATGCAGGTAGGGCGGGCCACCGTTCAGTCCATCTATGCGGACGCCAGAAAAAAGATTGCAAGATTTCTGGTTGAGGGCGCCAGGCTTAAGATCAGCGGAGGAACATACCGGCTCTGCCGGGAGGTCAGCTGCAGATGTCAGATTCAGAAAAAAATCAGTAAATCAGGAGGAAGAAGGATTATGAAAATTGCAGTTACTTATGAAAACGGAAGTGTATTCCAGCATTTTGGACATACAGAACAGTTTAAGGTTTATGAGGTAGAGGACGGAAAGGTGGTAAATAGCAAAGTGGTTGATACAAATGGAAGCGGACACGGTGCGCTGGGGGGATTTCTTGCGGATCTTGGCGTGGAAGTGTTAATCTGCGGAGGAATCGGCGGCGGAGCAAGGAATGCTTTGGCTGAATGCGGGATTACTTTATATCCGGGAGCTCAGGGACTGGCAGACGGACAGGTTGCGGCATTTCTGGCAGGAACCCTGAACTATGATCCGGATACTGTATGTAAGGACCATGCTCATGCAGAAGGTGAGGGCTGTCATGATCACAGCAGCGAGTCCTGCGGACATGGCTGCCACTAGCATTTAAAGGTTCAGATGTAAGTATAAGGAGCTTATTGCCCACGGAGAAAATATGATTGGAAAAGATAGAAAATCCGTAAATGAACGGCTGGCAGATAGTTTTAAAAAACTGGCGTGCCAGCAGCCCATTGAGAAAATTACAATAAAACAGATCACAGATGGAGCGGGGGTGATACGCCCTACCTTCTATAATCATTTTGAAGACAAATACAGTTTGCTGCAGTGGATTATGATTAAAGATATCGTAACACCGGTACAGCCGCTTTTAAGCAATGGAATGATTAATGAAGCAATGATCCTGATCTTTCAGAATATGCGCAAAGAGAAAGAATTTTATATGCATGCCAGCAAGCTGGAAGGTCAAAACTCTTTCCGGGGGATGGTGGAGTTAGGGATCCAGCTGGTTCTCTGCAGTATGATTGCAGATCAGATGGGAAGCAAAGAGCCCATGAACCGCTGGCTTACCCCCGAGCACCTGTCAGAGTATTATTCTCAGACAATTACATATATTTTGATGACATGGATACAGGGGGGAATGGAAATCCAGCCGGAAGAGCTTGCGCAGGTATATGATTTTATCATTTCACGTTCTTTGTCCGATGTCCTTGAAGATATGTGCGCTCCCCTCTAACGCTGTGTCAGATAGTGCTGCTGATACTGCTGATTCAGATAATCGACGGCCTGCTTCAGGCCGTCATTGCTGAACTCAAATTCGCAGTATTGATTTTGCTCCTGGGCAGTAGTTTCGAAATTATAAGGGCCGGGCCAGGTTGTAACAAGAAGGACTGCTGATTCATCAGCATCTTTTTTTTCGCTTTTTTTAATTTGATAGCGCATAGATTTATAGCTTCCATGAAAAATTTCTTTCTTATAGTAATTAATATTAAAAATATCGGTATACTGTATCACAGACGGACCTCCAATCATTTTTGTATTTATTTTAGCAGAATAAATAAAGATTGGCATGGATTATAAAAAATAAGGCAAAAAAAATACCATCATTCTAAAGAAAGTACCAAACTGCTGAACTATGTTAGCTATACTGGTTATAACAACACATGGAAGTAATAAGTTTTAGGAGGAGATACCAATGGCAGAAATTAGAGAAATCAGTGAATTTTTACAGAAAGGCCGCGCAAAAAATGTAAAAGCGCTTGTAACAGAAGCTCTGGAAGAGGGACAGGATCCAAAAGCCATTTTAAATGACGGCTTACTTGCAGGTATGATGATTATCGGAGAGAAATTTAAAAATAATGAAGTTTTCGTACCGGAAGTACTGGTTGCAGCACGTGCATTAAACGCAGGTCTTTCTATTTTAGAGCCGAAATTAATTGAAGTTGGAAATGAACCGGTAGGTAAAGTTGTAATCGGTACTGTAAAAGGTGACCTGCATGATATCGGTAAAAACCTTGTAGCTATGATGATGAAAGGTGTTGGCTTTGAAGTTGTGGATCTTGGCGTTGACGTGGAGCCTGACGTATTTATCGACAAAGCAGAAGAAGTTGGCGCAGACATTATCTGTATGTCCGCTCTGCTTACAACTACAATGCCTTCTATGAAAGCAGTTATTGATGCATTAAAAGAAAGAGGACTGAAAGATAAATATATCGTTATGGTTGGCGGTGCTCCTGTAAACCAGAGCTTTGCTGAGCAGATCGAAGCAGATTATTATACACCAGATGCAGCAACAGCTGCAGAGGTTGCAAAAAAAGCTGTAACTGAGAAATAATTCCAATTATTAGTAATATTTATTATATCCAAAAAAGAATCCCTTTTACGGGATTCTTTTTTGGGTTAGGGAATTCCTGTCAATCCGAAAACACTTTATACAGGGGTACACTAGGGCGGAGGATGTTTGAATTTCTTCCAAAATACGTCTTATTTTTAGGATAGATTCTTCTATACGAAGAGCTGATTTTGTGGCATTATAAATAATAGAAAAAATTTTGGCTGATGGAAAAGTAAAAGAATGGAAACTGTCCGCTCCTGCCGCCGGCAGAGAGCACCGGGAAAGGAGAAGTTTTGCTATGGAGAACTATAATGTCTGTGTCACCAGGAACGGAGTACAAAAACAAATTGAAATCAAAAGGGGAGAGTCTTTGCTGGATGCATTTATCCGGAATGATATCTACATCAGTGCATCCTGCGGCGGAGCCGGAAAGTGCGGAAAGTGCGGAGTGAAGATAACAGAAGGCTCCACAGAAATAACGGATATGGACCGGAAGTTTTTTTCGGAGGAGGAATTAAAAGATGGCTGGCGTTTATCCTGCCTGTCTTACCCGGCGGGGGAGTGCAGTGTGGTAATTGAAACAGGAGATGAATCTGACTTTGAAATCGTGTCAGATTATCAGGAACGTTCTGATGATACCCAAAGGTCAATAGAAGAAGCCTATGATATTGGAATAGATATCGGGACTACAACGATTGCTTTAAATCTTATTGGAGCAAAGAGTAAAAAGGTCTGTGGTACCTACACAACCATTAACCGTCAGCGGGCTTACGGGGCAGATGTGATTTCAAGAATCCAGGCGGCAAATGACGGGAAGCTGAAAGAGTTAACCAACAGTATCCGGAGAGATTTATATGATGGCATCTTACAGGTGCTAGAAGAAGGAGCGGCAGCTCCCCAAAAGCTTAGGCAGATTGTGATTGCCGGGAATACCACAATGGGACATCTTTTGATGGGATATTCCTGCGAAACGCTGGGGGTATTTCCGTTTACACCTGTCAATATCGGAACTATTTACTGTACATTTGAGGAGCTTTTCGGAGGTGCAGAGAGAGGTTTTGCAGATGTAAAAATCACATTGCTTCCGGGTATTTCTACTTATGTAGGAGCTGATATTTCTGCCGGAATGTTATCCTGCGGCATGGATAGAGCGAAAAAGCCGTGTCTGCTGCTGGACCTTGGAACTAACGGAGAAATGGGACTGGGAAACTGTGAGAAAATCATGGTTACATCCACAGCGGCGGGGCCGGCCTTTGAGGGTGGAAATATCTCCTGCGGCATGGGTTCTGTAAAAGGAGCCATTTGCGGAGTTGAAATTAAAGACGGAGAGGTTCATGTAAAAACCATAGGCCATCAGGCCCCCATCGGTTTGTGCGGTACCGGCGTTATTGAAACAGTGAACGAACTGCTCAGGGAAGAGCTGATTGACGAAACCGGAATGCTGGATGAAGATTATTTTGACGACGGGTATCTGCTGGCGAAGAAGGCTGACGGAGAAAAGATCACTTTTACACAGCAGGATGTCAGAGAAATACAGCTGGCGAAATCAGCAGTACGGGCCGGCGTTGAAACTCTGCTGCTCAGATACGGCATAGGGTACGATGAAGTTGATCAAGTATATCTTGCAGGAGGCTTTGGCTATAAAATCAATCTGGAGAAGGCTATTGGCATTGGTTTGCTTCCGGAGGAGCTTCATGATAAAATTACTGCAGTGGGAAACAGCTCTCTGGGGGGAACGGTTACTTATCTGACACAGGATGATGCACAAGAGCGTATGGAGCATATTATTGAAACTTCAGAAGAAATTGCACTGTCAACAGATAAAGATTTTAACCGTTTTTATACGGATTATATGTTTTTTGAATAAAATGCCTGTATGGCGGCGCACCGGCAGAAGGCAGTGATATGGTTACAGCAGTCTGAAGCAGACAAAAATGTGCGCCAACATTTTATTTAACAAAAGACTGGCTTCCGGAAGGGGGCCGGGAGAAGAAAGAGGTATGAATGAAAGATCGGGAACAAATGCTGGAGGATATTCGCCAGGCTATTCAAAATGGAAAAGCCAAAGGGGCAAAAAAGCTTATTGAACAGGCTCTGGAAGATGGACTTGAGGGGCAGGTTATTATTGACAGATGTTTGTTAAAAGCCATGGATAAAATTGCGGAAGCATTTTCTTCCGATCTTAAGTTTGTGCCGGATGTAATTCTGGCTTCCCGGGCGATGAATGTGGCTACGGTTGTCGTTGAGGAATCTATGGGACTGGAAATGGCAAAAACCTTAGGGACGGCAGTAACGGCTACTGTCCGGGGAGATCTTCATGATATTGGATTAAATCTTGTCAGTATGATGCTGCGCAACGTAGGGTTTAAAGTATATAATATGGGATGTGACGTATCGGCGGATGCTTTAATAAAAAAAGCGGAAGAGGTGAACGCGGATATCATCTGTATGTCGGCGATGCTTACCACTACAATGCCTCAGATTCAGGGTGTTATAAAGCTTCTGGAGAATAAGGGGCTGAGAAATAAGTATTGTGTAATGATTGGCGGGGCGCCTGTTACAGGCCGCTATGCCCATCGGATAGGGGCGGATATCTATACGGGAGATGCCGGGGAAGCCGCGCTGAAAGCAAAAAAATGGATGCAGGAAAATGGGAGATGTAAAGCAGTAAATGAATATTTTATTAACGGCGATTAACGCAAAGTACATTCACTCAAATCTGGCAGTTTACAGTCTGCGGGCCTATGCCCGCAAGTACGGTGAGGAGACAGAGCTGGCGGAGTATACCATTAACCACCGGATAGAAGATATATTGGAAGCATTATATCGGAAACGGCCGGATGTTTTGTGTTTTTCCTGCTATATATGGAATATTGAATATGTAAAGGAACTTGCGTATGAATTAAAACGTCTGTGTCCGGGGATGGAGATCTGGGCAGGAGGCCCTGAGGTTTCCTTTGAAACAGAACAGTTTGTGAAGGAGAATCCTGCCTTTCGCGGTGTGATGCGCGGGGAGGGCGAGCAGACATTTCTGGAGCTGAGCAGATATTACAGAGGAACAGGCAAAGCGCATTTGAATGAGATTGCAGGACTTGTATTTAGGGACGAAAGTCAGAAGATTGTAAAGACCGGAGAGCGGGATATTCTGGATATGAATATGCTGCCTTTTTGTTATGGAGATCTGACAGAATTTGAGCATAGAATTATTTATTATGAATCAAGCAGAGGATGTCCTTATTCCTGCAGTTACTGTCTTTCTTCTGTGGATAAAAGGCTAAGATTCAGAAAGCTGGAGCTTGTACGGAAAGAACTTCAGTTTTTTATTGATCATAAAGTGCCGCAGGTGAAGTTTATAGATAGAACTTTTAACTGCAATCGCAGTCATGCGGACGCTATCTGGCAGTATCTGCTGGAACATGACAACGGGATAACAAATTTTCATTTTGAGGTCTCAGCAGATCTTTTAGAGGAGGAACAGCTGGAACTGATTGGAAGGATGAGGCCGGGGCTGATTCAGCTGGAAATAGGGGTTCAGTCTGCAAATCCTCAGACAATCAAAGAGATCAGACGGAGAATGGATCTTCCTAAACTAAAAAATATTGTATGCAGAATACAGGAGGGCGGGAATGTACATCAGCACCTGGATCTGATTGCAGGTCTTCCATTTGAAGATTTTTTCAGTTTTCAAAATTCTTTTGATGAAATATATAATCTGCACCCGGAACAGCTTCAGCTTGGGTTTTTAAAAATTTTAAAGGGCTCTCATATGTATGAGCATTGTGAAGATTACCAGATTTTATATAGAAGAAAACCCCCTTATGAAGTGCTTTCTACCCGGTGGCTGAGTTTTGATGACATTTTAAAGATACGTAGAATTGAAGAAATGGTAGAAATTCATTATAATAGTCATCAGTTTGAACAGGCCCTGCATATACTGGAAGCGGAGTATCAAAGTCCCTTCCGGATGTATCAGGAACTTGGGGATTTTTATTTTAAGATGGGGTATTACGGGCAGAATTTCAGCAGAATGCGCCGCAGTGAAATTCTTCTGGAATTTGTACGGGAACGTTTTCCTGAGCAGGAAGAGTATGCGGGGGAAGCTCTTTTATTTGATCTGTATGCCAGAGAAAATATGAAGAGCCGTCCATTCTGGGCGGAAGATTTGTCATTATGGAGGAAAGCTCAGCTTACATATCTGCGGCATGAAGGGAAAGAGAAAAAATACTGTCATCTGGAGAGGTTTTCTGCAAAATTTATAGGAAAAACAGAAATACTTAGAGAGAAGGATGCAAAAAAATACATGAGCGGAAACAATGGAAAAATATGGATTTTGTTTGAGTATGAACAGAAAAATCCATTAAACGGACAGGCAAAAATTTCTTTTGCTGATCTTGCCCTCTGGCAGTAATAGTATGAATAAAGCACTTTAAAAGAGGAGAAAACTATGACTAAACGGACAAAAGAAATCTTAAACCGGCTGGATACTGCTTATGGTACGGATTTTATCTGTTATCTGAATCATGACAATGCCTGGCAGTTATTAATAGCAGTGATTCTTAGTGCGCAGTGTACGGACGCCAGAGTTAATATTGTTACAAAAGACTTATTTGTCAAGTATGATACGCTGCAGAAGTTTGCGGATGCAGATATAGCGGAATTGGAACAGGATATTCATTCTACCGGATTTTACCGAAATAAGGCCAGAAATATTATTTTATGTGCCAGACGTCTCATAGAGGAGTTTCAGGGAGAAGTGCCGTCAGATCTTTCGGATCTTACTTCTCTGGCCGGAGTGGGACGAAAGACGGCGAATGTGATTCGTGGAAATATCTATAACGACCCCAGCATTGTAGTGGATACCCATGTAAAACGAATTTCTAAGCGGCTGGGCTTTACGAAGGAATCAGATCCGGAAAAGGCAGAGTATGATTTAATGAAAGTGCTGCCTAAGGATCACTGGATTTTATATAATATGCAGATTATTACACTGGGACGGGAAATCTGTACTGCCAGAAATCCAAAATGCGGGGAATGTTTTCTCAGTGATTTATGCCAGGCTGAGGATAAGAAATGTTAGATTCCTATGTTGCGCTGGACCTTGAAATGACAGGACTAAATGCCCGGCGTGACAGAATACTGGAAATCGGAGCAGTGAGAGTGGTATCTCACAAAACGACGGCTCTGTTTCAATGTTTTGTTAATCCCCATAGAAAGCTGACAAAACAGGTGGAAGCGCTCACCGGTATTTCATCAAAAATGCTTGAAGGTGCCAAAGAAGATAAGGAGGCGCTGCTTAAGCTTATTGAGTTTTGCGGGGAATTGCCATTGCTTGGCCACAATATTATATTTGATTATGGATTTTTAAAGCAATGTGCGGTTAATTATGATATTAATTATCAGAAACAGGCTGTTGATACGCTGAAAATTGCAAGGAAATGTCTTCCGCAGTTAGAATCTAAACGATTGGAATATCTGGGCAGATATTATGGACTATGCAGTAAGCAGAAGCACAGGGCGCTGTCAGATGCAGGATTAACGGCAGATTTATTTGAGATTCTCCAGGAGGAATATGCAGAAAGGTATCCGGAACTATTTGTTCCACGGCCCCTTCAATATAAGGCAAAGAAGCAGGGCCCTTTAACTCCCGCGCAAAAAAGAGACTTGATGGATTTGATATCATATCATAAAATAAGTACAGATATTGAAATTGAAAGTCTTACCAGAAGTGAGGCATCCAGAATGATTGATCAGATTTTATCTGCCTGTGGCAGAAGGAGGGAAGGCAGGGAGCATGTATAGAAATTCCAGAAAAAAAAGAGTGGCGGCAGCCGTAATTGTAATTGTATTAATTATTGCCATGGTTGTTACTATGGTACTGTCAGCGCTTGTTGTATAGGCACTATTGAAAACGGATAGAAATGTGATACAATAATCCACAAATGCCAGTAAGGCGCTGGTGTGTTCGTTAGGTGAGTGGCAGGGCAGATGAAAGATCTGTTTTCTGAAGAGAGGACGCAGCATTTATGAGAAGATGGAAGTATATTTGTGCTGTTGCGGCAGCAGCCGCTGCGGTAACTGCTTTAACAGCAGGAGTATCAGCACAGTCTGAGAAGGATTCGGCGGGTACAATTGCACAAAGGATTCATATCGGGGAAGTTGATGTGAGCGGAATGACGGAAGAAGAGGCATCCAAAGCAGTAGAAGAATATGTGAAGGAGCTTCAGGATGAGGAAGTTACATTAAAAGCCGGAAAAAACACCATCACGGCAACAGTTGAAGAGCTGGGGCTGGTCTGGGGTGATGAGACTGTGGCGGAGGATGCGCTGAACTATGGGAAAACAGGAAATCTTATTTCCAGATATAAAGCTAACAAAGATCTTGAACACGAGGATAAAGTATTTCCGGTTATTTTAAAGGCTGATAAAGAAAAAACCACCAAATATTTAGAAGAGCATAAAGATGATCTGGGACAGGACGCGAAAGATTTCGGCCTTGAGAGGAAAAACGGAGCGTTTACAGTGATTGACGGTGAGGCCGGCGTGGAAGTAAATATAGAAAAATCATTGGAAACTGTAGATCAGTATTTTGCAGAGGGCTGGAAATCCGATGCGCAGATAGAACTAGAAGTAAGCACTGCAGAGCCTAAGGGCTCCAAAGAGGAGCTTTCGAAAGTGAAGGATGTTCTGGGGACCTACCATACAAACTTCAGCTCTTCAGCGTCCGGCAGGGTGAAAAATATTCAGACCGCGGCGGGAAAAATAAATGGCAGTGTAATTTACCCCGGAGAAGAATTTTCGGTGTATGATGTGATCTCGCCTATGGATGCAGAGCATGGATATGCGCTGGCCGGTTCTTATGAGAATGGAACAACCGTGCAGTCATATGGAGGCGGCGTCTGCCAGGTATCAACTACGCTTTATAATGCTGTAATCCGGGCGGAGCTTGAAATTACGGAGAGGTTTGCCCACTCTATGATTGTATCTTATGTAGATCCTTCCAGTGATGCGGCCATTGCGGGAACCTATAAAAATCTGAAGTTTAAAAATAATACAAAAACACCTGTTTATATTGAAGGATATACAAGCGGCAGAGAGCTGTATTTTACTATTTACGGACAGGAGACAAGGGATTCTGACCGGGAGGTTATCTTTGAAAGTGAGACTTTAAGTACTACGCAGCCAAAGACGGAGTTTAAAACATCAGGTGCTGCCCTGGGCAGTATCACAAAGGTTCAAAGTTCCCATACCGGAAGGAAAGCCCAGCTCTGGAAAGTCGTAAAAGTTGGAGGGGTAGAAAAAAGCCGGGAGGTATTTAACAAGAGCACCTACAACGCATCTCCTGCAATTTATGAGGTAGGTCTGGGCGGTGCCAGTGAAGAAGCCAGCGCTGCTATTAAAAAGGCCATTGCCAGCGGTGATCTGGGAACTGTAAAGGCAGCTGTTTCAAAATGGAAGGCTCAGCAGGAAGCAGATAAAAAGCAGGAAGAACAGAAAAAAGAAGAAGAGCAGAAGAAGGAAGAACAGGAGAAACAGGATTCTGAAAATCAGAAGCCTGAAAATTCGGGCTCTGATCAGAATAAACAGGATACAGATGATAAAAAATCTGAAGAATGATATTTAAAGCGGGGCTCTGCAGCATCAGGTGTCAGGGCGCCGCAATGTATGACAGGGCTGTCTCAGAGGAGACAGCCCTGCCTGCATAGATATTAAT
Source organism: Brotonthovivens ammoniilytica (assembly GCF_025566885.1). Taxonomy (NCBI): domain Bacteria; kingdom Bacillati; phylum Bacillota; class Clostridia; order Lachnospirales; family Lachnospiraceae; genus Brotonthovivens; species Brotonthovivens ammoniilytica. The sequence goes on along the minus strand of NZ_JAOQJQ010000004.1, from coordinate 281,097 downwards.
AGCGAATTAAGAAAGACAGAGGAAAAATATTAAGAATATTTCCGGAGAATAGAAGAAAGATGAAAATTGGAAAATTACCAGAGAGTGTATTAAAAAGATCTGTTTTTAAACAGTTACATACTAAAAGGAAAGAGGTCTGCCAGGGGGCCGGCGTGGGGGAGGACTGCGCGGCAATTGCCCTGAAGGAGGATGAACTGTTTGTGGTGTCTACAGACCCGATTACCGGAACGGTGCAGGACATTGGAAAGATGGCCATGCTGATTACACTGAATGATCTGGCCAGCGCCGGTGCACAGCCTGTGGGTGTTTTGCTGACGGCGCTGTTTCCTGAGGATATTACAGAACTGCAGATCAGGGAAATGATGCAGCAGATCGACGGCGAATGTGAAAAATATAATGTCCAGGTTGTAGGCGGCCATACAGAGGTGACAAAGGCAGTTAATCAGCCTCTTTTAACAGTTACAGGTATCGGGAAAGTGAAAAAAAATCAGATGGTATCTACAGCCGGAGCAAAGCCTGGAGATGATATTGTTATCACAAAATGGATAGCTATTGAAGGAACAGTAATTTTGGCGAAAGAAAAAGAGCAGGAACTTTTATCGCGTTTTCCTGCCGGTTTTGTAGCGGCTGCCAGAGAGCTAGAGCAGTACCTTTCTGTAGTTGCGGATGGGGCTGTGGCAGTAAAAACAGGGGTTCACGCCATGCATGATGTAACAGAGGGCGGTATCTTTGGAGCCCTCTGGGAGATGGCGGAAGCTTCCGGCATCGGACTTGAAATTGATTTAAAGAAAATTCCAATCCGGCAGGAGACGGTGGAGGTCTGCGAATTTTTTGGAATTAATCCTTATGAGCTGATATCCAGCGGAAGTATGCTTATTGCCGCAGCGGACGGAAATCAGCTTGTGCGGGATCTAGAGAAAAACGGAATCCATGGGACTGTTGTAGGCAAGGCGGTTAAGGGAAATGACCGTGTTTTGATAAATGGAGAGGAACACAGGTTTCTGGAACCTCCAAAGACAGACCAACTATATAAAGTGATTTAACCGGGGCTGACGGCATGTAAAAATATTCCATCTCCTGAGAGAATATAGAAAAGATGAAAGGGAGGAATTGTAATGAGAGAAAAAATATTGACATTTATTGAAAAAAACAGCAGGATTGATCTGGCAGAATTGGCAGTTATTTTAGGGGAAGATGAGGCTGCGGTTATGAATGAACTGGAAGCTATGGAGGCGGAGCATGTGATCTGCGGTTACCACACATTGATTAACTGGGACAAAACCTCTATAGAAAAAGTCTCTGCCCTCATTGAGGTAAGTGTTGCCCCTCAGAGAGGACAGGGATTTGATAAAATTGCGGAGCGTATTTATAATTATTCAGAAGTAAATGCGGTATATCTTATTTCTGGCAGCTATGATCTTTTGGTTACTCTGGAGGGGAAATCTCTCCGGGATGCAGCGCAGTTTGTGTCGGATAAACTCTCTACCCTGGATTCCGTTCTCAGTACAAAAACGAATTTTATTTTAAAGAAGTATAAGGACCACGGTACTGTAATGACTGAGAAGGCAAAAGATGAAAGGATGTTGATGAGCCCATGAGAAATCCTTTATCAAAAGTAATTACTGAAATTGAACCCTCAGGTATCCGGAAGTTTTTTGACATTGTAAGTGAGATGAAGGATGCCATTTCCCTTGGTGTTGGGGAGCCCGATTTTGATACACCGTGGAATATCAGAGATGAGGGAATTTATTCGCTGGAACGGGGGAGAACCTTTTATACATCTAATGCGGGATTAAAGGAATTAAAAATTGAGATAACGAAATTTTTAAAGCGCCGGTATGGACTTTCCTATGATTATGCTCATGAAACCCTTGTGACCGTAGGCGGAAGCGAGGCAATTGATATTGCGCTGCGGGCGATGCTTGACCCGGAGGACGAGGTGTTGATTCCACAGCCAAGCTATGTTTCTTATCTGCCATGTACCCGTCTGGCCGGCGGTGTGCCTGTGGTGATAGAATTAAAGGAAGAAAATGAATTTCGACTGACCCGCCAAGAGCTGCTTGGGGCCATTACACCCAAAACTAAAATTCTGATACTTCCCTTTCCCAATAATCCCACCGGTGCCATTATGGAGAAAAAAGATCTGGAGGATATTGCAGATATTATTCTGGAGCATGATCTTTTTGTGCTGACAGATGAAATCTATTCAGAGCTGACTTATCTGGACCGGCATATATCTATAGCATCTCTTCCGGGGATGAGGGAGCGGACCGTCTATATTAATGGATTTTCCAAGTCTCACGCCATGACAGGATGGCGTCTTGGCTATGCCTGCGGACCGGAAGTAATTATCCGGGAGATGTTAAAGATTCATCAGTTTGCTATTATGTGTGCGCCTACTGCCAGTCAGTATGCGGCTGTGGAAGCTATGAAAAACGGTGATGAAAGTGTAGCCGGTATGCGGGAAGAATATAATGGAAGAAGACGTTATCTTCTGCATCGGTTTAAAGAAATGGGACTGAAATGTTTTGAGCCCTACGGTGCCTTTTATGTTTTCCCATGTATTAAGGAGTTTGGTATGACTTCTGAAGAGTTTGCCACAAAGCTTTTAGAAGAAGAAAAGGTGGCAGTGGTGCCAGGAACGGCGTTTGGAGCCTGCGGAGAAGGCTTTCTTAGAATATCCTATGCATATTCTCTGGAAAACTTAAAACTGGCAGTGGGGCGGCTGGAGCGGTTCGTAGAAAAACTCCGGGCAGAACAGAAATTATAGAAAGGCAATAAATGAAATGGCAAAATTGAATATTGTTTTATTTGAGCCGGAAATACCGTCAAATACCGGAAATATCGGGAGAACCTGTGCAGCCACAGATTCTCGCCTGCATTTAATAGAACCCCTGGGATTTAAGCTGAATGAAAAGGCCATTCAACGGGCCGGAATGGATTACTGGAAGGAACTTGATGTAGTAAGATATATTAATTATCAGGATTTTCTGGATAAAAATCCGGGAGCAAAAATTTATATGGCCACTACAAAAGGAAAAAATGTGTATACAGATGTTTCTTATGAGCCGGATTGTTATATTATGTTTGGAAAAGAGAGCGGGGGTATTCCAGAAGAAATACTGGCTCATCACCGGGCAGACTGCATTCGGATTCCCATGGCGGGAGAGAGCCGCTCTTTGAATCTGGCAAATTCCGTGGCGATTGTATTGTATGAGGCGCTTCGCCAGAATGCGTTTTCTCATATGAAGCTGGAGGGAAGTCTTACAAAATTTGATGATTATATTGAATAATCAAATGCGCTGTAATAAAGTTCTGAGCCGTACAGGCAGCAGAATCGAGAGACTTATGGATTGATTATTCATAAAAGAGATAAGAAGGAAACAAAAACTATGTCCTTTGTGAAAGCTAGAAAATTGAAGCATGAATTTGCCCGGCGGGATGAACAGGGTGAAATTAAAGAAGTAATAGAAGCTGTAAAAGATGTAGACCTGGATATTAAGGAGGGAGAGTTTGTGGCCATACTGGGCCACAACGGCTCAGGAAAATCTACACTGGCCAAGCATCTAAATGTTTTGTTAACTCCAACCGGAGGAACACTCTGGGTGGATGGTATGGATGCAGGGGATGAAAATAATACGCTGGATATCCGAAAGGCCGCTGGTATGGTTTTTCAGAATCCGGATAATCAGATGGTAGCAGGTGTTGTGGAAGAAGATGTGGCATTTGGACCGGAAAATATAGGCATTCCTACAGAGGAAATCTGGGAGAGAGTAGCCGCCAGTCTGGAAGCGGTGGGGATGACGGCATACCGCTATCAGCCGCCCGGCCGGCTGTCGGGGGGACAAAAGCAGCGGATTGCCATCGCCGGTATTGTAGCTATGGAACCAAAGTGTATTATTCTGGATGAATCCACGGCTATGCTGGATCCCCACGGGAGAAGGGAGGTTCTTCAGACCGTTTTAGAGCTGAACCGGAAAAAAGGTGTAACGGTAATCCTGATTACTCATTATATGGAAGAGGTGGTTTTCGCTGATCATATGTATGTGATGAATGACGGCGAGATTGCACTGACGGGAGCTCCCAGAGAAGTTTTTGGACAGATAGAGAAAATAAAGAGTCTTGGGCTTTCGGTGCCTCAGATTACACAGCTTGCTTATGAACTGCATCAGGCAGGAGTGCCGGTGCCGGCAGATGTCTTAACGAGAGAAGAATTGGTGGAAGCAATATGTCAATGGAAATACAAAATGTAACTTATATTTATGGCGGTGGGACAAGTTATGAACAAAAGGCTCTGGATGATATCAGTTTTAAAATAAATGACGGAGAATTTATTGGAATAATCGGTCATACCGGTTCCGGAAAGTCTACCTTAATTCAGCTGCTGAACGGGCTTTTAAAACCAGATGCCGGAAAGATTTTGTTTCATAATCAGGATATTCATCAACCGGGTTTTAGCTTAAAGCAGTTGAGAGGAAAAGTAGGACTGGTCTTTCAGTATCCGGAGTATCAGCTTTTTGAGACAACAGTCATTCGTGATGTATCCTTTGGACCAAAGAATCAGGGACTGACGGAAGAAGAGGCTGTGAAAAAAGCCCAGGAGGCGCTGAAAACGGTAGGGCTTGCACAAAAGTACTGGGAAATGTCACCTTTTGAATTGTCAGGGGGCCAGAAAAGGAGAGCTGCCATTGCGGGTGTTCTTGCCATGGAACCTGAAATTTTGATTTTAGATGAGCCTACAGCGGGACTGGACCCTAGAGGCCGTGATGAATTATTTTCCCAGATTCAATTTTTACATCGGGAAAAAAAGATTACTGTGATTTTGGTTTCTCACAGTATGGAGGATGTGGCTGATTATGCGGACAGAATCATTGTACTTGATCATGGCAGGATTTTGCTGGACGGGACAGCCAGGGAAGTATTTTCACACTATAAAGAGCTGGAGAGGGCCGGACTTGCGGCGCCTGAGGTAACTTATCTGCTGCATGAACTGCGGGAGCGGGGAATCAAAGTATCTGCAGACGCAATTACAATAGAAGAGGCAAAGGAAGAAATTTTGAAATTATGTTAAAAGATATTACATTAGGCCAGTATTATCCGGGGAACTCCCTGATACACAAACTGGACCCCAGGGTTAAACTGGTGTCTACAATTATATACATTGTCTCGCTGTTTGTGCTGCAAAGTCTTACGGGTTTTCTTCTGGCAACTGTATTTTTGATTGCTGTTACAGCTATCGCCGGGATCCCGGGAAAACTAATGCTGAAAGGATTGAAATTAATCTGGGTATTAGTGGGTATTACAGCATTTTTTAACTTGTTTTTTACGCCGGGGGATATACTTTTCCGATGGTATTTTATAAAAATTGCGGATCAGGGAGTATATAATGCGGTATTTTTCAGTATCCGCCTGATCTATCTGGTCCTTGGCACTTCTGTGATGACGCTGACTACCACGCCCAACAAGCTTACAGACGGTATGGAGACAGGTCTGCGTCCACTGCAGAAAATTGGCGTGCCTGTACATGAGATTGCAATGATGATGTCTATTGCACTGCGTTTTATTCCATTGCTGGGAGATGAAGCAGATAGAATAAAAAAAGCGCAGACCGCCAGAGGAGCGGATTTTGACTCCGGGGGACTGCTAAAAAAAGCAAAAGCTCTGATTCCTCTGCTGGTTCCTTTGTTTGTGTCCTCTTTCCGAAGAGCGGAAGATCTGGCGCTGGCAATGGAAGCTAGGTGTTACCATGGCGGTGAGGGCCGGACAAAAATGAAACCGCTGCATTATGAGGGCCGGGATTATTGGGCGTATGCTGTTGCGTGGATTTATTTATGTGTTATGATTGTATTGAGGGTTCTTTTATGAAAAGAATAAAGCTGGTTGTGGCTTATGACGGCACAAATTACTGTGGCTGGCAGATTCAGCCCAACGGGGAAACTATTGAAGGCGTGTTAAACCGTACCCTCAGTGGACTTCTGAAAGAAAATATTAAAGTAACAGGTGCCAGCCGTACGGATTCAGGAGTACATTCCCTTGGAAATGTGGCTGTTTTTGATACGGAAACAAGGATACCTCCCCACAAGATTTCTTATGCGCTGAACCGGTTTCTGCCGGAAGATATTGCAGTACAGGACTCCTGTGAGGTGGATTTGGATTTTCATCCGCGGCACTGCGAAAGCAGAAAAACGTATGAATATAAAATTTTAAACCGCAGATTTCCGCAGCCTGTCAATCGCCGGGATACATATTTTTTTTACCGGCCTCTGGATATTGAGAAGATGCAGGAGGCAGCAGAACTGCTTTGCGGAACCCATGATTTTAAAAGTTTCTGTTCTGTGAATACGGCAGTGGAGGATACCGTAAGGACGATTTATTCTCTAAATGTGAAAAAGCAGGGAGATATTATTTCTATACGAGTAACGGGCAGTGGATTTTTGTATAATATGGTTCGGATTCTGGCAGGGACCCTGATACAGGCAGGAACGGGAGATTTAGAACCTTGGCAGATGTCTGAAATATTAAAAGCATGTGACAGACATGCCGCAGGACCGACAGCTCCTGCTCATGGACTTACAATGATAGGAATAGAATTTTTATAAATATACTATAATAAGATAAAAACGGAGGGTATTCAGATGGCATTTTTTGATGATTTAGGCAAAGTAATAGCAGAGAAAGGCCAGGGTGTGTTAAACAAAACAAAAGATCTTACGGAAATCACGAAATTATCCGTTAAGATTGCGGATCTCCAGAGAAAGAACGAGAATCTTTACCAGACCATTGGTAAGATGTACATGGACCGTTACGGAGATCATCCGGATGAAGCATTTAAAGAGGCGGTTCATAATGTACAGGAAAATCTGAAAAGAATTGTAAATTACAAAGAAGATATCAAAATTTTAAAGGGATATCAGAAATGTGATTCCTGCGGAGCCGATGTGCAGAATGGAAGCCAGTATTGCTCTGCCTGCGGCTCAAAAGTAAAAGAAGAAGATATTGTTGCGGAAGCGGAAGTTGTTTCTGAAGAAGTGCAGGAAGATGATTTCAGAGAAGTGAAAGAAGAGGAGATACACGCTGAGGCCGGGACTGAGCAGACACCGGAAACAGCCAAAACAGAGGCGGAAGCTTAAAAACAGCCGCAAGTGGCCATTATAAAAAAGTGTTGACACTGCCATTTTCTTATACTATAATAACTGGGTCTGACAAGGTGAAAAAATGTTTTGATAACATTTTCCTATAGATGCAGGCGGGTGGGACCGCTCTGCGGGAACGCTGTGTTTACAGAGGATTCTCCACAAATTCATCTGAAACCGCGTTCGAATAATGCAGACACATTATTCAATTATTTACAGTTGACAGGCAATCAGTGTGTCCGGACATTCACATTGAAATACTGTCGAAAATCTCAAGGAGGAAAATCATGAATACATTTATGGCCAGCCCGGCAACAATTGAAAGAAAATGGTATGTAGTTGACGCTACAGGATATACATTAGGTCGTTTATCTTCTGAAATCGCAAAAGTATTAAGAGGTAAAAACAAACCGATTTTTACACCTCACATTGATACCGGTGATTTCGTAATCGTTGTAAACGCAGAAAAGATCAAAGTAACAGGTAAGAAATTAGATCAGAAAATTTACTACCATCATTCTGACTATGTAGGCGGAATGAAAGAAACTACATTAAAAGAAATGTTAGCAAAACATCCTGAAAGAGTTGTTGAATATGCTGTTAAAGGCATGCTTCCAAAAGGACCTTTAGGAAGACAGATGTACAAAAAATTATTTGTATATGCAGGACCTGATCACAAACATGAAGCTCAGAAACCTGAAGCTTTAACATTTTAATTGATGTAGGAGGGAAAAGTTCATGGCAACTACTAAATATTACGGAACAGGAAGAAGAAAAAAATCTATCGCCAGAGTTTACCTGGTACCAGGAACAGGCGCAGTTACAGTTAATAAAAGAGACATTGATGATTATTTCGGACTTGAGACTTTAAAAGTTATCGTTCGTCAGCCGTTAGCAGCTACAGAAACAGCAGATAAATTTGACGTTATTGTAAATGTAAAGGGCGGCGGATATACAGGCCAGGCAGGCGCTGTTCGTCATGGTATCGCAAGAGCTTTATTACAGGCTGATCCGGATTACAGACCGGTTCTGAAAAAAGCAGGATACTTAACAAGAGATCCACGTATGAAAGAGAGAAAGAAATACGGTCTCAAAGCTGCCCGTCGTGCGCCTCAGTTCTCCAAGAGATAACAGGCCCGACAAACCAATTCAAAAATGCTCAAAAAGCCCGGAACCATGCGGTTTTCCGGGCTTTTTCCTTTCCAAAAAGTCTGTTGTCCTTTGTCCGATTTTGGAAGGATTTGACCTTGCCTGACCCGGTTTTTCTTGATTAATAATGGGGCAACAGGCCCTTTTTGACCCCGTTATGATTAAAAAATGGGGCAACTGCGAGCCGAAATCGGGGTGTTTTAGAGGGCATTTTCCCCGTCATTTTTTCGATTCCATGACGGCCTTTGTGAACGGTTTTTCTTTTGAAGGGGATGTCCTGATTTGTCAGGATTTGACCAAACCGAATCCAGTTTATCTTGTCCTTCTGAGTTGCCGCTGCTGTGTTTCAAGTGGATGAACTCTCGCACATTTGCGGCGCAGTGTTCCTTCCATATATACTGAAAGCGTAAAGGAGGAACGCCCTATGAAAAAACGGAAATTCAAGATATACCTCACCCCCGCCGAAAACAGCATTGTGATCCAGAGCCTTAATCACCTGCGCAATACTATGCTCCGTGAAAACCGGGACACCGGCTGCCTGGATGAACTTCTGCTCAAAGCCATGTGCGCCCCGGTGAAGAAGATGTAAAATTACATATCGCTGCCAGATGAGCCGCTTATTCTTTTCAGAAAGAGTAAGCGGCTTTTTTCATGTCCATCTTTCGGATTTTCTCATACATAGCCGTCCGTCTTGCCAACGGGCGGCTAAATCTAAGAAGAAGGAGGACATGAAAATGCCGGAACAAAGAAGCCGCCCCAGGGATGGCCGCGTGATCGCGCTGGCCAACCAGAAAGGCGGCACAGGCAAAACCACCACGACGGTGAACCTGGGCATTGGTTTAGCCCGTCTGGGGAAAAAGGTACTGCTCATTGACGCAGACCCACAGGGCGACCTCACCACCTGCCTAGGCTGGCAAGACCAAGACAGCCTGCCCACCACCCTGGCCACCGTTATGGAAAAAGTGATCCGGGATGAGCCATTCACCACGGATGAGGGCATTTTGCACCACAGCGAGGGCGTAGACCTTATGCCCGCCAACATTGAGCTGTCCGCGCTGGAAATGAGCCTGGTCAACGCCATGAGCCGGGAGTTTACTTTGCGGACCTATGTCAATGAAGCCAAGAAGCACTATGACGTGGTTCTCATTGACTGTATGCCGTCCCTGGGTATGATTACGATCAACGCCCTGGCTGCGGCGGACAGCGTGATTATCCCGGTGCAGGCCCACTATCTCCCCGCCAAGGGCATGACCCAGCTTATGAAAACCATCAATAAGGTGAAACGGCAGATCAACCCGGCTCTGAAGGTGGACGGGGTGCTGCTCACTCTGGTGGATGGGCGCACAAACCTTGCCAGACAGACAGCAGATACACTGCGGCAGAGTTACGGGAGCGTGTTGAAAATTTATCGTTCCGAGATTCCCGTAGCCATCAAAGCCGCAGAAATCAGCGCCGCAGGCAAGAGTATTTACGCCTACGACAAGGGGAGCAAGGTGGCCCAGGCTTATGCGGATTTTTCAAAGGAGGTGCTGGCGGATGGCGAAAAGCAACGGGCTAAACTTCAATCTTCCCTCAGTCGATGACCTGTTTTCCACGGAGGAAGAGCGGGCTGAGGCACGGCTTGAAAAAGTTGTCAATCTTTCGCCCACGGAAATCAGCGACTTCCCGAACCACCCGTTTAAGGTGCGGATGGACGCAGCTATGCAGGAAATGACGGAAAGCGTGAAGCAGTACGGCGTATTGGTCCCTGCCCTGGTGCGCCCCAAACCGGAGGGCGGCTATGAAATGGTGGCCGGACACCGCAGGAAAAAGGCGGCGGATTTAGCGGGGCTTGCGAAAATCCCCTGTATTGTGCGGCAGCTCACCGATGATGAAGCCACGATTATCATGGTGGACTCCAACTTGCAGCGGGAGCAGATTCTGCCCTCGGAGAAGGCGTTTGCCTACAAAATGAAGCTGGACGCATTAAAACGACAGGGTCAGCGGACGGATTTAACTTCTTCTCCACTGGATAATAAGTTAAAAGGCGTTACAGCAGCCCAGCAGATCAGCAGGGATAGCGGAGATAGTCAACCTCAGATTTATAGGTATATCCGCCTTACCCACCTTATCCCGGAAATTCTGGAGCTGGTAGATAACTCAGTCCTTAAAGACCAGGAAATGCTCCAGATTGCCATGCGCCCTGCGGTGGAGCTGTCCTACCTGCGAAAAGAAGAACAGGCCGACTTGTTCGCTATCATGGACGAGATGGACTGCACCCCGTCCCACGCCCAAGCCATCAAAATGCGACAGATGTCCGAAGCCAAGACTGGAGGGGAACGGCTGGCCAAAGACGCCCTTGTTTCCATTATGAAGGAGGAAAAGCCCAATCAAAAAGAACAGTTCAAAATCCCAAAAGAAAAAATCAGCCGGTTTTTTGCGCCGGGGACGCCCACGCAGAAGATCGAGGACACCATTGTCAAGGCGCTGGAACTTTACCGCAAACGCCAGCGCAGTTTAGAGAGATAGCCCACTCACAAGGGGGAAGTGCGCCCATTTGCAGGGAAACGGCAGCTTGTGCCGGTTCCCCCTCTCCACACCTCACCCCTTCCAAACAACCTAAACAGCCTAAAAAAAGAAGATATTTGGGGAGCCTGGATGTATATAGAAAGCTCCGGCCTCTTTTCCACAGGCAGACATCGGGCTGCGAGGAAAACCGGGCGGGCCTCTCTTTTTTAGACAGTAACCAACACAAGCCGCAGCACATCGGAAACGGTGTGCTTTTTTGCGGCCATTTCAAGGAGGTAACACGATGAAAGCATTGAGAAAGCCCCTGTCCCTGTTCATGGCCATGCTCATGTGCCTGGGCATATTCGCAGGGACGGGAACCACAGCGTTTGCCGCAGGGGAAACCATGACGACGTATATGGTGGAGTTCCCCCGTGCCAGCGACCCCAACAAGGCAGGCTGGGGACATTCCGCTATGAATTTCTTGGGCGGATGGTCTACCGGCGAAAATAACGGTTTTACCATCCACACGCAGGATTCCTTTAACGGGAAAGTCATCTACTGTATCGAACCCGGCGTCAGCGTTCATTCCGGCGACCAGTTTACTGGCCGGGGCGAGGATTTCTGGGATGATTACCCGTCCGATCTGAACCCCACTATCCCACCGGACACCATCAAGGAATATATCGGGCGGATTATGACCTATGGATGGCAGGGCAACGCCAGCACCTCATGGATGACCGATGACCCGGAGGACGCCAGCAAGATGGCCGGGGCAATCGCCACCCAGCTTCTTGTCTGGGAAACCGTCGTAGGCGAGCGCGACAGCCAGTTTAACCATGTGGACGCCAACGCCCAGGGCAAGAACAATATCGCGGAATATACCAGCCCGGAGAATCCCCTTTACAGCGAGATCTTCAGCCAGTATTCCGCTATTGAGAGCGCGGTAAAACGCCATACCATGCTGCCCAGCTTTTTCAGCAGCACCGCAGACGCCGGGGCCTACGAGCTGAAATGGGACGGCCAGCAGTATTCCCTCACTCTCACGGATACCAACGGCGTGCTGGGAGATTACACCTTTACCAGCAATATTACCGGCCTGAACTTCTCTGTGGACGGAAACCAGCTCACCATCACTTCCAGCCAGGCCATCAAAGGCTCTGTAACGGTAAAAGCAGAAAAAATCTCCGCCCAGCGCAGCGGCGTAGTGGTATGGACGGATGGGATTATCGGCGGCGGCAAGCAGGACTTTGCCACCTACGGGGAAACCGTGTCCGATTATATGGTGGGCTATCTGAACCTGGAAGTAAAAACCGGCAATATGAAGCTGGTCAAGACTTCCGAGGATGGACAGGTAGCCGGGATCAGCTTCACCATTACCGGCGAAGGATACAGCGCCACCAAGACCACCAATGAGGCGGGCGAGATCGACATCTCCGACCTCAATCCCGGCGTTTATACCGTAACCGAGCAGTCGATTGACAAATACGAACCCCAGGAAAGCCAGCGCGTGACCATCGTCAGCGGCCAGACCGCCACCGTGACTTTTAGCAACGTGCTCAAACGCGGCAGCCTGGAAGTGACGAAAACCAGCGAGGACGGGCTGGTGGAGGGCATGACCTTCCATCTGTACGGCACATCCCTCTCCGGGCAGCCGGTGGATGAGTATGCGGTGACAGACGGAAACGGTGTGGCGCGCTTTGAAAACGTGCTCATCGGCACGGGCTATGTACTGGAGGAGGTGGATACCCCCATCCGTTATGTGGTGCCGGATTCCCAGACAGCCACCATCGAGTGGAATGAAGTGACCCACAAGAGCGTGAACAATGTCCTCAAAAAGTTCCGTGTCACTGTCACCAAGAGCGATGTGGAAACGGGCGCGCCCCAGGGCGACGGTTCTCTTGCCGGAGCAACCTATGGGTTGTATAAGGGAGATACACTCATCGACAGCTATACCACCGATGAGAACGGCCAGTTCACCACCGGATATTACGTCTGCGATTCGGACTGGACAATCCGTGAAATCAACCCCAGCGAGGGCTACCTGCTGGATTCCTCTATCCACAAGGTAGGCGCGGAACCGGAATTGTATGAGATTGAGCTGAACGACACCGCCAACGATGTGACGGAGCAGGTCATCAAGGGCGACATTGCCATAATCAAGCATACCGACGACGGGGAAACCCAGATAGAAACCCCGGAATCCGGCGCGGAATTCCAGGTGTTTTTGAAATCAGCCGGCAGCTATGAAAATGCCAAGGAATCTGAGCGCGATGTCCTCGTCTGCGATGAGAACGGCTTTGCACAGTCGAAGAAGCTGCCCTACGGCACCTATATCGTCCGTCAGACCAAGGGCTGGGAAGGCCGCGAGCTGATGGACGATTTTGAAGTGTATATCGCTCAGGACGGCCAGACCTACCGTTATCTCATCAACAACGCCAACTTTGAGAGCTTCATCAAGGTGGTCAAGGTGGACGCGGAAACCGGCGTCACCATCCCCTATGCGGGGGCCGGGTTCCAGATTTACCGTCCCGATGGCAGCAAGGTGGAAATGACCTTCACTTACCCGACGCCGACCACCATTGATACGTTCTACACCAATTCCGAGGGCTATCTGGTAACGCCTGAAAAGCTGGAATACGGCGCGGGATATTCCCTGGTTGAAGTACAGGCCCCCTACGGCTATGTGCTGGACAGCACCCCGGTTTACTTTGATGTGACCGAGGACAATTCCAGCGTGGAAGGCGGCGTGACGGTGATTGAAGTCACCAAGCCCAACATGGCCCAGAAAGGAATCATCAAAGTCAGCAAGACCGGCGAGGTATTTTCCTCTGTGACAGAAAACGAGGGCGTTTACCAGCCGGTGTATGAGGTGCAGGGCCTGCCCGGTGCGGTGTTTGAAATCACCGCCCTGGAGGACGTCTACACCCTGGACGGCACCCTGCGCTACTCTGCGGGCGAGGTAGTGGACACCATCACCACCGGCGAGGACGGGACAGCCCAGAGCCAGCCCCTCTACCTGGGCAAGTTCCAGGTGAAGGAAATCCAGTTCCCTCACGGCATGGTGGATACCGGCGAGAACGTCACCAACGTGGAGCTGGTGTACGCAGGCCAGGAGGTGGAAGTCACCGAAACCTCTGCCAGCTTCTACAACCAGCGCCAGAAAGCCCTTGTGACGCTTGACAAGGTGCTGGAGCAGGATGAAACCTTTGGCATTGGCATGAATGGCGAGATCTCCGCCGTGACCTTTGGCCTCTATGCCCAGGAGGACATCACCGCAGCAGACGGTTCCGTGATCCCGGCAGACGGGCTTCTGGAGATCGTTTCTGTGAATGAGAACGGCCAGGCCGTTTGCAGCACCGACCTGCCTTTCGGCAGCTTCTACCTGAAGGAGCTTTCCACTGACAGCCATTACCTGCTGAATGGCGAAACCTTCCCGTTCACCTTTGAGTACGGCGGGCCTTCTGTTGCCGTGGTAGAGATTTCCGCTAATGATGGCGAGGCTGTCACAAACGAGCTGATCCGCGGCGAAATCAAGGGCCTCAAAACCGATGAGAACGGCACGGGCCTGGGCGGGGCTGTAATCGGTCTGTTTAAGTCCGATGAAACCGAGTTTACCGCCGAAAACGCCCTTGCCACCACTACCTCAGCGGACGACGGCAGCTTTTCTTTCACCAATGTGCCTTACGGTGATTGGGTGCTGAAAGAACTGGAAAGCCCGGAAGGGTTCATCCTCTCCGATGAAGTGATTCCCGTTACTGTGGAGGAAGATGGACAGGTTGTAGAGATTTCCCTTGCCAATGAGCGTGTGTATGGTGATCTGCGGCTCACCAAGGTGGATAAGGATTATCCCGATAACAAATTGACGGGCGCTGAATTTGAAGTGTACCGCGATACCAACGGCAACAAAGAGCTGGACGAGGGTGACGAGCTGCTGGGCAAGCTGGAGGAAACCAGCACCGGCATTTACGAGATGTCCCACATCCTCTACGGCGGCGTGTTCGTAAGGGAAACCAAAGCGCCGGAGGGCTTCCTGCTGGATGAAAACGCCTATTATGTGGAGATCACCGAGAACGGCAAGATTTACGAGGTAGAGAACGAGGCCGGGATTGGTTTCACCAACATGGCCCAGACTGGCTCCCTGCGGATTGAAAAAACGTCCAGCGACGGCAAGGTGGAGGGCTTCTCCTTCCGCGTGACCGGGGCCAACGGCTACGACCAGACCTTCAAAACGGATAAAAACGGCGAAATCTTCATCGAGGGCCTGCGCGTAGGCGATTACACCGTGTCCGAGGTATCGGATGGGGCCAGCGCCAACTATGTGCTGCCTGCGGATAAAAAGGTGACGATTCTGGCGGATAAGACCACTGTGGCGCAAATGCACAATGAGCTGCGCGACACCCCGAAAACTGGTGACGACAGCAAGCCGTGGCTGTGGGCGGCCCTGATGGGCGTATCCGCTATGGGCGCTGCCGCCCTGGGCGTTGCGGCCTATGTGGGCAAGCGCAAAAAGGACAACCATACCGCAAAATAACGGCGGTTTGAATCTGTGTAAGGAGGAATGATTTTATGGAACTGAAAGCGATTATTGCCATTGCGCTGGTGGTATTCATCATCGGCGGCCTGATTTTCCTGAAAGTCAGAAGCCGGAAGAAGTAACCAGCCAGGGGCGGCCATGCGGGGCCGCCCCTTTTACATACCAAAAAAGAAAGGAGCTTTGCAGATGAGAGAACGATTTGAACAACGGCTGTTCCGCATCTTTGCCCAGGCTGGTTACTCCCCGGTGCAGCTTCTCACCATCACCCCGGAGGAGATGGTGGAGGTCCCCGGCATTACCGTTCCCAACATCCGGGCGGTGCTGTGCGTCCAGAACAAGGTGCTGGCAGACCGGAATAAAGTCCGCAGCGGCAGGCTGGTGGAGGAATTGCTGAAAGAAGCTGAAGAAAGCAGGTGTTGCCATGAATGAACTGCACCTGCTGGACATACTGGCGGCTCGGCATGGCTGTTTCATCTCCGACTTAAATCTTTCGCCTATCCTGCGGCGGGCGGCCCTTTTGGACCTGTGCAGGATGGATGAGAACAGCTACCCGCTGTCTCAATGGCAGGACACGGTGCGCTACCTTACCGGGGATGAACGGGATTTTGCCAGTGTAAAGGAAATCAAAGTATTTATTAAACAGGAATTGGAGGCAGAGTGATGAACGATGATTCCACAGAAAAACGCATGGCCGGTGATTATGAGATTATCCAGGCGGTGCAGATTGGCGACCGCGAGGTTGTCCTGGGGGAAAATCCGCAGGATGAAACCGGCATGAAGTATATGTGCGCCTTTTGTCGGCAAAACGCCTTATTTGCAGAATACAGCGAAGTGATGGCCAGTGATGATTTCCCGGAGATTGTGGAGCTGTTCGGCCAGCGGGTTGCCGAGCAAGCGCAGAAAACCCACATAGAACTCAATAAGCCCCGCATACAGGGCATAGACGACCGCCCCATTACAGCGGAGGGCTGCATCCCCATTTCCTATGAGGATGATCTGCACGGGAAAATCGTGGTGATAAAGCCGGAGGTGCTGCGCCGGGAATACCGCAGGGCCACTCGCCAGCTCAAGCTCTGTATGGGAGGCTTTGGGGCTTCCCCGCACAGCAGGGGGTCAGCCTGTTACTGCGTTGACCTTTATACTGGAAAAGAAAGCCGCTATGAGCGCATGGACGTGCTGGGAACGATACAGCCGGAGGACCTTCCCGGCTGGGCCAAGCATGGCCTTACTGCGATTCAGCAGGAACAGGCCAAAAAGAAAACCGCAAAGGAGCGTGAGCGATGATGGATTACAGAGAAAACGCCGGATATATCATTACGGATTCCTGTCATGTGGGCGACAGCGAATTTGTCTTGGGTGTTCATTTGACAGCGCCCCAGCAGTTTGTCACCTGGAAATGTAGTAACCGGACGGACTACGATTGGGGCCACTATTTCAGCGACCTGTTTTCCGCGCAGAAGGATTTGGTGGCGCGGGCGCAGGAGGAGGTGCAGTGCCTGGAGGAACAGCGGCAAAACACCATTGCGCCGGAGGCCCCGCCCTATTCCCCATGGGGCAAAGTCCAGGAGTGCGAAACGCTCTGCCCCGGCGTTTATTCCGTTTCTACCCCAGGGCATGGCGGCGTTATGGTGCGGCGGGAGCTGGCGGAAAAGGTATTCCGAAAAGAAGCGATGGGCTGCGGTTTTATAGCGAGCGGTTATCTTTGCTTTGAGGAAGATAATGACGCGCAGGTGGCTCTCCGGGAGCTGATGGATAAAAAGATGATCCAGGCTCCGGTGAACGGGCGCTTTGCCCCCGGTGCGTATGAGGCTGTTATCAATAGCAGCGTGCAAATTCACCACCCCGAATATTGGCAGGCAAGGGAAAAAGCCATATCGGAGCAAAAACGACAAGCGAAAAAGAAAGGACGTGAGCGATAATGGAACTGACAATTACCAGCATGACCCCGGCGGATCGCCTGTATGCGTACAACCAGAGCAGCCAGCTTGAAGGGCAAACCGGCTGTATCGGCCATCTGCGCGGGGATTTTGGCGCTGGAAAAGAGTTTTACACTTCCTGGTTCGACCATCGGAGGGAATACAAGACGGACGAGTTTAAGGCGGAGCTTGATGAGGTGGTCAACACTCTGCGGGAGAAGAATGGGCTGCTCTGTACCCGTGACAGCATGACCAGGTTTTGCTATCAGAACCCGGAGGCTGAGTTTGAGGGAAACTACTGCGCCGAGTATGGTTTTAAGGTGCAGACGCCGCAGCACACCTATATGCTCCGGTGCAATCCCAATTATGGAGACTACAACTTTTACCTCTACGCCTACGTTTCCCGATTCCTGGAACACCACATGGAAAAGGCCAAACAGGGTATCCGGTTTATCACGCCCGGCTACAAGGAGCTGTTCCGCATTCCCGACGGCGACCACATCCGCATTTTCACTGGCGGCGGAGAAACCCGCGACCGCACCTGCCGGGTCATCGACGAAACCCATTTTGAAACCAGCGGCGGGTATTCCAGCGCCCTGTATCATATCTGCGAATTTGCGGAGCGATTGGAGCAAACTCACGGGAGCGTGATCCCGCTGCGTTCTTCTCTGCCGGTGCAGTGTTTTAGTGTACTGCCCTCATCCGGGGAGCTGATTCTTCTGACCAGGGGCGAAAAAGGCTACAGCCCTTGCTATGATTTTTCAACTCCTGACGCTCAACAGAACCGAGAGTTTGCAGACGACCGCAATGTGAAGAATGGCGTTACCAAAGCACAGGAGGCCGCCATGCTTGCCGGCTCCATGCTTGGCTGGCAGACTCCCGCCGCCGATCCCAGAAACTATGACGAGCAGGGGCAGCCTATCAAGCCCAGGCAGAAAGACCGGGGTGAAGCCCGATGAAGGAGGAAAGACACGTTATCTGGAGCAATTATGGCCTGGACTATGAGGATTGGAGGGATGACCTGGAGGCGGACTACCCGGATTTATCCGAAGATGAGCGCATTTCCCTGATGTATGAGATCAATGGGGATTACCTGGATGATGAACGCGCCAACCTCAATGTGCAGCTCTCCCAACCGATTTTAGTCGTAGGCGACCTGGGCCTGTGGAATGGTCGGCGCATGGGATATAAGGAAATCCCCAGCGGCAATATCCGGGACTGCCTGTATTCCGATACGGATTATTCCACCTGGTATGTGGACCGGCTGGGTGATCTGCGGTGCGACGCCATCCACCATGATGGCACGAACTTTTATCTTTACCGCGTTTACAAGGACAGCGCCAGCCCTTCTCAAATTGAACTGCTGAAAGAAAAACTATATCGCGGCATTGCAACCCGCGCCGATATTACGAGAGTGACCCGCAGGCTGGGCGACGACATCGCCAAAGTCTACGGGTTTTCCATTCCCCGGCAGCGGCAGGCCGTCGCCATGGAAAGATGAGGTGATAAAAATGGCGTCTTTACCGCCCGTAAAACTGGATACGCATGAGGACTGGTTCAACTTGCTGATGACGGTTCTCCATCAGCAGGCGGAACAGAACCCCTATGAAGAATACCGGGAGATGGCTCAAAAGCTGATCGACCAGTTTATGCGCTATGGGAGGCCCTTTGTTGACAGTGACCATGCGCCCTGCGTGGCGCTTCGGATGTACCCGAAGGAGGCCGGAAATACCATCTGGCTGTTGCTGCTCTCCCTGTGCAATCAATATGACCCTGATAAGGATTACAGCGCAGAACTGAAAGCTGCGAAAAAAGAATAAGAAAAGGAGGGGCAACCGATGGCGATACGATATAAAGCCTTGACGGAGCTGTACCAGGAAACGCAGCGCAGCGTGACAGCTCCTGACCAGTGGCGGGCGTTTCTGGCTTCTGCCTGCCGCAACTACCGGCTTTCTTTCGATGAACAACTGCTTGTCTACGCCCAGCGCCCAGACGCCACCGCCGTCCTGGAGATCGAGCGATGGAACCGGCAATTTGGGCGCTGGGTAAACCGGGGCGCAAACGGCATTGCCGTTTTTGACGGTGAACACAATGGAAAACCCCGACTGAAATACTACTTTGATATTTCCGATACCCATGAGGCCCGGTTCCCCCGCCCCGTCCCCCTTTGGACGGTGCGGGAGGAATATGCGCCGGACATCATTGAAACGCTGGAAAACAGCTTTGGAGAGCTGGAGCGCAAGGAGGATTTGGGTGAAGCACTGCTCTCTGCGGCAAAGAACGCCGTGGAGGACAATATGCCCGACTACCTGGCAGAATTGAAAACCCTCACGGAAGGCAGCTTTCTGGAAGAACTGGATGAGCTGAACCTGGAAGTGGAATACCGCAGGGCGGTGCAAAACAGCATTGGATATATGCTGCTGGTGCGCTGCGGCCTTGACCCGTCTGAATATTTTGAGGACATGGATTTCCGGGATGTGACGGACTTTAACACCCCGCAGACGTTGAACGCTTTAGGCGTGGCCACCGGGGACATCTCCCAGATGTGCCTTTCCGCCATTTCCCGCACGGTTCTTGCCCTGCAAAGACAGCCCCAAAAAGAAAATCGCACATTTGAACCCCAGCAGAAAAACCAGTATGCTGTAACTGAACAGGAAAACACACAGCTGGAAAGGAGTTTTGAATATGACCGAGATCACTTACACCAGGCAGGGCGACTACAATCTGCCGAACCTTCTGCCGCCCCAGGAGGAGCCGGTTCCCCATGGGAAATACGCATTGCTTCGGAAGAAATTCCTCAAGGAGCACCGCAGGGTGACGTACACCAACCTGCTGACCAGCGGCAAGCTGAACAGCCATCTGGCGGAGATCCAGCAGACCGCCCAGCGCCGGATGGAGCAGATCGTGGCGCAGATGGCCAAGAACCAGGGCGTGACAGAGGAACTGAAAGCCAGCGACCAGATGAAGTGGGTGCAGATGATGAGCAACCTGCAGAACGCGGCGGAGGAAACGGTGCTGGCGGAGCTGATTTACAGCTAATTGATGAACCGGAAGAAAGCGCAGGTGGCGAACAGCTCCCTGCGCTTTTGGATGAAAAGCAGATCATGGCCATCATCGCCAACAAAGATGATGACCTGAAATATAAGAAAAATCAGATCGAGCTTTTCTTTTCGGTTCACAGCGACGTTCAGGAACGGGCCGACTACCTGAAATCCGCTTATCAGGACCGGTACACTGAGATCATCGCTGACGGGCAGCGCCTGGGATATAAGCCCCAGGAGAATGGCCTGCTCATGTGGGAAGGCTCTTACCCATCCCGCACCAGGGAATCTGTATTTTCCTGGGAAGTGGTGGCAGGCTGGACCGCCCAGCTTATTGACAAAAAAGAATACTTCATTCAGACGGACATCCCGCAGCTCCCTACCCAAGAGAGCCAGCAGATGTCCCTTTTTGATTTTGCGGCGTTTCAGCAGCCAACCCAGGCCGAGGGTACGGCCAAACCATCCATTTTCCCTCACCCGGCTCTGCCTCAGCAGGTAATCGACGAGGCGCTGTGCATTGGTGCTAACGACCAGAACAGCCGCCTCATCATCTGCGCCTATTTCAAAAAGGATAAGCCGGACAATGCCAGGTTCCTGGCAGAGCACTATGGAGAGAACGGCGCTGGCTTTTATCTGGATGGCCGACAGTATGCCATCTGGTACAACGCCGAGGGAATCCGCATTGCCCAGGGCGAAAGCGCCCAGCGTTCCAGCGCCACCCTCATCCCCTGGGAACAGGCGGCGGCCCGTATCCGGGAACTGCTGGACTTGGGCCGATATATGCCCCAGAGCGAGCTTGACCGGGTGGATGAGTATGAGCGCCAGCAACGGGCCGCGCAGCTATGGTATCTCCGGCAGGATTTTGCAGAAGGCACTGCCGACGCGGGCTATCTTCCCACGGTGAATACCATTTACGGTAAAAATCATGGGTTTCCAGAGGAAAGCGCCGCCATAAGCGATTTGTTAGGCCATCCGGAGGGGCTGCAGAACCTGCGGGATGAGCTGGAGCAGTTTGTCCAGGCATACAGAGAGAACCGGGAACTGCTGCGATTCCATTTCCACCGTCCGCAAAAATTGCTGGAGCAGCTTTCCGACCTGCAGCGGGAACCGCTGCACTTTACCGCCGCCGAAGGGTACGCCCCCCAGCGGCGTTTTTTCATCTCCGGGGACGAGATCGACAACCTTCTCCGGGGTGGAAAACGCAGCACCGATTACCGGCTGGCCGTGTATTCTTTCTATCGCAACCACACAGAGCGCAAGGAACGGGAGAATTTCTTAAAGCACTACCACGGCGAGTACAGCGGCCATTCCAGTGGGAATGACGATGTGACCTACCAGCTCAGTAAAGGCGTTTCTTTCAGCCACGGCAGTATCACCGCCCCCTACGCCAAGGTGGAGCTGAAATGGAACGCCGTGGAAAAGCGCGTCAGCGCCATGATCGCCCAGGGGCGGTTCCTCACCGATGAGGACCGCGCCGCCATGCCGCAGTATGAGAAGCACCAGCTTGCCCGGAATATCCGCACTTTCTTTGAAAACGTACCCCAGGAGCAGCCCCACCCCTATCCCTTTGGCTTTGACTATTGGGACGCGGTGAAGCTCATCGAGCCGCAGCTTGACGACCCGGCCCGTGTGGAAGAAATCTATCAGATGATGGTCCCCATTTGGGAGGCCACCCCGCAGGATGACAGGATGTACGCCCTGCGCCAGCAGGCGTTTGAAAACCTCACTGCCTTCCGGCAGGGAACCTTCACGCTCTTTGCAGAGCACAAGGAGCCTGTGGTTCCCACCATGCCGCAAGCCAAAGCCTACGACCTGGGCTACGGCTATTTGGGAAACGGCGTCACGGTGTGGAACCGGCTGGAGGAGGAACACGGTGACTACAAAACGGTTGCCCACATCGCCCCAGACCGCACGGTGACCTTCTACGAGGAGGAAATGCCCCAGGCAGTGCGGGAGGAAATCCAGCGGATTGCTGACACTTCGGAAATGACCATTTCCGCCACCCAGGACGCGCCGGTGTTCACCGTGCCGCCCAGGGCGCAGGAACCACCCCAAAAAGAAGAACCGGTAGACCCCTACCCGAAGCTGGCCGCCCAGGTGCTGCGTTTTGTGGGAGAGTTTGATGGTTCCCGCATGGGTTATGGTGAGGATGACGCCCAGGCGGTGGAAAATATCGCCCGGCAGCTCCATGACCCCGTTCAGAGAGAGGAAATCCGCAGACTGCTTCAATCCTTCCTGGACCATGCGGACCTGGAAGAAGAAATCGCGGTGGACATCACCCTCTGTATGGAGCAGATCGCGGAGCTGCCCCCGGCCCTTACCCCGGAACAGGCGCAGATAGAAGAAATCGCCGGTTATCTGGAGGAGGCCGGATATGCGGTATCCAGCGAACTGGTCGAAGAAGGTTTGATGGATTACCGTGCCCATGGCGGCAAAGGTAACAGCCAGGATGTTGCCGACTTCATTGAGCGCGAGTTTTTGTCCGAGGAGCCGGAACCTGCTTCACTGGAGATTGCCAAAGAATTTATCAACGATTTCTGCGAGGCCGAGTATGGCAGTCCAGCCGATTTCAGTGATCTGGAAAAGGTGGGCATTGCCTACACCACTGTTACGGATGAGGAAATTCCCATCCAGGTCAATGCCGACTTGGTCCATTACCGCATTGAGCGTTATCTGGACGGGCAGTTTTTGGAGCGCAGGCAGTATGAGAGCCTGGATGAACTCATCCAAAATGAGCTGGCCGAACTGGACTTTGACCAACTCACCTCTGTGGACCAGGACTATTTCAATGGAAAATACCCTCCCGACATAGAGCCATACATCTTCTGCGAGTGGAGCGAAAGCCCCGTGTTTGAAGATGGAAAACGCTACGGTATCCGTGAATTTGACACCCTGATGAAACAGGCGGATGAGGAGCAGGTGGCCGGTGCAAAGGCTGCTCTTGAAAAATACGGCACTTGGCAGGCGTGGTACGAATCCGATGACCCAGAAAATGCTCGGTTCCTGGGGTATGACAAGGTGAAATTTACCGTGGTCATGCCAGATGGCACCACCTACACCGAGCGCCAGGATATTGGGGACGGTGACGGGGGCGTTCTGGACTTCCTCGCACAATATCCCAAGTACCAAGACATCCTTCCCTTGTTGCAGCAAAGTACACCACCACAAAATGATTATATGCTTTTAAGCCGCCTGAAAGCCGACTGCGACTATTTCTTGGGCGCTGGCGGGCGGGCAGAAAAGCACCTGTGGGCTGGGAACGTGCGAGAGCAAATCGCCAAAATGCGGGAACTCTATGACGCCCTGCCGGAAAAACCGGAATGGCTCACCATGGAGGACATCGACCGCTATGCCCAGCGCATGGAGCCGCCTTACGAAGTGGTGGTGTACCACCACTTTGAAAATGGCTTTGATGAACGGCTGGATTACCAAACGCTGGCGGAGGCCGAACAAGCTGCGCAGAAATATGTGGCCGGCACTATGGAGGGCGAGGATGGCTTTGCCTATGATGGCGCGGGTATCTATGACCTTCAGGAGAACAGATGGCTGCGGGTTTACGGGAACTTCCCTGATGAACGAGCCATTGAGCAGGCAAAACAAGCCCCTGCCGCAGAGGAACCGTCAGCCAGCCCAGAGCAGGCCGATTTACAGCCTAAAAAAGAAGAAGCACTCCCACTGCCGCCGAAGCACCCCCGCCGTGAGCGCATTACTTTCACAACCCTGCACCCGGAGGTCCCCAGGGATCAGCGCCATGATTTCCACATCACCGATGACGCCCTGGGCCACGGCACCCCCAGCGAGAAATACGCGGCCAATGCTGCCGCCATCCGCACCTTGAAGCAGATCGAAGCTGAGGAACGGCTGGCCACGCCCGAAGAACAGGAAATCCTGTCCCGCTATGTGGGCTGGGGCGGCCTTGCAAACTGCTTTGAACAAACCAGCCCCCATTATGAGGAACTGAAATCTCTGCTGGATTCGGAGGAATACGCAGCGGCCAGGGCCAGCTCCCTCACCGCCTTTTACACGCCGCCTGTGGTCATCCGGGGAATCTATAAGGCCCTCGCTCAGATGGGCTTTACCCAAGGGAACATTTTGGAGCCATCCTGCGGCACCGGTAATTTCCTTGGCTTGCTCCCCACAGATTTGGCGGGCAGCAAAGCCTATGGCGTAGAGCTGGATTCCATTTCCGGGCGGATTGCGGGCCAGCTTTACCAGAATGCCAACATTTCCGTAAACGGCTTTGAAACTGTGCAAATGCCCGACAGCTTTTTTGATGTAGCCGTGGGCAACGTCCCCTTTGGGGATTTCAAAGTGCTGGATAAACGGTACGACAAGCACCACTGGCTGATCCACGACTATTTCTTCGGCAAGACGCTGGACAAGGTGCGGCTCGGCGGTATTGTGGCGTTCATTACCAGCAAAGGCACTCTGGACAAGGAAAACTCCAGCGTCCGAAAGTACCTGGCACAGCGCGCCGATCTCATTGGGGCCATCCGCCTGCCGGATAACACCTTCAAGCGGAACGCCGGAACGGAAGTGACCAGCGACATCATTTTCCTGCAAAAGCGCGACCACATCACCGATTTAGACCAGGATTGGGTGCATTTGGACACCGATGAAAACGGAATCCGCATGAACCGCTATTTCGTGCAGCACCCGGAGATGATTTTGGGCGACATGGTGATGGAATCCACACGGTTCGGGCCGGACAGCGCCTGCAAAGCCCGCGAGGGGGAAGATTTATCCGAGCAGCTTGCCAATGCCATCCAGTTTTTGCAGGCGGAAATCAAGCCCTATGAGCTGGAGGAGCTGGACGAGGAGGAAGATCGCTCCATCCCTGCCGACCCCACAGTGAAGAATTTCAGCTACACGATTGCAGATGGGCAAGTATACTACCGAGAAAACAGTCTCATGCACCCGGTGGAAGTCTCCGTCACGGCGGAAAACCGTATCCGTGGCATGATCGAGCTGCGGGAATGTACCCGCAGGCTTATTGAGTACCAGACCGAAGGCTACCCGGATGAGGATATTGCAGCCGAGCAGCAAAAGCTCAACGCCCTTTACGACAGCTTCACCGCCAAGTATGGGCTGCTGAACAGTCGCGGCAACAAGCTGGCCTTTTCGGAGGACTCCAGCTACTGCCTCTTGTGCTCTCTGGAGGTGCTGGATGAGCAGGGCAACCTAAAAAGAAAAGCCGATATGTTCACCCGGCGCACCATCCGGCCCCATGTGGCTGTCACCAGTGTGGATACAGCCAGTGAAGCGTTGGCGGTGTCCATTTCGGAAAAAGCCCGTGTGGATATGGACTATATGGCAGAGCTGTCGGGTAAATCCCCGGAGGAACTGGAAAAAGAGCTTGCCGGGGTGATCTACCGGGATATTCGCTGTGCGGAGAACCCGGAGGACATCCTGCCTTCTTTGGCGGATTTGAGCCGCTATCCTCTTGTCACGGCGGATGAGTACCTTTCCGGGAAAGTGCGCCAAAAGCTGCGGATGGCAAAAGCATTCCTGGAAGTGGCCCCTGACAATCAGAAGGAAACCGCCCGCAGAAATGTGGAGGCCCTGGAAGCCGTTCAGCCCCAGGATTTGGGCGCTGGAGAAATTGGCGTGCGCATTGGCGCGAACTGGGTGCCCATCGAGGTGTACCAGCAATTCATGGTGGAGCTGCTCACCCCCAATTACTATGTGCGGGATCGTATTAAAATCCTGCGCTCCGAAGCCACCGGCCAATGGAGCATCCGGGAGAAAAACGCCGACCGCAGCAATGTGAAAGCCATTACCACCTACGGCACCAAGCGGATGAGCGCCTACCACATCTTGGAGCAGACCCTAAATCAAAGGGATGTGCGGGTATTTGACTATATTGAGGACGAGAACGGCAAGAAAAAGCCTGTCCTCAACAAAAAAGAAACCGCGATTGCCCAGGACCGGCAGGAACTCATCAAGCAGAAGTTTGCCGAGTGGATCTGGAAAGACATCGACCGCCGGGAACTGCTGTGCCGTGTTTACAACGAAACCTTCAACGGCGTCCGCCCCCGTGAGTATGATGGGCGGCACATCCGGTTTGAGGGCATGAACCCGGAAATTTCCCTACGGCCTCATCAGATCAACGCGATTGCCCATATCCTTTACGGCGGGAATACCCTGCTGGCCCACGAGGTGGGGGCGGGCAAGACCTACGAGATGGTGGCCGCTGCCATGGAGATGAAGCGTTTGGGCCTTTGCACCAAGTCGCTGATCGTGGTGCCAAACCACATCACCGAGCAGTGGGCGGCGGAATGGCTCCAGCTCTATCCCAGCGCCAACATTTTAGTTGCCACGAAGAAAGATTTTGAAACCCAGAACCGCAAGAAGTTTTGCAGCCGCATTGCCACCGGGGACTACGACGCCATCATCATCGGCCACAGCCAGTTTGAAAAAATCCCCATGAGCCTGGAGCGCCAGCAGGCCATTTTGGAGCGCCAGATTGAAGAAATCCTGGAAGGAATCGAGCAGGCCAAGGCACAGAAGGCGGAACGCTACACGGTCAAGCAGATGGAGCGTACCCGGAAATCGCTGGAGACAAGGCTGGCCAAGCTCAACGACCAGAGCCGCAAGGATGACACCGTCACCTTTGAGCAGCTCGGCGTGGACAGGCTCTTTATTGATGAGAGCCATTATTTTAAGAACTTGTTTTTGGCGACAAAAATGCGAAACGTGGGCGGCATTGCCCAGACCGAAGCCCAGAAATCCAGCGACCTGTTCATGAAAACGCAGTATCTGGACGAGTTGACCGGCGGGCGCGGCGTGATTTTTGCCACCGGCACCCCTATCTCCAACTCCATGGTAGAGCTTTACACCATCCAGAGGTATTTGCAGTACAGGCTCCTGCAGGAGATGGGCCTTGTCCATTTCGATGACTGGGCGGGGAGCTTCGGAGAAACGGTTACAGCCATCGAGTTATCGCCGGAGGGCACCGGCTACCGAGCCAAAACCCGGTTTGCCAAGTTTTATAACCTGCCGGAGCTGATGGCTGCTTTCAAGGAGGTTGCCGACATCCAAACAGCGGATATGCTTTGTCTGCCTGTTCCCAAGGCAAACTTCCACACGGAAGTGATCCAGCCCTCGGAGCTTCAGAAAGAGATGATAAGGGGGCTGGCGGAACGGGCAGAGAAAATCCGTGCCGGTGGGGTTGACCCCCATGTGGACAATATGCTCCGCATTACCAATGACGGGCGGAAATTGGCGCTGGATATGCGGCTCATCAACCCTCTCGCTGCCGACGACCCCAATGGCAAGGTGGCTGTCTGCGCCCGGAATGTGTTCCGCATCTGGGAACAGACTAAAGAAAAACGCTCTGCCCAGCTTGTATTCTGCGACCTGTCCACACCTACTACCGATGGCTCTTTCAGTGTTTATGACGACCTAAAAAAGAAACTGATGGACGCCGGTATCCCGGAAGAAGAAATCGCCTTTATCCACACGGCAGACAGCGAAGCCAAAAAGAAGGAGCTGTTTTCCAAGGTGCGCGCCGGGCAGGTGCGGGTGCTGCTGGGTTCCACGGCCAAAATGGGCGCAGGCACTAACGTCCAGGATAAGCTCATTGCCCTGCATGACCTGGACTGCCCCTGGCGGCCTTCCGACCTTCAGCAGCGGCTGGGGCGTATCGTCCGCCAGGGCAATGAAAATGAGGAGGTGGAAATCTATCGGTATGTAACGGAAGGCACTTTTGACGCTTACCTCTACCAGCTTGTGGAGAACAAGCAGAAGTTCATCGCCCAGATCATGACCAGCAAGGCCCCCGTCCGTGTGGCGGATGATGTAGATGAAACTGCCCTCAGCTATTCGGAAATCAAGGCATTGGCCACCGGCAACCCACTTATTATCGAGAAGTGCAACCTGGATATGGAGGTGGCGCGGCTCAATATGCTGAAAGCCAGCCACTTGAACCAGGTGTACGCTCTGGAGGAACTGGTGTATCGGAAATACCCGGAGGAAATCACCCGGCTCACGGAACGGATCGCGGGCTATGAGCAGGATGTGGCGCTGGCGGCGGCCCACCCCAAGGCCCAGGAGGGCTTCTGCGGCATGGAGGTGGATGGCAGGCACTACACCGAAAAAGAGGGCGCCGGCAAGGCTATCATTGATGTTTGCACCCGTATGACAGGTTCCGACGCTGTTCTTTTGGGGCAGTACCGGGGCTTTTCCATGGTGCTGGCTTATGATGGCAGGAGCAACGAGTATCGGATCACGCTCAAAGGCACTCTTTCCCATACGGTGACGCTGGGGGCGGATGTGTTCGGCAATATCACCCGCCTGGACAACGCTCTGGAAAACCTTGCAGGCAGCCTGCAGGCCGAGCAGAACAGCCTGGAGGAAACCAAGGCCCAGCTTGAAAACGCCCGCACGGAATTGGCTACACCTTTTGCCCGCGAGGAGGAGCTGGCGGAGAAAACAGCCCGTTTGAAAGAGCTGAATATTCTGCTCAACATGGATGAGAAGGACAAAACATTGATGGACGATACCCCAGACGAGGGCGAGGATGTGCCTGCCCGGAGGGTTGCGGAGCTGGCACGGTAAAGGAGGATACGATGACCAACGAAGAATTAAATACCAGGCTCTATGAGAAAATGTTTGCGGAACAGGAGCAGTTCCGGGATTGGCTGCTCTCCCAACCGCCGGCTGAGATTTTGAACCATGCCTATGAGTACACGGTGCGGGAGGACATCCTGATGTCTCTTGAATACCACGATCTGGAGGATAGTCAGGCCAGGGCGCTGCTGAAATCTGACAAGCCCTTGAAGCAGATTTTTGAGAGGTGGGAGAACCAGGAAACCTCTTATATGGATACGGTATGGGATACTGTCCAGGAACAGGCCAGGGCCGCCGAAGCCAAACAGAAAGCCAAAGCGCAGAAAGAAAGGTGATTGCACATTTGCCATTGCGCTGCGGGGCAGGTATAGTATAATAAAAATCGTGATAAGGGGTGATGATAGATGGACGATGATAGATGGACGATAGCTACTGCCTGCTCCCGGAGCGCATTTCCGAGCAGTTTTCTGAAATCGACAGCGACATCGTGATGGATTTGGCGGCTGCCAGCCCGGAATATACCGAGTTGAAGGCCCAGATGGAGGAACTGAAACGCCAAAATCTTGTGATTGGCGCTCTGCTGGAGGGCAAGGGAGAACTTTCTTTTACCGCTGAGGAGCATGAAGCCTTGAAAGAATTTATCCGGCTGTATATGCGGGCCGATAATATGGAACGGGAACACATCTACTTCCGGGGCCATGCAGACGGATTTGCCTATCTGAAGAAAATCGGCGCTTTCAAAACTGAATAGTTTTTTGGGCGGCATGGAAAAATCCATGCCGCTTTTACATATCCAAATTCATTCGCACCCCCAAAAAGGTCTTGAACAAAACAAGTTTTTACGGATTAGGAGTAAAAACTATTGAAATTCTTGGAGTTTTTGGATATGGCTTAAAGCTGCCGCCCAAAACTGCACATTCCTCATTCATATCTGCATATAAATCGCAAAAGTATATGCAGAAAGTCGATTGGAGCAATCCAGTCGGCTTTTTCCATATCTGAAAAGAGTACAGCCCCTTTTACATAGTCAGCTACCCCACATGGGGCGGCTAATCTATGGCTATGTGAAGGGGGCTGTATTTTTTTATGCCTTTTTACGATTCAGAAGCCATCGAACGGGCAAGGCAGGTGGACCTGCTCACCTACCTGCAAACCTGCGAACCCCAGGAGCTGGTCCATGTGTCCGGCAACGTCTACTGTACCAAGACCCATGACAGCCTGCGGATTTCCAACGGCAAATGGTGCTGGTTTTCCCGCGGGATTGGCGGTTACAGTGCGCTGGACTATCTCATCAAGGTCAACGGCTATTCCTTTTTGGAGGCCATGGAAACTATCTCCGGAAGGGCTGCCATCCCGCCGCCTTCCTTTGTGCCAGCGCCGAAGGAGGAAAAGCCCAAGCACCTGCTTCTGCCCCAGGCCGCCCCGGATAATCGGGCGATGATGGCCTATCTCAAAGGCCGGGGCATTGACCAGGAGATTTTGGACTACTGCGTTCAGACCGGGCGGATTTATGAGAGCCGGAACAAGGGCCACAGCAACGTGGTTTTTGTGGGCTTCGACAAGGATGGCAAGGCGCGGTTCGGCTGCCTGCGGGGAATCAGTGAAGCCCGGTTCCACGGGGATTTAAGCGGCAGTGATAAGCACTTTTCCTTCGCCCTGCCCGCTTGCGTGGAAAATCCGGCAGTCCATCTGTGCGAGTGCGCCATTGATGTGATGTCCTATGCCACTCTCTGCAAGCTGGACGGGATTGACTGGCGGCGGCACAATCTGCTGTCCCTGGCCGGGGTGTACCAGCCGAAGAAAAAGATGGAGGAAAGCAAGCTGCCGGTGGCCCTCACCCGATTTTTGGATGACCACCCCCATGTGAAAACCGTCTATCTCCATTTGGACAATGACACGGCTGGCCGGCTGGCGGCCAAGGCAATCATGGCTGTCATGCCGGAGGGCTACCGTGTGGAGAACAAACCGCCGCCCCGTGGAAAGGATGTGAATGATTTTCTGTGCCACCGGCTGGGGATTCCCATTCGGGGCAGCCACAGCAAAGAGCCGGAGCGGTGAGTTGCCAGTTTTGCAGCTTCGACAGATTCTCCCTCTTGCAAATTGTTATCATATATGTTAACATTAAAGCAGTGAGGTGAGAGTATGGATGAACTGCGCAAACGGCAGAAAATCATATCCCAGCTTGTGGAGGCCCGTCTGGAGCAGGGCATTTCCCAGGCAGAACTGGCAAGGCGGCTGGGAATCCAGCGTTCCGGCATTAACCGCCTGGAAAGTGGGACACAGAACCCCACGCTTGATATGATCTTAAAAATCGCCTCGGCGCTGGGAAAGGATGTTTCACTGGAACTGAACGACAAGGAGGAGCCTATGAGTAATGTTTACAGTCTCCGCATTTATGATACGGAGCTAATGCGCTTTTCCATGGAAAAGCAGGGCTTGTCCGGCCTTGTGGCTGAAATCTTATACACCAACGAGGAGCAGGCCCATTTGCTGCCTTTGGATATGGAGCGCACCGGCGAGGGCGTCATTCATTGGCTGGAGCGGCGGGTTATCCCCAAAAACCGCGCCTTTGTGGACGAGATTTTGAAAACCCTTGGCCTCAGCCACAACGACACCAAGGGAATCATCGACGTGTGCAAGGGGCTGTCGCTCAACGACAGCTATTGGGTGGTGCCGGAAGGATTTGAGGGGGGATTCTCCCAATACAATCTTTACGAAAATCGCTTTTCCGAGATACTGGCGCTGGTGGCCTATACCGGCGCAGGCGGGAGCAGGCAGGCGTTTACCACATCCCCGGAGCTGACCACAGGCGGTATGCTGCCCAAGGCGTGGCGATATGTGGAGCACGATGGGATTTATCTCTACAAGGGCGGCACGACCGGCGCGTCCAATGCGGGCCGGGAGCCGTACTGCGAGTATTATGCTTCGCAGATTGCGGAAACCATGCGTCTGAACGCCGTGCATTATGACCTGGAGAATTGGAAAGGCATTACCGCCTCTAAGTGCGCCCTGTTTACCAACATCGACACAGCCTATATCCCCATCGGGCGCATTGTCCGAACCGGGGGCATTGCCGCCTGCCTTGCCTACTACGACAAGCTGGGGCCGGAGTTTTCCGAGCAAATCCGCAGTATGCTGGTGTTTGACGCTCTGATTTACAATGAGGACCGCCACTTTGGAAACTTTGGCGTCCTGCGGGATAACCACAGCGGCAACATTATTGCGCCCGCCCCCATTTTTGACAATGGGCTGTCCCTGTTCTGCTATGCCGGTAAGGAAGATTATGCGAATCTGGACGAGTATGCAAAAACCCGTTCTAACCCCTACAACATCTCCTATGAGGAAGTGTGTGCAGAGGTCATGGGGCCAAAGCAGAAAGAGCAGCTTCGCCGCATGATCGGGTTCCGGTTCAAGCGCCACGAAAGCCTGGGCCTGCCGGAAGAACATTTGCAGGCCATTGAGAAGCATTTGGAGAGCCGGGTGCGTAAGCTGCTGGCAATCCCCACCCGTCATCTGAAACAGGAGAAGGCGCGGTAAAAACGAATCTCTTTTTTGGAGAGCGTTCTGAAAATGGACGCTCTTTTTTGCTGCCCATTTTTAGAGAGGAGCGTGAGTGATGAACCATTATGATGTTACCATCCGGGAAACGCTGGAGGTGAAAATGAAGGTGGCGGCAAACAGCCGGGAGGAGGCCGAGCAGTTTGCCAGGGACCAATGGAAACGCGGCGAAGTCGTTCTGGACGCCAGCCATTTTACCGGCGTGGAGTTCCATGCCAAGCGGTATTTCCGTGACCGGGGCGAGCGATGAGTTCTTTTTTCGCCTGTCCCGGATTCCCCGCAGGGGAATGGAATGTAGCTGTACCAGCAAGCATCGCCTTTGTGATACCACAAAGGCCGCTTGTTAGGGGGAACGCCCCCTAATACCCCTTTTGAAAGGATGGAGGTTTTCATGGAAGGATTGTTTTTCGCCATTGGATTTCTGCTGGGCGGTGTGGTCGGCGTGCTGATTATGTGCCTGCTTCAAATCAACCGCATAGGCAGAAAGGAGGATTCGGAAGAATGAGAAAACGCAACGTACACGTACAGTTTTGGCTGGACAAAAAAGAGGCGGAAGCCTTCAACAAAAAAGTAAAGCGCAGCGGCCTTTCCCGTGAGGCGTACCTGCGCCATCTGGTGAACGGCCTGGTTCCCCAGGACGCGCCGCCGCCCGCCTACTACGACTTTATGCGGGAGCTTCACCGGATTGGCGGCAACCTCAACCAGATCGCCCAGAAAGCCCATGTGCTGGGCGTCATTGATGAGCGCCGCTATGATGAGGAAATGCGAAAATTCGACCAGCTCGTCCGGGACATCACCAAAGCGGTGATCCTTCCCCGCGCTATGGACACGAAGGGGTCCCCGCGAAGCCTGCTTCGTGGGGAGAAGGAGCACCCGCGAAGCGGTGAGCCTTTTGACGCTTGCGGCAAAAGCGGCAAGCGGAGCGCGGTGTGACGTGGCTACCACGTCTATCTGGCGGGTGAACGGCTGGCTGGGCAAGGTTCTCATCTATATCGAGAATCCAGATAAGACCGAAAATCCTGATTTCTTTGAAAAGCAGGATATGGATGGCAAGGAGGCCCAGGGCCTATCCGATGTGATCGAGTATGCCGTCCAGCAGCAAAAAACAGGCAAGACGGTGGAAAGCGAAGGCGAAACGGTCATGCGGCAGTTTGTTTCCGGGGTGAATTGCAGCCCCTCTACGGCCCGCGATGAGATGATAGCGGTAAAAAAGCGTTTCGGAAAGGAGGACGGGACTGTGGCCTACCACGGCTATCAGAGCTTTGCCCCCGGCGAGGCCACGCCGGAGCTGGCCCATGAGATCGGCCTTGCCCTGGCAAAAAAGCTGTGGGGTGAAAAATACCAGGTGCTGGTGGCTACCCATCTGGACAGGGAAAATCA
The DNA here is from genome assembly GCF_025566885.1 of Brotonthovivens ammoniilytica. Lineage (NCBI taxonomy): Bacteria > Bacillati > Bacillota > Clostridia > Lachnospirales > Lachnospiraceae > Brotonthovivens > Brotonthovivens ammoniilytica. Next base: position 247,325 of record NZ_JAOQJQ010000004.1, on the reverse strand, counting down.
TCTGCACAATCATTTTGTAGTGAACACGGTTTCCTTCGTGGACGGCATCAAGTACCATCGTACCGAGCAGGATTATTTCGATATGCAGCGGGAATCCGACCGGCTGTGCCGCGAGTATGGGCTTTCTGTCATTGAGAACCCCCAGCGGGGAAAATCCAAGCACTACGGGGAATGGCGGGCCGAGCAGGAAGGCCGCCCCACCTATCTCTCCCTCATCAAAGCCGATGTGGATACTGCCATCCGCCAGTCTATGACGGAACGGCAGTTTTTTTATCATCTGCGGCAGATGGGCTATGACGTCAAGGTGGGCAAGGATATTACGGTCCGCCCGCCGAATTACCCCCGTGGACGCAAGCTCATGCGTAACTTTGGCGAGGACTACTCGATGGAGAACATCCGCAGGCGGATTTTAGCCCAGCGCCGCCCCCAGCGGGAACACAGGCCGGAGCCGTTTCGGTGCAGGCTACACGGGGATTTGAAACAGGCCAAAAAGGTGACGGGGTTCCGCGCCCTCTACTTCCACTACTGCTATCTGCTGGGGGTATTCCCCCAAAAGCAGAACCGCCCGCCCAGGCGGGTGCCTCATGCACTGCGGGAGGATTTGATCCGGGCGCAGGAGCTTACCGATGAAGCCTGCCTTCTTTCCCGCCACCGCATTGACACCCTGGAGCAGCTTAACGCCTATCGGTCCGATGTGAAATCTCAGTTTGCCGGCCTGACGGAACAGCGGAAAAGCCTGTACCGGAAACTTCGCACCAAGGCAGTGCTGGCCGACCCTGCCAGGCAGGAGTATATCCGGGCTGAGATCTCCAAACTATCTGCGCAGATCAAGGAGCTGCGCCGGGAGGTGAAGCTGTGCGGGGATATTGCCCTGCGCTCCACTTCCATCAAGGATAAGATACAGGCCGCCCGTGAGGAAGTCTCCGGCAGGGATGAGAAAGCCCGCCAGGAGCCGGAGCAGGGCCGGGCGGCTCCCCCAGGAAGGAGATGATTTTTGATGTATAACTCAGGCGACGCGGCGGAGCAAGTGGTACGGATGAGCCTGGAGGGCGCTGAATTTGCCCTCAAAATCACCGGTTCTGCTGCTAAAAATCTGGCCGCCGCCCTTTACACGGTTCTGAAAGACCAGAAAAAGACCAAGGGCAAAGCCCGCATTGAAGCCATGCTGCGGGAGAAGCGCCCCTTAAAGGTTTACACCATCAAGAAGGAGGATTGCCCGGAGTTTGCCAAGCAAGCCAAGGGGTACGGGATTCTTTATGCGCCCATCCCGGTGAAGAAAGGCGACGACACCATCGACATTCTGGTGTTCGAGGATGACGCTGCCAGAGCCAACCGGATCGTGGAGAAGTTCAAGCTCACCGTTGTGGATACGGCTTCGATCAAGGAGGATATTGAGAAATCCCGCGAACAGCGCGGCAGCGAACCCGCCGCGCCGGAGCAGGCCATGCCGGAAAAGAGTGTGGACGACCAGCTTTTGGATGAGCTGATGGAAAAGCCCACCCAGAAAGAAAAAGCCCAGCCGGAAAATCCGGCAGCGGAGAAGAACGCCCCTTTTGCCCCAGCGGCGGAAAAATCCCCTCCGTCCGAGCCTATCTCCGAGAGCAGCAGCAAGTCCGCAAGGGGTACTTCTGATGGAGCCGAGAAGCCTTCCGTCCGGCAGGAGCTGCGGGACATCCAGGCCCAGCGGAAGAAGGAGGCGGAGGCTGCCAGGGCCGAGGAGCCGGCTGCACCCCAGAAGAAGGCGGCTCAGAAAACAACCCGGCACCAGCCGCCCAAACCCAAAAAGAAGCCCAAATCGAAAGAGAGGTAATCTGTGATGAATAATTTTGACGATCTGTTTGAACAGCAGCCCCAGGCGGAGGCCGCGCCGCAAAAGCAGGAAAGCCAGAAAGAGCGCCCCAAGCGCCAGTGGTGGCAGATCCGGGAGGAAAAACAGCGAAAAGAAGCCTATGCCACCTTGGACCGGATTTTTGGAGAGTTCTCCGAGGGTACGGGCAGTATGGAGGCATATCTGGATGTGCAGAGCCGTTTTCCCTTCCACTCTGCTCGCAATGCACTTCTGATTGGGGATAAATGCCCCGACGCGGTGCGTGTAGGCGGCTACAAGGAGTGGCACGCCCAGGGGATCGAGATTTTGGAGGATGAGAAGCGTTTGCCCATCATCATTCTGGAGCCGGGCAAGGCATACCGGCGTGAGGATGGCAGCGTGGGCCAGAACTTTTACGCCAAGGAAGTCTATGATATTTCCCAGACTACGGCGCGGGATCAGGTTCAGCCCCAGGTGCGCTACGATGACCGTCTGCTCTTAAAGGGCCTGATTGCCAGTTCCCCGGTGCCCATCCGGGCCGTGGAGGAACTGCCACAGGGCCGTGGGGCCATGTTTTCTGCAGAGCAGAACGCCATCCTGGTGAAAAAGGGCATGGACGCGCCGGACATCTTCCGCTGTGTTTCTCTGGAGGTTGCCAACGTGCAGCTTGCCCAAAGCATGGACGGCTATTCCAGAGAGACAGATGGCTACAAAGCCTATGCTGTCAGCTATATGCTCTGCAAGCGGTATGGCGTGGACGCCAAAGAGTATGAGATTTCCAAACTGGACGGCGTGTTTCAGGGGCAGGTCCCCAGGGAGGATATTCCTGCTGCCCTCACCGATATGCGGGATACGTTCAAATCCCTCAATGGCCGTATGGCCAGGGCTATGGGCCTCACCCGCGACAGCAAGCAGAAGGAACAGGAACGGTAAAGGAGGAGTAGACCCATGGAAAAACAGGAAAAAGTCGTCCTCACCCTGGACAGCTATGAGCATGGGATCATGATTCGCGCCCTCAACGAACTGCGCAACGATATGCTGGAGGAACAGCGTGACCCCGGCCCGGTGGAGGACGTTCTGCTGAAAACCATTGACGCCCCAGCCCAAAAAGACAAGAAAGCGAAGCGCCGGGATGAAGCCAGATAATAAGGCGGGCGGCCCCTGGCTCTATGCCCTGGGGCTGGTCCCGGTGATCTGGTTCGCCCTGCTGATTGCGCCTGCCATTTCCGGGGGACTTTCGGAGATCGTCAGCGCCCTGCCTGCGGCAATGAACAATCCATTCAAAATCGTGTGGTGTGAGGACAGTGTAAAAACTGTCCTCATTTTTATTGCCGCCTATGGGCTGGGCATTGGCATTTATCTTTCTTCCCGGCGCAATTACAGACGAGGTGAAGAACACGGTTCCGCCAAATGGGGCGATCCGCGGGCCGTGAATAAGAAATACCGGGACAAGGATCCGTTCAAAAACCGCATTTTTACCCAGCACGTCCGCATGGGGCTGGATGGCCGGAAGCACCGCCGCAACCTCAACACTTTGGTGGTGGGCGGCAGTGGTGCGGGAAAAAGTCGGTTCTACGCCAAAGTGAACATCTGCCAATGCAATACGTCCCTTTTTATTTTGGACTGTAAGGGGGAACTGCTTCGTGACTGCGGCGGCCTGTTGGAACAGATGGGCTATGAGATCAAGGTGGTGGACCTTCTGAACATGGAGAAAAGCCATTGCTACAATCCCTTTGCCTATCTGAAATCCGACAACGATGTGCAGAAGATGGTGACGAACCTTTTCAAAGCCACCACTCCGAAAGGGAGCCAGTCCAACGACCCTTTCTGGGATACTGCGGCCAGTATGCTCCTCATGGCGCTGGTGTTTTATCTGTGGTACGAAGCGCCGGAGGATGAGAAGAATTTCCCCATGATTATGGAGATGCTCCGAGCCGGGGAGGTGCGGGAGGATGATGATTCCTACCAATCGCCGCTTGACGAACTGTTTGACCGGCTGGAAATGCGCTCCCCGGATCACATCGCTGTGAAGTATTACAAGGATTACCGTTCCGGCTCTGCCAAAACGCTGAAATCCATCCAAATCACCTTGGCGTCCCGCCTGGAAAAATTCAATCTTTCTTCGGTGGCGGCTCTTACCGCCACGGATGAACTGGACCTTTCCAGCCTGGGCGAGAAAAAAGTGGCACTCTTTGCCCTCATCCCGGACAACGACGCCAGCTTCAATTTCTTGGTAAGTTTGCTGTATGCCAGCACTTTCCAGGAACTTTTTTATTCTGCCGACCGGGTACACGGCGGTAGCCTGCCCGTACCGGTGCATTTTCTCATGGATGAGTTCGCCAACGTGAGCTTGCCGGATGATTTCGACAAGCTGCTGGCCACCATGCGCTCCCGGAATATCAGCGTTTCCATCATCATTCAGAACATTGCCCAGCTCAAGGCGCTGTTTGAAAAGCAATGGGAATCCATCATCGGCAACTGTGATGAATTTTTGTACCTGGGCGGCAATGAAACGTCCACTCACAAGCTGATCTCTGAGAACTACCTGGGGAAAAGCACCCTCTGGCTGGACACCTACGGCAAGAGCACCGGGCATTCCGGCAGCTACTCCACCAACAACCAGATCACGGGCCGGGAGCTGATGACGCCCGATGAGGTCCGTATGCTGGACAATAACCTGGCCCTGCTCTTTATCCGTGGCGAAGCGCCGCTGATGGATGAAAAGTATGACCTTTTGAAACATCCCAACATCAAGTACACCACCGATGGCGGCGCGCCTGTCTATTCCCACGGCGGCACTGAAAACGCCGTGGCGGATATGACCATTGGCCGCCTCACCCCCGGCGACCTTGCCAATATCCAGGAGCCGGAAACCCTTTACGAACTTCTGTCCGATGAGGACATGGAGAATATCTTTCAATTTAAGGAGGACACCAAAAATGAAACTGTTTCATAAGGAAAGCAAGCAGAAGAAAGAAACCCGCAGCCTGCCCATGGGAAAAAAGAGCCGGAGCGCCTTTGCTGTTTATGCAGCCCTGGTGCTCATGCTGTGCTGCTGCACCACTACGGCCTTTGCCGCCAGCGACCCGTTGACTGTTATCAACAACCTCAGTGATTTCATCTTCGGCCTGATCCGCGCCGTGGGTATGATCCTGCTGGGCTTCGGCGTCGTGCAGATCGGCCTTTCTCTGAAAAGCCATGACCCCAGCCAGAGGGCTAACGGCTTTCTCACCTTGGCCGGCGGTGTTGTGATTACGTTTGCGAAGGAGATTTTGACCCTGATTACCGGCTGATTCTAATAACGGCAGTGTGGGGGCAGGCCCATGGCGGCCTGCCCCTTACCGTTGCCGGAAAGGAGGTTGTTGAATGTCCGATAACTGGGTTGTTCAAAATTTGCAAAATGCCCTCGACACCTGGAACAAGTACCTGTCCGAGATCTGGCAGCTCATCACCCAAAGCCCGGAACAGTTTAAGGGTGGCTCCATCTGGGGCGTCATTGTCAACATCCACGACGCGGTGCGGGCCATTGGCCTTGCGCTTTTGGTGCTGTTCTTTGTAGTGGGCGTCATGCGTACCTGCGGCAGCTTTGCCGAGGTAAAGAAACCGGAGCACGCCTTAAAGCTGTTTATCCGGTTCGCCATTGCCAAAGGTGTCGTGACCTATGGGCTGGAGCTGATGATGGCCCTCTTTAATATCGTCCAGGGCCTCGTTTCAACAATAATGAACGCGGCGGGCTTTGGAACCGCGCAGCAGACGGTTCTCCCCCAGGAGATTGTCACGGCGGTGGAAAGCTGCGGCTTTTTCGAGAGTATCCCCCTCTGGGCGGTGACGCTCATTGGCGGGCTGTTTATCACGATATTGTCTTTCATTATGATAATGACCGTCTACGGGCGGTTTTTTAAGCTCTATTTATACACGGCCATCGCGCCGGTGCCCCTGTCCACCTTCGCCGGGGAACCGACCCAAAACGTGGGCAAGAGTTTTATCAAGAGCTATGCCGCCGTGTGTCTGGAAGGGGCCATCATTGTGCTGGCCTGTATCATCTTTTCCCTGTTCGCGGCGGCCCCGCCTGCTATTGACCCCAATGCGGCGGCAGTCACCCAGGTGTGGAGCTATATCGGGGAGCTGGTCTTTAATATGCTTGTCCTCGTGGGCGCGGTGAAAATGGCCGACCGCGTGGTGCGCGAGATGATGGGCCTGTAAAAAAGGAGGAAAATAAATGCGTTATCAAACCTATGTGCTGCACTTGATTGATGGAACCGCCATCCCAATGGTGGAGGATTACGACCTGCCCGCTGAAAAGGGAATTGTGGGCACTTCTCCAAAGCAGCCCCAGACGAGATTTTTACCGTGGGCGACCGGCTGCTGGGCTTTGCCTATATACCCAAGAGCAGCATTGTTTACCTGGAAACCGGCGATGTGATTGTGAGGTGATATTTTGGAAGTCAAGATCAACCGGGAAATCCGCAACTACACCGAATCCATGTTTTTCGGGCTGAGTATGCGGCAGTTCATCTTTTCTGTCCTCGCCTGCAGCGTGGCCGTGGGCCTTTACTTTATCCTGCGCCCCTACTTTGGGGTGGAAACCCTGTCCTGGATGTGCATTTTGGGGGCGGCCCCCTTTGCCATGCTGGGGTTCATCACCTATCACGGTATGACGGCGGAACAATTTATCTGGGCGTGGCTGCGCTCGGAAATGCTGGAGCCGAAGGAGTTTAAGTTCGAGGACAGCAACTACTACTATGCGGCCCTGAAAGATACCATCGAGGAGCTGCAAACCGGGCGGCCCGGCAAGAAGCGCCGGAAGGAGCCGAAACACTTTAGCAAACGGAAGGAGGCCAAGCATGATTAAGACCATCAAAACCATGTCCAAGCAGGAAAAGGAGCGTTACACCGTCCCCCGGAAGGTGCAGGATGTGATCCCCGTCCGCCGTATCTGGCCGGACGGCATCTTCCTTGTGGGGAACAAGTTCTCCAAAACCTATAAATTCAGCGACATCAACTATCTGGTGGCCAGCCGCGAGGACAAGGAATCCATGTTCCTCACCTATTCGGAGCTGCTCAATTCCCTGGATTCCGGTGCGGTGACGAAAATCACCATCAATAACCGCCGTATGAATCAGGCCAACTTTGAAACGTCCATCCTCATGCCCATGCAGGGGGATTTCCGGGATGAGTACCGGGGGGAATATAACCAAATGCTGCTGGATAAAGCCACCGGAGCCAACGGCATTATGCAGGAAAAGTATATCACCATCTCCGTGGTGAAGAAGGATATTGAGGAGGCCCGCGCCTATTTTTCTCGTGTGGGAGCCGACCTGATTTCCCACTTTGCGGCCCTTGGCTCCAAGTGCGTGGAGCTGGACGCCACCGAGCGCCTGCGTATCCTGCACGACTTCTACCGCCAAGGCGAGGAATCCGAGTTTGTTTTCAATGCCCGTGAGATGATGAAGCGGGGCCACAGCTTCAAGGACTATATCTGCCCGGACGGGATCGAAAAAAAGAGCGACTATCTGAAGCTGGGCGGCAAGTTCTGCCGGGTGCTGTTCCTCAAAGACTACGCCTCTTATATTAAGGATAACATGGTGACGGAGCTTACCGATTTCAACCGAAATCTGATGTTCTCCATCGACATTGTGCCGGTTCCCACGGATGAGGCCGTGCGGGAGGTGGAAAACCGCCTGCTGGGTGTGGAAACCAACATCACCAACTGGCAGCGCCGCCAGAACGCCAACAACAACTTCTCTGCTGTGGTCCCCTACGATATGGAATTGCAGCGCAAGGAAAGCAAGGAGTTTTTGGATGACCTCACCACCCGCGACCAGAGGATGATGTTCGCGGTGATGACCCTGGCCATCACCGCCGACACCAAGGAGCAGCTTGACAGCGATACCGAAGCGGTGCTTTCCGTGGCGCGAAAGCACATGTGCCAGCTTGCGGTGCTCAAGTTCCAGCAGCTTGATGGCCTGAACACCGCCCTGCCCATCGGGGTGCGGAAAATCAACGCCTTCCGTACCCTCACCACGGAATCCCTGGCCGTATTCATCCCCTTCAAGGTCCAGGAGATCCAGGATAAGGGCGGCATTTACTTTGGAGAGAACGCCATTTCCCACAACCTCATCATGTGCAACAAGGCGAACCTTTTGAACCAGTCGGCCTTCCTGCTGGGCGTCCCCGGCGCGGGCAAGTCCTTCAGCGCCAAGGAGCTGATCGCGTTTCTTATGCTCCACCCAGATTACGCAAATGACGACATCCTGATCTGTGACCCGGAGGGAGAATTTGGCGCACTCGTCAAAGCCCTGGGCCGGGAGAAAGCGACGGTGGCCCATCTGGTGGCAGGCGGCAAGGACCGCCTCAACGCCATGTATATGGTGGAGGGCTACGGTGAGCAAAACCCCATCGTGGAAAAGAGCCAGTTTGTCATGTCCCTCATCGAGCAGATCGACAAGCGCGGCGTGGGGCCGCAGCATAAATCCATCATCGACCGCTGCACCGCCCTGGTGTACCCGGAGGCGGAGAATGCCGGGAGGGTGGCTACCCTCTGCGACCTGCGTCAAAAACTGCTGGAGCAGCCGGAGGATAAGGCCAGGGAGATCGCCCTTTCCCTGGAGCTTTACACCACCGGTTCCCTGGACATCTTTGGCCGGGAAAGCACGGTGGATTTGAACAAGCCCTATGTGGTGTTCGACATCCACGGCCTGGGCGAGCAGCTAAAGCCTGCCGGTTCCCTGGTCATCACCGATACGATCCTCAACCGCGTCACCCTCAACTGGAAACGGGGCAAGCGCACCCATGTGTTCATCGACGAGTTCCATGTGATGTTTGAGAATGAGCAAAGCGGCATTTTCTTTAATTCCGCATGGAGGCAGTTTAGAAAGCGTGGGGCCTACCCGACTGCTATCACCCAGAACGTGGAGTACCTTTTGGATTCCGTCCAGGCCAGCACCATGCTCTCTAACTCGGAGTTTATCGTCATGCTGAACCAGGCGGCGTCCGACCGGGCAAAGCTGGCGAAGCTCCTCAATATCTCCAACGAGCAGATGAGCTATGTCACCAATGCGGACGCTGGCTGCGGCCTCATCCGGTATGGCAGCGCCCTGGTGCCGTTCATCAACCGATTCCCCCGTGACACCAAGCTCTATGCCCTGATGACGACCAAGCCCGGTGAAGGCGTATTCGGCGGCGAGGAGGTGCCGGTATGAGCAATCTTCGCTTTGCGTCCCCGGAACACCGGGATTTCTTTTTGGATATGATGAGCGAGGCTCGGAGGAACGACTGTTACCACCGGGCCTTTTTCTATGTGATGGGGATTGCCCCGGAAACGCGGTCAAACATCCGCCAGATGTTTGACTTCAAGCAGGACTGTATCGAGCCGGATGGTATGCACGGCGGCTGGCAGACCAGCGGCACCGTCCGGGTGTGCCGCCTTGCTTTTAATCTCTGGAACGGCTATACCGACCCGGAGCACAGCAACGCCTATTCCCCGGAGGATTTGTTCTGCTGCGAGTTCGCCCCCTACTTTATGGAAGGCGTGAAAATCCGTTACCCGAAATACTGCCGGGAGCTGCCCCCTGTAAGAAAGCAGGCGGAACCGGCGCGATGATACGTTTGAGAATGGAGGAATGAACAATGGCTGAACCGGCTCTTACGTTGCGGGACCACCCGCAGATCATAGACCTGATTTCCGTTCTGGAACAGAGCGGGCTTCAAAAGCAGAAGGAAGAAGTACAGGCCCTGGTGGGCTATATCGACGGTATGGAAGAAAAGCTGTCCCAGATGATGGACGAAATGAAGGAAATGCGCCTGGAGGTGGGCAAGCTCCACGACAAGGGAATCCGCGCACGGTGCTCCCAGCTTGCGGACACTGTGGAGGGTAAAGTCCGCCAGACCAAAGTGATGGTTTCCACGGCAAAGGAAAACCTCATTTCATCTGCAAAGCAGATGGTGCAGACCTTCCGGGAAAAAGGGCGCTCTGCCCTGTGCCATGCGGCCCAGGCCCTGCACATCCCCTCAGTTCTTTCCCGGATGGGACGGGGCTTTGCCCATTCGGAAAAAAGCATGGGGCAACTCGCTGTGAGACTGGACTCCATGCGGGAAGAATTGCACCAGGCGGGTGGCCACATCAAAAACGCCGGGCTTGCCCTTACGGGAAAGGAACCCCAGGAAAGCAAGGAATTATCTGCGGATAAGGGTGTGCTTGCCAAGCTGCGGAGCTTTGTGCTGTCTTGCGGCAAGGTGTTTTCGGAAATGGAACGCGACATGGCGCTCACGGTGGAGCGAATCAATGGCGGGCGCTCATCGGTGAAAACCGAACTGCAGGGGTTGAGATCGGCCCAGGCCGGGCAGCGCCGCCAAGCGGCCAGCAAGGAACAGGCACGATAAGTACAGGAGGGTGAAATATGAGTGACAAAGTGAAAAGCAGACTGATGATCGCTGGGGCGGCCTTTTGTGCCGCCCTGTTCCTTTTCTCCGGGGCTATGTTGGCCCGCGAATATCTGGACCAAAAGCAAAGCGCCGAAGCCTTTGACGAGGTGGCCGGGCTGGTCAAGGAAGATGTGGAGTTGCCCGCGCTGGAGCTGGCCGATGACCCGGCCCAGGAGCCGGAAGAACTCACGGCTTTTGAAAAGTATGCGGATGTGTACGCCAAGAACAGCGATTTGGTGGGCTGGATTTCTATTCCCGGCACCCGGATTGATTATCCCGTCATGCAGACCAAGGATAACCCCAACTTCTATCTGAAGCACGCTTTTGATAAGTCGTACAGCAGCTATGGGGTGCCCTATATGCAGGAAAACTGCGACGTCGGCATTTCCGACAATCTGATGCTGTACGGCCATCACATGAACAACGGCAGTATGTTCTCCGATCTGTGCAAGTACGAGAGTGAGGATTTCTACCAGGACCACAAGACCATTCATTTTGATACGCTGGACAGCTTTGGCGAGTATGAGGTAATCGCCGCATTTAAGACGGTGGCCTACTCAGAGCAAGGCTTCAAGTATTACCACTTCGTCCGGGCCGAACAGGAAGAAGATTTTGACGAGTTTATTGCCAAGTGCAAGGAACTGGCGCTCTATGACACGGGCGTGACTGCGGAATACGGCGACCAGCTCATTACCCTTTCCACCTGCGAGTATTCCCGAACCAACGGGCGGATGGTGGTTGTCGCCAAGCTGCTGGAGGAATAAGGGCGGCCCCGCCCGGGGAAGGAGGTGAAGCCCATGGGCAAGGGTATAAAAACAAGAGTTTCTGCGAAAAAAGGCATTAAAGCGATTGATAAAGCGGCGGTTGCTTCTGAACGGATGAAGGAGGCATATATCCGCACCAAGGATAAGGCCGACCACAGCCTGTATGCGGAGGAAAGCTCTCCTGGTGAATATGCGTCCGACCGCCTTTCCGCTGGGGTGGATAACGTCACCCATGAAGCGGTTCACCAGTTTGATAAACAGGGCCGCAGAGGGGTTCAGACGACTAAGGAGAATATCTCCCAGCTCAAGGAGAAAATCCAAAAGCGGAAAGCCGCAGCCGAACAGCCGAAAAAACAAGCGGAGAAACAGGCGGCTCAGCAGGCTGGGCAGCCCGCCACACGCTGGAGTGGCCGTCAGGCAGCCGATACGGTTTCCGAGCCGGCCAAGGCGGTCCGTCAGGAGCGCGGGGCCATCAAGACCCTGGACCGCGGCAAGAAAGGCATTAAGACAGTGGACAGGGGCCGAAAAAACATCAAGCAGGCTTCTTCCACGGCCAAGGGAACCATAAAAACCACCAGCAAATCCATTAAGACGGCGGAAAAGACTGCCAAGGCCAGTATCAAGACCAGCCAACAGGCGGCTAAAGCTGCCCAGCGGACTGCCCAGGCCACGGCGCGGGCGGCCAGGGCTGCAGCTCATGCCGCCCGCATAGCGGCTCGAACTGCGGTAGTTGCGGCAAAGGCAGCGGTCAAGGCTACGGTTGCGGCGGTGAAAGCCATCATTGCAGCCACCAAGGCGCTGATTGCCGCCATCGCTGCCGGGGGCTGGATCGCCGTGCTGGTAATTATTGTAATCTGCCTCATCGGTATGATTATCGGCTCCTGCTTTGGGATTTTCTTTTCCGGCGAGGATTCCGGCACCGGGCAGACCATGCAGACTGCTGTACAGGAGATCAATACAGATTACCAGGAGAACCTGGATGAGATCAAGACGTCCCACAGCTATGATGTGTTGGAGATGTCCGGTTCCCGCGCTGTGTGGAAAGAGGTATTGGCGGTTTACGCCGTCAAAACCACCACCGATTCGGACAACGCCCAGGAAGTGGCCACCATGGATGATGAGAAGCTAGAGCTGTTAAAGGACATCTTCTGGCAGATGAATGAGATCTCGTCCAGCACGTCCACCCAGACGGAAACAGTGATTGAAACATCCGATGACGGCAACGGCAATATCGTGGAAACGGAAACCACGGTCACGCAAACCTATCTGTATATCACTGTCAGCCACAAGACTGCGGAGGAAATGGCCAACCAGTTCGGCTTTAACGAGGACCAGCGGGAACAGATGGCGGAACTTTTAGCCGATGAGAACAATTCCCTTTGGTCCCAGGTGCTTTACGGCATTACCGGAGGGGATGGCGAAATCGTCACGGTGGCGCTCTCCCAGGTGGGCAATGTTGGCGGCGAACCGTACTGGAGCTGGTACGGCTTTGGCAGTCGTGTGGAATGGTGCGCCTGCTTTGTAAGCTGGTGCGCCAATGAGTGCGGTTATATCGAAGCCGGCGTGATCCCGAAGTTTGCGGCCTGCGCGTCCCAGGGTGTTCCCTGGTTCCAGGAGCGTGGGCTGTGGCAGGATAACAGCTATGAGCCGCGCCCCGGCGACATCATCTTTTTTGACTGGGATGATGGAGGCCAAGACGGTTCTTCCGACCATGTGGGGATTGTGGAGAAGGTGGAGAATGGCCGCGTCTACACCGTGGAGGGCAACTCTGGCGACTCCGTGCGACAGAACAGCTATCCCGTGGGATACTATGAGATTTACGGGTATGGCACACCTGCCTGTTAACAGCTCCAAAAAAGAAGAAGCCCAGCCGCACAGGCGGCTGGGTACATAATGATAATAACAAAAGCATCGTCCCCTTGACAGCAAGACAAAAATATGCTATTCTGATTTTGGTTTGATAATTAGATTATCTTAAATAAAGCGATTATCAGAGAAGGGAGAAAATATTTTGAGTTACTGTTCCGACTTGACAAGAGAGCGAATTATGGAATGTGCGAAAGTGGAATTCCTAAAAAAAGGCTTTCAGGCAACGCAGCTTAAAGATATTGTTACCGCTGCAAAGGTTACAACAGGTGCAATATATCGACATTTTAAGGATAAAGAAGCGTTGTTTTTTGCCTTAATCGAAGATGTTTACCATTATACATTAGATTTTCTGGATAATGCAGAACCTTACGATAAAGTTGGAATTAGAGAAGCTATTGAAAGGGATTCTGTTGAAGCGTCATATGTTCAGGCAATGACATATGTCAACTATATGTACGAGCATTTGGAGGAATTTCAACTCTTGCTGAAATGCAGCAAAGGTTCTCGCGTCGAAAACTTTATAGAAGAAATTACAATTCAATATACGAAACAGAATGCCCTATTTGTAAAGGCGGCATATGAAGCGGGATATGCGAAATGTCTGCCAAACGATATAGAAATACACATTTTGACGCATGGATATATTACTGCACTATGTGAGTGTGTTTTGCACGATGTTCCTTATAAAAAGGCGGAGGATTATGTAAAAAATATCATAAAATTCCAGCACTATGGCTGGTATGGTGTATTAGGGCTTCCACTAAAATAAGTGGCTTTTGCCATTTATTTTTTGCCAAATAGTTAGTTTTCGCTAACCTATTTAAGGAGGATTTTTCATGAAGAAAAAAACGAAACCTGGAGCAATTCAGCAATTGTTGAGTTATGCAGGAAATAATAAAAAGCAACTATATCTTTCAACCTTTCTTGCAACGCTGGGCGAACTATTCGGGATGGCCCCCTTTATTACAGTGTCATTATTAGTCGCGGAACTATTTAACAAAACAGCTACTATTCAAAATGTATGTATCTTGTTTGCAGTCGCTTTGGGCGGGCAAATATTAAAACTGTGGCTTACATATCAATCCTCTTTTATGTCGCATAAGGCTACATATAAAATATTGAAAAATATCCGTAGCAAAATCGCAGATAAAATGCTTCGGGTTCCAATGGGCGTCATGTTGGATACGCCGACCGGAAATTTCAAAAATTTGATGGCAGATACAGTTTCAAAATTAGAGGATTCGATGGCTCATTTTATGCCTGAAATAACCTCTAATGTAGTGGCTCCCCTATGCTGTATACTACTGGTATTTATTCTTGACTGGCGCATGGGATTAGCTGCATTGATTACAATTCCCCTCGGACTTTTGGGTTACATTGGAATGATGAACGATTATGTGAATAAAAGTACCACTTATATGAAATCACAAAATGCGATGAACAGTACGCTGGTTGAGTATGTAAATGGTATAGAGGTTATTAAGGCATTTAATCAAGGAAGTGCTTCTTATAGTAAATTTACAGGTGCAATTAACTTCTTCCATGACAGTACTCTGGCATGGTGGAAGCAGAGTTGGCTTTGGTCAGCAGTCATTCAGGCTGTAATGCCGACAACATTGTTGGGAACGCTTCCGATTGGCGCATGGCTTTATATGACTGGAACATTACCATTATCAGATTTTATCACTTGCATTATCCTTCCTATTGGATTTATTGCCCCGCTTATGCGAGTAGGAAAATATTCTGAACAATTTAATATGGTGAAAGCCTGCCTCGATCAAATACGGGATTTTATTGAAAAACCGGAACTGAAACGTCCAGAAAAAAATGTTGCACTGGATGAAACAGCCTATCGCTTTGAAAATGTTTCTTTCGCTTATAACGAGACGGAAGTTCTGAAGAATGTATCCTTTGAAATCAAACCAGGTACTGTTTCAGCAATTGTCGGCCCTTCCGGTTCCGGAAAATCAACGATTGCAAAACTCATGGCTGGTTTTTGGGACGCCACAAAAGGAAAAGTTATTTTTGGCGGAAAGAATATTAAAGAGATTCCTTTCGCACAGTTGATGGGTGAAGTCAGTTATGTTGCACAGGACAATTTTCTGTTCGATGAAAGTATCCGTGAAAACATCCGGCTCGGAAAACCGGATGCGACAGACGATGAGGTGGTAGCTGCTGCAAAAGCTGCCTGCTGTCATGAGTTTATTGTAAAGTTGGAAAACGGATATGATACAAATGCCGGAGACGCAGGAGGAAAACTTTCTGGCGGAGAACGTCAGCGAATTACTATCGCAAGGGCAATTCTAAAAAATGCAAGAGTAATTATTCTTGATGAGGCCACGGCCTATGCTGATCCAGAAAATGAGTATCTCATTCAAAACGCTATCAGTAAACTTGTAAAAGGAAAAACCCTCATCGTAGTAGCTCATCGTCTTGCGACCATCCAGAAGGCTGATCAAATCCTTGTGGTGGAAAATGGAAAGATTGTTGGCTGCGGCAGGCAGGAAGAGCTTTTATCAGAATGCCCACTTTATCAAAGATTATGGAGTGATTATGTGAGTTCAGCTGATCAAGTGGAAGGAGGGACATTTTAATATGTTTTCAATTATAAAAAGGATTTTACGGTTATCTGGGAAATATCGTCCCCGTGTAATTGCCGGACTGATCTTCAATGCTCTGAAATCCTGCTGCGCCGCCTTTGTATTTTTTGCTGTGCTATTGGTAATGTTGAATATCGAACACTTAACAGAGACTGTCATTTTACAGGCATTTGGAATTGTTGCACTTAGTGTTTTGGGCCGCTTTTTGTTTCAGTACCTAAGCGATGTGCTAATGAGTGCGTCTGGATATGAGATTTTCCGGGAAAAGCGTCTTGAGATTGGAAATCAGCTCAAAAGGGCACCAATGGGCTATTTTACAGAAAATAATCTCGGCACCGTACAAACAGTATTGACAACAACAATTTCCGATCTGGAAGGGAATTGTATGCTTGCACTAACATTTTTGGTAGGAGGTTTTGTACAGGCGCTTGCCATGACGCTAATGTTGGGTATATTTTGCTGGCAGATTGGGTTTTTGGCTTTAACAGGAATTTTAGCGGGAATTCTTGTACTGGGCCAGATAAAAAAGCGGGCCGGCGCGCATACGGAAGATATGCAAAATGCTCAGGAATTGTTGGTGGGAAGTGCATTAGAATACATAAAAGGCATTTCTGTTCTGCGCATATTCGGAAAAGGCAAAGAAGGAAAAGGAAAAGTGGATCAAGCCTTTGAAAATAAGTGTCGCAGCGATATAGCGGTTACAATTTCTACTGCCGGAATTATGAAGCTGTATGAAGCCGTATTTAAGATTACAAGTTGCCTGTTATTTTTATTGTCAGCTTTGCTCTATTTGTGGGGAGTTATCACATTGCCCTATTGCCTTTTATTTATCATCTGTGCATTTTTAATGTTCATGGAATTGGAATTGATGAATGACGGGGCCTTTTTGAGTAAAATGCTCGCTACGCAGTTGGATCGGCTGGATTTCATCTCAGATATACCGGTTTTAGATGGAGACGGAAAGGATATTGTCCTGAAATCATATGAGATTGAACTGAAAGATGTTATTTTCGCTTATGACAGCCGTCCGGTTTTAGATGGAATCACCTTGAAAATCCCACAGAACTCTACTTGTGCTATCGTTGGGCCGTCAGGTTCAGGGAAAACAACTTTGTGTAATATGATTGCAAGATTTTGGGACGTAAATTCTGGAAGTGTTAAAATTGGAGGACACGATGTAAAAGAATTTACTTGTGATAGCCTTTTATCATATGTAAGTATGGTATTCCAAAAGGTGTATCTGTTTAATGATACGATTGAAAATAACATCAAATTCGGAAAACCTAACGCGACCCATGCGGAGGTGGTAGAGGCCGCTAAAAGGGCCCGCTGCCATGATTTTATAGAGGCGCTCCCACAAGGCTATGAAACAATGATAGGAGAAGCAGGTTCCACTTTGTCTGGGGGAGAAAAACAGAGAATTTCAATAGCAAGGGCGATATTGAAAGACGCGCCCATCGTTATTTTGGATGAAGCGACATCCAGCGTAGACCCGGAAAATGAAAAAGCTCTTTTGGACGCAATTTTTGAATTGACGAAAAATAAAACACTAATTTCTATCGCTCACAGGTTGTCTACTGTTCGGACGGCAGATCAAATTATTGTCATTGATCAAGGCCATATTGTTCAAAAGGGAACCCATAAGGAATTAGCAGAAAAAGAAGGGATTTATCGTACTTTTTTGAAGTGCAGGGAGAAATCCATCAGTTGGAAGCTATGAGGTGTGTTGCCATGAAAAAACAATTTCCAATTATATCTTTTGAACATGCCTCTTTTCAGTATGAAGGACAGTCTCAGGAAAGTCTAAAGGATGTAAAGCTTATCATAAAATCGGGAGAATTTCTTGTTATTACTGGGCAGAGCGGATGTGGAAAGACCACATTAACCAGGTGTATCAATAATTTGATTCCCCGCTTTTTTGAAGGCAGATTATCCGGCGAAGTCATTGTATTGGGACGTTCCATAAAAGAATCGGACGCCGGTGAGGCTGGCAAAGAGATTGCTTCAATTTTTCAAGATCCCCGCAGTCAATTTTTTACTACAAACAGTTCCAGCGAAGTTGCATTTGCCTGCGAAAACTATGGAATTCCACATAAAGAAATCGTTAAACGTGTTAACAGCGCCTTTCAGTCACTGAATATGGAGAACCTAAAAGACAGAGATATTTTTGCCCTGTCCAGTGGAGAAAGGCAAAAAGTTGCTTTTCTCGCAGCGACTACTCTTAATCCACAAATTTATGTTCTGGATGAGCCTTCGGCTAATTTAGACATTCATACAATCTTACAGGTAAGAGAGATTCTTTCTGCTTTGAAAGCCGCTGGACACACGATTATTGTTTCAGAACACAGATTGTTTTACTTATACGGACTCGCAGATCGCTTTTTAATTATGGAGGATGGTCAAATCTGCGAAGAATTAACAGGTGAGGAAATGGCAGAATTATCTGCTGTCCAAATGCACAACAGAAGGCTTCGCCCGTTAAATTTGGATTTAATACAAATAGAAAGGAAAGAATCTATTTGCCGCTCGGAAGTATTTCTCCAAATTAGAAATTTGAGCTTTTCGCATAAAGCCATGCCGGAACTTCTTCACAACATTTCATTAGAAGCCTACAAAGGCGAAACGATTGCCTTGATTGGAGAAAATGGTTGCGGGAAAACAACATTGGGGAAAATCTTGTCTGGCTTGATTCGCTGCCGCCAAGGTGCGTTTTACATTGATGGAAAGAATGTGAAGCAACAAAAATTATCCGACTATGTGTACTTTGTTATGCAGGAGGCAGATCACCAGCTTTATACAGACAGTGTGACGGAGGAATTGAGGTTAGGAAACAAAAGGATTCCAAGCATAGATGAAAAAGTGTCTCAAATTTTGAAAATGCTCCATCTGGAAAACTTCAAAGACTGCCATCCGTATGCTTTATCAGGCGGTCAAAAACAGAGACTGACAATAGGAGCGGCAATGCTTTCGGAAAAACCAATCATCGTTTTGGATGAACCAACAAGCGGGTTAGACTGGGATAATATGTGCGCTGTTGCCAATGCTGTTAATTATATGCGTGAGGCTGGAAAGCTGGTCTTTATTATTACGCATGATCTGGAGTTTATCAGCCTGACCGCCTCGCGCGCTTTGCTTTTGAAGGAAGGGATTATTAAAGATGATTTACAAATGACGGAACAAAACAATTTCAAAATCGTAAAGAATTTTATGGTGGAGGAAGGTGGTGAATAAATTGAGAAAGCATGGAGTATATTACGATTCTCGCATAAAACTTCTGTTGATTCTATTGACATCAGCTTTGGCGTTTGCTTTGGGTGGAGGCTTAACAGGCTTGTTACTCTTTGGCGTCGTTTGCCTGTTTGCTTTGCTAAGTGGACTTTGGAAAACAAGTATCAAAGTTGCAATAGTTTATATAGTTCTGCTTATGTTGGCGCAAGTCCTTCCAATTCATTTATCTTCCGTGATAACATTCTTTTTACTAAGAATTTTGACTATTGCACTTGCTTTGAATATTCTATTTCAGACTACGGAAATATCGGAATTGATAGCAGCGCTTCAGGCAAGTCATATCCCTCAAGCAATTGTGATACCAGTGGCTATCATATTGAGATTTCTTCCATCTTTGAAACAAGATGTGCTTTATATAAAACAAGGGATGAAAACGAGGGGCGTGGGATTGTCTTTTTGGAGAATAGTAAGTCATCCGGCGCAGACATACGAAGGCTTTTTAGTCCCTATACTTATGCGCCTTCTGATGACGGCGACAGAATTATCCGCATCAGCGGAAACGCGAGGCATCAGCTATCCTTGTGAAAAAACTCACTATATATTAGTTGATTTCCGCTTAAGAGATAGTATTTTGTTGATAGGTATGCTTGCTCTTTTTGCGGTTATCATATGGACATCGTTCCAACCAATATCATTTTAAGGAGGATTTATTTCATGCAAACCGAAAACAAAAAAGGATTTCAAGTAAAGGATTTGATCGTCACAGCTCTTTTATCTTTGTGCGCACTTGTTATCTATATCATTTGTGCGTTCCTATCTTTTTCTCCCTACACGATGTTAGTGGTAAGTCCATTGTGGTCATTATTGGCAGCTATTACATATTTCCTTGTAGCAGCTAAGACTAAGAAACCGTGGGCACTGTTCATTTTTTGTGCGGTAACAGGCATTTATGGATTTTATCCGCCCATGATAATTTGCTGCATTATTGCTGGCATTATTTCTGCGTTGATCGCGTGGAAAACAGGTTGCACTAATGGAAAAACACTTACGTTCAGTTATATCATTTATATGGTTTTAGCAGCATTCAGTGGTACATATATTCCCTTCTTGTTTTTCTCAAATCAAACACTTGAGCAGTATGCGGGAATGTTTGGCGAAAGTTATTTGGGAATTTTGCAAACGTTAGTATCACCTGTAACAGCTATCATAATGCTTGTCGTTGTTGCAATTTGCGCCTTTGTTGGCGCGCTCATCGCTAAGAAACTGCTCAAGAAGCATTTCAAAAAAGCAGGTATGGTGTAAATGAAGTAATTATATGTGTCAGAAGGAGGTGTACCATTATGCCCTTAACATCATCTATGGAGGACTATTTAGAGGCAGTTTTAATAGTAGCTAAAAAACAAATTGAGGTGCGCTCTGTTGATATAGCTCGACAATTAAATGTTAGCAAACCAAGCGTCTGGCGGGCAATGACTGTCCTAAAAGATGGTGGTTTCCTTACAATGGATGATCACAGTTTTCTTTTACTCACAGATTTAGGACAAGAAACAGCCAAGAAAATCTATGAGCGTCACTGTTTTTTTACTGAACAGCTTATCGCCGCAGGTATTGACCCCAAGACTGCGGAGGCCGACGCCTGCCGGATTGAACACAACATCAGCGACGAAAGTTTCTCACGGCTGAAAGAGACAGCAACACAGAAACAAGATTAACCTGGATAAATTTTTAATGGCTAACTTATGGGAGGAAAAATGAAGATTAAATAGAAAAGACACGCCGACGGGCTTGCAGAGTAGCAAGTCCTCAGCCATGTCTTGGAAACAAGAGAATGGAGGTGGTTCCCATGCAGCAAACAGAATGGGTTTATTGTCCCGTCTGCGGAACCCGTGATCGAATCAGGGAGGATACGGTTTTAATCAATTATCCTCTCTACTGCCCGAAGTGCAAACGAAAGAGCTTGATTCAGGCGAAACAGCTACACATCGTTGTCATCAAAGAGCCAGACGCATAGACGCAGAGCCGATGAACCCGTGAGAATTTCCCACGGACATCGGCTCTTTTTCACTCTTTGGGCTGGCTATCCAAGGCCGCTCTAACTGTCGCCTTGATGATCTGCATAGAACGCTCATCGCAGTTATACAGCATACGGACAAGGCTTTCCATTTCAGAATCCTCAATCTTCTTTTCCGGGAAGAAAATCTGATCGGGTAAAATGGACAGCTCCCGAATCAGCTTGTACAGGATGTCGTAGCTGGGCTTTTTGCCTTCGTTCTCGATACGATATATAAATCTCTCGCCTACTCCGACCTTGGCTGCCAGATCTTCGACCGTAATATCTGCTTTC
Organism: Brotonthovivens ammoniilytica; assembly: GCF_025566885.1. NCBI lineage: Bacteria > Bacillati > Bacillota > Clostridia > Lachnospirales > Lachnospiraceae > Brotonthovivens > Brotonthovivens ammoniilytica. The sequence continues at coordinate 226,289 of NZ_JAOQJQ010000004.1, read as the reverse complement.
ATGCGGGCATTCTTGATGATCTCGCCAAGCATTTCATGTTCATTCTGCACTTTCAGTTCACCTCTCCTTCTATTTTACGGATTTATGCCAGATTTATAATGGCATAGCAGTTCAAATTTTAGAGAACTGATAGTGCGGATAAAAGTGAACTGACCAGGATCGTATAACTGGCCCTGTCAATAAAAAAAACGAGGTTTTGGCAGGTTGGTTTGTCATGCCCATCCCTCCAGACCACGTTTTGGCCTGGAGGGATATTTCATGCGTTGGTCATCCTTCGCACCGCTGCTTATTAGAAGCAGCGAGTATGATTCTATGTCGTAGGCCGCCTGCTTGACGGTGTACGGTCAAAAAAACTTCCCGTTTTTCAGCGGGATACTATGCCCTTCGCACTGAACCATCATGCCATGATTTATACGAACTAAAAAGAAACGCACTTGCTGTTTGGGGGAATACCCCATTCTGCAGGTGCGTTTTTCAATATAGAGAAACCCCATTTTCACGTTGTAGGGGACCGCCGGCCAGTCTGAATTTCTCGCAATTCAGACTGATCGGAGGGAAAACAGCGTGGACGCTGATAAAAAAAGAATATGGATTCGCGGCCAATTTGTCGAGGTCACGGATGAAGTGTACCGGGCCTATATGCAGGGCGACCGGAAAATGCGCTATTTTGAGAACGATTTGAAAACCGAGCGGTTCGTTCTCGGAAAGGAGGGCCAAGTGGTGCAGATCATCCCCAGCCGCGAAGATTCTTTGGACCGGCTGGTGGATGAAAATGCCCGGCAATTCTCCGATGAGCAGGAAAGCGTGGAGAGCGTGGTGCTCCACAAGCTGGAAGTGGACAGGCTACATACCGCGCTTTCCCTGCTTACCCCAGAAGAACGTGCGCTGATCCAGGCATTATTCTTTGATGAGCGCAAGGAGAGCGAGCTGGCGGTGGAACTCGGCATTTCTCAGCCCGCCGTTTATAAGAGGAAAATGAAAATCCTCAAAAAGCTAAAAATTTTTCTGGAAAAATAAGTTTTAGCGGTTATAGAACCTCTCACCCAACGGCAAATAGGGTGAGAGGTTCTTTTTATGGCCTCATGGCACCTTGAAAACTGCATACCCATTCATCAGGCACATTCCCGCTGCTTTGGCGAAAGCCAAAGCCCAGGTAGCGGCTGCGCAGTGATCTGCCGGGAGAAAACAACGAGACACCACCGAAAAAAGAGATTGTAGGTCTTTGGTTTGTTCTTCCAGGCAAGGAGCGAGAAACAGCAGGCTGCCAGTACCGGGCGGCTCCCGGTACGGCCATAACCAGCAGCGGGGACAATGATACTCCCGTCCAGCCTAACGTCCGAGCGTTGAAGCGGTTTGCCGCCGTGATCCGTCGCAGGCAATGGGGGCGGTTGCGTGAGAACCACGCGAGGGGTGAGATTCCCCGTGGAGCTGGTGAGCCGCCAGCCGTTTGATGACTTCCCGCAGTGTTCCGGGGTGTCGAGGACAAATAGGAACACTTTGAAATACGGGCCGTACAGCAGGACGGGCCAATGAAAACAGGAGGATTGTTTTATCTCTCCCTGGCCTTCATTCTGTTCTGCTGTCCGGCTCTACATAGGCGGCACCTGCCGCCTGCATTTCAAAGGGAGGTCATAGACATGAATAAGACATATCTGCGCGGCGATATGTACTATGCCGATCTGGGCCGGGGAATCGGCTCCGAACAGGAAGGGTATCGCCCTGTCCTTATTATTCAGAACGATACTGGAAACAAGCACAGCCCCACGGTCATTGTGGCAGCCATATCCAGCAAAGTGGACGCCAAGGCCAAGCTGCCCACTCATTACCTTCTCAAAGCAGAGAACGGCCTGGAGCTGCCTTCTCTGGTGCTGATGGAGCAGCTCCGCACCATTGATAAAAGACGGCTGGAAACGTACATCGGACATCTGGAGGAACAGCATATCCGCCGGCTCAACCGCGCTCTGGCAGTCAGCGTGGGATTGATTGAAGAAACGTCGAAAAATTTAATCATGTGCCTTTGTCCGGCCTGTGCCAATAACTTCTACGGCACAGGCTCTTATTATTTGCGCCGGGTCCACCCTGGCCGGGTGGAAAAGGACATCTGCACCTACTGCGGCCAGCGGCCCGGTTTTGATTATGAAGTAGTAAAAAAGAAGGAAAGGAAGTGAAGATTGGATATGGAAAAGCTGATTACTCGTAAGGAGGCGGCAAAACTGTTGGGAATCAGCCTTGCCACCTTGGATGAAGCCAGAAACAGCGGTTTGATTTCCTATATTCAATATGTACCGAATGGGTGCGTATATTTCACTTCTGCCTACCTTCAGGAATATGTTGCTAAATGCACCTATCGGGCAAAACCTGTGGAAAAGAAAGCAACCTACCGAAATGTGCGAGGAAACAAATCGCACCTTTGAGCAAATCGTGCGGTTTTGGTAAAACAAAGATACAACACCGATTGCATTTGGAGGTAGAAAAATGGCAGCAAAAAGAAAACGAATTCCCAGGTACAGCAAAGTCCAGATAAATGGGCATGAGTATTACAAAACAGATATTGAGGACGCAGATGGCAAACGGGTGATTCTTTACGGAAAAACCCGCGAGGAAGTTTACGACAAGGAAATGGCGGCTCTTGAGCAAATCGACAACGCCACATTCCGGCGTAAATCCCCCACGGTCGCCGAGTATTGTGAAAAGTGGCTTCTGATGCAGTCCGTCCATATCCGTGCCACCACATTGATTGATTATACATCCAAGGTGCGGCGGCATATTATCAAGGAGCTGGGTGAGAAACGAATGGCCGATGTAACCCTGGATGACATCCAGGTTGCCCTTGTGCCAGTCTCTAAAAAGTCGGCTTCAGTATATAAGTCCGTGGTAATCCTCTACAAGTCTATTTTCCGGGCGGCCAAGGAGAGCCATGTGATTGATACAAACCCGACGATATACCTTGAGGCAAAAGGCGGAGGCGTTCCGCAGGAGGAGCGGCAGGCTTTGACGGATGAACAGGTAGAACGGCTTTTGGACGCCATTCGTGGGTTGCCGCCCTATGTATTTGTGATGATTGGCCTGTATGCCGGGCTGCGGCGGGAAGAAATCCTTGCACTGCAATGGGATTCGGTATATCTGGATACAGATGCGCCGTATTTGACGGTCCGGCGGGCGTGGCACACGGAACATAATAGGCCGGTCATTCTCACAGAGTTAAAAACGAAGGCTGCGGAGCGGAATATCCCTCTCCCGGATCGTTTGGCAGAGTGCTTGAAAGCGGCAAAGAAAAAATCGACATCAGACTATGTAATTGCCAACCAGGATGGAGAGCCGTTGTCTTATACGCAGTTTAAGCGGCTTTGGCAGTATATCGTGACACGGACAGCAAAACCGAGGATAGCTCGCAAACTTGTGGACGGGAAATATGTGAAGTATATGCTTTACCCGAAGCTGGGTGAAAAAGCACGGAACAATGGTCATGTGGTATATAGCTTGGATTTTGAGGTTACGCCACACATGCTTCGTCATACCTACATCACAAATTTGATTCATGCTTCGGTAGACCCGAAAACAGTTCAATACTTGGCTGGCCATGAGAGCAGTAAGATCACGATGGACATTTATGCGAAGGTAAAGTACAACAAGCCGGAGCAACTGGCAGGAGTTTTAAGCGGAGCCTTTGCAGAATGGGATGGCGGTGAATACGAAGCGGCACAATAATTTGACGGAAAACGTACAAAGGGCGGGGAGTGTTCCCCGCCCTTTGCGTTTCCCAGAATCGCACCTTTGATAGAGCCATGATTTTTCAGTATAAAGAAGGTATCGGCGCTGAAATACATATTAAATAGAAAGGAACTGAAATCATGGCGAAAAAACAAGAAAATGTTCCCCGGTATGGCACTGCCATGCGGAGGGGGATTCAATATTACAGGACTCGGATCACCGATGCCGATGGAAAAAGGGTGGACTTGTATGCTGAAACCTGCGAGGAACTCCAGTTAAAGGAGATGGAGGCTCGACGCCAGGTAGAGGAGGCGGTTTTCCGCAGAAAACATCCAACGGTGGCAGAGTATTGCGAGAAGTGGTTGCTCATGCAGTCGGCAAAGGTATCTTCCGGCACGTTGAGAGGATATACCCAGACCATGAACAACTATATTGTCAAACCTTTAGGCGATATGTATCTTGAGGATGTGACTGCAGACGATATTCGGCTTGCGATGATTCCATTGGCTTCAAAATCTGCTGGATTGTATAGTAAGGTAAATATGCTCCTGAAATGTGTCTTTTATTCGGCAGAGCGAAGCCAGTTACTTGAATATAATCCCTGTGAGGGACTCTCGGCCAAAGGGGGAAAACCGGGGAAAAAGATAAATGCCTTGACGGATGAGCAAGTGAAGCTACTTTTAGATACTGTCCGAGGGCTTCCGCCCTATACCTTTATAATGATCGCTTTATATTCCGGCCTGCGTCGTGAAGAAATTCTGGGACTGCAATGGGACTGCGTATTTCTGGATGTTCCTACGCCGTACATCTCTGTACGGAGGGCATGGCGCTCAGAACATAACAGGCCGGTGATTTCCACAACGCTGAAAACGAAGGCGGCTCGGAGAGATATTCCGATCCCAAAGTGTTTGACAGACTGCCTGCGGGAAGTGAAAGAGAAAACCGAATCGGAATATGTGGTTGCTGACAGAAATGGAAATCCTCTTTCATCTTCGCAGTTTCAGCGGGTATGGAAATATGTAACCGTTCGCTCTACGAAACCCCATAACTATTATAAGTATGTAAATGGCCAGTGCGTGAAGTGTACGGTAACGCCTACCCCTGGCAGTCATCAGAAAAATAACCCGAAGTTAGTGTATGCCATTGACTTTGATGTAACCCCACATCAACTTCGTCACACCTATATTACTAACCTGCTGTATGCAGGCATTGACCCAAAAACTGTTCAATATCTTGCCGGGCATGAAAACAGTAAGACGACTATGGACATTTACGCGCAGGTGAAGTATAATAAACCGGAGGAACTTCTGAGTGTTGTAAATGCTGCATTTGCTCCATCTGTTGGTGTCTAAAATGCCCCCATTTTTATGATTAAATACTGGGGCAACATTTGAGGGCAGAGGCCAAAAAGCCCATAAAATCAAGGAAAACCGGCGCTAAACTGTACGCCAGTACGGTCTCAAAGGAGCACGTCGTGCACCTCAGTTCTCTAAGAGATAATCAATCGTCGAGATACAGACAATTTTATACGATTTACAGCGTTGCAGGACGCTTCAATACCTCTCAGGACTTCTGGCTCTGGGAGGTTTTTTTCTGCAGAAAGCTGTGGTAAGATTTAGTAAACAGCAGCGGTGAGCGGTTTAGACTATAAAATTTAATTGGAAATGAGGAAAAAAGTCGATGAATAAGAAAAAGATTTTTGAACAGATTAAAAAAGAGGCAAAAGCTACCTTTTTTGTCCTTGTTCTGTTGATTGTAGTTTGGTGTGTTTTGGGCTTTGGAGTCAGCAGGCTGGACATTACCTTTTTTCATACGCCGTTGTGGGCAATTACAGGCTGTCTTGGAACCTGGATATTTTCTATCCTTGCTGTCTGGTGGCTGATAAAAAGAATTTATAAAAATTTTGATTTGACAGAGGAGGAAGAAAAAGATGAATAATCTGGTAATGCTTGGTCCTATCTTTCTATTCCTCTGTTTAATGCTGGGGGTCAGCCTTTTTATAAGATATCGGAGAAAGAAGCAGGCCTCGGAGGGTTTCGTAAAGGAATATTTTATCGGTTCTAGGAGTCTGGGCGGTTTTGTGCTGGCCATGACTACCGTTGCAACCTACAGTTCTGTCAGTTCATTTGTGGGCGGGCCCGGGCAGGCATGGAGTGTGGGATTTGGCTGGATTTATATGTCTGTAGTTCAGGTAACGGCTTTATTTCTAGTGCTGGGGATTCTGGGTAAAAAGGTTGCAGTTGTATCACGGAAAATTAACGGTGTTACAATTATGGATGTGATCCGCCACCGATATCAGTCGGATGCCCTTGCCAGTCTGTCTGCAGTTATTACCATTATTTTCTTCTGTGCTACTATGGTAGCTCAGTTTGTAGGCGGGGCCAAAATCTTTCAGGCTGTTACCGGTTACTCCTATATGACCGGTCTGGTGTTGTTTGGTCTTATTGTCGTTATTTATACTACAGTGGGAGGATTCCGTGGTGTGGCAGTTACGGACGCGCTGTGTGCCATTGCAATGCTTGCGGGCATGATAATTCTGCTGTTTGGTGTTTTAAATGCCGGGGGCGGGTATACGGCGATTATGGACCATATTTCTGAATTTAAGCCGGAGATGCTAGAACCATTATCCGGAGGGCAGATGCCCTATAGTCTGTATATTTCCCAGTGGCTGCTTGTGGGAGTCTTTACCATTGGATTACCCCAGTCCGTGGTGCGGTGCATGAGTTATAAGGATACAAAATCCCTTCATCGGGCAATCCTTATAGGAACCATTGTCATTGGGGCTATGAATATCGGCATGAATTTTATCGGGGTTTTATCCCAGGGAGTACTGACAGAGGATATCTCAGCCTACGGGAACAGTGTAGATAATATTATGCCTATGACAATCGCAGCGTCCTTAAAGCCGGTGCTGGCCGGACTTACCATTATCGGCCCCATTGCTGCATCTATTTCAACCGTGTCCTCACTGCTGCTTACAGCCACCTCGTCTTTAGTAAAGGATATCTATATGCGGCAGATGGAAAAACGGAATAAAGTTCTCTCAGAGAAAAAGACAGCTGCTTACAGCCAGATCTGCACCCTTGTAATTGGATTGATTATATTTGTGATTTCCATTTCACCGCCGGATGTAATCTGGAAAATTAATATGTTTGCCTTTGGCGGCCTGGAAAGCGCCTTTGTATGGATTTTTCTGCTGGGCATGTTCTGGAGAAAGGCAAACCGTACAGGCGCAATTTTATCTATGATCGGGGGGACAGTCAGTTATTGTGTAACCATGGCCCTTGGAGTAAAGGTGATGGAACTTCATCAGATTGTAATTGGGATTGTTGTATCTCTTATTTTGATGATACTGGGTTCCTGTCTTGGAAAACCAACCGATACAAAAGTATTAGAAAACTATTTCCCGGAACAATGAGGCCGGAAGAAACTGTGGGTTGTCAATCATAAAAAACTGGGGTAATATGAGAGAAGGATTTTAGTGGTACGAAACTGGTTTATACAGTTGTGCCAGTGGGAAAACGGCGGATTCGAAAAAGGAACCGTTTTGCTGACAGAAAGGGTTTTTTATGAAAAACGATTTATTTTCAATTGGAAATTTTACGATTCACGGATACGGTCTGATGATCGCCATTGGCATTATAGCTGCGTATGTTATGGCGGAATATCGGGCAAAAAAATACAAGCTGGAGAGCCAGTACATTTTTCCATTGTTGATCTGGGGCGTTGTAATTGGCTTTGTGGGCGCGAAGGTTCTGTATTATATTACTGTTTTAGATGAAATTATTGCAGATCCCGGCCGGCTGCTGGATGTATTTGACGGCTTTGTAGTATATGGAGGAATTATTGCGGGAATTGCTGCGGGATATGTGTTCTGCCGGGTAAAAAAGCTGGAGTTTTGGAAATACCTGGATCTGGTTGTGCCATCTATTGCCCTTGCCCAGGGCTTTGGGCGTATCGGTTGTTTTCTGGCCGGCTGCTGTTACGGAATAGAAACAAGCGGTCCTCTGGCTCTCACATTTAAAGATTCCGCGTTTGCACCAAACGGGGTAGCGCTGGTGCCCACCCAGGTGTATTCCAGCATTTTTGATTTTGCTAATTTTGCGGTACTTTGTCTTCTTGCAAGAAAGAACCGGGTGCCGGGAAAAATCAGCGCACTGTATCTGATTATATACAGTATCGGACGATTTACTATAGAATTTTTCAGAGGAGATCTGCTCCGTGGGGCAATTGGCCCGCTGTCGACGTCACAGTTTATATCTGTATTTGTGGCAGTCTTTGGAGTGATACTGCTCTTAAGAAGAAGTGCAGTATGCAATAAAAATAAATAGCAGGGCAAATCATATGCTTCCCTTGTATCAGATAAATACATCTGTCTGCAGAGGGAGGCATATTTGTTTTTACTCTGGAGAAAGGTTGGTTTATCGACTTATAGTTCTTTCTGTGTTATGATAAAAAGCAAATCAAAAATAAGTAGAAAGGGGTATTTTCATATGGAAAATACGTCTGAAAATAAATCAGAAAAACGCGCCTGTATGGGTATTCTGGCCCATGTAGATGCCGGGAAAACCACACTGGCGGAGGCAATGCTGTATTCGGCGGGGAACATCAGAAAAATCGGAAGAGTGGATCATAAAGATGCATTTCTGGATACGTATGATCTGGAGCGGCAAAGGGGAATTACTATTTTTTCCAAGGAGGCCCGGATGAAGCTGGGCTCGTGGAATATTACCCTTCTTGATACGCCGGGGCATGTGGACTTTTCTGCGGAGATGGAACGGACACTTGGGGTGCTTGATTACGGGATTCTTGTGATCAGCGGCGCCGACGGCGTACAGGGACATGTACAGACGCTGTGGAACCTCTTAAAACAGTATCAGATTCCGGTCTTTTTATTTGTGAATAAAATGGATCAGAAAGGCACAGATAAAGAGGCGTTATTAAAGGAATTAAAACAAAGACTGGATGAGAGATGCACTGATTTTGGACAGGAACAGAAGGAATCAGATTTTCTGGAAAATCTGGCTCTTTGTGATGAGGCGCTTTTGGAGGAGTATCTGGAACAGGGGACGGTTTCAGCGGCGGCAGTAAAAGAAATGATTCTGACCCGAAAGGTGTTTCCTTGCTTTTTTGGCTCTGCTCTGAAGTTAGAGGGGGTGGAGGCATTTCTGGATGGCCTTGTTCGCTATATGGAAGAGCCAAAATATCCGGATACATTTGGCGCAAGAGTGTATAAGATCTCCAGAGACAGCCAGCAAACCCGGCTGACCCATATGAAGATCACCGGTGGAAGCTTAAAGGTAAAGATGCCTTTGACCAACAGAAAAAAGGAGGAACCGGCCTTAGAAGCAGCCTGGGAGGAAAAAGCAGATCAGATCCGGATTTATTCCGGTGCTGATTATGAGGCTGTGCAGGAGGCAGGACCAGGAACTGTATGTGCGGTAACCGGGCTGACAAAGACCTTTGCAGGAGAGGGGCTGGGGATGGAAGAGAATGCATCTGCTCCGGTATTAGAGCCGGTACTGACGTATCAGATTCTGCTTCCGGCTCAGGCTGATCCTTTTTTGGTTTACTTAAAGCTTAAGCAGCTGGAGGAAGAGGATCCGCTGCTTCACATTGTGTGGAAAGAGCAGCTTGGAGAAATTCATGCGCAGGTAATGGGAGAGGTACAGATTGAAATCCTGAAAAATCTGATTTTAGAGAGGTTTGGAATCAATGTGGACTTTGGCGCCGGAAGTATTGTATACAAGGAAACCATTGCAGATACTGTAGAGGGGATCGGGCATTTTGAGCCTCTGCGTCATTATGCGGAAGTTCACCTTCTTCTGACACCTCTTCCCCCGGGAAGCGGTCTTGAGTTTACCGCAGACTGCAGTGAGGAGATACTGGACAAAAACTGGCAGCGGCTGATTTTGACGCATTTAAAGGAAAAGAAACATATTGGGGTGCTGACCGGTTCTGAGATCACTGATATGAAAATCACGCTGGCGGCGGGACGGGCTCATCAAAAGCATACAGAAGGCGGAGATTTCCGCCAGGCCACTTACCGGGCGCTGCGCCAGGGGTTAAGGAAGGCGGAGTCTGTTCTTCTAGAACCGGTATATGAATTTCGTCTGGAAGTGCCGGGACAGATGATTGGACGGGCCATGTCAGATATACAGAAAATGCATGGAAGCTTTCTGCCTGCAGAGAATAAAGGAGATGTTTCCGTTCTTACCGGAAAGGTTCCGGCAGCAGCTATGGAAGGGTATATGACGGAAGTGGCGGCTTACACAAAAGGATGCGGCCGTTTATTCTGCAGCTTGAAAGGATATGAACCATGCCATAATGCAGATGAGGTGATTGCAGGCGCCGGGTATGATGCTGACAGCGATCCGGATCATCCAACGGGCTCTGTATTCTGTGCTCATGGAGCCGGATATTATGTAAGCTGGGATCAGGTGGAGCAGCATATGCATGTGGACAGCGTGTGGAAGGAGAAGACAGTACAGGAATCAAAAGCAGCTGTTCCGGACTTTAAGAAGCGTCAGCAGGATTCCTGGGCCAGTGAAAAAGAGCTGGAGGAGATTTTTTCGCGTACTTACGGACCGGTTAAGAGGAGTCACAATGCCTTTAAGAAAAAAACTGCGTCGCTTCCGCCTGCAGTTTCTGGCGGCAGATCTCAAAGGAAAACAGGGGATAAGGAATATCTTCTTGTGGACGGATATAATATTATTTTTGCCTGGGATGAATTAAAGGAATTGGCCCAGGAGAACATTGAGGCTGCCAGAAATAAACTGATGGATATTTTATGCAATTACCAGGGCTATAAGCAGGTTACGCTGATTCTTGTCTTTGATGCGTATAAAGTGAAGGGAAATCCCGGTGAGATATTGAAGTATCACAACATTCATGTTGTTTATACCAGAGAGGCAGAAACGGCAGACCAGTATATTGAAAAAACTGTTCATGAGATTGGAAGAAAATATCAGGTGACGGTTGCTACTTCGGATGCATTAGAGCAGGTGATTATTCTGGGGCAGGGGGGCGCAAGAATGTCTGCCCTAGGACTTTACCAGGAAATAGAAGCCATGGCAAAAGAGCTTCAAAATCAGTATCTTGAACAGGAGAAGGCTGGCGGCAGCTTTTTATTTCAATCTCTGCCGGAAGAACTGAAAGGTTTTATGGAAGATGTAAGGCTTGGAAAAAAGGACTTTTTATAACCGGAGATTTTACGAAGGTTTTACCAAAACCGGGTGTCAGCCGGAAACAAAAGCCGCTATACTGGAAACTGGTGCTGTATGGCAGAAAGGAGTTGGAATGGAAGAAGATAAAAAAGGGATCACGTACAAACAGATTCGGAAAAATGAGGAAATTAATCTGCTGATTGAAAAGGGAAACGATGTGTTAGGCGTTTTGGGCTACACAGAACATTCCAGGAAACATGCGGCGAAAGTGGCTGAGACTGCAGGGGATATTTTAAAAAGTCTTGGATTTGACAAGCATCAGATTGAACTTAGCAGAATTGCAGGATATATGCATGATATTGGGAATGGAATTAACCGTCATGACCATGCCCACAGCGGAGGTCTGCTGGCATATCAAATTTTAAAGGAACTGGGAATGCCTCTTTGTGATGCAATTACTGTTGCGGCGGCTATTGGACACCATGATGAAGCTACCGGTACTGCCATTGACATAGTATCGGCAGCGTTGATTCTGGCGGATAAAACAGATGTGCGCAGAAACCGTGTGCGAAATAAAGTAATCACAGGTTTTGATGCTCATGACCGGGTAAATTACGCCGCGTTAAGTTCAAAACTGACGGTGAATGCAGAAAAGAAGGTGATTCAGATGGATTTGGAGCTGGATGATTCCATGTGCACCGTTATGGATTACTTTGAAATTTTTCTGCAGCGTATGCTGATGTCAAAAAGAGCGGCGGAAGTATTAAACTGCAGCTTTAAGCTGTATGCAAACGGAAGTAAATTATGCTGATAACTGGAGATAGTATGGAAGAAAGACTGCTGTGAATTCCTGGATTATGAGTTCACAGCAGTCTTTTTTAAGTTCTGAATTTATTTATTTTTACAATGGTTCAAAGTCTTCTGCTCCATGTTTGCAGAGGGGGCAGATGAAATCTGCGGGGAGCGTCTCACCTTCGTACACATAACCGCAGATTTTGCATACAAATCCTTTTTTATTCTCTTCTGCCGGCTGTGGTTTTGGTTTAATGTGTTCAAAGTAGTAAGCGTAAGTTACGGACGGTTCCTGGGACAGAATACAAGCCTCTGTGATTTCTGCCACAAATAATGTGTGCGTGCCGTAATCAAGGGCGTCAATTACCTTGCCGGATATAAAAGCATTTGTGTAATCCGGAAGATAAACAACACCATTGCGGCTTCTTACTGCCTTGATGCTGCCGTCAAATTTATCTGCTTCACGTCCGCTCTGGAATCCAAAGTGCTGGAAAACTTTAAAGGGGACATCTTCCGTTAATACGGATACATTAAACATACCTGTTTTTAAGATCATATCATGTGTAAGGTTCTGTTTATTTACTGCAATAGTCAGCCGTTTTGGGGTATCTGTCAGCTGTGTGACTGTGTTGATGATACATCCGTTATCTTTTTCGCCGTCTTTTGCAGACAATACAAATAATCCATAAGAAAGCTTAAACAAAGCATTGGGATCTACAGAAGCCTCTGTTTCTGCAGATGCAGCCTGTGCCGGTTTAAACTGGGGAATTGTATTGCTGAGAGCTTCTACAAGAGCGTTTACCTGATCATCCTGTGACGGTTTCAGGGAAGATTTCAAAGAAACGGTTTCTTCTAGAATATTCATGTCCTTGCAGGATGCAATAATCTCGCGCATCAGTTTTCCGCTGGTAGCGGCCCATGAGCCGTTTTCCACAAAAGCAACAGTACGTTTTTGAATATTGTGGGCTGCCAGATCCCGAAGCAGTTCTTCCATGCTGACAAAAATGCCTGCATTGTAAGTGGTGGAGGCAAATAATAAATGGCTCCACTGGAAAGCAGCAGCAATAATATTAGAAGCGGGAGTTACAGATACATCGTACATTACCGTTTTAATTCCCTTATCCCGCAGTCTAGAAGCGATAATTTCAGCTGTATTTTCTGTATTTCCATATACGGAAGCATATGCAATCATAACGCCGGTTTCTTCCGGTGTGTAGGTACTCCATTTTACATATTTGTCAATGTAATCACCAATATGGCTGCGCCATACGAAACCGTGCAGCGGGCAGATCATATTGATTTCCAGTGAGGAAGCCTTCTTTAAAAGTGCCTGTACCTGCGTACCGTATTTACCAACAATATTACAGTAATAGCGGCGGGCTTCATCCATATAGTCACGGTTAAAATCAACTTCATCTGCAAAAATAGCTCCATTTAATGCTCCAAAGGTTCCGAAAGCATCTGCAGAGAAAAGAATTTTATCAGTCATATCATAAGTAACCATAACTTCAGGCCAGTGTACCATGGGAGCCATAACAAAGGTCAGTGTATGATGCCCTGTTTCAAAGGTATCTCCTTCTTTTACAAGCAGCGTGCGGCTGTCCACTTCAAATTCGAAAAACTGCTTCATCATAACTGCAGTTTTGGCATTGGCAATGATTTTTACATCAGGATACCGAAGGATCAGCTCTGAGAGGGTGGCAGAATGATCCGGTTCCATATGCTGTATAATGACATAGTCGAGTGTCCGGCCATCTAAGGTGTGGGCAAGATTTTCAAAGAAAACGGTACTGACTGCCCGGTCTACTGTGTCGAATAAAACAGTTTTGTCATCAGTTAACAGGTAGGAGTTATAAGATACGCCGTCCGGAACGGAGTAAACTCCTTCAAACATGGCAAGTCTTCTGTCGTTGCCGCCGACCCATGTGAGATCATCTGTAATTTTTTTTGTACAATACATAGGTTCATCTCCTTCTATTAAAATTTTTTGGATATTTACTTATAGTATCCGCAATTGTGAAATAAAAAACAAAATTAATTGCATCATTATCATACTATATATTTCCAGAGAAGTCACTTAGGATTGTAAAAAAATAGAATGGATAAAGAAGTGATAATTGCAACAGAAATAAAATTCCATAATATGTATAATTCAAAGCAATTACAGGAATACTTGTAACAAACAAAGAAATACGCTAATATAATTAAAATACTGAAAATAAGAAGGAGGATTATAAAAATGAAAGTGTATGTATGCGATATCTGTGGATGGGAATATGATGAGGCAAAAGGTGATCCGGATCTTGGTATTGCACCGGGAACGAAATTTGAAGATCTGCCGGAGGATTTTGAATGTCCTTTATGCGGTGTGGGAAAAGATTCTTTTTCAGAAAAATAATAAGCAGCAGTAAAACAGTATCCGGTCAGATGCCGGATACTGTTTATAAAAAAGTTCTTGCAAATCTGATGCAAGTCGGCTATAGTTATGAATACAAAGAAAAAGCCAATATTTCATAAGTATATGGAAAGGGAGTAGTCTAAATACATTGTCGTCATCACGGTTAATCCCGGCAATGTATACCAGATTGGTGACAAGACTTTTCGTGTATGTATTTTTTGTATCTAAAAATATATACACGAAAAGTCTTTTTCTTTTGGAAAAATCATATCTGCACAGGAGGTTAGAGATGAAAGAAATTTATCAGATGAAAGGAATGGAAGTGCTAGAACAGTTTTCCTCCACACCGGAAGGGCTCAACGCTTTGCAGGTAGAACAGATCCGCCAGGAAAAAGGCGAAAATGTTCTGCGCGAAGGAAAAAAGAAGAGTCTGTTTCAGGTGTTTTTAGAACAGTTCTATGATCTTCTTGTAATTATACTGATTGTTGCAGCTGTTATTTCTATGATATCCGGAAATGTAGAAAGTACAGTTGTTATTGTGGTTGTAATTGTATTAAATGCAATTCTGGGAACTGTTCAATATGCAAATGCTCAAAAGTCTCTGGATTCATTAAAGGCTCTCTCATCACCCCATGCAAAATTGCTTCGGGATCACGAGACCGTACAGGTTCCATCTAAAGATGTTGTTCCGGGAGATATTTTGCTGCTGGAAGCCGGGGATATGGTAGTTGCCGACGGCAGAATTATAGAAAATTATGCACTGCAGGTAAATGAAAGCTCGCTTACCGGAGAATCTTTAAATGTAGACAAAACGGATGAGGTGCTGGCACAGGAAGCTGTACTTGCAGACAGACTGAATATGGTGTATTCTGGGAGCCTTGTTGCTTCCGGCCGCGCGGTTGTTGTTGTCACCGGCACCGGTATGGACACTGAGATTGGTAAAATTGCAGATTTGATGAATCTTACAAAGGAGAAAAAAACTCCCCTTCAGATCAGTCTTGATAATTTCAGCAAAAAGCTTGCAGCGTTGATTATGGTGATCTGTGCAGTAGTATTTTTACTGAGTATTTATCGTGATATGACGATTCTGGATTCACTTCTGTTTGCAGTAGCGCTGGCAGTAGCAGCTATTCCGGAGGCGCTTGGTTCTATTGTTACCATTGTGCAGGCAATGGGAACACAGAAAATGGCAAAAGAACATGCTATTATTAAAGAATTAAAAGCAGTGGAAAGTCTTGGCTGTGTTTCTGTTATCTGTTCAGATAAAACCGGAACCCTGACCCAGAATAAAATGACAGTTCAGGAATTATACAGGAATGACATATGTACCGGGCCGGCAGATATTGATTTAAAGCAGGATCTGGATCGCTATCTTATTTACAACATGGTTTTAAATAATGATTCCTCAATTTCAGAAGGAAAAGGCATCGGTGATCCGACAGAATTTTGTATGCTGGAAATGGCTGAGAAATATGGCATTCCATACCAGGATATCAGAAACGAAATGCAGCGGTTAGAAGAGATCGCTTTTGATTCAGATCGAAAGCTGATGAGTACCCGGTATCAGATGGACGGCAGGGACGTTATATTTACAAAGGGCGCAGTGGATGTTCTGCTGGAACGTATGACAGGTATCGCAGTTTCTGATAAAAACGGCGGATTTACAGTTAGAAAAGCAGAGGAAAGAGATCGGGAGGCAGTTCTGGCTCAGAATCAAAAGTTTTCTGAAAATGGTCTCAGAGTGCTTGCATTTGCCTACCGGGAAATTGAAGCGGGCATGGCACTGACGCTGGATGAGGAAAAAGATTATGTCTTCCTGGGCCTGGTATCTATGATTGATCCTCCGAGAGAAGAGTCAAAAGACGCTGTTGCGGATGCCAAACGGGCGGGAATCAAGCCGATTATGATAACTGGAGACCATAAGGTAACAGCCACGGCTATTGCAAAACAGATTGGAATTTTTGAGGATGGGGATATGGCTGTAACAGGGGCACAGCTGGACGCCATGACAGATGAGCAGCTGGATGAGGTTTTGGAGAAAATTTCAGTATATGCCAGAGTTTCCCCGGAGAATAAGATACGTATTGTAGATGCATGGCAGCGGAAAGGCCGCATTGCGGCCATGACCGGTGACGGAGTGAACGATGCTCCGGCGCTGAAAAAAGCTGATATCGGCGTTGCCATGGGAATTACCGGAACGGAAGTCTCAAAAGATGCGGCGTCTATGATTTTGACGGATGATAATTTTGCGACGATTATAAAAGCGGTGTCCAATGGACGGAATGTTTATAGAAATATTAAGAATGCCATTCAGTTCCTGCTTTCCGGAAATACGGCCGGAATTTTTGCAGTACTTTATACTTCCCTTCTGGGGCTTCCGGTGCCATTTGCACCGGTACAGCTGCTATTTATTAATCTGGTAACTGATTCACTGCCGGCGCTGGCCATTGGAATGGAGCCGCCGGAACGTGAGGTGCTTTCCCAGAAGCCAAGGGATCCGAAAACAGGAATTTTGACTAAAGACTTTTTGATAAAACTGGCATATCAGGGCGGACTGATTGCAGCCTGTACCATTGCCGCTTTTTATATCGGTCTTGGGACAAATGCGGTGACGGCTAGTTCCATGGCATTTGCGGTACTGACTATGGCGCGGCTGTTCCATGGATTTAACTGCAGAAGCAATCAGTCTATTTTCAAAATCGGAATGAAACGCAACTGGTGGAGCCTTTTAGCATTTGTACTTGGAATGATTCTGATTCACCTGGTTCTTTTGGTTCCGGGCCTGAAAGGGCTGTTTGAGGTATCTGCGATTACCGGCTTTCAGCTGATTATGATTTATGTACTGGCATTTATTCCGACCTTTGTGATTCAGCTCATAAGAGTAGTCCGGGAGTATATAAAAAAATAGTGTAAGTGAAGACTAAAATCTGATTTTGGGATCTTTTCGAAAAACTGGAAATAAGTTTTTCGGGAAGATCCCGTTTTTTAGATACAAGTATGATACAATAATGATGTAAATTTTACAGGCGGGAGGACAGAAAATGATTCATATTCTGATTGTAGAGGACGAAAAACCAATTTCGGATTTGCTGAAATTGAGTTTAAACAGAGCAGGATATTCCTGCCAGTGTGTATATGATGGAAATGCGGCAGCAGATCTGCTGGAGCTGTCAGAGCATAAATTTGATCTTATATTGCTGGACGTTATGCTTCCGGGAGTAGACGGGTTTGAGCTTATGGAATATATTTCCCCCCTTCAGATTCCGGTGATATTTATAACAGCGAAAAATTCTGTGTCAGACCGTGTGCGGGGACTTAAAATGGGCGCGGATGACTACCTGGTAAAGCCTTTTGAAATTATAGAACTTCTTGCGAGAGTGGAAGCTGTACTGCGCAGAAATCATAAGATTGATAATGTGATTGAGCTGGCGGACATACAGATAGATCTGCGGTCCAGACTGGTAAAAAAGCAGGAGGAGGAGATTCCTCTGACAAAAAAAGAGTTTGATATCCTTGTACTGTTTATGCAGAACCCGGGAGTTGCGTTATACAGGGAAACTATTTATGAAAGAGTCTGGGGCGGAGATTTTTCCGGAAACAGCCGGACGGTAGATCTGCATGTTCAGAGGCTTAGGAAAAAGACCGGATGGGAAGAACGGATTAAGGCCGTTCATAAAGTCGGCTACAGGCTTGAGGTATAAGATGAAGTTTAGAAATAAATTACTGATGGGCGTCATTTTGTTTTTTTCTATATCCTTTGGAATTGGGGGAAGTATTCTGATTTCCGCATCCTTCAGAGGAAACTTAAGCAGAGAAAAGCAGGCGGCGGTAAATTCTTATCAGATGGTGTTAAATATGCTGCGGGTTGTCAACTCTGTCAGTTCCCAGTCGTATTATATGGATATTGTAAATACGTTAAAACAGCTGGAGGATAAAGGGGGAGGCAGCTGGATTGGTCTGCGCCTGTCAGATGAGGAACGGGCGATCTATGAAAGCAGCAAGGAAACGTCTCATCTAAAGAATTGGACAAAGGAAATGGAAGAGGACCATTTTCTGCTTCAGGTGTTTTCAGAAAGCGGTCTTTATTATTTGCAGATTTCCGGTCAGCTTGAGGCCGGAGAGAAAAAGATGTATCTGGACGGACTGTATAATATTACCGGTATTTATGATGCCAGGGCCCAGCAGATGATTATTTACAGAAATGTATTTCTGGCAGTTCTTGCAGGGGCTGTGCTGATTTTCTGGATTTTGACTGTACTGCTTACGAAACCCTTACAGGAACTCTCAAAAACTGCCAGAGAAATCAGCAAAGGAAACCTTTCCAGAAGAGCCAGTATTTATAGTACGGATGAAATCGGCCTGCTGGCGGAAGACTTTAATCAGATGGCGGCGAGGCTGGAAGATCATATCCAGCAGCTAGAGACGGCCATGGAGCGCCAGGAAGAGTTTATGGGGAGCTTTGCACATGAGCTCAAGACCCCTATGACATCCATTATTGGATACGCGGATTTGCTGCGAAGCCAGGAACTTAGCGGGGAGCAGAGGCGTGAGGCAGCCAATTATATATTCTCCCAGGGCAGAAGACTAGAGACACTGTCACTAAAGCTTTTGGAGCTTTTGGTTTTAAAGAAACAGGATCTGGAGTTTGTAATGAGCAGCCCGGCAAGGCTGGTGAAAGAGTCTGCAGATCTGATGAAACCGGGGCTGACAGAGGCGGGAATTTGCGTGGAGACCATTTGTGAGCCGGGAGAGTGCATGATGGAGCCGGATTTGATTGTTTCCCTTTTAGTAAATCTTATAGATAATGCAAAAAAGGCCATGGAGCAGGGAGGGCATCTGCTTATTCGTGTAGAAATGTCAGAAGAAGGATGCTGCATCATTGTGGAAGATGAAGGCACCGGCATACCGGAGGGGGAGTTAGCAAAGATTACAGAGGCATTTTACCGGGTAGATAAATCCAGGTCAAGGGCCCAGGGGGGAGCAGGACTGGGGCTTGCCTTGTGCAGGGAGATCGTATCTCTTCATGGGGGAAGTCTTGTATTTGAGAACCGTGAGGATAAAGGAACCAGAGTTAAGGTGGAGCTGAAAGGTGGTGCCGGGAATTGAAATTAAAGCATAAAATTATTGTATTTGGTATTCTGGGAGCCGGAGTGTTTGCTGGAGGCGGTTTTCCCACATTTCTGGCGGGGATACAGGATTACCAGATTGAAAAAAGAGAGGAGCAGCTGACTTCTGATACCGTAAGGCTTAATATGGAGTCTGAGCTTAGCATTAGCGATAAATTGATGGGTATTAATAACTATGGATCCTTTGTTCAGCTGGATTCGGCCCAGACTATGACCTATGAGACTGCCAAAAATAAAGTCAATTCAGATCTGGAAGAAATATCTCAGATTTTTGATCTGGTTCCAGGCGGAGGTGAGCTTGAGATACAGGAACATGCTATACTTTTGTATATGCTGGAAGGAGAGCATTCGGGCTCTATGATTGTCTGGAAGTTTACATTAAAGGACGATTCAGGAAGAAGCATGGAAGTCTATATGGACGATGAAAGCGGCTGCATCATTAAAATTGCCGGAATGCCGGACTATGAAGAAAATATGCCAAGCGACCGGTATCTGAAAAATGAAAGCAGTGTTGTGACAGGGATTTATAATGATCCTTATCTTGGCATGGGAAAATTTGAAGAGTATATAGGGCAGTATTATGACTGCCAGGTCATTGAAAGATATCCGGAGGATACGGACAGTTTTTCCGTGCAGCTTTTGGATACGGACGGTTATTTTGCGGAGATCAGGATTGTTGCTTATGGGACATATTTTTCCTTGAATTAATTTGCTTTTTTGAAGGGAACAGGAAACAATTATGATGCTTATTAAGTATATGATGGAACCTGTCAGAAAGACAAAAGAGAGGTAAATGTGAAAATGGACGAAAGATATAGGAAAAAGCATCATAATTATAAAAGGAGAAGGAAAAAAAAGCCCGTTCTGCCGCTGATACTGCTGGGGCTTGATCTGGCACTGGTGTGCGCGGCCGGGAAATGTATGTATCATTTTTTCCATACTCCAAAAGAGACTGTGCAAAAGGAGCAGGTGACAGTATTGAGTAATGCAGAGCAGAAAAAGCAAAGCGTTGCAAAAGATGAAGAACAGATGAACCGCTTAAGAAAAAAGGCCCTGGAAATCTATGAGAGAAATCAGGAGTATCTGGTTCTTGTTAATAAGGAACAGGCGCTTCCTGCTGATTACAGCGTGACATTACAGGAGCTGAATAATGGGAAAGGACGTGTAGATGTCCGGATTTACAATGCACTTACACGGATGCTTGCAGATGGTTTTCAGGCGGGATATTCATACAGTCTGGTTTCTGCTTACCGGGATTCAGACTATCAGACAAAACTGATTCAAAATGATATCAGCCGTTATATGTCCCAGGGATGTACGATGGATGAGGCACTTGAAAAGACTTATGAACAGGTGATGCCGGCAGGATACAGTGAGCATGAAACGGGATTAGCGCTTGATATTACCGCCGCCGGCTATACAAATCTGGACGCCACCCAGGCGGAACAGGAGGAAAACCGTTGGATGAGGGGAGAATGCTGGAAATACGGATTTATCGTCCGCTATCCAGAGGATAAGGAGGCGGTTACAAAAATTCTCTATGAGCCCTGGCATTTTAGATATGTGGGAGAAGAAGCAGCGGAGTTTTTAACAGAGGAGAATCTGACCCTGGAAGAGTTTTACGATCTGATTGAAGAATATAAGGAGGAGTAGAAAAGAGCTGCACATTAGGTGTTGATGTAAAATAAAGATAATAGAGGAAAACGAAAGCCCCCCTGTCATACTTGTTTTGATCTGTATGACAGGGGGGTTAGTTTAGTTCTTTGAATTTTGATTGGTCTGGCTGCCGGAGGAGCTGCTACCCTGACCGGATCCATCCGGCTTTTGCTGGGAGTCCTGGCCCTGGTCTCCTTCGGAGTCTGAGCCGCCATCTCCGCCATCCGGCGGGGTATCGGGATCTGTGGACGGCGTATCTGTGCTGCCGCCGTCATCCGGATCGGGTTTAATATCCCCCTGGATATCATCCGGGTTGTCATCCTGATTATCATCTGGTGTATCAGGTGTTGTCTGCGGTGTATCTGCAGGATTCTGCTGTGTGTTATCCTGAGTGTCTGTATTGGTATTATCCGTGCTGTCTGTATTGTCTGTCTCTGTTTCTTCTTCATCAGGGACAACGGTATTTGAGGAACCGCTGACAGATAAATCAAAAGAAGCTGCGGGTTTATCTTTAATCATGTACAGCATTGCTTCTTTCCAAATACGGGCAGGGTAGGTGCTGCCGCTTAATCCGGGATAAGGACTGTTGTCATCGTTGCCAACCCAGACAGCAATTGTATAATAGGGAGTAAAACCGCAGAACCAGCCGTCCCGGTTATCATTGGTTGTACCTGTCTTTCCGGCGGCCTCTGTCTGGGTAGAGCTGCTCCAGTTAAGGCTGCTGGCAGTACCGGGACTTTTAAATACCCCCCGCATGATATCAATGATTTCGTCAGAAGCTGTAGAAGAGTAAACTTCCTTTGAAGCCGGAGCTTCGTATATTTCTTTTCCTGTATTATCCTTTATGGAGGTCAGGCAGTCTGCTTTTGTGTAAGTGCCGGAGTTATAAAGGGTATAATAGGCGTTGGCCATTTCCCACGGGGAGGTTCCGTAACTGAAACCGCCCAGTGCGGCGCTTAAATTATTATCATTTGGATGCAGATTGGAAAATCCCATCTCCTCTAGGAAAGATAAACCGTATTTGGGAGTAATATCATTTAACAGCCAGTAAGCACATCCGTTTTTACTGCGGACCACTGCTTCACGAAGAGAATATTTCGTGCCGGTCATGGAGCTGACTTTCTGTGTTGACTTTTTCGCCACATCCACATTAATATCCGGAATTGCCGATGTGGGGGTGTAGCCTTTCATCAGTGCCGGAGTATATACAACCAGTGGTTTAATACTGCTGCCCGGCTGGTTGGAGCCCTGGAAGGAATGGTTATAGGACAGTGCCTGAGTGATACCTTCCTGTTCACGCCCTCCCACAGATGCAACCACTTTGCCGGTATTGTTGTCGATAACAGTCATACCACTCTGCAGGTTATAGGTTTCACTACCCTTTTTTAAGCGCTGGTCAAATGAAAGCTGATTATTTACAACTTCTTGAAGTCCCTGCTGAGCCTCAAGATCTAGTGAGGTCTGAATCTCATAACCTCCGGTGTATAAGCGGTGTTTGGCCTGCTGATATACTTCGTTGTATTTTTGATGATATTCGGCGTATTCGCTGTCTGTATCAAATTGATACTGGAAATTGAAATCGTACAGATAGCCCATTAAATATTCGGTTGCACATTTGATGGCAAAGGAAGTTTCATAGTTGTAAAATTCATCGTTATCTTCTTGTTTGGCGATGGTAATTTCTTCGGAAACAGCGTCGTTCATTTCCTGCTGGGTAATATAACCACATTCATACATGTCCTCTAAAATCTTGTCCCGGCGGGTGATGGCGTTGCTGCTGTCTTTAAATGGATTATAATATTCCGGCCGGTTTGGTATTGCGCAAAGGTAAGCTGCCTCTGACAAAGTCAGCTGGGATGCCGGTTTGTTAAAATAGGTCTGGCTGGCATCTTCAATACCGAAAATTCCGTTGGCAAAGCAGACGTTATTGCAGTAATATTCCATGATCTCTTCTTTACTGTATTTTTTATTCAGATTCATGGCAATAAAAATTTCTTTTACCTTTCGTACCAGTGACTTTTCGTTGGTGAGGAAAATATCTCTGGAAAGCTGCTGGGTAATGGTGCTGGCACCCTGAGCTACATCACCTTTTGTTTTTAAAAAGTTCAGACTGACACGTACAATACCCTTAACGTCGATTCCGGAATTTTTCCAGAAAGTACGGTCTTCTACGGCCACGAAAGCGTTGATGACATTTTTGGGGATATTGTCAAAATCCAGGTAAGTGCTTTCGGTATCCTCATACAGCTTTGCAATTTCTTTGCCATCTGAGCTGTAAACGGTAGAAGCCTGATTGGGGCGGAAGGTGTCAGCGGTACTTTCTGCCACTGCCTCTTTTCCAAATTTTGCACAGCTGAAAATAGTTTCTCCATATTTGTAATGAAAAAACAAATTTCCAAGAAGAAAAAGAGCGGCAAAGGCAATTACAATCCCCAGAATAATATTTCTGATAATACGTCCAGGGCGGCGTTTTTTGCGGCCTTTCTTTTTCTTATTCTTATTGTTAGTGTTATCTTCGTTCTTCATGTTTATCAACCTCAATATTCTTCAGATTTCACAGTTTATTAGTAAAACGGTGATAAGTGACAATGTTTGGTGTATTTGATATACTAAGTCATTATACAATAAATCTTCTGATTATGATATATAGTATATTATAAAATGATTATGATGAATTTCTTAAATTATTGGAAAAAATTTTTATGTTTTAACAGGAGTATAGACAGAATATGAGTAAATTATTGACAAAAGACAAACAGTTTTACCGGACTTTTTTTTCCTTGATGGGACTTCTTGTGGTGCAGAATCTGATTTCCTACAGTGTCAATCTGGCGGATAATGTCATGCTTGGAAGCTATGGGCAAAATGAACTTTCCGGTGCCGCAGCAGTAAATCAGATACAATTTGTCTGGCAGCAGGTTGTAGTAGGCCTGGGAGAAGGGCTGGTAGTATTATCTGCACAGTATTGGGGAAAAGGGGAAACCGGTCCTATTAAAAAGCTTGCGGGTATTGCCCTTAGAATTGCTATAGTAGGAGGATTGATTCTGACGGCAGCTGCCTCGCTGTTTCCGGAGCAGATTCTGGAAATATTTACAAAGGATCCTGCAATTATAGCCTGTGGAACAGAGTATTTATCTCTGATGCGTTTTACCTATCTGCTATTTGCCATTACAAATGTTCTGCTGGCTATGCTGCGCAGTGTGGAAACGGTCAGAATCGCTTTTTTTGTTTCACTGTCCACATTGATCATAAATGTGGGGATCAATTATATGCTGATCTTTGGTAACTTTGGGGCGCCTGAAATGGGAATCCGGGGAGCCGCTGTGGGAACACTGGCTGCAAGAGCTGTAGAGCTTTTCATTGTTGCCTGCTATGTTGCATTTGGTGACAAAAAGCTGCATGTAAAATGGAAAGAATTTCTCAGGAGGGATCACCAGATGCTTGGCAGCTTTTTAAGAATCAGTCTTCCGGTAGTGGTGATTCAGGGACTTTTCGGGGTCTCCCAGGCAATGCAGACGGCTATTTTAGGACATTTAGATACCAATGCCATAGCGGCCAACAGCGCAGCGGCGACACTGTTTCAGTTTTTGAAAATTATCGCCATCGGTTCTGCTTCCGCTACATCAGTAGTAATAGGAAAGACTATTGGTATGGGGAAACTGGATAAGGTAAAAGAATACAGCCGGACACTGCAGGTAGTCTTCCTTGTAGTGGGACTGACGATCTGCCTTGGGCTGAATATTTTAAGAGTGCCGATTTTAAGCTTCTATTCACTGAATGAGGAGTCATTGAAGCTGGCCAGTCAGATTATTATTATGCTGAGCTTTATTGCAATTGGTACCTCGTATCAGATGCCGACCATTGGAGGAATCATCCGGGGCGGCGGAGATACCACCTTTTATCTGAAGCTGGATTTAATCAGCATTTGGTGTATTATGTATCCGCTGTCGTTTATGGCGGCATTCTGGTGGAAGCTGCCTACGATTGTGGTTGTGCTGTTTATTAATTCCGATCAGATTTTTAAATGTCTTCCTGCGTTTATAAAAGTGAACAGATACAACTGGATACGCAGGCTGACGGGGGGAGAGAAAAGAACAGAAGGGGAAACAGATTAGCGGAAACAAAAGTGTTTTCGACAGACACTTTCTTTTTTCTTTCTTATGATTTGGTAAAAATGGTTTACAAAAGAAAAATTTGGAATAGAATTAGAGGTAAAAAAGAAACAGGAGTTTATATATGGAATTAATGGAAATTTTAAAAGCCGTATTGTTTGGTATTGTAGAAGGAATTACAGAATGGCTTCCTATTAGCAGCACCGGACATATGATACTGTTAAATGAGTTCGTGAAGCTGGATGTATCAGAAGCCTTTTTTCGTATGTTTGAAGTTGTCATTCAGCTTGGTGCCATTCTGGCTGTTGTGGTTGTATTCTGGCATAAGATCTGGCCTTTTGGAAGGAAAAATAATCAGGCTCCCCTGGCCGGGAGGGGGCCTTTGTCTTTTGTTAAAATGGATATTATCCACCTCTGGATTAAAATTATAATTGCCTGTATTCCGGCAGCTGTCATCGGACTGGCGTTTAATGATACATTTGAAGCAATGTTTTATAATTATGAAACCGTTGCCATCGCCCTTATTGTGTTTGGTATAGCATTTATTATTATTGAAAATAAACACAAGGGAAGAAGAAGCCGGGTGCAGTCAGTGGCTCAGATTTCCTACCAGATGTGTTTGATGATTGGAATTTTTCAGCTGATTGCGGCAATTTTTCCGGGAACCTCCAGATCCGGAGCTACCATTGTGGGAGCGCTTTTAATTGGGGTTTCCAGGGTGGCAGCAGCAGAATTTACATTTTATCTGGCGATCCCTGTTATGTTTGGCGCCAGTCTGTTAAAGATACTTCAGTTTGGATTTGATTTTACTGCCACAGAAGCAGTGATTCTGCTGACCGGTATGGCAGTAGCCTTTGTGGTATCTATTATTGTCATCAAATTTTTGATGAATTATATTAAGAAACATGATTTCAAAGTTTTCGGATGGTATCGGATTGTGCTGGGTATACTGGTGCTTGTATTTTTTGCCGCAAAAGCAATGTTTTGATAAATAGCTAAAAACCAAAGATATTTGATTTTACTGGACGAACAGTGAAATATCAAATAAAATAGAAGCTATAACCGATAAAATTTTGAAAGAAGGTTTAAAAATGAACAATCTTGCAGATTTTAAAGTAGACAAAGAGATGTGCATTGGATGCGGTCTGTGTGTCAGAGCCTGTCCGGCTATGCTGATAGAGCTGGGGCAGGATCGGAAAGCTCAGATAAAAGAAGTCAAAACTCTGGATTGGTATGGATGCTGGGGATGCCAGCATTGTCTTGCAGTCTGTCCTCAAGGGGCGGTATCGGTACTGGGAAAAGTTCCCGAAAATAGTCTGCCTATGGCCGGGGACGGAGCAGCCAAGATGATAGATTCTCTGATTGCAGGGAGAAGATCCTGTCGTCATTTTCAGGATAGAAATGTAGATAAAAAAGAGCTGGAAGAAATGTTTAAGGTGCTGGAGAATGCACCTACAGGAGGAAATAAGCAGAAAGCGGAGTATACATTAATAGACGACAGAGAAGAGATGAAGAAATTTCAGAAAATGGTGCATGATGAGATGGAACGTCAAGCCGGTGAGGGGATATATGCCCGTTCTTTTGATGAAGAATCCTACCAGATTATGAAGGACAGAGAGCAGCAGGCCATGAATGGAGATATGCTGTTTTGTTCAGCACCTCATTTACTAATTGTACATATGCCGAAGAAATTTGGTTCCTGCGGGGAAGATACCACCATTATCAGTACGTATTTTGAACTGATGTGCGCAGCGCGGCAGATGGGAGCGGTTATATTGAAATATCCGTTAAATGTTTTAAATAATATGCCTGAGATAAAAGCGAAGCTTAAGATTCCGGAGGACCACCATGTGGGAGCGGCTATCGGTTTTGGCTATCCGGAGTTTTCTTATGCAAGAGGTGTACAAAAAGAAGGCAAGGCAAAAATTCACAGACTGACATTTTAGATTACCATTGAGAAAGGAATTATAATATGAAGATATTAGTAACAGGAGGAGCAGGGTATATTGGAAGCCACACCTGCGTGGAATTATTACAGAAGGGTTATGAGGTTGTGATCGTTGATAATCTTTCTAATTCCAGTAAAAAAGCAGTGGATCGTGTGGAGGAAATCACAGGAAAGACAGTGGCATTTTACGAAAATGATATTTTAGATAAAGATTCCCTGGACCGGATTTTTGATGCCCATGATGATATTGAGGCAGTGATTCATTTTGCAGGTCTTAAGGCTGTGGGAGAATCGGTGGCTAAACCCATGGAGTATTATCATAACAATATTACAGGAACACTGATTCTTTGTGATGTTATGAGAAATCATAATGTAAAGAATATTATTTTCAGCTCCAGCGCAACTGTTTACGGAGATCCGGTAATGATTCCCATTACCGAGGAATGCCCGAAAGGACAGCCTACAAATCCCTATGGCTGGACTAAAAGTATGTTAGAACAGGTTCTTACAGATATTCATACGGCAGATCCTGAGTGGAATGTAGTACTGCTCCGTTACTTTAATCCAATTGGAGCTCATAAAAGCGGTATGATTGGAGAGGATCCCAAAGGGATTCCCAATAATCTGCTTCCGTATATTGCTCAGGTGGCAATCGGAAAGCTGGAATGTCTGGGAGTATTTGGTGATGATTATGATACTCCGGATGGAACCGGTGTGCGGGATTATATTCATGTAGTAGATCTGGCGGCAGGTCATGTAAAGGCAGTTGAGAAGCTCAAAGAAAATGCTGGGGTTTGTATTTATAACCTTGGAACGGGAAAGGGATACAGTGTGTTACAGGTTCTGCACGCTTTTGAAAAAGCATGCGGCCATGATATTGCATACCAGATTAAGCCCCGCCGTCCCGGGGACATTGCTACCTGCTATTGTGCCCCCAAAAAAGCGAAAGAGGAGCTTGGGTGGAGTGCGCAGTATGGAATTGAAGAAATGTGTGCGGATTCCTGGAACTGGCAGAGTAAAAACCCAAATGGATATGAAGAATAAGAAAAAACCGGCATTTCACTTGATTTATTAGAGAATTGCAGATAAAATGGTAGCAATATTCTTAAAATAATCACCAGGAAGTTAGGAGAGATGGCAATGCCGATTAAAATACCGGATTCCCTTCCGGCCACTGCAGTGCTGGAAAGTGAAAATATATTTGTAATGACAGAGTTTCGGGCGATGCATCAGGATATACGTCCTTTAAATGTTCTGATTTTGAATCTGATGCCTACAAAGATTGTGACGGAGACACAGCTGCTGCGCAAGCTGTCTAATACACCGCTTCAGGTGAAGGTAGAGTTTCTGCAGACGGCAAGCTATACGCCTCAGCATGTGGATTCCAATCATATGGAGACGTTTTACACGACTTTTGACCAGGTAAAAGACCGGTGGTTTGACGGTATGATCATAACCGGAGCGCCTCTTGATAATGTGGCATATGAGGATGTGGATTACTGGGAAGAGCTCTGTACAATTATGGAGTGGAGTAAGGAGCATGTCCACTGTACCATGCATGTCTGCTGGGGGGCCTATGCGGGACTTTATTATCATTATGGGATTCAGAAGTGCGACCTTGATAAGAAGTTATCCGGGGTATATGAAAATCAGGTGAAAAAAGCCAGTTCTCCGTTATTTCGTGGATTTGATGATGTGTTTTTTGCACCTCATTCTAGAGCTATGGGCGTATCGGAGGAAGATGTGCTTGCAGTACCGCAGCTAGAGCTGATTGCATCCTCTGAGGAAGCGGGGGTTACCATTGTAAAATCGAGAGATTCCAGTCACTTTTTTGTGACCTGTCATTTGGAATATGACCGGAACACACTGGCTCTTGAATATGAAAGAGATGTACAGCGGGGGCTGAATCCGGAAGTGCCCGTAAATTACTTTCCTGATGATGACCCGTCAAAGACACCTGTTGTAAACTGGCGTTCTGCCGGACAGCTGATGTTTTCTAACTGGCTGAATTATTATGTTTATCAGACGACACCTTATGATTTAAAGGGAACTGTGTTATAAAAAGTACAAAAAAACGGACTCTTGCGAGTCCGCTTTTTCTTTGTGTTGAGAGTTGTAAAAAGGTAATTTTTTAATTCTTTGCTTTACAAAAAGATAATACCACACTACAATATATCTGTAAAATTGAAATAATTGATATGTTTTATTAAAAAAAATGATAAGGGAAAATAATGGAAATTAGAAATATCAGAACGTTTATAAAAGTATCGGAGATTGGAAATTTTTCCAGGGCGGCTGCAGCGCTTGGTTATGCCCAGTCCACAGTAACCACACAGATTCAGACCTTAGAGCAGGAACTGCAGGTGGAATTGTTTGAGAGAAATGGGAAGAGAGTATGCTTATCGGCGGCTGGAGTAGAATTTCAGCGGTATGCGTATGAAATTTTAAAGTGTGAGGAGATGGCGGTGGAGCATTTTACAAATGACAAAGAGCCAAGAGGACAGATCCGGATTGGTGTCATGGAGAGTATCTGCGCTTCAAGATATATGGGTATTTTTAAGGCTTTTATGAAAAGATTTCCTGAGGTTTGTCTTACTATTGTAGTGGCCACCACATTAGAGTGTATGGATATGCTGGAAAAAGGTACGCTGGATGTGATTTTAACTCTGGATAAAAAGGTAGTCCGCCCATATTGGGAGACAGCTCATGTGCTGGAGACTAAAATTTCTTTTTTCTGTTCCTCCGGGCATCCCTTTGCCTCAAAGAAAGAGGTAACCATTGATGAACTAACCAAAGAGTCCTTTATACAGGTGGAGGAAGGGTGTAATTACAGAAAAGCATTTCAGCAGTTTTTGTCCGGCCGGGGAATTGTGGTACGCAATGTTCAGGAGGTAGGGTATACCCAGATGATTATAGACAGTGTTGTGGACAATATCGGAATTTCACTGCTTCCTGAATTTACACTGGAAGATGCGCTGAGAAAAGAAAAGATTGCGCTGCTTAAGGTGAAGGATTACAGTTTATCCATGTGGATTCAGGTAATTTACAGTAAAAATAAATGGGCAACGCCGGCGCTGCGGGCATTTTTACAGATGTCAAAAGAATATCTTGTGTAAATAACGTGGCGGGAACAGGTATAAAAAATAACAAAAGCAGGCCTCAGAAGGACTGATTTTTCAATCCTTCTAAGACCTGTCTGGTTTAGATCTAGAATGGAATATCAAGATTCTCGGAATCGTCTTCCGGGAAAACATGAATGCCATTGACTTCCACCTGATCGTTAATCTCAATTACAAGGCACCTTTTGCCGTTGATGACGCGGGTATCCACAAGATCGGTGCGGTCAGGGTTTACGTTCACGGTAATATCGGGAGTTTTGATTTCAAATTTCCTGGTATTAGTGATGTTAGAAGCCATTACTGTTGCCTTTTCTCCTACAAATGTATCGTACTGTTCTTCAAAATGCTCCAGATTTTCCTCTGTGGCGCCGCTGTGGTAAAGGAGCGTCTTTACATCAGCCTTGTCAAGGATAACCGGATCGGGACTATCTGCAGCCTCTTCTATCATTTCATTCAGGTTATCATGAACCATGCGGATAGTTTCCAGGGTGCAGTCTGTGCCGAAGGTATCTTCTATAATAGAGTCGAAGGATTCTTTTTGAGCATCTGCAGGGAGGGGCTCTGTGCAGCCTAAAATCTGCTCTACAATTTCACTGTTAAATTCCTTGGAATTTTTAGAATAATAAAGCAGGCTGTGGACATCGCTGTTTCTGTCGTTAAAGGCAGGGAATAAAAATCCCAGTTCCGGCATCTCCACAATCCAGTCACGGATGCGGTCTTCGATATTGTTGGTTTCTGCATTGTAACACAACCCCGCCTTGGACAGATTTACAGGACAGATACTGCACAGGATAAAATTGTAGATATAATCTGAGGCATCATCCATTTCTAGTCCGTCAGAAGTCCGCTGAGGGATATCATATGAACCATGAATCAGGATAATAAAGTAGTTTTCCGGATGATAGTAGGTTTCAATAATTTTATCATAAAATTCATCCAGAAGTTCCTGATCCTTCAACTCGCTGTCCCGCAGTTTCAGCAGAAACTTCTGAGTGCCGTCTCCCATTTCCTGTTCTAGGGGAAAAGGCATGTTCAAAAGATTTTTTCCGATGGTACCGGACAGGGTTTTGCGGAAAATATCAAAATATTTGAACATTTCTTCCTCCGGAAGAGAGAGAAATGCTTCTTTTAATTCCAGTCTTTTTTCTTTTTCTGTGTCTATGTAGCAGCCACAGATGCGGTTGATGGCACAGCGCTCTTTGGTAAATAAACGTTTAATTTCTGAAACTTCTTTTTTATTCATTTTCATCACTCCTTCATGAATCTGTTCAGGCAGTTGCTATTATATCAGAAAAATAACTTAAGGGACAGGCGCAGATAAAAGAAATCTGAATAAAATAAAAACAGATTAGTTTATTCAGGTGGACAAAAAATGCAGATGATTGTTTGGGCGGCCCAGGGTACGGGATTTACTTTTTTGATGACAACAGCCGGGGCTGCAATGGTATTTATATTCCGGAAACAGATGAATGAAGGAATACAGAGAATATTTCTTGGATTTGCGGCGGGCGTTATGATTGCTGCGTCTATCTGGAGCCTTCTGCTTCCGGCTATTGAGAAAGCGTCGGCTAATGGGGGGATTGGCTGGATTCCTGCCGCCGGAGGATTTGTGCTGGGGGCGGTGTTTTTGATTGTATTAGATGCTCTGCTTCCTACACTGTATCCAAAGCTTCAGCAGCAAGGGGAGGGAATCGTATCCAGAAAGAGTTCGGCGCTGCTTGTATGGGCGGTTACTCTTCATAATATTCCGGAAGGAATGGCAGTAGGGCTTTCTTTTGCCATGGCTGCTGGGCAGGCAGGAAATGATGCGGCCTTTTCTGCGGCGATTGCTCTGGCAGCTGGAATCGGTATTCAGAATTTCCCGGAGGGGGCTGCAGTGTCGCTGCCGCTGCTTCAAAGCGGTCATTCCCCTTTGAGAGCCTTTCTCTATGGGAGTATGTCGGGAATTGTGGAGCCGGTGTTTGGCGTTTTGGTAGTTCTGGCTGCCGGAGCAGTTGAACCTCTGATGCCCTGGCTTTTATCCTTCGCTGCCGGAGCTATGATGTACGTGGTAATTGAAGAGCTGATACCCCAGGTCCATCGGGAGGTGAGAGTAAACCCCGGAATGCTTGGGGCGCTGGGGGGATTTCTGATTATGATGATTTTGGATGTGGCGCTGGGCTGAACTGCTGAAAGTTCTTGAACATTTTTGCAGAAGTAGGTTATAGTAATAGGCAGATTCACAAAAAATGCAGATTATGCAGAAATAGATAAATGAAATACAGGCAGGTACAAATACAGAAAAATACAAATACAAAAAGATATAAATATAAAAAATATGTAAATACAGGAGAAGACAGATGACAAAGGAACTGTATGAAAAGATTTCAGAGCCCTTTAAAAAGACGCCCCGGGCTCTGAGAGTGATTGAAAAGGGAAATAAGATACTGACAGCTGTGACCTACATAGCATATATTGGACTGCTGCTATGGGAAGTGAGCCGCCGGGATGAAAATTTCTGGAGAGTGTTTCTAATTCCGGCTATTGCTTTTGCTGCAGTTACCTGCTTTCGAAAAGTATATAATGCTAAAAGACCGTATGAGGTTTTGGATATTCATCCGTTATTGAAACGAAGAAAAAAGGGGCAGTCCTTCCCAAGCCGCCATGCCTTTTCTATTTTTATGATAGCTATGGCGGTTGGAACTGTCTGGAGCCTGGCGGGAATATTGTTTCTGGCTCTTGGAGTGCTGCTTGCGGCGGTACGTGTTATTGGAGGCGTACATTTTCCCAGAGATGTTATAGCCGGAGCAGCAGTGGGGATTGCAACGGGGATTTTTGGGTTTTATGTATTTTAGCACCAGCCGCCGTCCAGGGAGATAATCTGACCGGTCAGATAATCGTGTCCTGTGGCAAGGTCATAAATAAGCTGTGCCGTTTCCTGAGGGCTGCCAAAGCGCCCGGCAGGAATTTCTTCCATAAGTTCCCTCCGCTCATCTTCTGAAAAACAACGGTTCATTCTGGTGTCTATAACGCCGCAGGCGATGGCATTTACCTGAATATTGCTGGGGGCCAGCTCCTTTGCAAGGGCTTTAGTGAATGCATTAACGCCTCCTTTAGAGGCCGAGTAGGCTACTTCGCAGGAAGCGCCCACATTTCCCCAGACAGATGAAATGTTAATGATCTTTCCAGATTTTTCGTGGAGCATATGGGGAATCGCCCGTTTGCAGCAGGAAAACAAGGAAGTCAGATTGGTGTTTATTACCCGGTTCCAGTCGTCGATATTCATGGCATCAAGAAGACCGATATAGGAAATGCCGGCATTATTTACCAGCACATCAGGGCCTTTTGAGATGGCATGAATTTCTGCGAACATATCCTCCGCCTGGGCATCGTCAGATATATCGTAGATCAGCGGGGTACAGGCCGTTTTATATGTCCGGGATAAATCTTCAGAGAATGCTATCATATCCTTTGCAGAGGTTTTGCAGTTTAAGAAAACATTCCAGTGTCTGCTGGCAAAAAGCCTGGCAGCTTCTTTTCCGATTCCGTGGGAGGCACCTGTAATTAATACGGTTTTTATCATAAAAATAAATTCCTTTCTTTTTCTATATAATATAATGTGTGCTATTGTATAAAAATTAAGATTGAGCTTATTTTAGCATATTGTATTCTAATTAGAAATGGTTTAGTATAAACGAAGCAAAATGTGTGCAACTGTTTGCCGGCTGTATAGCCGAACAGTTATAAATGCCGGCGTTAATAAATGTTAAAAGGAAATAATATAATCAGTAAACAAATAATAAGGAGACTCTTAAAATGGATATAATAGTTTTGGCAGGCGGTTTGAGCACCGAGCGTGACGTTTCTTTTATTACAGGTACACAGGTCAGCCAGGCTTTACGTAAATGCGGCCACAGGGTTATTTTATTAGATGTATTTATGGGATACAGTGATAAAGAGGAAGATGTAAGCAATATATTTGAGCGCTGGGAAGAGGTCAGTGTAAAGACCGGACAGATTACTTCAGAAGCGCCGGATATTGCTAAGATCAAGTCTATGAGAGCAGATCAGTCGGACTGTTTTTTTGGTCCCAATGTTATTCGTATGTGTCAGGGGGCGGATATCGTCTTTATGGCACTTCATGGTGAAAATGGTGAAAATGGAAAGATTCAGGCGGCTTTTGATCTGTTTGGTATAAAATATACAGGAACCGGTTATTTAAGCAGTGCTCTGGCTATGGACAAAGGTATGAGCAAGCAGCTGTTTGAGGCTAACGGGATTCCAACACCAAAAGGAATTTCCATGAAAAGGGCGAAGCGCACGGATTCCTTTGCCCAAACGGGGCTTTTATTTCCCTGTGTGGTAAAGCCGTGCTGCGGCGGATCCAGTATTGGAGTATCTATTGTAGAAACGGAAGTCCAGTATCAGGCTGCATTGGATGAAGCGTTTAAATATGAAGATGAGATTGTAATTGAATCCTATGTAAAGGGCCGGGAATTTTCAGTAGGCGTGATAGATTGCCAGGCTCTTCCTGTAATCGAAATCGCTCCGGTGGAAGGATTTTATGATTATAAGAATAAATATAAAGCAGGGAGTGCAGTGGAAACCTGCCCGGCAGATATTCCGGATGAGATTGCAAAGCAGATGCAGCATTATGCGGAAAAAATTGCAGTGGTGCTGGGGCTGAATACTTATTCGCGTTCAGATTTTCTGCTGAATGAAAAGAATGAAATATACTGTCTGGAAGCGAATACATTGCCGGGGATGACTCCAACCAGTCTGCTGCCCCAGGAAGCACAGGCAGTGGGCATGAGTTTTGAAGAGCTGTGCCAGGAGTTGATTCGGATTTCCTTAAAAAAATATCAGTAGGTGATGCTATGAAACATATGACATTAGAAAAGATTGCAGCGGCCTGTAAAGGAAGATACTGTGGTCCGGAAGAAAAAAAACAGACAGAAATTGCTGGGGCGGTGATTGACAGCCGTCAGGTACAGCCGGGATATCTGTTCATCCCCATCCGGGGAGAGAAGGTGGACGGACATAAATTTATTCCGTCTGTATTTGAGAATGGGGCAGCGGCAGTGCTGTCTGAGATTAAATTACAGGATCCTGACGGACCGTATATTCTGGTGGAATCTACACCTCAGGCATTAAAAGACATTGCGGAATATTACCGTTCGGTGCTGACTATACCTGTGGTGGGGATTGCAGGCAGTGTTGGGAAAACCAGTACGAAAGAAATGATTGCGTCTGTTTTGTCCCAGAAATTTGAAGTATTAAAAACAGAAGGAAATTTTAATAATGAAATTGGACTTCCATTGACCCTTTTAAGAATCCGGGACTGCCATCAGGCGGCAGTTGTGGAAATGGGTATTTCTGATTTTGGTGAAATGCACCGTCTGGCTAAAATGGCGAAGCCGGATATCTGCGTTATGACCAATATCGGACTTTGTCATCTGGAAAATTTAAAATCCAGAGACGGAATCCTAAAAGCAAAGTCAGAAATGTTTGATTTCCTGAAAAAGGACGGAACCATTATTTTAAATGGGAATGATGATAAATTGTCAAAGATCGGAAAGGTTCATGGAGTTACACCTATCCGGTATTTTACAGAAGATGGCACGGCCAAAAAGGCGCAGGATGATTATCTGGTGACCGGCAGGGATATTCAAAATCTGGGATTAAAAGGAATGCGGGTTTCTATGGAGTTTGAAGATGAAACAAGAACTGTAAACATTCCGATTCCAGGTGCGCATAATGTATACAATGCATTGGCAGGAGCCTGTGTTGGGCTGACACTGGGGCTGACAAAAGACGAGATCATTTCCGGAATTGAACATGCCAAAACCATTCAGGGACGGACAAATCTGCTGGATGTGAAAGGCATGACAATTATTGATGACTGTTATAATGCAAATCCGGTTTCTATGCGGGCTTCCCTGGATGTGTTAAGCTTGGGAAATGGAAGAAAAATTGCAGTTCTTGGCGATATGGGAGAGCTTGGGACGGAAGCGCGAAAGCTTCACGGACAGGTAGGGGCATACGCCGCCCAAAAAGGGATTGATGTGCTGTTTTGCAGCGGCATTTTGTCTGAAGAAATGACCAAAGAGGCGAAAAAGGGAGGACTGGAGGTCCACTATTTTAAAACAAGACAGGAATTGACGGAAGCTTTGCTGGCTTATGTAAAAGCGGGAGATCAGATTCTTGTAAAGGCTTCTCATTTTATGGAATATCCGAAAGTCGTGGAAGCGCTGGTTTCTCAGGCTGAGGGTGAGAAGGTAAATGATAAAGATCGCAAGAGCGAGACTTGAATTTTGCTTATAAATAATAGAGTCGTTACTGGATAATATTTTCAGGGCGGCTCTTTTATTTATGATATTTTTTGTTTATTACAAATTTTACTTTCGGTAATAGAATCTTTAAAATATTGTTAAAAATAGATATATTGCATTTCTAAATAAATAGTGGTATTTTAAGGTTAAGAAAATACTATTATTATGAATGTAAAAATGAAATATCGGATATTCAATGGAATGAATGCAGGTGCTGGTAATGGTGTCTCAACAGGGCAGCTGAAAATAATGCTTATTTAGAGTGGTATTCAGCTGCAGAGGAAAGGAGCAAATTTTATGATAAGTAAAAAAAAGCTGTTTTGTTTACTGTTTCTTATTCTGGCTCTTATTATCGTGCTTATTTTATGTATAAAAATTGGAAAGCCGCTGCATTGGGCGAAAACTGTTAAGTCAGAAGAGATTGCTAAGATTGAAGTGACTGTACATCCGGCTGTAGAGGGCGAGGGGTATAAGGAGTTTGGCCTTAATGAATTTGATGAAGTTGCGGATAAGATCAATCAATGTACCGGAAGATTCACATTAAACCCCAAAGTTCCGGTGGGAGGCGGCTTTACCTATTATGTTACAATGAAAAATGGAGAGGTTCATACAATAGGAAATAATGGCATGGAGTTTATCATAGATGGGGTTTTTTATACAGGCGATCGTGATTGGCTGGAACCATGGATTGAGTCTGTAATGGAAGAAGCAGATAGTCCTGTACCAGAGTCTCGCAGGAGCGAGACTTAATGCTATTGGAAACTGAAAGGAATATTAAGCCATGAAGAATATGACGGCCAGATATGGAATTTTAATAGGATTGGCTGTGGCAGTGCTGGCAGTAATATGGATTCTGACAGCAGTTAAGAGCGGAGGATGGGGAATTTTTTCCGGCTCTGCAGATAGATATAAAAAAATTGTCTGCGCAGGGGACAGTATCACATTTGGAACCGGGATAGCGGATCCCCACAAAGATAGTTATCCGGCGCAGCTTACGTGGATGCTGGGAGAGCATTTTCTTGTAAAAAATTATGGTGTAAGCGGAAAAACCGTTTCGGACTTAAGCAGTGATTCCTACCGGATGACAGATGCATATAAGAAAAGTCTGCTAGAGCAGCCGGATGTTGTTGTACTTATGCTTGGAACTAATGATGCGAAACCGGAAAACTGGAAAGGAAAAGATGTGTTTAAAGAGCAGTATAAGGAGCTGCTTTTAGCTTATCTGTCACTGGATTCCTCTCCGGATGTCTATATCTGTACACCTGCAAGCGCATATAAGTCCCCGGACTGGCCAGAGGAGGGATATTTGTATGGAATCACAGAAGCCCGTCTTGAGGCAATCAGGGATGTGGTAAATGAAATTGCAAAAGAGGCAGGTATTTATCTCATAGACATTTGTCAGGCAACAGCAGGACACCCGGAATGGTATACGGATGACGGCATTCATCCAAATGAGAGAGGAGCGCAGGCTATTGCCGAAACAGTAAAAAATGCTTTGTTAAATGGACTGTAGTTATCCGGGCGACAGCATTTTTTTCAATTGCAAAACTTTTATATATAACAGAAAAAAATGGCTGTGAGATTTCTGAAAAAAGTAATCTCACAGCCGTTTTTAACGAAATCCGCCTTCTAACTGAAAATTATCAGACTAAATTACAGCCAGGTGACGGTTTCTGTCAGGTCTTTTCGCTGATTGTGTGTAGCAGTTGGAAGGGTTCCCTCTGCCGCGTATCCAAGATCCAGCAGCATCAGTACTTCCTCATTTTCAGGCAGTCCAAGTACTTTTGCCATTTCTTCCGGGTCAAAGAAATTAATCCAGCAGCTGTCCACGCCTTCATTGGCGGCTGCCAGAAGCATATGAGTTGCTGCAATGGTGGCGTCTTCCACACCGGAGTCCCGTTTGCCGCCTGGATATGTAAATACATTACTGGTGTCAAATGCCACTACTAGGCAGGTGGCTGCACCATAGCGGCAGGGAGTAACCTGGTCCAGCTTTTTTAATGTTTCTTCTGACTGTACTACATAGATGTGCTGTTCCTGAAAGTTTTTGGCAGTAGGCGCTAGACGGCTGGCCTGTAAAATCGCATCAAGCTGCGCGGCGTCTACTTTTCTTCCGTCAAATTTTTTGCAGGAATAACGATTTTTAATAACTTCCCTAAATTCCATTGCTTTGTTCCTCCTTTTTCTGATTAAAACTTGTCTATTCTTCCTCCGGGTAAACGATACCCCAGTCTTTTCTGAGCTTTGTCATAATGTCCATGACATCTGTTGTGTAGTCCAGATGCATAAGGTTTTCACCGCCGGATACGGCAGTTTCCATATCCTGGATTTCATAAATCAATGAGTCTTCGCTATTGCCAAGATCAATAATTTCCTGATGACCGTCTTCTGTGTAAGTGATAACCGCCTGGCAGGCCCTGGGATAATTATAGATTTCAAGATATCCCTTATCAAAAGCGGCCATGCCGCGCTTAGGCTGTTTTGCATGAAGGGTCATGGAGACAGAAGCCATTTCTCCGGCGGGATTTGTCAGCAGGATACCGGCCTGCTCATCTACGCCGGTGGGGGCCAGTTTTACCTGGGATGTAATCTGATCTGGTGCGGCGGATAAAAACCAGCGGATAAAGGATAATGCGTATACACCAATATCAAGCAGTGCGCCTCCGGCCAGTTCTCTGCAGAAAAAGCGGTTGGTCATATCGTATACTTTATAACTTCCAAAATTCATCTGAATAAAACGCAGGGAGCCCAGTGTCTGTTCCTGGAGCAGCTGGTGAAGTTTTTTGTAGAGGGGCAGATGATAGAGTGTCATTGCCTCGGCCAGGATTACATTTCGTTCTTGTGAGAGCATAACAGCTTCCTTTAATTCTGATGAATTTAAGGTGATTGCCTTTTCGCACAAAACATGTCTGCCGGCGTTTAATGCTTTTATCAAAAAGGGGTAATGCAGGTTATGGGGCGTGGCTATGTAGATAATATCTATAGAGGTATCTTCTATCAGTTCCCGGACATTTTTGTATACATGGGGAATCTGATATTCCTTCGCAAATGCTTCGGCTTTTTCAAACGTCCGATTCCAGACGCCATAAAAGCTTCTGCCCAGTTTATTCATGGATTCTGCCATTTCTTTTGCAATGACGCCACAGCCGATGACGGCCCAGCGGTATTCCTTCATATGGGGTTCCTCCTTAAATTAGAGTTTCATTTTTAATA
Source organism: Brotonthovivens ammoniilytica (assembly GCF_025566885.1). Taxonomy (NCBI): domain Bacteria; kingdom Bacillati; phylum Bacillota; class Clostridia; order Lachnospirales; family Lachnospiraceae; genus Brotonthovivens; species Brotonthovivens ammoniilytica. The sequence continues at coordinate 186,737 of NZ_JAOQJQ010000004.1, read as the reverse complement.
AGCATTTCCTGAATTACCTGCTGCGTAATGCTGCCAAGTTTTTTTCGTTCTTCCTTTGGAAGCTCTTTTGGGTAAATAGGCTGGCCATATTCAATGATAATATGGCATGGGGTAACTTTAGGCGGATGATCTGCAATAACAGCCGCTGAATTGCTGATTGCCATGGGGATGACGGGGCATCCGGTCTTTTCTGCAATTTTAAAGCTGCCTTCCTTAAAGGGAAGAAGTTCCGTTTCTTTTCCCTTATTCCGGGTGCCTTCCGGGAAGATACAGATAGATACACCCTGTTTCACATATTCAGCGCCTTTGAGAATGGTTTTCAGACTCTGCTTCATATCGTCTCTGTTCATAAACAGGCAGTAAAGCCGTTTCATCCAGATATTAAGAAGAGGTACTTTTTCCAGAGTATCTTTGGCAATGTATCCGGTAAGGTCCGGACAGAGGGAGTAGGACAGAATAATATCAAAATAGCTTCTGTGATTTCCTATATATAATACCGGCTGGTCCTTTGGAAGATTTTCCTGACCCAGGACAGTCAGCTTGATGCCGCAGATTTTTGCAATGACCCGGAAGGCCCACTGCACCAACCGAAGACTGCTGATATCCATAGCATGTTTGTTGATTTTTCCGATGATCCATTCAATAAACAGAACGGGGATCCCGATAATGAGATAAACTACAGCGAATAATACGCCGAAAATGGTTCTTATCATAGGTAGAAACCTCTCTTTCAATTTTGCATCATCTTATTATAACGATTGAAATGTAGAAATACAATAATAAAATGGAATGCAGGCGAATAGACTATAAGGAAAGAATTGCGTGGTATGGAACATGTATCGAAAAATTATAGTATTGATTGTAAGTCTGTTACTGTTGAGCACAATGATTACAGCCTGCGGTATGGAAAAAAAGGACAGTAAAAAAATCAGAGATTTAGATTATACCGTGCTGGAGCCAGAGGAAGTGCCGGACCCGTTAATGGAGGAGATCGAGGAGAAAAAGGAAGGTGATTTTAAAGTATCGTATACATATGAAGGATATCTGTACATCGCAAGAGGATTTGGAATGCAGGAAACCGGAGGATACAGCATACAAATGAGGGAGTTATATCTTTCATCCAATGCGGTATATTTTGGTGCGGATCTTGTGGGACCGAAAAAAGATGAAAAAACAAAAGAGGCAGTCAGCTATCCGTATATTGTAATTAAAACAGAGGCGGTAGATGAAAATGTGGTATTTGAGTAAAGATAAGGTGAGAGGCAGGAGGAATTATGGAATTAAATACATTTTCATTACATAGGGAAATTATAAAAGGAAGGGCCAGAACCCAGGTTACCTTTGATGAAGATTATAATCTTCCGGATTATAAACCGGACTTTTCAGCGCTGATTATGAGCCAGGGGCGGATCAGAATTGAGGAGACCAAGGTAACCAAAGGACATGTATCCATAAAGGGGAACCTGAAGTTCGAGATTTTATACCGGGCAGAGCAGGTGGAGCTGGGAGTCAGCAGTCTTGAGGGAGTGGTTTCTTTTCAGGAGACACTGGCGGTGGATGAAGCCCAGGAATTTGATTCTGCTCAGGTTTCCTGTGAGCTTGAGGATCTGAGTATTAATGTAACAAATTCCAGAAAGCTGGGGGTACGGGCGCTGCTGGATTTATCGGCTGTAGTATCGGAATTTGCAACAGAAGAATTTCCGGAGGAAATGGAGGGAGGCCAGAACATGGAGGTCTTAAACCGGTCTGTAAACTGTCTCCACTTAAAGGCGGAAGGAAAAGATCAGTGCCGGATCCATGAAGAGATAGATCTTCCTGCAAATAAACCCAATATAAATGAAATTCTCTGGAAACAGGTACAGATTCAGGGAATACAGGCCAGACCGGCAAACGGAAAGATTCAGGTTCAGGGAGAGGTTTCGGTGTCTATGCTGTATATTGGGGAGCCGGAGGCAAGGCTTGAGTGGCATGAGACCTCTATACCGGTATCCTTAAGCCTTGAAGTTCCGGAATCAGATCAGGATTATATCTGTTATGTAAAAGCTGATGTGCAGGAATGGAATGTACAGAGCCAGGAAGATTTAGAAGGGGAACCCAGAGTAATTTCCCTGGATGGGATTCTGAAAGTAGAGTATCGTTTATATGAAGAGCAGAAAAGGCAGATGCTTGGGGATCTCTATGCTTTGGATAAAACTCTGATTCCTCAGAGGGAAGCCGTAACAGTAGAACATCTGCTGATGAAAAATGAGTCCAGGTGCAAGGTGAATGATACCCTGACTTTGGAACAGGGACAAAAAGAGATTCTTCAGATCTGCAGCTGTTTTGGGAATGTGCAGCTGGATCATACGGAAATTCAGGAAGACGGAATTTTAGCGGAAGGGGCCGTACATGTCCAGATTCTTTATTTTACAAAAGAAGACCAGGCGCCTCTTGACGCGGTAGAAGGAATGCTTCCTTTCAGTTATAAAATCGAAGTCCCTCAGATTACACCAGACTGCAGGTTTGAACTGAATACCGGAATAGAGCTTCTTTCTGTTATGATGAAAAGCGGCAGTATGATGGAAATTCAGTCAGTAGCAGACTTTAATGTCATTGTATTTAAACCGGAAGAAATTGAAAGGATTAAAACAGTGGAAGAGACGCCGGCAGATATGGAAGAAATACAGCGGATGCCGGGTATGACAGGACTTCGGATAAAATCCGGGGATACACTCTGGAAAATTGCAAAAGAGAACCATACAACGATTGCAGAAATTAAAAGGACCAATCAGCTTCCGGATGAACCGCTTCCGGAAGGGACAACGATTCTGCTTTTAAAACAGGTAAGATAATAGCTGGCATAATAAACGTCTTCCGGGAGTTTTGACATTCCGGAGACGTTTATTTGCTGTGGGGCCATAAGGCATTGCAGGAGTGTTAAAGCATGGAGCGACCGGCTTTTTTGTTTGGAAATTTTTCATTGGCACACTTGCCTGCTTTACCGGAATTTTCACTAAAGTTTCAGGCAGGTTTCATAAAATACTGGAGTTTCATCATACATATATTACAGAAATATTACAAATCTTAATTGTTTATTGCTGGAAAATGTCTTTTTAGGTTGAAAAAGTACAATGAGAGTGATATAATTGCAAAAGATAAAGGAGGCTGCAATGAAAAGAAAAGTATTAACCCTTGTTTTGGCATTATCAATGATTGTCGGCAGTTGTCAGATTGTAGGAGCTGCTCCGTCATCAGATGCAAAAAGCGGATTAAATTCAGCAAATGCACAGATCAGCAGCATTGAAAGTAAGCAGAGCGCATTACAAAAAGAGATTGATTCTCTGGATTCTGAGCTTGTTAATCTGTTAGTTGATATAGATGTTATTAATGATGAAATTACAGAAAAGAAAGCAGAACTTCAGAAAGCCCAGGCTGATTTGAAGGTGGCACAGGAAGAAGAAGAAAAACAGTATGAGGCCATGAAGAAACGTATTAAATTTATGTACGAAAATGGCGATAACTCCATCCTGACTGCTCTGTTATCATCCAACAGTATTACAGATGTTATTAATAAAGTAAGCTATTTTAATGATATTTATGAATATGACAGAAATCTGCTGACAGAGTATCAGTCAACAAAGGCAGAAGTAGAAAGCCTTGTAAAACAGGTAAAAGAAGATGAGTCTCAGCTAGAAGAGAATAAAGAATCTCTAAAAGAACAGCAGAACTCTCTGAATAAGACAATTTCCAGCAAAAAAACACAGCTGTCAGATTTTGACAGCCAGTTAAGCCAGGCAAAACAGCTGGCGGCTGAGTATAAAGCTACAATTGATGAGCAGAACGCGGTGCTTTCCCAGCAGTCTAACAGCGGGACAAAAACAAGCGCGGGGGCTTCAAATATTTCATCCGGAAATAAAGGATCTTCCTCAAGCTCTTCAAAGAAAGATAACGGAAGTTCTTCTTCTAGTTCTTCATCCAGTTCTTCAACATCCGGTTCCAAATCCGGGCAGGCAGTTGTAAATTATGCCAGCCAGTTTGTTGGTAATCCATATGTATGGGGAGGAACAAGTTTGACAAACGGCGCTGACTGTTCAGGATTTGTTATGAGTGTTTACAAACATTTCGGTGTTTCCTTACCGCATTCATCCAGTGCATTAAGAGGCGTGGGAAGAGGCGTATCCGTAACAGATATGCAGCCGGGAGATATTATCTGCTACAGCGGCCATGTTGCCATCTATGCCGGCAATAATACTGTCGTACATGCATCTAATAAAAAGGATGGTATTAAATATACTTCACCAGCCAACTATAAGAGAATTTTAGCAGTTAGAAGAATTTTCTAGTTTGTCTTCTAATTGAATAAGTGATAAATAAAAGCGTTTGAAGGGAAATGATTTTATCATTCCGCCTTCAAACGCTTTTATTATAAGATTCTTTGTCAGGAGCTGAGGTGAAATAGTTTTTTATAACAGCTCCCCTACTACCTGATTGATTACTTTTCCGTCTGCTTTTCCCTTTAATTCTCCCATGACGGCTTTCATGATCTGGCCTTTGTTTTTGGAAGCAAGAACATCTGCAAATTTTTCTGTAATAATTGCCTTTACTTCTTCGGCAGATAACAGTCTGGGTGCGTATTCGGAAATAACCTGGAAGCGGTTTTCATATTCTGCTTTTAATTCCGTCCGGTCTGCCGGGCAGGAATCAACCTGTTCCTTTACGCTTTTTAATTCCTTTAAAATAACACAGTCAACAAGTTCCGGCTGAATATTATCTCTGCATCCTTCGTCGATGGCTGTTTTCTTCACAGCGGAAATCAGAGAAGAAATGGCGTCCTTGCGGGCCTTGTCCCTTGCTTTCATAGCAGAGATCATATCTTTTTGTAATGTCTGCATATCCATAATGAATCCTCCTTTTAAATGTGTATTCGGTGAATAAGTTTGTTGATATAGTATTGTTTAATATTCTGGTAATGAAGCCGAAGGGCTTCTTCTGCTAATGGCACATTCCGGTCTTCAATTGCCTTTAAAATTGACATGTGTTCCTGGTAGGAACGCTCAGCCAGGGCCAGGTCATCTAGAATGGTGGCAATAAAACGCATATGCTGACAGTTCATCTGGGCATAAATATTCTGAAGTCTTGTATTAGACGAGTAGTCTACGATCAGTTCGTGGAACTTCTGATCCCAGCGTGTACACTGATAAATATCTTCTTCTTTTAAAGATTTATGCATTTTGTCAAGGACAAGGTGCAGAGATTCCAGCGTAACATCGGTACATTTGCTGATGCAGGATTTTACAGCGTATACCTGCAGAATTTCAATCAGATCATATACTTCTAAGATATCTTCAGTTGTAAATTCAGGTACCACAACTCCCTTGCCTGGGATAAATGCCAGCAGGCCTTCATGGGTCAGCTGCTGCAGAGCATTGCGGATGGGAGAGCGGCTCATATTGTAAATATCGCAGAGTTTCCGTTCTACCATAACGGTTCCCTCTTTATAAGTATTATTCAAAATATCTTCTTTTATCTGCTGATAGGCCAGGGTTTGTTTGCTTTCTGACGGTTCTTTCAGCTGTGTATATTTCTCGGATGTATTCACAGTGTTCCCCCCTTTTTGGTATGAAATATTAGAAAAATTATAGCAAAAGTAAATTCGAAAGTAAAGGTTCATACTGCTGTGGAAATTTGCTCTGCAGGCATACAAAACATCCTTGCAAGGAGAGCGGCGAAGTGTTATGATTTTATTAGTAAATGTTGTACGCGGAAAGGAAGGGACTGTATTATGCTGAGGAAATGCTTAAAAACACTGGTGGTACTGGCGGTTATCGGAATTGTTGTATATAAGGCTTATGAGTATTTTACAAAGGACGACAAATATGAAGAGCTGGAGGATGACTTTGAAGATGCCGATGATGCGGCAGAGGAGTCACTGGCAGATAAAATCAAGTCAGCTGCAAAAAAAGTCGTTGCCAAATAACATGCTAATAAATATAAATGGTATACAGTAGTCAGCGTGAGACCAGCAGGTTTTGCGCTGATTTTGTGTATCGGAATTTTCCTTAAATACAAAAGTATAAAAGGGGAGCTTTTTTGTTCATATTATATATCTGAATCAGGAGGAGTCTGAATATGTATCATTTGCAGCATGTGGATGCTGTCCACTGTACAGAGAGCAGTAAGAAAATAAAAGTGCTCTCGGATTTGACCCTTGATATCTGTCAGGGAGACCGGATCACTATTGTGGGCCCTCTGGGCAGCGGAAAAAGCACTTTATTACACCTTCTTGCAGGACTGCACCCTGCGGAGAATGGCGTTCTTTTATACAAAGGGGAAGTGTTAAAAAAGACACCGGAAGATGTGGCAGTAGTTTTGCAGGACCATGGACTGCTGGAATGGAAAACTGTGTACAGAAATGCTGTTTTGGGTCTGGAATTAAATGGGAATCTGACCCCGGATACGGAACGGCTGGCTATAGAGGTTCTCACACAGTTAAATCTGCTTGTGTTTAAGGACTGTTATCCCAGGGAATTGACTGTCGGCCAGCGTCAGCTGGCTGCGCTGGCCAGGGCGCTGGTGATGCATCCAAAAACACTTCTTCTGGATGAGCCTTTGTCTGAATTGGATATCAGTCTTCAGGAAAGCGCGGAAAATCTGCTGCTGGAATTTTTAAAGCAGAGAGATTTTACAATGGTTTGTATTACCCATAGTATAGAGGAGGCAGTATTTTTGGGACAGAAAATATGGCTGATGGAATATCCTGGGATTGTAGGTGAAATTGTGGAGAATCCACATCCGGAGAACAGCGGATTTCGGGAAAGTCATCAGTTCTTTGAAATGTGCAGGAGGCTGAAACAAAAAGTGATCAGCAGAGAGGGGAGCGGAGAACAGAAGGAGCGGATATGGAAGTAAAGCCGATAAGAAAAGTAATAGGACCACTGATTTTTTTGTTTGCCGTGTGGCAGATTTTAAGTATTCTGCTAAAAAAAGAGTGTTTTCCGGGCCCGCTGCAGAGTTTTCTTGGATTGATTTCGGGGATTGCTCATGAGGGACTTTTACAGGATACCGGGCTTAGTGCTGTGCGTCTGGCCGCCGGGCTGGCTGTTGGCAGCTTTCTGGGAATACCATCAGGGCTGCTGTTAGGGCGCAGAAGACAGGTAGAAGGATTTTTGGGGCCGTTACTGTACGTGCTTTATCCGGTGCCAAAGATTATTCTGCTTCCGGTATTGGTTGTAGTCTGTGGTGTTGGCAGCCTGCCGGCCATGGTTCTCATTGCTGTGGCTATATACTTTCAGGTTACTGCCGCAGTGCGCAAAAGTGCGGTGCAGATACCGGCGAACAGTGTTCTTATGATGCGCTCCCTTGGGGCAACAAAGGTGCAGATGTGCAGACATCTGTATCTGCCCAGCTGTCTGCCGGCATTTTTTTCCTCGCTGCAGGTCTGCTTTGGGGGTGTGGTTACCATCTTGTTTTTTGCAGAAAGCTTCGCGTCAAAAGGTGGTCTTGGCAGCTTTATCTTTCATTTTATGAGAGCTCAGGATTACCGGATGATGTACGGAGGAATCTTGATGCTGGGAATTTTGGGCTTTGTCTGTTATGTAATGCTGATAATTTTGTACGGAAGTTTTTGTGGAAACTATCGGGCAGATTAATTGACTTTTTTGAGGAATGTGCTATCATGTACAAGGACATTAACGCTTTAACACATTAAACCTGTGAAAAATACAGGACTCAGATAAAGGATTTAATTACAACCTGGAGGCAGAATATGATATCAAAACGATTAAGAGCATCTCTGGATTCTTCTATTTGTATCAGAGATATCTTTGAAGAAGGTAAAAAACTGGCGGCTGTTTACGGCCCGGAAAATATTTATAATTTCAGCATAGGCAATCCAAGTGTGGAACCACCGGCAATTGTAAATGAAGCAATGAAAGAAATTCTGGATACAGAACCGGCTCTGGCTCTCCATGGCTACCCTGCCAATGTAGGACATCCGGAGGTACGCCAGCATATTGCAGACTATCTAAATGAAAAATACGGATGCACTTATACCTGTGACGGGATTGTTATGACCAGCGGAGCTGCTTCGGCGCTGGCGATGCTGTCAAATACGATTCTGGATAAAGAGGATGAAGTAATTACATTTGCCCCATATTTCTGGGAATATAAAAGTTATGTGGAGACCTTTTACGGAAAACTTGTGCCAGCTCTCTGCAATATGGAGACGCTGCAGCCGGACCCGGAGACTTTCAGAGCTGCATTTTCTGAACGGACCAGATTCGTACTGATTAATACACCTAACAATCCTACCGGAGCAGTATATACGCCGGAATCATTGAAGATGGTAGCTTCTATTTTGGAAGAAAAAGAAAAAGAATACGGACATCCCATTTATCTTGTGTCGGATGAACCGTACCGCAAGCTGGCATATGGCATAGAGGTGCCGTATCTGACAGATTACTATAAAAATACAATTGTTGTATACTCTTACAGTAAGGCGCTGTCCATTCCGGGAGAACGAATCGGTTATATTGCCATGGAGCCAGAGGTAGAAGACTTTGAGGATCTGATTGCGGGATTGACAGCTTCCATGCGTTATCTTGGATATGTGAATGCACCTTCCCTTCAGCAGAAAATGCTGATGAAGTGTGTGGACGCATCGGTGGATATCAGCATTTATGAAGAGACCAGAGACATTTTATATCAGGGACTTACTGAAATGGGATATACATGCATTCATCCTGACGGTGCATTTTATTTGTTTGTAAAGGCCCTGGAAGAAGACGATGCCCATTTTTGTGAGATGGCTAAAAAAGAGAAAATTCTTATGGCGCCGGGAACTGCATTTTACGGACCAGGGTGGGTGAGAATTTCATACTGTGTGCCGGCGAAGGTAGCAAAAGAAAGTCTGCCGGGGTTTCAGAAGCTGATGGAGATGTATCAAAAGTAAAGGTAATCAGATTTTTGATTTTAGAGCGTAAAGATAGGGATGATATGGAAGTATCATTCCTTTTTTACTCTATAAGAAATACCGTGTTGTGATAAAGCTGAAAAGTACCGATTCCTATAGAGCAAAAAACGCTCCGTTGTGGATCGCACTGCGGCGGAGTGGAATCATGTTGTTTATGCAGCCCGCCGCAGGCGGAGAATCCTGCCGTGGCAGGATTCTTTTTATAGCTCTTTTCATATAATTATGGTAAGATAAAAATCTGATAAGAAAACAGGAGGAATGACAGTATGTGCGGGATTGTAGGATATATTGGAGAGAAGCAGGCGGCTCCTATTCTGCTGGACGGACTTTCCAAACTGGAGTACCGGGGATATGATTCAGCGGGAATTGCGGTGAATAATCAGGGAGAGATCCAGATCAGAAAGTCCACCGGAAGGTTAAAAGTGCTCAGTGAACTGACCCATGACGGAGCTGAGATGCCGGGAACTATGGGGATTGGCCATACCCGGTGGGCTACTCACGGGGCGCCTACAGATTTGAATGCCCATCCTCATCAGAACACGGATGGATCCATTGTAGTTGTTCATAACGGAATTATTGAAAATTATATTAAATTAAAACAGAAACTGCTCACAAAGGGCTATCAGTTCGCCTCGGATACGGATACAGAAGTAGTTGCCCATCTGCTGGATTATTACTACAGCGGCGATCCTATGGAAGCGATTACAAAAGTAATGGACCGGGTGGATGGTTCCTATGCGCTGGGAATTATGTTTCGGGATTTTCCGGAACGTTTTTTTGCCATGCGAAAAGACAGCCCGCTGATTGTGGGAAAAGGAAAGGACGGAAATCTTATTGCGTCGGATGTACCTGCTATTCTGAAATATACAAGAGATGTATTTTATATTCAGAACGAAGAAATTGCGGTGCTCAAAAAAGACAAAATAACTTTTTTCAACATAGATCAGGAAGAAATTGAAAAAGAGATGCATACGGTGGAATGGGATGTAAATGCTGCGGAAAAGGGCGGCTATGAGCATTTTATGTTAAAAGAAATGTATGAACAGCCCAAAGCTGTGAGAGATACGTTAGAACCGCGTCTTTCCAACGGAAAAGTTGTGATTGAAGAGCTGGGCATGACAGACGAAGAAATCCGCAGCATTAACAATATTCATATTGTAGCGTGCGGTTCTGCAAGCTATACAGGAATGTGTGCGAAATATATTTTTGAAGAGATGGCCCGGATACCGGCTTTTGTGGATGTGGCAAGTGAGTTTCGCTACAGAAATCCGATTCTGCGCAAAGGAGATCTGGTAATTATTATCAGTCAGTCCGGAGAGACGGCAGATTCACTGGCTGCCCTTCGGGAAGCAAAGGAAAAAGGCGCCATGACGCTTGCTATTGTAAATGTAGTGGGAAGCTCCATTGCCCGGGAAGCGGATAAGGTTATTTATACCTGGGCGGGACCGGAAATCGCGGTAGCTACTACAAAGGCATTCAGCACCCAGCTGATGGCAGAGTATCTTCTGGCAATTAAATTTGCTGAAGTCCGGGGAACTGTGTCAGAAGAAGAGGTTGATGATATGATTCAGGACTTAAAACGGCTTCCGGATCAGATTCAAATGCTGCTTGCCAATCGAAATCATATTCAGAAATTCGCCAATCGGTATATTGCGGCCAGAGATGTCTTTTTCATAGGAAGAGGACTGGATTATGCGCTTTCTATGGAGGGGGCATTGAAGCTGAAAGAAATCTCATACATTCATGCGGAGGCCTACGCAGCCGGAGAACTAAAACACGGGACAATTTCTCTTGTTGAGGACGGAACCCTTGTGGTGGCGGTACTCACTCAGGAGGCGCTGTTTAAAAAGACTATCAGCAATATTCAGGAAGTAAAGTCCAGAGGGGCGTTTGCTATGGCCGTGACGGTGGAAGGAAATACTGAGATTGAAAAGACGGCGGATTATGTCATTTATATTCCTGAGACAAATAAGTATTTTACAAGTTCTCTGGCGTTAATTCCCCTGCAGCTGTTTGCATATTATGTGGCGGTTGCCAGAGGATGCGATGTGGATAAGCCGAAAAATCTTGCAAAATCAGTGACTGTTGAATAGATGGATATTACAATTTATTATACTATGTGGGACGGGAAGAACGGTTCTCATAAGCTTCTGACGACCGCTGCAGGGCAGTGGCTTTCTTCCTGCGGCCGGTCTGTGCCGGAGGAGTTTCAGATTATTGCCAAAGGACCTTATGTGAAACCTTACATCGGCAATATAAGAGAGCTGGAATTTTCCATTTCCCACAGTGGAACTTTATGGATGTGCGCATTCGCCCAAAAAGCGGTGGGTCTGGATGTTCAGAAAACCCAGAACTGCAGGAAAGACCGGGTATCCGGACGTTTTTTTCACCCGAAAGAGGATGCCTGGCTTGCGGCAAAGGATTATGAACCGTTTTTTCAGGTCTGGGCAGCCAAGGAAAGTTATCTGAAATATACCGGTGCCGGATTGACCCAGGGAATGGATTCGTTTTCTGTTATATCAGAAGAAGGATTGTCGGAAAGTACGAAAGAAGTGCAGCAGAGGCATTTCCTTTTGGATGGTGAAACGCTGCTTTCAGGACAGAAGCTGCTTTGCGGGCCGCTGGCAGTCTGCATTACCGCAGAAGAGATTGGAGAAGTAAACTGGGTTTTACTGACTGAAACTGAATAAAATAAAAACCGAAATCCGTATGTTAAGACTGCTGTTAAAGGTCAGAGCCGGGAACTCAAGATCAGAAGAAGCAGTATTGGGATTTCGGTTTTTTATTTATGTGGCCATATGCGTCCGGGGGACGATGAAAAGTATCGGGCTTAGCACATTCCCTTCTTTAGGAGAGGGAAAGCTTTTTGGCTGCGTTTACGGCAATCTCATGGACGGCCTGCAAAGAAGCGCTGTCCAGCATATGGTTTTGTGGAAGGGACATAATATGGTGATAAGTTTCTTCTGCCCGGTCAAGCATGGATTTTTCCTCTTCGTGACCGTCTCTTACAAAGCCTTTGTAAAAAAGCGGCGGGCGGTGCATTTCCTGGAAATGGTCCAGTGTGTGTTCACTCATAAGATATCCGTCATCATCATCACCTTGAAGAAGCTCTTCAAAATCCAGTGTTTCGTCGTTGACGGCCAGTCCCTGCCGCAGGCGTCTGGCAATAGAAAAGATTTCATTATCAATAATCAGCTGAAGGGGGCTGATAGTTTTTGCAGTCTCAAGCTGGCCCGCGCCTCCTAGGACACTGGCGTCGGACATGGCCATCATATGAATCAGGGAAGTGCGTTCAATCATATTCTGTGGATCCAGCAGCATACTGTCGGTTCCGGTTCCGTAGGAATGGCATGGAATATGATACCCCTGTTCAAATGCCTGCATACAGATCAGCCGCCCCAGTGTGATTTCTGTATTGGACTGCAGAGTGTAAGTGGTCTGCATATCCATGGAAAACAGCAGTGGAGTGGCGATTACCGGCAGACCGGGGCATAAAAGCTGCAGCATAACAATCTGGGCTAAAACATCTGCGCAGGCGGCCAGAGCAGTTCCCTGGGCTGTCACTGGTGTATTGGCTCCGGCAGCCGGCAGGGCGCAGGGCTGTACCGGAATACCGGCTTTTGCGCACTGATAAATAATTTCTGCATCCATATATTTAAATTTCAGAATAGGAACACTGCAGGAAATAAAGCTGACAAAGGGCTTTTGACGAAGGTTATCAGCTCCTTTGGCGGCGGCTGCACACATATCAATTAAATATTTTGTGTTGGCGGCTTCATAGGGCTGTATCCAAATATGTTTTTCAGATATCTGAAGGGCCTGCTCTAACGTATAAATATCAATGGCCTGGCCGGGGATACCAGGATCACAGGTGGAAGGGAGAGCTGCAAAATCCACCTGTTCCATGTGGTTTACCAGATGGAACCATTCCGCAGTATCATTCAGGGTGATATAGTGTTTTTTACCGGAAACCGGCAGATAATTGGGAGCGCCTGTGCAGGTTCTTGTATAAAAGCTTTTCCGGGGATGCGGGTATACCATATCGTATTTTCCGGAAGGCGAGTATAAAGTAAAGTGCTGGGGGATACTTGAGAGTGCTTTTTGAATTACTGCTTTTGGAAAATATACATGGTTTTCTTTTACTGTGCAGCCAAAAGCGGCAAGCTCTGTCTTCAACGGCTCATGATCAAGGGTGATACCCCTTTGTTCTAATAGTGTTTCTATACGGTTTTTAAATAAGTCCAGTTCAGGCTGGGTTAAAACATCAAATTTTATTCTGCCCTTCATATAAAAATCCTCCTGGGGAATACTTGTAATAGATATACAGGTGACAAGACACCTGATGCTTAATCAATTATATCAGACAAGCTTGAGATTGCAAGGCTTGCTGCAAAAAAATGAGCATGCTATACTTGAACAGGAGGCAGGATTGAAATATGTAGTGCCATTCTGAGGGAAGACATATGTCTTTCCCCAGAATGCTGCTGATTTTGTTTCAATTCAGATGAAAACCATTTGAGACTCTCATGAAAGATTTTTTGAGAACTTCTTTTTAGATAGTCCGGTACATGGCTTTGTCGTATTCCGGATTGAAATAGTAGAAGTTTTTGGCATCCAGAGTGTCTTTGGTTTTTTCCAGGGCTTCTCCAAAACGCTGGAAATGAACAATTTCCCGAGCCCGCAGGAATTTCAGCGGTTCGCGCACTTCCGGATCTGGAATGGCCCGAAGAAGATTTTCGTATACGGTACGCGCTTTCTGTTCTGCTGCAAGGTCTTCGGTTAAGTCTGTGACAGCGTCACCTTTTGACTGAAATTCAATAGCGGAAAATGGAAGCCCTGCGGCAGCCTGAGGCCAGAGCGCAGTAGTATGATCAATATAGTAAGCGTCGAAGCCGCTTTCTTTGATTTCTTTCATTGGAAGATCCTTTGTCAGCTGGTAGACCATTGCACATATGATTTCCATATGAGCAAGTTCTTCGGTACCAATATCTGTCAGAAGACCGCCCACAGATTTCACCGGCATAGTATAACGCTGGGCCAGATACCGCATAGATGCGCTTAATTCACCGTCCGGACCACCATACTGGCTGATAATCAGTTTTGCGGTTTTTGGACATGTTTTTGTAATTTTAACGGGGAACTGCAGTCGTTTTTCATAAACCCACATTATTCACACACTCCTTCCCATGGCGCCGGGCCGTCAGCCCAGGCAAATGTTTTGTTGGATTCTTCAGCCTGCGGTACACAGTTTTTCGTCAGTGTAAAGTGCGACTTTGAAAATTCAGTTACAAGCTGTTCCTTCTTTTTCAGATACTCATTCATTAAGGAAAGGGCTTCTTTATCATCCGGATGAGTATCCAGATACAATGTCAGATCATCCAAAAAGAAACCTGTTTCCATAATGTCCTTTAATGGACCGGTGCAGGAGGCGCCAGCTTCCATTTTATCTGTTTCCGTTATAAAAAACGGAAGGTTTAATTCTGGGAAAATTGTTCCTGAATGCAGCGCTTCCTTTTCGGAATAAATATTTGTAAAATCTGCCTTTTGGACAGGTACATAAGCAATCCCAAGAGATTGTGCGTTACAGTCACTCATAATGAAATCTCCTTTCTACATTAAGTGGTACACTTTAGTATCTGCATGAAAGGTGAATTCATGGGTGGAAAGTTTATGAATAAATTGAAGTGTGAAAATATGGTAAAATAAAAAATGAAAGCAGCTTACCTTATTTGAAAGGTACAAAAAAGGTGCTGCTTTCAGAAAAATACTTAAAAAATTTAAAATTTTAATTTCAGGATTATAGATTTTAATCTTTGTTAAACAGCTTGTCAGTGCGCCCTTCATAAGGCGCTTCAATCAGCAGTGGTTTCAAAAATGGAGCTACTTTTTTGACCCCGTCCATACGGCTCATGGTCACATCTTCATGCTCATAGCTGAGGGGACCATTATAACCTACCATTGAGAGTTCCGTAATTACGCTTTTCCAGTCCACCTGGCCCCAGCCGGGAATACGAAAGCGGTACGTGTGGTCTAAAGCCCGCATATCGCCGTGCATAAGGGTTCCGCCTTTTGCGAGATTATGCTTTGCAAGCTCGGCGTCCTTTGCATGGACATGGTAAATTCTGTCTTTTAAAGTATCAATCAGGGTAGCGGGATCTATCATAAGATACATAGTGTTTGCCGGATCAAAATTATAACCAAGAGCCGGATGGTAATTTACTAGTTCCAGCGCCCGGAGGGCAGTGTGGATATCGTATACAAAACTGTTTGGATGAATTTCAATGGCAAAGCGCACGCCGTATTCCTGAAATTTATCCAGAATTGGTGTAAAGCGTTCTACAAACTGCTCCTCATATTCGCTCCAGCCTTCTCCATATGGAAAGAAAAAAAAGCGTCCCCAGTTCTCAACCCCCGGATAACCTACTACAGTAGGAACTTCCAGCGCATTTGCTGCCTGGGCGGTGCGGATCAGGCTTTCTGTTCCGTGTTTAATCTTCTCTTCCGGAGTTCCTTTGTATATGAAATCAGTATCCTTACCGGTTGGCCCCATAATTAAAAAGGAATCTGAGTGGTTGCTTAGGGCGTCAATGGTCATTCCGTATCCGGCGGCCATTTTTTTTAGTTCTGCCGCCCGGTTTCCCTTTAAGATATCAGCTGTTTCCAGCTGGCCGTTTCCTTCATATGCGGGAATTTCTAATGATTCATAACCAAAGGGGGCAATCAGTTTTATAACTTCTTGAAGAGGTTTTTCTGTAAAATTTGCGGTAAAAAATCCTAGTTTCATAAAATAGCTCCTTTCAAAATAACCGAATATGACCGAATGAGTCTGTATTTAAGCATATAATAACATTATATACATAAAAAAGCAAGAAAAGCTAAAAAACAGTCAGAAAAGGAAAAACCAAAAGTCTAAAATACTGACAGTTTGTATTGAGTTGTGTTAAGATATATACAAAATAGTTTGTGAGGTGAAGCAGAAGATGGTAACAATGAAGGATGTAGCTAAACTGGCAGGGGTATCCCATGGGACGGTTTCTAATGTTGTGAACGGAGTAAAAAATGTCAGTGTTGATAAAATAAAAAAAGTGGAAGAGGCAATGGCTGCTTTAGGATATAAGCCAAATTCAGCAGCCCGCAATTTGAAAATGGAATATACCAACCAGATTGATCTGGTGGTGCCAAATATGTCTTCTGCTGAGTTTCCGGAACTTTATGAAGCTGTAAGAAATGAAGCTGAGAAAAGTAATTATACACTGAACCTAAAAGTTTCAGATGGAATTGCGGATAAAGAGTGTAAAATACTAAATGAATCTATTATGAATAATGTGGACGGTGTAATTCTTGTTTCCTGTCAGCCTTCAAACCTTGCGTTTTTTTCTGATATTATAAAAAAAGGACTGAAAATCGTGTTTTGCATTGCAGATCTTTCCGGCAGCGACTGTAATTTTATCGGCTTTGATATCTCAGATACAATGGAAAATCTGATTGGATATTACAGAGAACAGGGAAAACGGATTGCTCTTGTTACGGAGGACGCCCAAAGCTCATATCACGATCAGTTGATTAATACATATTGCAAGGGAATGCTTCAGGACAGTCAGACTGATCATCAGAAATATATGGAGATTATTCAGGTGAGCACGGAATATGAGGCAAAAGGAGCTGCAAGGTTATTTCAGCTGTCGCCCCGGCCGGATGCAGTGATCGTATCCAACGAAGCTGTCGCCAGAGAGATTCACCGCTTTCAGTATATTCTGGAAGGGGAGGATGGGCATAATATGAAGGTAATTATTTTTAATCAGGGAAAGAAAACGCCTTTTTTTGAAGACGAGATTATTCCTCTGCCTTTTAAGTCGGTGGGACGGCATGCCTTTGAAACGATAGTAAAGGTGATAGAGCAGGAGACCGGCTATGGGAACTACAGGATGCTGGTGCGGCCTATGCCCGGAGAAGTAAGGGAATCATCATTTAGGAAGACTTTGGAAAGCAGGAAGCTGAGGGTCCTTTTAAATGAAAGTCCCAGCAGTGATGCGGTGAGGGCTCTTCTCCCTAATTTTACAAGAAGGACCGGCATAGAGGTAGAAATTGTAACAAAAAAAATTTCAGGGATGTTTCATACGATTATGGAGGATCAAAAAAAACAGGAATTTGATATTTACAGCATTGATGTGCCGTGGATGGATGAGCTTGCGCGCCAGAATGTGATTTCATGCCTGGATGATTTTGTGCAGCACAACAGCAGGTGTACGGAAAAATATTCAGAACGTGTGCTGGATGCCTTTTCAAGAGTGAATGGTCATATATACGGCGTACCTTATGTTTTTTCTGTGCAGCTTTTGTTTTACCGGAAAGATCTCTTTGATAAAATTAAAAACCAGAGATTGTACTATGAGTGGTATAAGGAGGAGCTGAGAGTTCCAAGGACCTGGGAGGAGTTTAATAAAGTTGCACGTCTGTTTACAAGAAAGTACAATCCGGATTCCGAGACAAAGTATGGAATTACTCTTGGCGGAAGCGCCTATTCAGGTGCGGTCTGCGAGTATCTTCCCCGGCTGTGGAGTATGGGCGGGGCCATATTTGAGGACGGTAAAATCATAAAAAATGAAGAGGCTGCAAGGCGGGCTCTGGAAAATTATATGGAAGGATTTTTGTACGCCAATGAGAAGTCCGTGGACTGGTGGTGGGATGAGCAGGTAAATGAATTTATCAGGGGCAAGGCCGCTATGATGATGATGTTCTCTGAACATGCCAGCGCTCTTGCTGAGAAAAAGCACTCCAAAATTGCGGGAAAATATCAGGTTGCGGTTCTGCCGGGAAAAACCAGTGTCCAGGGAGGCTGGTCTTTGGCGGTGCGAAACACCAGCAAGAGCAGAGCAGAGGCTTATGAGTTTTTGAAGTGGATCAGTAACGGAGGGCTTCTGGAAGAAAATGCCGTTTTAGGACGGGTAAGTCCGGATTTTGATGAGGAGTCCAGGGAAATTCTGGAGGGTGTATACCGATGGTTCGGCACAGCTGTAGAAGGGTTTGATACTGTGAAAGCCAGATGTATCCCTGAAAATATTCAAAGATATCATTTGTCTGAGATTAAGGTGGAAACCCTGATTGGGAACCGGGTTCACAATGCTGTGATCGGACAGGAGGATGCTGAGATGGCAATTCAAAATCTGAGAATAGATCTAAAAAACGATATTTTGAACGATACAAAATAGAAAAAACAGATAATAAAGAGCAATATCGGTCATTTTTGGCCCCTGTTGCTCTTTTTTTATTTCTCAAAAATTTGTAGATCAAAATATCCTCTAAAATGCTGAAATCTATAAATGATGATAAAGAAAAAATAAAAATATAAAATGATAAATATAAGACTTATAAAATTAAAAAAATGTGATATAAAAGAAAAAACAAAATAGTAAATAATAAAAGTGTGACAATATTGCAGAAGTGATGGAAATTTGCTGAGTAACATGCGGATTTTGTCTGTGTGTTATGTAAATTAAACAAAAGAAAGTAAAAAAATCACACATTAAATATTGACACGTACCAATAAATGTAATACTATAATTGTGAAAAGGGTATAGAGAATCTTTGGATGGATGAAAAAAGTTGTCTAATGTTGACAAGAATAAGCCGGACGAAGAACAGGAGCAGGTAGTAAAGTATAAGCGAAAGGAGTTTATTCATGAAGCTTGGGTTTTTTACAGCAAACTATGCGCACCTTTCCATTGAGGAGGTGGCACAGATTGCAAGTTCAGGAGGCTATGAAATGCTGGAAATTCCGGCATATGTTGACAATGGCCAGCTGGACTGTGAGGAGCTGCTGAAGGGAGATCATGCAGTTAAGCTCAGAAAAATGATTAAGAGCTATGGACTTGG
This sequence comes from Brotonthovivens ammoniilytica, assembly GCF_025566885.1. Taxonomy (NCBI): domain Bacteria; kingdom Bacillati; phylum Bacillota; class Clostridia; order Lachnospirales; family Lachnospiraceae; genus Brotonthovivens; species Brotonthovivens ammoniilytica. The sequence goes on along the minus strand of NZ_JAOQJQ010000004.1, from coordinate 167,914 downwards.
AATTTCCGCATTGTCTAATCATGCAGATTCGTTGTTAATTCTGGGGCCTCATACAGAAGATACCGATGGAATTTTTAAAGGGACACCGGAGGAAAAGATAAAATATGGAACGGAAAGTCTTTTAAAAACTGCCCAGGCGGCAAATGCACTGGAAGTTCCCGTTGTTAATGGTTTTACAGGCGTTACAAACTGGGGCAGGTATTTTCCGTTTCCAAGTGCAAATGGCTGGAGTGATATGGAAAAACTGTTTGTAGAGAGATTCCTTCCAATTCTGGATAAGTTCAAAGAATATGGGGTTAAATTTGCAATGGAACCTCATCCAAACAACATTATATATGATTTGAATACGGCAAAACGAGCCCTTGAGTTATTGGATTATCATCCTAACTTTGGTTTCAATCTGGATCCGGCCAATATTATGGCTACCGGTGGAATGCTGGTGGAGAACTTTATAGATGAGCTGGGAGATAGGATTTTCCATGTACATGCTAAAGATGCGGAAGTAGTAAGGCATAATATTCAGCGGGGAGGTATCCTGATGCAGGGAGACTGGCAGCGTCTGGATAAAGCATTCCGTTTCAGAATCCCCGGCTGGGGTGATGTTGAATGGAAGAAAGTTATTACGGAGCTGTCAATGGTTGGTTATGACTATGTATTAAGCTATGAGCATGAGGATGTAACCATGAGTGTCGGAGATGGGGTGGAAAAGGTTGCGGCTTATTTAAAACCGTTAATTATTAAAGCGCCATATGAAGGAAGACGGGATAAGATTTTTAATCAGCCATGCGATTAGGAGGAACAGATATGCCGGAAATGATGAAAGCGCAGATTGTAAAAGCTCCGTATCAAATGGAGTATATGGAAGTGCCGGTGCCGGAGATTAATGATGACGAAGTATTAATTAAAGTTAAAGTATGCGGCATCTGCGGTTCCGATACAAGCATTTATACAGGAAAATATGCAAAAGATAAACTGCCGTTGATTACAGGGCATGAGTTCTGGGGTGTTGTAGAGAAGGCCGGAAAAAATGCCAGAGGAGTAAAGCCGGGAGACCGTGTGGCAGTAGATATCTGTCTCACCTGCGGAACCTGCTATTTCTGCAGGCATGGAGATGGTCTCTTATGCGAATCATTCACACAGCTTGGAACACATACCAATGGAGGCTTCGCGGAATACGTAAAAGCGCCCTGGAAAAACTGCTATCAGCTGCCGGATGATATGGATGATTTTACAGCAGCCTTTGTAGAACCGTTGACGGCAGTGGTACATGCAGCGCAGAGAATGAATGCGCCTATTGCTTCTAGTGTGGCGGTAATTGGATGCGGACTGGGTCTTCTCCATGCGCAGGCAGCCAAAGCAAGAGGCTGCGCACCTGTTATTGTAATTGGTACAGATGCAGATGAGAAGCGTTTTGAAATTGCTAAGGAGATGGGCGCAGATTTTGTGATTAATGCAAGTCAGACGGATCCTGTAGAGGAGATTATGAAAATCACAGAAGGTGTGGGCGTCGATAATGTAATAGAAGCTGTGGGAAATCCAAGAACCTATGAACAGGCATTTAAAATGCTTCGAAGAGGCGGGAAACTGGAGGCTTTTGGAATCTGTGCAGAAGATGCATCAGCAAATCTTGAACCATATGAATTTGTTCTGGGAGAAAAGAAAGTCAGCGGTTCCTGCGCAGGTATCGGGAATAACTGGGCTGAGGCAATTACGCTGCTGCGTTACGGAGTTATAAAACCACAGAAAATGTTTTCTATGGCAGTTCCTTTAGCTGAACTTCAGCAGGCGTTAGAAGAACTGAAGACAAATAAAGATCTGATAAAGGTATTTGTTTGTCCGGAATTAACAGAGCGTAAGTATTTTTAAATACGTATTAATAAAAAGGAGGAAGTAACATGAAAAAAGTATTGGCAGTTTTACTGGCAGGCATTCTGTGTGTTGGGGTTTTTGCAGGATGTGGAAAATCAGACGATGGAGGTAAGGCATCTGCCGGCTCCCAAGCAGCGCAGGAGGAAAAGAAAGAAGGCGCTATGGTTGGTATTTCTGTACCGAAGGCATCTACCGGATGGACAGCTGCAGTTACCTACTATGCAGAAAAGTATTGTAAAGACAATAACCTGAATTATAAATTGGTTCAGGCTGAAAGCACCAATGACCAGGCGAACCAGATTGACGATCTGATCTCTATGAAACCGGATGTTATCGTTCTGCTTCCGATTAATGATGAGCTTGCCACTGCAGCACAGACTGTGAAAGATGCGGGTATTACATTGGTGAACTTTGATCGTACATTAGGAGCTACAGAGCCTGATTATTATCTTGCAGGAGATAACCCGGGATGTGGTTCTGCAGGAGCTGACTGGATGGTAGAGACACTGGGCAAAGAGTTTGATGTTGCAGTCTGCTCTGTAACAAGCTGGGGTAATATTGCAGAAGAGCGTAAAGCAGCTTTTGAAGAAAGATTAAAAGAAATTGCACCGGAAGCTAACATCGTAAATGAATATGCTTCTGAGAGCGCTTCTCAGGAAGACGGACTGAAACTGATGAGTGATGTCCTCCAGTCTAATCCTGAACTGGATGCTGTATTCTGCGTGGATGATGAGCAGGGAGTAGGTATCCTTCAGGCAATTAACGAAGCAAACCGTAAAGACATTAAAGCTGTTTATGCAGCAGGCGGCGGTGCAAGTGTATATCTTGACAAAATCAAAGACAGTGCATTCCCAATCGCAACAGTAAGTTATTATCCAAGTATGATCTGTGATGCAATCCAGATTGCTGTTGATGTTGCAGAAGGTAAAACACATGATGCGAAAACAATTGAAGAGGCAGTTGTAATTTCTGCTGATAATATGGACGAGTGGAAAGAATCTATTGGATTTGATCCGGATGCACCATACTAAAAAATATATGCCAAAGCGTTAAGATTGGTAAGTATAGCAGATACCCAAGGGGGCGCTTCCCTTGGGTATCTATTCAAATAGGGTAATGTTTTTACAAAAATTGAGGGTAAAAAGATGGCAGAATTAGCGATAAAAATGAGTAATATCGTGAAAAGCTTCGGCGGTGCGGCCCCAGTGCTTAAAAATGTGACACTGGAAGTTAAAACCGGCGAAATTCATGGTCTTTTAGGAGAAAATGGAGCCGGAAAATCAACATTGATGAATATACTTGGCGGTGTCATTCCTATGGATTCCGGAAACATTGAGCTTTTTGGAAAAGAAGCGGCCATTTCCAGTACAAAAGAATCCCAGGAATACGGAGTTGCTTTTATCCATCAGGAACTAAATGTCGTAAATGATATGCCGGTATATGAAAATATGTTTCTTGGATATGAGCTGAGAAATAAATGGGGATTTCTTTTAAAGGATGAAATGTGCAGGCAGTCACAGGAAGTGTTTGACCGGATGAATGTATCTTTGAATCCTGCAGATATGGTGGGGGATCTGACGGCATCCTCAAAGCAGATTCTAGAGATCGCCAAGTCATTGCTTCGAAAAGCCAGGATTATCATAATGGATGAACCTACAACATCTCTTTCAGTGCCGGAGATTGAAAATGTATTCCGGATTATGAGGACGCTGACAGCCGACGGCGTAACGATTATATTTATTTCCCACAAACTGGGAGAGGTTGTAGAATTTTGTGATCAATATACGGTTTTGCGAAACGGGGAAAAGATTTCCTCAGGAAGTATTGAAAAAGAAGATGGAACAAAGATTACTCCAGAAGAAATTGCAAAAATGATGGTGGGCAGAGAGGTGCAGGGCCTGGAAATTTATAAACCCCGGAAAACAGGGGAAGTAGTAATGAAAGTGGAAAATCTTTCAGCCGGAAAATATTTTCAGAATATATCCTTTGAAGTACATAAGGGAGAAATTCTTGGTTTTACCGGACTTTTAGGAGATGGAAAAGAGGAGCTGGTTCGATGTCTGTTTGGTGATATTCGCTCAGAGGAAGGTAAGGTGTTTCTGAGAGGAGAAGAGGTAAAGATCAGGTCTCCGAAACAGGCAGCAAAAAAGAAAATAGGATTTTTACCGTCAAATCGAAAAGAAAATGCAATTATCAAGGATTTGAGTATAACCGAGAATATGACGATTGTAGCGCTTGATAAATGTATCCGCGGTATCTACTTAAATCATAAGAAAGAAAATGAGGTTGCATCTCAATATAAAGATGTGCTGCATATCAAACTTGGTAAATTCACAGATTTAATTACCAGCTTGTCCGGCGGCAATCAGCAGAAAGTAATTCTGGCGAAATGGATGTATGCTATGCCGGATGTTATGATTTTGTGTAATCCTACCCAGGGGGTAGATATCGGAGCCAAAAATGAGATTTATAATGAGATTTTTGAGATTGCGAAGGCCGGTACGGCTGTAATTGTAACTTCCGGGGAAGCCCAGGAGATTATGAAACTGTGTGACAGAGTGAAAGTTATGTATCATGGAAAACTGAACGGAACCCTGGAGCGGGAGCAGCTGAGTGAAGAAGAGCTTATGATTCTTTCAACCGGGGCGAATTTGAACAAAGGAGACTGAAAATGGGAAATAAAACTCAGGTAAATCCGGCTGTAAATGCCGGTGTTGTAGGAAGTTTCAGGAAGTTTTTCTCCGGATATAGTGTAATTGTTGTAACAATTATTATTTTTATCGTGGCGTCAATTTTTCAGGGAAGTAATTTTCTTTCTGCAGCAAATATAATTAACGTGTTAAGGAATAATGCTGTACTTGGCATTCTTGCTCTTGGTATGGCCTTTGTGATAATTGTAGGAGAAATTGATTTGTCTGTAGGTTCCCAGCTGGTTGCTGTGGGGGCAATCTGTCTGGGGGTTTTGAACAGGACAAATAATGTGGTTTTGGCTGTAATTGTGGCTATTGGATGCGCTGTAGGGTTTTCGGCCTGTATGGGGCTTATTGTGGCCAAGGGAAATGTTCCGTCCTTTGTAGTAACGCTGGGATTTATGTATATTTACCGGTCGGTATGCCAGTACTTTATGGATGGCGGTGGATTTTATGGCAAAGTTGGTGCTTTTTCTAAAATTTCCAATTCCAGTCTGGGGCCCATTCCTATGCCGATTATCTATCTCTTTATCGTTTTTATCGTATATTTTTACATATCAAGATATACAAAAACCGGACGCCACATTTATTCTGTAGGTTCCAATGCCAGAGCCTCTAAGCTTTCAGGTATCAGTGTAAGCAAAGTAAAGGTCTGTGCATTTATCATTATGGGGGCGTCTGTGGGCATTGCAGCTGTTATAGAAGCTTCCCGTATGAATTCTATTAACGCATCCTCCTCCGGAAACTCTTATGAGATGTATGCCATTGCCATGGCTGTTATCGGCGGCGTCTCCATGAAGGGCGGCCGGGGAAAAATGGTCTGCGTTCTGTTTGGTATTTTTATTCTGGCAATTGTAAATAATTTCCTGAATCTTATGGGGGTAAGTGCATTTCTTGTTAATGCTATTAAGGGTGCAATTATTATTGTTGCCGTACTGCTTCAGAAAAAGGACGAAATTTAGGAGGGAGAGCGGCGCCGGGCAAGTGTGTTTCGGCGCTGTTTTTGGTGATGGACAATGTAGAGATTAAGTTGTGTATGAATATATCAGATGTGAACTGAATAACCACACAAACAGATAAAAACAGTCATAAATAAGCAAATAAAGGTTGTGAAAAACTGAAAAAAGTGGTAAAATAACCACATAAACAAAAATAAATAGAAATATAGATGCAACAGGAGGAATGACATGGCATACGAAAAATTACTTGAACCTGTAAAGATAGGGCCCAGAGTAGCTCAGAACCGTTTTTTTGTACAGGCAATGGAGTGTAACTCAGAAGATGCGTCAGGGAATCCGTCTGAGGAGACTACGCAGCGGTATTGTGACCTGGCTGCAGGAGAGGCGGGACTGATTACACTAGAGGCTATTACCGTTACCAGAGAAAGCAGAGCCAGAGATAATCAGCTGACTATTATGCCTCAGAATGAAAAGCCTCTTACAAAGTTTATGGACCGCGTTCATGAAGCCAATCCTAAGTCTCTGATCGTGTTCCAGCTGACACATTCCGGGGAGCTTTCAAATCCTTCATTTTCAAGAAGGGTAACCCCTAATTCACTGCCCGGATACGGTGGAGAGCTTTTGACAGAAGAGGATGTAGAACGCATCATGGATGATTTTGTTACAGCCTCTAAGATTGCATACAATGCAGGGGCTGACGGAATTGATTTAAAGCTCTGTCATGGATATTTCGGCTCTCAGATGATACGGCCATATAATAATCGTGACTGGAAATATGGAGGAAGCTGGGAAAACAGAACTAGGTTTCCGTATGAATTGATGGAACGGATTCGTAAGGAAATACCAGATAAAAACTTTCTGGTAGGATCTAAGATTTCAGCATGGGAAGGTTTCCCCGGCGGTTTTGGAACAGAAGGACCTGATTCTCCAATTATGGATCTGACGGAACCACTTGAGCTGATTAAAGGACTGGAAGAGCGGGGAGCAAGCTATATTGTACAATCAGCCGGAAGTCCTTCCATTACTGTTAGTTTGACGCAGGCTGACCGTCATGTGCCTTATTTTGCATATCTGCATCAGTACTGGGCAAAAGAGTTTAAGAAAGTATTAAAACCGGAAACTGTAGTAATCGGATCCAATTTTTCACCGTTTAGAAGCGGAAAAAATGGCCTTTGCGCAGTAACGGAAGAAGACAGTAATCTGTTAAACTATGGAACCTGGTGTGTGGAGAATGATATTTGCGATATGATCGGACTTGGAAGACAGTCTTTTGCAGATCCGTTTCTGCCGAAAAAAGTGCGGGAGGGAAAGACAGATGATATTAACTATTGTCTCCTGTGCGACCGCTGTCTGGAACTGCTGATACAGCAGAGCAAAGTAGGATGTGTTGTCTACGATAAGAGTGCTCATGAAGAGCTGGTGCGCACCAGAAAAGAAAAAGGTAACTTAAAAATTCATCATACTTAAATTGTGCTTAATACATGTAGATACCTCCCTCTGGTATCAAACAGATAAAGCTCCCGGTTTTAAGAATCGGGAGCTTTATCTGTTGGGAAGGACCTGTTTTGCAGATGCAGTGTTTAATTATGAATTGGAACCTTTTTCAATGGAAATCCACTGCTGCTTTTCATTGCTTTCAAAGATTTTTTCACAGAGTATCATTTCATGCAGCCCATCTTTAAAATCAGCGTAATTCCAGGTTTTGTCTTTCTGTTCAATACTTTCATACACTTCTTTGAAGCATTGTTTAAATGCATCCGGAAAGCCTTCTGCGTGCCCGATGGGATAAGCCACCAGGGGAAGTGTGGCAGGATGTACAGTGGCGGTTCCTTTTTCGATTTTTGTACAGCCCCTATCCCGCTGCCCTAAAACAAGACTGTTGACATCTGCACTGTTCCATTGGGCAGATTGTTTATAGCCTCCGATTTGGAGATCAATGGCTACTGATTTTCCGGCAATTACCTGTGAAAAAAATGCGATTCCTTTTGCACCATTTTCAAAGCGGAACATAACACTGGCGTTATCTTCCGTATGAACAGGAATTTCGGTATAATCGCTTTCACTGAATGTTTCAGATGAAAAGGCCAGAACGGTTTTATTGGGTTTTTTGCGGAACGGATGTATTGTAGAAAAGTCAGCACATACTTCTGTAATCTTCTGGCCGCTGACAAATTCCGCAAGATCCATCCAGTGGGAACCAATATCTGCAATGACACGTGTAGCGCCTGATTCTTCTGTATTCAGGCGCCAGCTGTAGTCAGTATCATACAGCAGCCAGTCCTGACAGTAGCTTCCTGAAATGGAAAATATACTGCCAAGTTCACCGTCGCGGATGATATGCATCAGATGGTTTGTCATAGGATAAAAACGGTTATGAAAATTTATGGCGGCTACAAGTCCGGTTTCTTCGGCTTTTTTTACAAGTATCCGGGCTTCTTCCACCGTGGTAGTCATTGGTTTTTCGCAGATAACATTAACCCCATGAGACAAAGCGTACATTGCAATTTCAAAATGTGTATTGTTAGGGGTACAGATGTGGACCATATCAAGCTGCATAGTATCAATCATTTCTTTATAATCTTCAAACCAGGCGGGAACATTCATAGCCTGAGCTCTTTCCTGCGCCTGAAATTTGTCTGTTAATGCAACAACCTGTACATTTCCAAGACGGCGGACTGTTTCTATATGCACCTGTCCGATAAATCCGGTGCCAACCACACCGGTTCTGTAAGTTTTCATGGATAGGAACCTCCTTTAAGTTTAAAAGTGAAATTTAAGAATAAAATCCTGGTACAGTTTTTCCCAATGTGAAGAAACATCCGGCTTATAGTGTTTTACGGGAAAACTGTTTTTGATAAGTCTGCGGCCTTCTGAAACAGAGGAAATTGTTCCGGAAGCAATCATCTGGACAAGAATATTGCCAAGAGCGCTGGCATCTGCAGGACCGGCTGCTACTGGCCGCCGGCAGATATTCGAAGTAAGCTGGCACATCAGTGAACTTTGAGAACCTCCGCCTACGATATTAATGACCGGGAGGGGGGTTTGTGTAATTTGCTCCAGCTTTTCAATAGCCAGCCGATATTTAAAAGCAAGACTGGCATAAACACAAAATATTAGTTCTCCAGTGGTGCGGGGAGCTGTCTGATAGTGCTCCATACAGAAGCTGTGAATCTTTTCTATCATATTCTCTGGCTGATAGAAGATCTCAGCATCTGCATCAATAAAACAGTCTAGTGTTGTGCAGTTTCCTGCTTCACTATCAAGTCTGCTGTAGGTATAAGCTTCTTCGCTGTGGTTTAACTGATGCAGGATTTCCTGTATGATCCAGGTGCCCATAACATTACGAAGAAGACGGTGATGCCCAGCATAACCGCCTTCATTTGCGATATTGGAAAGGAAGCCTTCTTCTGTGATAATTGGATAAGCGGTTTCCGTACCTACAAGGCTCCAGGTTCCGCAGCTGATAATGGCGCAGTGTCTGGGGCAGACAGAACTCAGAAATGCGCAGGCAGTGTCATGATGGCAGACACTTGAAACAAAAAAGCCTTTGGTTTTTAAGTCCTTATTGAAAGAATCAGAGGTTCTGCCAATGACAGTACCAGGAAAAACAAGTGGTGCGAACAGAGACTTTCTTATTTTATAATTTTTTAGAATCGTTTCCGACCAGTCATTTTTGATAAAATCAAACATCTGAGTGACCGATGCGGTTGTATATTCTGTGACCGCCTTTCCTGTGAGCCAGAAAATCAAAAGGTCTGATAAAAATAAGGCCTTGTAACAGTTGTCTAACAGCCATCCCTGCCCTTCTGTTTCCATAGCGTCTAGCTGCAGCAGCGTATTAAACAGAGCACTTTGATTTCCGTTGATTTTATATAACTCCTCTCTGGACATAATGCTGTAGGTGTGTTCCTGACACCTGGCGGTTCTGGAATCTCTGTAACAGCGCACCGGTGTCAGCAGATTTCCTGTCTCATCTATCAGGGCAAAATCGTTACAGAAGCTGTCAAACCCAATAGAATCAATGGTATCCTCTGTTTGGGCAACCGCCTTGCGGATACCTGATATAAGTTCCTGATAGATATGTATAAAATCCCAATACAGCCCGTTTCCCATAGAAACGGGCCTGTTCTTAAATTGATGAACGGGAGTAAGCGTCAGTCTGTTGTTTTTTAATTCTGATAAAAATAATTTGCCGCTGCTGCCTCCCAGATCAAATGCTAGATAATTCATAGAATACCTGTCTCCTGGTGAAATAAAAGGTTGATCAGTTATTTTAAAGTTGGAATGCAGACATCTTCCGTGCTCATAACAGCCCCTTTGGAAAGATTACAGAAAGCATCGCATTCCATGCGCTCTAGCATGCTGTATGCTTTAAAAATGGTGTCTCCTGTGCAGACAATGCCATGATACTGCATAATAGCACCAATGGGTTTTTTTACCGCTAGTTCTCGGTGCTGCTCAAAGTATTCATAAACGTTGCGGGAGAGATCTTCGGTAAAGGCCTGGGTCCATGGGATGACTCCAACCTTCCCCCTGCCCATGGTGGCTTCCGTTACATTGGGGATTTCTTTTCCAAAAGCGACATAGGGCATACAGTAAAAGGGATGTGCATGGATGACAGCGCCGATTTCTTTAAAGTTCTTTAAGATCAGAACATGCATCAGTGTTTCCCGTGACAATCTGCCGCTTCCCTCAATAATATTTTCATCATAGTCTATCAACAGAAAATCTTCTGGTTTCATATCGCAGTGCCGCTCTTCTGACATCATGGAAGGCGAGAGAAGAATACGGTTTTCGTCTACCCGAACGGAAAAGTTTCCTCCGGCGGCGTTGGTAAGCCGCCGTTCAAACATAAGTCTGGCTACCCGGCACATTTCTATACGCATATCATAGTAAGATAAATTCATAACGGTTCTTCCTTTCTTTTAATCAATTCTTTCAATGAAAACATTCTTTTTTAATTCATCCGCCCGTCCGGCGTCATATCCAACAGAGAGTTTCGACTCTGCGGTAGCTGCGGAAACTGCAGTAGCAAGACGCAGAGTATCTTCTGTAGAAAGACCCTGGTAAACGCCGAAAATCAGGCCGGATAAAAAACTGTCACCGCATCCAATGGTATTGCATACCTGGACTTTGGGCGGTTTTATGCGGAAAGTTCCGTATCTTGAACGTACCATAGATCCAGAGCCTCCTAAAGAAACAGCAATGATGGGGATTTCATAAACATCCAAAGACTGCAGGGCCTGCAGAATATCTTTTTCTGTTTTTAATTCTTTACCGCAGAGGTAAGACAATTCATCCTGATTGGGTTTGATTAAAAAGGGTTTTTCGAGAATACATTGCTTCAGGGTTTCGCCGCTGGCATCTAAAAAGATTTTTAGATTGCTGTCCCGAAATGCCTTCATGATTGTGTTGTACACAAAGGCATTGGGACAATTTGAGGCGTCACCTGACAGAATCAGGTAGTCCCCATCATCAATGTGCTGTTTCATATAGATAATAAAATCAGAAATGTTTTCTTCTGATAAAGAAACGCCTTGGGAAGAAAGGCAGGTGCAGATACCGCCATCCTCGATTAAAAGATAATTTGTTCTGGATTCATGATCCGAAAAGTGCTGAAAGTGCACCTGTATACCATTATTTTCCAGCATCCGGATAATTTCTGAGCCGGTGTTTCCGTGGACAATACCGAATGCGGTATTATCAAGGCCAAGCTGCTTTAGGTTTATGGATACATGGGTGCCCTTGCCGCCGAGTCCCCGGACTGTTCCGGTGAGGCGGTTGGTAACCTCTGAATGAAAATGATTCAGATACAGAATTTGATCCACTGCAGGATTGAGAGTTACCGTATGTATCTGTGTCATATGCTTTTCCTCCTTTAAAGCCACATAAACAAACAATAAATGTGGCATTATGTCTGCGTTTGACTGGATTGTACCATGGAGAAAAAGAAAAATCAACACATTCGGGAAAAATCAGTTAAGATCGGAAATGATTTTTATATTTGTGTCCTTCAAAAATACGCAGGAATCAGGAATTACCTCAGAATCCGTAATAATGTAATCTATGCTGTCAAAATCAGTTAAAAAAAACTGGCCGTTAATTTCAAATTTTGTGTGATCGGCTAAAAGAAACACCTCTTTGGAAGCATCAATCATATATTTTTTAGTGCTGACTTCATGAATACTTGTGTCGGTCAGCATACGCTCTGAGCTGATTCCGGCACAGGATATAAAACATTTGTCAGGATAATAATCGCTGCCGGCCATGGAAGCGTTGTCATAAGTGGACAAATTTTTAGGATTATAAAGCCCGCCCAGGCAGATAAACAGTTTGTTTGTGCAGTCACAGCGGGAAGCCTCTGCCAGGAATTTTATGGAATTAGTAATAAAGGTAACATGAAGCTTTGGGGGAAGAAACTGTGCCAGATACATAGTAGTGGAGCTGTTGTCCACAAAAACGGTATCGCCGTCCTGGATAAAAGAAACCGCTTTTTTGCAGATTTCCTGTTTTTGCATGTAATTTTGAATACCCCTGACCTCCAGAGGATATTCATGAATGGGGGAATCTGACTGTGTATCCTGCAATTTAATAGAGACAGCGCCTCCGTGCGTCCTGGTAAGTGCGCCCTGTGCTTCTAGATCTTTTAAATCTCTTCGGATGGTTTCTCTGGAGGTGTGAAACTGATCTGCCAGTATGTTTACCTCAATTTTTCCATCCTGCTCTAGAAACTTAAGAATTTCTGCTTTTCGTTCGATGCTGTACATTCTATGGACCCTTTCTGTGTGTTTTTTTATTTCATTATAGTTAGGCGCAGCATCAGTGTCAATTTGGATCATTTTTTATAGCAGATCAGATAGATTCTGTATCTATAATACCACAATTGTCAGAAATTTGAACGAACAAATTATAAAATGGTAAAACAAATATTGATTTTATAGAAAAGTGATCATATAATTATAATTGGAACGAATCAAAAAACAAATTACCCTTTTCAAAACAATAAAACAGGAAAGACTGAGGTGACAGTTATGACGTCAAAAGAAGCTGCCAGAATGATTGATATTAGTGCGGTTCGTACACATCATTCCCAGGCGGATATAGAGGAAGTGGTAAAAATTGCAAAGAAGTATAGCTTTATAAATGTACATTCACTTCCGTGCTGGACCAAAACAGTGAGCGGGCTGCTTAAGGATGAACCGGATATTTATGTAGGAGCTCCTGTAGGTTTTCCAGGGGGAGCTCATAAAACAAGTGTAAAATTGCTGGAAGCCCAGGAACTGATCAAAGATGGCGTACAGGAAATGGACATTGTGATGAATGTGGGGAAATTTAAAAATAAAGAATATGATTATGTATTAAATGAGTTGAAACAGCTCATTGATCTGGCGCCTGAACATGTGCTGACAAAAGTAATTATTGAGTTAAATTGTCTGACGGATGAGGAAATGGAAGACGCCTGCAGTCTGGTGCTCCAGACGGGAGCTGATTTTTTAAAAACCGGCACCGGATGGGTGCCGGGTGATGCTAATCTGTCCAGAATATCCAGAATCAAACAGCTTACAGATGGTCAAATTAAAGTAAAAGCTGCAGGCGGCATCCGTACCAGGGCAGAATTTGATGCACTGTGTGCTATGGGTGTGGAACGGTTTGGAATCAATACCAGATCTGCTTTGGAGATTGTATCCAGTTTTGATGCCTGAATGAAGGCGGCAGGCAGAGAGGAATGGTTATGGAAAAAAAAGATAAAATTATTGCATATGATCTAGGGACAGGCGGAATAAAAAGCTCCTTATTTGATGTGGAAGGAACTTCCCTGGTTCATACGTTTCAGGCATATGAAACCCGTTATGACGGCAGTGATATCCATGAACAGAAACCAGAAGACTGGTGGAACGGGATTGTAGAAACCACAAGATTGTTAATGAAAAAGACAAACACTTCGCCCAAAGAGGTAAAGGGGCTGGCTATTTCGGGACATTCTCTGGGGGTTGTACCTGTGGCGGCAGACGGAACGTTATTGAGAAGCTATACGCCTATCTGGTCAGATAAGCGGGCTGGCAGACAGGCGGCAGAATTTTTTAAGAAGACGGATTATGACCGCTGGTATATGTGTACCGGAAATGGATTTCCGGCGGAATGCTATTCTGTTTTTAAAATTATGTGGTATCGGGATGCAGAACCTGAATTGTATCAAAAAACATATAAAATACTGGGTTCTAAGGATTACTGTAACTTTGTGATGACAGGAAAGGCATATACTGATTATTCCTATGCTTCCGGCAGTGGTGTATACAGCTTAAAGGAGAGAGCTTATGTAGATGAATATATACAGACAGCCGGGATTGATAAAAAGCTTCTGCCGGAAATTATACCGTCTCATGGAGTGGTGGGTAATCTTCTGGAAGGGCCTGCCAGAGAACTGGGACTGACAACGGAAACAAAAGTAATCTGCGGCGGTGTGGATAATTCCTGTATGGCTCTCGGGGCAAAGGGGACTAAACATGGAAGAACCTATACGTCTCTTGGCTCATCCAGCTGGATTGCGGTTATCGCAAAAGAGCCCATATTAGACAGACAATATCTTCCTTTTGTGTTTGAACATTGCGTGGAGGGACTTTATACATCAGCTACAAGTATTTTCTCGGCAGGAAACAGCTTTCGCTGGGTAAGGGATTGTATTTGTCCGGACCTGGTGGAAAAGGAAAAAACAGAGGAAATAGATGACGCTTATGACGAAATGAACAAAATGGTTACGGAGTCGCCCATTGGCGCTAATAAACTGATTTTCAATCCGAGTTTTGCCGGAGGAGCCATGATTGAAGAAAGCCCGGATATCTGCGGCGGGTATATCGGGCTGAAGCTGGGCCATAACAGGAATGATATGGTGCGTTCTGCTATGGAGGGCATTACTTATAATTTGTATTATGCAATGCTGGTTCTGAAAAAATATCAGCCGGATATTCATGAAATGCTGCTGGTGGGCGGAGGCAGCAAAAGCCGGGTATGGAGACAGATGTTTGCCGATGTGTTTGGAATGCGCATGATAAAAACAGTGGTGGATCAGGATGCGGCATCCCTGGGAGCTGCTGCGCTGGCTGCCTATGGACTGGGATACTGGAAGTCATATGACCGGCTGGATGAAATTCATGTAGTGGAAAGTATTCAGGAGCCGGATTCTGAGAAGACCTGTGAATACCGGACATATTATGAGCTGCATCGAAAATTTGCGCATTATATGGCGATTATGGGGGATTGTTTAAAAAATACAAATAAAATAGCTGAAAAAGAACAAAAAACAATATAAAAACAACATAAAAAACAAAAAATAATATTGTATAACAATAAAATAAATGATAAAATAACAATAAATAATAATAAAAGATATAAAACAAGAAAGGAAAAGGACTTATGAACAGTTATGTGACGGCAGTACAGCCAACCATCTATTTCATTGGTGTAACAACTACTCAGTCATCTATTATGCGGGTTTTTCCGGAATGGGCAAAAGCGCTGGGACTGAAAGATGCGGTGATTAAAGGGATTGATTTTAAGCCGCATTCCTCACCGGAAGAGTACCGCGAGGCGGTGGAATTTATTAAAAATGATCCGCTGTCTTTAGGCGCACTGGTTACAACACATAAAATAGATTTGTATCATGCCTGCAAGGACCAGTTTGAATATCTGGATTCGTATGCTGTGTCATTAGGGGAAATATCATCTATTTCTAAAAAAGACGGAAAACTGTGCGGACATGCGAAAGATCCTATTTCCAGCGGACTTGCTTTGGAAAACTTTGTTCCTGCTGATTATTGGAAAACCTATGACGGGGATGTGCTCCTGCTGGGAGCGGGGGGAAGTTCTCTGGCAATGTCCATGTATCTGACCCAGGAAAAATTCGGTGATAATGTTCCAGGCAGAATTATTATAGCAAACCGCAGTGTGCCAAGACTTGAATCCGCAAAAGAATTGCTGAAAGATCTGAATCCTGCCACAAAAATGGAATATATCCATAATCCTTCTCCGGCTGACAATGATAAAACCCTTGCATCTTTAAAACCCCATTCTCTGATTGTGAATGCCACCGGACTTGGAAAGGATGCTCCGGGTTCACCGCTGACAGATGACTGCCAGTTTCCCAAAGACAGCCTTGTGTGGGAAATCAACTATAGGGGAAATCTTGTATTTAAAGATCAGGCAGATGCACAGAAAAGAGATAAAAGGCTTCATGTAGAGGACGGCTGGATTTACTTTATCCACGGGTGGACTCAGGTAATATCAGAGGTTTTCCATCTGCCGATAGAAGGTGAAATTTTAAATGAATTAAGCGAAATTGCTAAAAAAGTTCAGTCACAGAAATAAGACGGAGGAAGATAACATGAATCAGTTCAATTGGGACAGCAGTTTTCTGGTAGATTTTGATCTGAAGACAGGAAAATCCGAAACAGCGGAGTCAAGCAAAAGAACATTGTCACAGATGAAGGATATGTATCATGATGTACAGGCAGCAGAGGAAATTTTAAAGAATGAAGATCCTGTTATTTACGAATGGCATGAACTGGGCTGCCCGGAGAGGGCCGGAGACCTTGCCTTTGGAACAACTATTTTGTATCCGGGAAAAGTCGGCAGTGAGTATTTTATGACGAAAGGCCACTTTCATACTATTTTGGAAACAGCAGAAGTATACTATATGCTGGACGGAGAGGGATTTATGGTAATGGAAAATCCGGAGGGAGATACCATTGAAATGCCGTTGAAAAAAGGGGAAGTAGTTTATGTGCCAAGGCGCTATGCCCATCGGACCGTTAATACCGGGGATAAACCTTTAAGAACCTTTTATGTATTCGGCGCTGATGCAGGTCATGATTATGGAACTATTGAAACAAAGGGCTATCATAAAATGATCGTGGATGAGGACGGAAAACCTGCAGTAGTTGACAATCCAAACTGGAAATAGCAATGAGAGAAATGATATCGGTAACAGGAAAAATAGAGCCATCTGATATCCGGTTCTGCCAGTTTCATGAACATCTGCTGATTCGGAAAGGAAAATCTTATCAGGTTCATCCGGCGCTTTGGATGGAGGATGTAGATGCCTCTGCCCGTGAAGCGGCAGGTTACAAACGAGCCGGAGGGACAACACTGATTGATGCCCAGCCCGGAGGATGCGGCCGTATGGCGGAAGGGCTGGCGGAAATAGCAAAAGCGTCAGGAGTTCATATTATCTGTTCTACCGGATTTCATAAAATGCAGTTTTATCCTGAGGAACACTGGATATTCCGTACAGGTGAAAAAGAACTGGAAGAATTTTTTGTCAGAGAACTGACGGAAGGTGTAGACAGACATTGTGAGACCGTGATATCCGGGGAAACGGGAGAACAGAAGGCCGGAATTATAAAATGTGCATTGGATACGGAAAATCTGTCTTTGCAGTATAAAAGACTGTTT
Source organism: Brotonthovivens ammoniilytica (assembly GCF_025566885.1). NCBI lineage: Bacteria > Bacillati > Bacillota > Clostridia > Lachnospirales > Lachnospiraceae > Brotonthovivens > Brotonthovivens ammoniilytica. The sequence goes on along the minus strand of NZ_JAOQJQ010000004.1, from coordinate 150,948 downwards.
CGCTCCTGCGCCAGAGCCTCCATAAATACCGGACGGAGCATGATGGTACATATAGAAAAGGGTTCGGATCCAGTACTGCTTCTTGAGTATCTGCTGAACCTTGGGATGAATCCAAAGCATCTGGTTTTCTGCCATATGGACCGGGCCATAGAAGATCTTAATATTCACCGAAAGATTCTGAAGGCTGGAGTTTATCTGGAATTTGATACTATTGGAAGATATAAATACCACAGCGATGAACAGGAGGCTTCTATTTTTCGGACGCTGATAGATGACGGCTATGAAGATCAGCTGCTGTTTTCGCTGGACACTACCCGTGAACGGTTGAAATCTTATAATCCCAAAGGAGTTGGACTTGATTATATCCTGAACACATTTATTGAAACAATGAAACGCTCTGGAATTACAAAAACGCAGATAGAAAAAATTTCAAGGCAAAATTGTATCAGAGTGCTCACCTATTGATAAAACGCAAGGAGAAAGGGGGAGGGGACTGCTTGAACAGTCCCTGTACATAAATGAATCAGACAAAATTATTACCTGTATTAGAAGCAGGAAAATTGGTTCCCGTTGTAAAGCTGGACAGAGTGGAGGATGCAAAGCCGCTGGGGGAAGCGCTGTGCAGAGGAGGACTTCCGGTAGCAGAAGTAACATTCCGTACAGATGCGGCAGAGGAATCTATCCGTATTATGAAGAAAGAATTTCCTGAAATGCTTGTTGGTGCAGGAACTGTTGTAAATGCAAAGCAGGCGGAACGTGCAAAAGAAGCTGGTGCAGAATTTATTGTTTCACCGGGTATCAATAAAGAAGTTATTGAATATGCCATAGAACATGAGATTCCAGTTTTTCCGGGAGCATGTACGCCTTCGGAAGTAATGACTGCGCTGGGATACGGTCTGGAAGTTGTTAAATTTTTCCCGGCAAAACAGTATGGAGGCCTTGCGACTATTAAAGCTCTTGCGGCTCCGTTTCCTTCCATCCGATTTATGCCTACCGGTGGAATCAACCAAGAAAATATTCAGGAATTTCTTGCTTTTGATAAAATCATCGCCTGCGGAGGCAGCTGGATGGTGAAAGATTCCCTGATAAAGGAAGGCCGGTTCGATGAAATTGAAAGACTCACAGCACAGGCTGTGGCATTTATAAAGTAAGGAAGGATTGCCATGAAAATATTAGTAACGCCAACATCTTTGCAGCCCGGTAAAAAGTCCCGGGAGCTGGAAACACTGAAACAGTTTTCTGAGGATCTGGTTTTTAATCCTGCCGGGCGTCCGTTAACAGAAGATGAACTGATTCCTTTACTTCAGGATTGTGACGGTTATGTGGCAGGGCTGGACTTTATCACAGAAAAAGTAATTGCATCCTGTCCGAAACTGAAAGTTATTTCAAGATATGGAGTCGGATATGACAGGGTTGATGTTGCGGCGGCCACAAGGCATGGAGTAGTTGTAACAAATACACCGGGGGTAAATTCAGAAGCTGTTGGAGAGCTGGCTTTTGCTCTGATACTGGCGGTTGCAAGAAAAATTCCGTACTTAAATCAGGATACCAGAAATGGCGGGTGGATGCGGTCAACGGGATTTGAGTGTCTTGGGAAAAAAATCTGTATTCTGGGCCTTGGGTCTATTGGAAAGGTTGTGGCAAGATGCGCCCGGGGGTTTGGCATGGAGGTCTGCGCCTATGATCCTTATATAGATGAAGGATACTGCTTGGAACATAACATAGCGGCAGTTTCCCTGGAGGAAGGAATTGCACAGGCTGATGTCATCAGTCTGCACCTTCCGCTGATGGACAGCACGAGACACTTAATCAATAAAGAAACTCTGTCTGCTATGAAAGACGGAGTCGTATTGATTAATACCTCAAGAGGCGGGATTATTGATGAATCAGCCGCATATGAAGCGTTGAAATCCGGAAAGATGGGAGGACTGGGACTGGATGCTTTCGAAGAGGAACCGCCAAAAGATTCTTTGCTGTTTGAGTTTGACAATGTTGTGGCAACACCGCACACAGGAGCCCATACAAAAGAAGCAACCCAGAACATGGCTAAGGCTGCCATAAAGAACCTGATTGATGTGTTAAATAATGATGAGTGTGCTTTTATTATAAATAAATAATGTGCTCCTACTATGAACGGCTGCTGTGTGACACAAATAAACTGTGGCATGCGGCGGCTGTCTGCACATTAAAGAAGAGAAATCTGCAAAAGGATAACGGAAGGACCGTTTTCTGCTGCTGAAAATAAACTATGGAATAAAAAAGGAGGTATTTTATGATTGACGGAAAAATTGGTGTATGCGTAGTTGGAGCCGGACGGGCCGGTATGATCCATGCAGTGAATTTTCTGAAAAATGTTCCGGGGGCAGCTCTTGCGGCGGTTGCAGATCCGGTGGAAGAGACGGCCAGAGCATCTGCCAGGGAGCTTGGAATTGAAACTTATTATCTGTCCCATAAGCAGGCTCTTGAGAATTCGGATATTGATGCTTATGTAGTTGTCTCTCCTACGAAGTTTCATGTGGATATTGTAAAAGAAATTGCGGCGGAGAAGAAACATATTCTCTGCGAGAAACCAATGGCTATGAATGTGGATGAATGTGAAGAGATGATTCAGGCGGCCGAAGAGAATCATATTAAACTTCAGATTGGTTTTATGAGACGTTTTGATGAAAGCTTCTGCCATGCGAAATCTGTAATTGAAGCTGGTGAAATCGGAGATGTGGTTATGGTCCGGTCAAATACAAGAGGTCCAAGTATTCCAAGACCGTGGATGTACGATATTAAAAAAAGTAATGGTCCCCTGGCAGAAGTAAACAGTCATGATATTGACACAATGCGCTGGTTTACAGGAAGTGAATTCAAATCGCTGTATGCTATCGGGGGCAATTACAGATGTCCGGATGCAAAAGCGGAATTTCCGGATTTTTACGACAATGTAGTCATGACAGCATCCTTTGAAAGCGGGGCTCAGGGAATGCTGGACGGGGCTCAGGGCGTGGGGTACGCTTATGATGCCAAAGTAGAAATTCTGGGAACAAAGGGATGCATTTATCTTGGAAATTTAAAAGGCGATAATACGCTGATCTGTCATTCCGATACAAGAACGGGCACTTATCCACTGGTGGAAAGCTGGAGAGGGTTATTTAAAGATGCTTACCGCAGAGAGGATCAGGCGTTTATAGAGTGCATTCTTAATGACACAGAGCCTAAGGTAACCGGTCTGGATGGGAAAATGGCTGTAAAAGTGGTAAATGCAGGAAACATCTCTATTATGGAGAAACGTATTGTAGAATTATAGGAGAAGGAAGCTATGAAGTGTGCAAGGTTATATGGGAAAATGGATCTTCGGCTGGAAGAAGTGCCAGTACCTGAGATCGGGCCGGATGAAGTGCTTGTAAAATTAAAAAGCGCTGCCATCTGCGGAACCGATGTCAGAATGTTAAAAAACGGGGCGGCTGGAATCGACGAGAATCATCCTCTGATCATTGGCCATGAAATGGCCGGTGTCATTGAAGAGGTTGGAAAAGAAGTAACGGCATATCAAAAGGGAATGCGTGTAGCGGTGGCGCCTAATATGGGATGCGGAATCTGCCCGGACTGCATCAGCGGAAACGGGCACATGTGCAGAGATTATCAGGCTCTTGGAATTAATCTGGACGGAGGCTTTGCAGAATTTGTTAAGATTCCTGCAAAAGCGGTAAGAGCAGGAAATATGATTCCTCTAGAGGAGCATGTATCCTTTGCCGAAGCGGCTATTACAGAAGCCTTGTCCTGTGTTTATAACGGAATCAGCCAGTGTCATATAAAACCGGGTGAATATGCGGTGGTAATTGGAGCCGGCCCCATTGGCATTATGCATGCTATGATGGCTAAAATGTCCGGAGCGGCCAAAGTATTTGTAAATGATATTGCTAAAAACCGTCTTAAGACCTGCGTGGAAATAGATTCATCTTTTATTCCTGTTGAAAAAGATGTAGTACAGGAAGTTATGAAGCAGACTAACGGGCATGGGGCAGATGTAGTTATTACAGCGTGTCCGGTTCCGGCAGCACAGCAGAATGCCCTTAAGATGGCTGCCAATTATGGAAGAATCTGCTTTTTTGGAGGTCTTCCGGCAGACCGGCAGGAAGTACCTTTAAATTCAAATCTGATTCACTATAAACAGCTGATGGTAACCGGAAGCACCCGGGCCAGCTTAAAGCAGTTTCAGGATTCCCTTGGTTTTGTGACCTCCGGAATTCTGGATGTTAAAAAGCTTATCACCAGAAGATTTAAGCTTGATGATATACAACAAGGCTTTGAATATGCTCAGGCAGCAGAGGGGCTGAAAAATATTATCGACATGGAATAAGAATACGGGGGATTTCATGAATGACAAAGTAACATTTATGGCGGTAGATCTGGGAACAAGTTTTATAAAAGCCGGGGTATACGATACAAAAGGAAATTGTCTGGCTTCCGCCAGGGAAAAGGTGGAGGATGAGAGGCCAAAGCCCGGTGTTGTAATTCAAAAAGGTGAGAAGTTATTTGCTTCTGTAGTTAAATGTATGAAGCGGACAACAGAAGCGGCAGGAAAAGCGGCAGACTGCATTGAGGCGGTTTCTTTTACCGGTCAGATGGCCGGGTTTATGGGGGTGGATCGGGAATGGAACGATGTAACTACATGGTCCTGCTTTATAGACGGAAGATTTGTGCCGTATGCAAACCGGCAGATGCAGCAGTACGGCCGGAAATTTCTTGAAATTTCCGGAACGAATTCACCGTTGATGGCGCCTAAAATAGAGTGGTTTTCTGCTGAGTTTCCTGAGGAAAGCAAAAGAATAGAAAAATATCTGATGATCAGCGGCTATATAATTGGAAAGCTTTCCGATATGTCTGTTGAAGATGCGGTTATGGATCATTCCTTTTTGTCCTGGACCGGCCTTGGAGATATTGCATCCCAGACCTGGTCAGAGGAACTATGTGAAATAGCGGGGACAGACAGAAAACATCTGCCTAGAATCACAGCGTCCAATGAGATATGCGGCCGTCTGTCTGAGGGAATGGCAAAAGAAATCGGATTAAAGAGCGGAATTCCGCTGGTGTCGGGAGCCGGAGATAAGGTGGCCGGATGTGTGGGAGCAGGGGTGCTCTCCCCGGGAGACACGATATTTGAGGCGGCATCTTACGGAGCAGTCAGCTGTATGGTAGATGATTACCGGCCAAATTATGAAGCAAATTACTATGACGCCATTCCGGCTGCCATCCAGGGGTATTATGCACACAAATATATTCCGGGTTCCGGAATCACTCTGGACTGGTTTATGGATACCTTTATGGACGGGAAAGATAAAAAGCTGGCATTTGAAGAAATGGAGCAAAAGACAGCTTCTGTAAGTCCCGGATGTGACGGTCTCATGGCCATCGGACTTCTGGGAGGAAATGCCATGCCTTTTGACGGAGAGATACGGGGGATGTGGCTGGGTCATACCTGGAATCATAAAAAAGAGCATTTTTACCGGGCGCTTTTAGAAAGCTTTGCTTTTGACCTTGCATTAACAACGGACAGTATCAGTCAGATGTATCCGGAGTATTCAAATCCTGTTATTAAAGTGATTGGCGGAGGAGCAGGCTCTAAAACGTGGCTTAGAATTCTTGCGGATGTAACGGAAAGGACATTTCAGCGGCTGGACAGAGAGGATGCGGCGCTGTGGGGGGCAGTGATTCTGGCAGGAAACGCCGTTGGGGTATTTCCTGATATGAAAAAAACAGCCCGGGAGCATGTGTCTGTAAGGGAAGTTGTGAGTCCGGATCCTGAACACAGAGAGATATATCAAAAAAGAAAGCAGATATATAAAGAATATGCGGCGCAGATGCATAAGTTCTGTGTACCGCGCTTAAGGAGTAATATGCGGGAATGGTCCCGTTGCAAATAAGCATAAATAAGGAGGAACATATAATGAAAATTGGTATTGACAGTTATTGTTATCACAGATTATTTGGAGAAGTTTATGACATGCAGGAAAAGCCGGAGCGTTTAAAAACGGTAGATGAGTTTTTGGATCTGGCAAAAAGGCTTGATGTTGACGGCGTTTCGCTGGAAACATGCTTTCTTCCAAGTCTGGAGGACGATTATTTAAAGGATCTCGGTGCAAAGTTAAAAGACTATGGATTTGATACTGTTTTTGCATGGGGACATCCAAATGGTCTGGAGCGCGGACTGAATCCGGATGCTTTTGAAGAGATGAAGCAGCTCATTCCGAAAACAAAGTTAATCGGGACAGATGTTATGCGTATCACAGGCTCTGCTTTTGACTGGCGTCATGAAAATCACCGGGATCATATTCAAAGACTTGTGCCGATGTATAAAGAGGCAGTGAAAATCGCTGAGGACTGCGGTGTAAAAATTGCGGTTGAGAACCATATAGATTATACATCTGATGAAATTCTGGAAATGGTTCAGGCGGTGGATTCCCCGAATTTTGGTGTTAACTTTGATACAGGAAATTTCCTGCGGCTTTTAGATGATCCTATTAAAGCTATGGAAAAACTGGCGCCGTATGTATTTTCTACCCACATTAAAGATCTTGTCTTACATCCAACAGCAAGACCGGACGACTGGTATTTCTTCTGCGGAGTACCTGTTGGTATGGGCATGGTAGATAATATGAAGCTGGCAGAAATCTTAAGTAAACATAATTATCAGGGATTTCTTGCAGTAGAAATTGATGCGCCTGCTCCGCAGTGGCTGAATATGGAAGATGAGGCCATTGCAGTCAGCGTCCACAATCTGAAGAAAATAGGCAGTGCATTTTAACAGTCGGAGGGATTGCTTTGAAAAAAACATTGAATATTGCTATTATCGGCATGGGATTTATGGGAAGGGCTCACAGCAATGGCTGGAGCCAGCTGAATAAATTTTTTGACACAGATTTTAATATCTGCCTGAAAGCAGTGGCAGGAAACAGTGAAACCCGGCTGAAGGCTTTTGCAGAGAAATGGGGATATGAAGAATATACTACAGACTGGAGGACACTCATTGACAGGGATGATATTGATGTCATTGATATTCTGACGCCTACTTATCTGCATAAGGAGATGGCTTTGGCGGCTATGAAGGCAGGTAAGCATGTGATTTGTGAGAAACCATGTGCACTGACCTGGCAGGACTGCCGGGAAATGGCGCAGATGGCAAAGGAGATGGGAGTTGTGACTTATCTGAATCACAATTACCGCAGAGTTCCTGCCGTTATGCTGGCAAAACAGATGATTGAAGAAGGAAAACTGGGAACCATTTATCATTACAGGGGAACTTATCTGCAGGAGTGGATTATGGATGAAGAATTTCCGGTTACCTGGCAGCTGAAGAAAGAAACGGCAGGCGGAGGTCCTCTGTACGATCTGACTTCTCATAATGCAGATCTGGCAAGATATTTAGTAGGAGAACCGGTATCTGTCAGCGCAGTGCTGAAAACAATTGTAAAAGAGCGCCCGGAGCCGGGTGAGAATTCCGCTGTTTTTTCTGCAGGAGATACCTCTTCTTCTACGAAAAAGCTTCCGGTTACAGTAGATGATGCTGCGTTTATGATTCTGGAATTTGAAAATGGAGCCATTGGAAATATTGATTCTTCAAGATTTGCTGCAGGAAGAAAGAATTATAACTGCTTTGAAATCTACGGAAGTAAAGGGGCTCTTTGTTTTGATCTGGAGAGAATGAATGAACTGCAGTATTATGATGCCACAGTGGATGCAGATCATCAGGGTTATCGGACAATTATGGTGACAGAAGGGACTCATCCGTATGTGGGAGCATGGTGGCCTCAGGGACATATTATCGGATATGAGCATACCTTTGTTCACGCATTTAAGGATTTTACGGATGCAATTTCGAAGAATACTGAAATGATACCGAATTTTGAAGACGGAGAAAAGATTATTAAAATTTTACAGGCTGCTCAGATTTCCAGCAAAGAAGGTCGAAAAGTGCAGCTTGCGGACATGAAATAAGGGGGATCCGTATGAAAGCAGTATTGGCGCCTGTCTATTTTCGGGCGATAAATGAAAGAGAGCAGGATGAATTTCGTCAGCAGCTTGATAATTTAAAGGAAATGTACGGGGATGTAGCGGAATTTTCAGAACCCGTGGCTGTGGGAGAGGCGCTCCCTGACAACGCGGATGCCATTGTATTTCCACAGATGATTTTTGAAGCCTTTCGGGTTGCCAAGCAGCTGGCAGAATATCAAATGCCCATGATTGTACTTACCTCCCGGTTTGGAACCGTGGAAATGTGGGACTGGGAAATTGTTACTTATCTGCGGGAAAAGGGAATGAATGTGTTTTCACCTTACAATACAGAACTTGCCAGGGTGGTAATCCGTGCTCTGTCTGTGAAATCCGTACTGGCAAAAGGTGCAAAATTTCTGATGTTTCAGGATTCTCCCGGTGAAGGAAAGCAGGCATATATTTTTAAACGATTCTACTGGTATGAAAATGAATGTACAAAGCGGATGGCAGATACCTTTGGAATTCAGCTTATTTACAGAAGCTGGAGCGAGGTTGCGGCTGCGGCAAAGGAAATACCGGATGAGGATGCCAGAGCTGTTTATGACAGCTGGGATGTATGTCAGGAAGGAGTCTGTGAAAAATCATACCTTTCAGCAGCAAAGCTGTATCTTGCTGTAAAGGCAGTGATAGACGAGATTGGAGATGTAAAAGGTGTGGGCTGCAACTGTCTGAATGAGTCCATGTACTGTGATTCCACACCGTGCCTGGCATGGAATATGATCTTTGAAAAGGATGATATTATCTGGGCATGTGAGGGAGATACTCTGACCCTTCTGAGTACATTTATCCTTTACCGTTCCCTGAAAGCTCCTGTTATGATGACCAACCTGTATCCCTTTCTGGTGGGAATGGCAGCGCTGGCTCATGAGAAAATTGACAAGTTTCCGGATATAGATGATCCTGATAACCACTGCCTGGGCGTACACTGCGGCTATTTTGGATTTGCTCCCCGGCAGTTCTGTTCCAAATGGACCATGCGGCCCAAGGTGCTGGAGATTGTGGATGAGAATGCCATTGTAATTGATGCAGAGTTTCCAAAAGGTGATGTGACGCTGGCAAAGATTTATCCAGATTTTAAGCGGCTGAGCATTATTGAAGCTGAAATTGAGGATTATGTGGGATATCCCGGTTCAGACTGTCTCAATGGAGCACTGATCCGGTATAAAAACGGAAACGGAGAGAAAGTAATGGAAAATCTCTGTTCTCATCACTCTTTAATACTGGTGGGAAATCAGAAAGTAAAGATGCAGCAGCTTGCAAAAGTATTTGGCTGGGAAACCATTGAAATGTAGGCACAGCCGGATGATTAAAAAGAAACGATGTAAGTGGATTTAAACGAAAAATAAGAAAAGACATCATTGCAGAACCAATTATTTCTGATGGTGTCTTTTCTTATCTATATGGATACCCTGATGCGGCAGATAAAAAACAGTGGAACAAAAATGGTTATATGGCTGATAAGGCTTTTTGTCGGTTATTGCTTTATAAAAAAGTTAGTTTTCAGCAGAAACCAGTTCAACTTTTACATCTGCCTGTTCAAACTTCTGAATATCTTCCTGGCGGGCGTTGAAATCCGTGATGAAGTAGTCTATGTCTGAGATATCGGCAAATTTTACGAATGATACAGCTCCCAGCTTGCGGCTGTCAGAAAGCAGTACAACCTTGCGGGCATTTTCAATGATAACCTTTTTAATGTTGGCAGTATCTATTTTGGGGGTTGTAAGTCCCTTATCCGTGCTGATGCCGTTTGCCGCCATAAAAGCAGTATCAACATGAAGGTCTTTTATGGTATTAATGGCAAGGTTTCCTGTAATATAGTGAAAGCCCTTCCGCACCGGACCGCCTGCAAGAATAATCGTTACATTGGTATTCTGGTCAAGCCAGGTGGCAATATTCAGATCAAAGGTGACAACAGTAAGAGTTTTGAAAACGCCAAGCTTTGTGGCCAGCTCAAAGGTGGTAGAACCGGCATCCAGAGCAATAGAGTCGCCTTCGTGGATATAATTCAGAGCAGCGCTGGCAATACTTTTTTTCTCATTCATCTGCTGGATTTGTTTTTCTGTAACTTTAGGCTCAAAATTTACGCTTATGTTGGCAATAGCTCCGCCGTGTACTCTTGAAAGCAGGCCTGCCGCTGAAAGATCTTTCAGGTCATTTCTAATGGTGGCAGGTGATACATTAAAATAGTCACATAGTTCCATAACGGTTGCTTTTGAGTATTTGTTTACATATTCAACGATACCGGATTTGCGCTCTTCGGCAAATATATTGTCATTGGACATTTTGTTTTCTCCTGTGAGGTTATTTATTGATAGGGTAGCTGCCGGGTATATATTGTAAAAATGCGGCAATGCTGATAACAGAAAATTGTACTTAAATTAATAGTATAATTATAAAAAAGAAATGTCAATAAATGATAATAAAATATATATTTTATATCGTTATCAGAAAAAAAGCAATTCAAGTTAATGAAAAAATTACAAAGTTAAATAAAAAATGTTAAAACAGACAAAAAAAACTCCAATTTGTGTTCGAATGAAACATTGTTAAAAAATAGAGATAAATTGGGATAAATTTGATAAAAAAGTTGTTTGAACTATGGACAGTTATCTGATATAATCAAAATTGTATTTTTTGGGATACAATTTTGTAATAAAAGAAAGGGGAGGAAATTTCGTGCTGCAGAAAGTAATAGAAACTGTGCAGCAGGCAGAGCATGCCGCACAGCAGAAAAATGAAGAGGCCAGAAAGCAGGCTGCACAGATTGTGGAAAATGCGAACCGCCAGGCAGAAGAGATCAAGCAGCAGGCGAAGGATGCCGCTGTTCAGAAAGCCAGTCAGGCGAAGGAGCAGGCAGTCCGTGAAGAAGAAGCGAAGTCAGAGGAATTTGCGTCAGCTTTAAAGCAGGATATGAAAGTCCAAAAAGAGAAAGCAATGCAAAAAGAAAATGAAGTCATTTCTTCAATTATTTCGGCTCTGATCTAGCAGCCGGAAAATAAAAAGAAAAGGAGGGAGGCTTCATGGCAGTTGTAAAAATGCAGAGAATCAGCCTGTGCGGGTTAAATAAGGACCGTAAGGCAATTCTGGTTCGTCTGCAGGAACTTGGTGTCGTGGAAATTAATTTCCGTAAGAAAGACCTTAAGGGACTTAAAATACAAAACACATCAGAAGAAAAGGCTGACTTTGAAAAGCAGGCGGCCAGAGCGGATCAGGCCCTTGAGATTCTGAACAGATATGTTCAGGAGAAGACGTCGCTGCTTGATTCACTGGCGGGCAAACCGTTAGTTGAAAAGACAAAGATGGAAGATATCGCCAGCCGCCGGGATGTATATGTAACAGCAATTAGTGAACTGATCGATCTGGAAAAAGCCATTGCAGAAGATAAATCTGAAATTGCAAGGCTTCAGAATCAGATAGAAGCCCTGCAGCCATGGATGAATTTAGACGTTCCTATGGGATTAAAAGGAACAAAAAAAACAGAGCTGCTGCTGGGAACCGTTGCGGCTCCGGCATCTTTAGAATCGGTTCTGACGCTGCTAAAAACACATACACCGCCCATTGAGGCAGCGGATATTGAGATTATCTGTGAGGAAAAGGATTTTGTATATCTTGGGGTTGTGTGCCTGAAAAAGGATGCCCCGGAGGCAGAAGACGCCCTGAGAGCCGGCGGCTTTGCAAAACCATCTTCTATTCCACAGCTGGCGCCCCGGGAGGAAGAGATTCGTCTTCAAAAAGAGATTGAACGCTGTGAAGAAGAGATTGGCGTAAAAGAAAAACAAATCTGTGATATGGCGGCGATTCGGGAGGAGATAAGACTTTTATCCGATTACTACCGGATCAGAGCAGAGCGCTATTCTGTTTTAGGAAAGCTGCCGCAGACACAAAAAACGTTTGCCTTAAGCGGATATGTGCCGGAAAGATATGCGGCGGATATTCAGAAGGAATTAACAGAAAAATATGCGGTTGATGTGGAGCTGGAAGAAATAGGGGCAAAAGAGAATCCCCCGGTATTGTTAAAGAACAATACATTTTCCAATTCGGTGGAGGGCGTGCTGGAATCCTTTGGTCTTCCCAAGAAGGGAGAATTTGATCCAACGGTAATCATGTCAATCTTTTATGTATTTCTGTTTGGACTGATGCTGTCCGATGCAGCATATGGTGCGATTATTTCTGTGGGATGCGGAATCGTACTTTTAAAATTCCCGAGAATGGAAGCTAGTCTTAGAAAATCTATTAAGATGTTTTTCTGGTGCGGCATTTCTACTTTGTTCTGGGGAATTATGTTCGGGGGATATTTTGGAGATGCCATTACGGTAATTGCCCGGACATTCTTTGGAAAAGAGATACTTATTGATGCGGTGTGGTTTGTTCCGCTGGATGACCCGATGAGAATGCTTGTATATTCGCTGCTGTTTGGTGTGATACATCTGTTTACCGGACTGGCATTAAAGGGATATATGATGCTGAAGGATAAAGATGTAGTTGGATTTTTCAGTGATGTTGTATCATGGTTTTTATTCCTGATAGGCCTTATCCTGATGCTTCTTCCAACAGAGATCTTTTATTCTATATCTCAGATTGAATTTAACTTTGGACCAGGATTATCCATGGCGGCGAAGGTTATGGCTGTGGCAGGAGCACTGATTATTCTGGTTATGTCGGGCAGAAGAAAGAAAAAGAAAATCGGTATCAGACTTGCCCTTGGTGTTTATGATCTGTATAACATAACCGGATGGCTGTCGGATGTGCTTTCTTATTCCAGACTGCTGGCCCTGGGGCTGGCTACCGGAGTTATCGCCCAGGTAATTAACCAGATGGGAAGCATGCTTGGAAACAGCGTAATCGGAGTCATTTTCTTTATCGTTGTATTTATTATCGGCCATATATTTAATATGGCAATTAACGTATTAGGTGCCTATGTGCACACCAACCGTCTTCAGTTTGTAGAGTTCTTCGGAAAATTCTATGAGGGCGGCGGAAAACCTTTTGAGCCATTTATGGCAAAAACAAAATATGTAGACATTCAGGAGGAAAAATAACATGAGTATGGGTATGGTATTTGCATTAGTGGGTGCTGCAGTAGCAGTTCTTTTTGCAGGAGCAGGTTCTTCAATCGGTGTTGGAACCGCAGGTCAGGCAGCATCCGGAGTAGTTTCACAGGATCCTAGTAAATTTGCAAAGGTATTGATTATGCAGCTGCTTCCGGGTACACAGGGTATTTACGGACTGCTGGTTGGATTTATTACGCTTTCTAAAGTTGGTCTGTTAAACGGAAATCCGGTAGAAATGACAACTGCCGGCGGATTGATGGTTCTGGCTGCCTGCCTTCCAATTGGTATTGTAGGTCTTATTTCCGGTATCCATCAGGGAAAAACATCTGCGGCAGCTATCGGCATTATTGCAAAAAAACCAGAGCAGTTTGGTAAAGCGATGCTGTTCCCGGCTATGGTTGAAACATATGCGATTCTGGCATTGCTGATCTCCATTCTTGCAGTAAACGCAATTAATTTTTAATTATTAAGCAAAAGCAGTGAGGAGATAAGAATGACTGGATTAGAAAAAATCGTAAATCAGATTCAGGAAGAAGCAAAGCAGGAAGCGGATGCGGTTCTGGCTGAGGCAAAAGAAAAAGCGGATGCGATTCTTTCTCAGGCTGAAAAGGAGGCAGAGCAGCTTAGCGCCGATATTTTGCGGAAATCTGAAAAAGATATAATAAATTATAGAAAACGAGCACAGTCATCTATGGACCTGAAAAGACGGACCGCTGTTTTAACGGCAAAACAGGAAATGATTTCTCATATGCTGGAAAAGGCATATGAAGCAGTCTGCAGTGAGGAAGCGCCGGCATATTTCCAACGAATTGAGAAAATGCTTGCGGCATATGCACAGCCCTCAGCAGGAAAAATTTTCTTTTCCGAAAAGGACCTGAAAAGAATGCCAGCGGATTTTTCTTCTAAGATTGAAGCAGCCGCAAAAGCAGCGGGCGGAAGCCTGAAGCTTTCAGAAGAAAGTATTGAAATTGAAAACGGATTTGTTCTTTCTTATGGAGGCATTGAGGAAAACTGTACATTAAAGGCCGTTTTTGATGCGAAAAAAGATGAACTGACCGATCAAGTCCACAAATTATTATATAGGTAAGGAGGGCTTGATATGGCAAATAATAACTATACCTTTGCGGTAGCTCGTATCCGCGCCATGGAGGTTTCGCTGTTTAATAAATCAGTGATAGATCAGCTGATGGCCTGCCGGTCTTACGATGAAAGCATGCGCTTTCTGGAAGACAAAGGCTGGGGAAATGGCGATGGGAAACAGGAGGCAGATCAGATGCTCTCTTACGAGCGGGCAAAGATCTGGGAGACGGTAGAGGAGCTTGGAGTTCCTATGGATACCTTTGAAGTTCTTTCGTTTCCAAATGCCTTCCATAATCTGAAAACTGCCATAAAAGAGGCAGTGAGTGAGCAATTAAGAGATGAGTTCTTTTTTGACAGTACGGTACCTTCCAGAGATGAGCTGCGGGAAATTGTAAAGAATAAAGACTTCGGCAGTCTTCCAAAAAGTATGGAGGCGGCAGCAAAAGATGCATATGAGACGCTTATGCATTCCGGTGACGGCCAGTTGTGCGACGTTATTATTGACCGGGCCTGCCTGGAGGCGATTCTGAAGGCGGCTGAAGATGCAGACGAAGTGATACAGACATACGCACAGATTACTGTTGCAGTAGCTAATATTAAAATTGCAGTCCGTTGTCAGAAAACAAATAAGTCCTTTGACTTTATGATGCGTGCATTGACCAGCTGCCAGGGGATGCAGCCGGAGGCGCTGGCAAAGGCTTCCCTTTCAGGGTTTGAAAGTCTCTGCAGTTATCTGGAGTCCTCAGGCTATGGAAAAGCCGCGGAAGCGCTGAAGGTATCCCCATCCGCGTTTGAGCGCTGGTGTGACAACTATCTCATTGAGATGCTAAAGCCCCAGAAGTTTGAGTCCTTTAGTGCGGGACCGATAGTGGCGTATATTATCGCAAGAGAGAATGAAATAAAAACAGTTGGAATTATCCTTTCCGGAAAACGAAACAGTCTGCCGGAAACATTTATTACAGAAAGGATTCGTGAAATGTATGTATAAGATTGCAGTGCTTGGACCATATGACAGTATTTACGGTTTTGCAACGCTGGGTCTTGACATATTTCCCATCCAGGATGCAAAATCAGGCGCCCAGGTATTCCGTCAGGTTGCCGGAGGCGATTACGCTGTGATTTATATTACAGAAAGTCTGGCAGAGGAGTTTGCCGACGAAATTGAGAAATACAAAGGCCAGCTGCTTCCCTCGATTATCCTGATTCCGGGAATATCCCAGAATACAGGAAAAGGGGTAGAAAATGTAAAGAAGTGTGTAGAGCAGGCAGTTGGTTCCGATATTATATTTGGAGAAAAATAGAGAGGCGTAAAATCACATGAGTAAAGGAACAATCAAAAAAGTAGCAGGACCGCTGGTTATTGCTTCCGGTATGCGTGATGCAAATATGTATGACGTTGTTCGTGTAAGTAATCAGCGGCTGATCGGCGAGATTATTGAAATTCATGGCGATGAAGCTTCCATTCAGGTTTATGAGGAGACTTCCGGTCTTGGGCCGGGAGAACCTGTAGAATCCATGGAAGTGCCATTATCAGTAGAGCTGGGACCCGGATTGATCCGCAGTATCTATGATGGAATTCAGCGTCCGCTGGATGATATCATGCGTATTTCCGGAAATAACTTAAAGCGAGGCGTGGAAGTAGCGTCTCTGAAACGTGATATTAAATGGGAATTTGTGCCGGTGAAAAAAGCCGGAGACAGTGTTTTAGAAGGGGATATTCTTGGTACTGTTCAGGAAACCATTGTGGTAGAACAAAAGATTATGGTACCTTATGGTATCTCCGGTACTGTAAAAGAGATTAAGGCTGGCGAATTTACCGTTGAAGAAGTAATTGCTGTCATTGAAACACCTCAGGGTGACAGAGAAGTGACGCTGATGCAGAAATGGCCGGTACGACGTGAAAGACCGTATAAGAGAAAATTGACACCGGAAATGCCGCTGATAACCGGTCAGCGTGTTGTAGATACATTTTTCCCTATTGCCAAAGGTGGTGTAGCTGCTGTTCCGGGACCTTTCGGAAGCGGAAAAACGGTAATTCAGCATCAGCTTGCGAAATGGGCGGAAGCAGATATTGTTGTGTACATTGGATGTGGAGAACGAGGAAACGAGATGACAGATGTTTTGAACGAGTTTCCTGAGCTGAAGGATCCAAAAACGGGGCAGTCTCTGATGGAGCGTACGGTTTTGATTGCCAATACATCCGATATGCCGGTTGCAGCCCGTGAGGCATCTATCTATACCGGTATTACCATTGCAGAGTATTTCCGTGATATGGGATATTCAGTAGCTCTTATGGCAGATTCCACTTCCCGGTGGGCAGAGGCCTTAAGGGAGATGTCAGGACGTTTAGAAGAGATGCCCGGTGAAGAAGGATACCCTGCATATCTGGGAAGCCGTCTGGCACAGTTTTACGAGCGTGCAGGGCATGTGATTTCTCTTGGTTCTGACGAGAGAGAAGGCGCGCTTTCTGTTATCGGAGCAGTATCACCTCCTGGCGGTGATATTTCAGAACCGGTTTCTCAGGCTACACTTCGTATTGTAAAAGTATTCTGGGGACTGGATTCTGCCCTGGCATATAAACGCCACTTCCCGGCTATTAACTGGTTAAACAGCTATTCTTTGTATCTTGATAATATGGGGCCATGGTTTGAAAAAGAGGTATCAGAAGACTGGATGGTAAACCGCCAGAAGATGATGACCCTGCTTCAGGAAGAGGCCAGCCTGGAAGAGATTGTAAAAATGGTAGGTATGGATGCGCTTTCTGCTTCAGACCGTCTGAAAATGGAAGCGGCACGGTCTATTCGTGAGGATTTCCTTCATCAGAACTCCTTCCATGAAGTTGATACCTATACTTCTCTGAAAAAGCAGCTTCTCATGATGAGACTGGTACTTGCATTTTATGAGAAGTCCTCTCAGGCACTGACAGAGGGAGCCGGTATGCAGGCGCTGATCAATATGCCTGTCAGAGAAAAAATTGGACGTTATAAATATACATTAGAAGAAAATCTGGATGCCGAATTTGATGCAGTTATGGGGCAGCTGGATGAAGAGATTGCAAAAGCTGCAGGAAAGGAGGGCTTATAAAATGCCAAAAGAGTATAGAACTATACAGGAAGTAGCAGGCCCTCTGATGCTTGTAAAAGGAGTATCCGGCGTTACTTATGATGAACTGGGTGAGATTGAATTATCCAGCGGTGAAACAAGAAGATGTAAAGTGCTGGAAGTAAATGGGAATGATGTACTGGTACAGCTGTTTGAAAGTTCAACAGGAATTAACTTAGACAGCAGTAAGGTACGGTTTTTGGGCCACAGTATGCAGCTTGGGGTATCTTCTGATATGCTTGGCCGGGTATTTGACGGTCTTGGAAATCCTATTGATAACGGCCCTGAGATTTTACCGGATATGCGTATGGATATCAACGGTCTGCCTATGAATCCGGCGGCCAGAAATTACCCTTCTGAGTTTATCCAGACAGGTGTATCTGCCATTGATGGTCTGAATACACTGGTTCGTGGACAGAAGCTTCCGATTTTTTCCGCTTCCGGTCTGCCTCACTCCAATCTTGCGGCTCAGATCGCAAGACAGGCGAAAGTACGGGGCAAGGATGAACAGTTTGCCGTTGTATTTGCCGCAATGGGCATCACCTTTGAGGAGTCCAACTTCTTTATTCAGAGTTTTAAAGAGACAGGAGCAATTGACAGAACGGTTCTGTTTATAAACCTGGCAAATGACCCGGCAGTAGAGCGTATTTCTACTCCCCGAATGGCGCTGACAGCTGCAGAATATCTGGCATTTGAGAAAGATATGCATGTACTTGTTATTATGACAGATATCACAAACTATGCAGATGCTCTCCGTGAAGTTTCAGCGGCCCGCAAGGAAGTTCCGGGACGCCGTGGCTATCCTGGTTATATGTATACGGACCTTGCAACTTTATATGAACGTGCAGGAAGACAGAAAGGCAAGGATGGAAGTATTACATTGATACCAATCCTTACAATGCCGGAGGATGATAAGACACATCCGATTCCTGACCTTACAGGATATATTACAGAAGGCCAGATTATCTTAAGCCGTGAGCTTTACAGAAAAGGCGTGATGCCGCCTGTAGATGTACTGCCTTCTCTTTCCCGTCTGAAAGATAAGGGTATCGGTGAAGGTAAAACAAGAGCAGATCATTCCAATACGATGAATCAGCTGTTTGCAGCATATGCCCGTGGAAAAGAGGCAAAAGAGCTGATGGTAATCCTGGGCGAAGCAGCGTTGTCTGATATTGACTTGATTTATGCGAAATTTGCAGATGCTTTTGAGAAGGAATATGTTTCTCAGGGGTATACAGCAGACAGAGATATAGAAGAAACACTGGATATCGGCTGGAAACTGCTTTCTATTCTGCCTAGAAGTGAACTGAAACGTATTGATGACAAGTTCCTTGATATCTACTATCAGAGCAGCGAGGAGAACAAGAACGAATAAGAAAGGGGTGATATCATGGCATCCACCCAGGTAAATCCTACCCGTATGGAGCTGACCCGTTTAAAGAAAAAACTGGTAACAGCAGTGCGGGGACACAAATTACTGAAGGATAAACGTGATGAACTGATGCGCCAGTTTCTGGATCTGATTCGTGAAAATATGGATCTGCGCCTGAAAGTAGAGAAGGGCATTAAGGACGCTAATACAAATTTTGTAATAGCCAAAGCTTCCATGTCAAATGAAGGAATGCATACGGCTTTGATGGTTCCAAAGCAGGGTGTCTATCTGGAATCAAAGAAGAAAAACGTCATGAGTGTTGATATTCCGGTATTTGAATATAATACAAGAACTGCAGATGAAAACGACATCTATTCTTATGGCTTTGCGTATACTTCAAGTGATCTGGACGGTGCGGTGAAATCCCTGGCAGATGTGCTGCCAGATATGCTGAAGCTGGCAGAGACAGAAAAAGCATGCCAGCTGATGGCAGCTGAAATTGAGAAAACCAGAAGGCGTGTAAATGCCCTGGAGCATGTAATTATTCCGGAAACACAGGAAAGTATCAAGTATATTACCATGAAGCTGGATGAAAATGAGAGAAGTACTCAGATCCGTCTTATGAAGGTAAAAGACATGATGCTGGAACAAGCACATAATTATCAGGACAAAATGACGGGATATCCGGTAGAAGTTGAAACAGTATCTTAAAATTTTAAGAGCAGAAGTAAAAAACCTGCAGAACAAAGAAAATCTTGTTCTGCAGGTTTTTTTTGCACTATAGGCATGTTCTGATAGACTTATAAGGTCTTGTAAAGCTATACTAATACTAGAGTGCTAAAAGGAGTTGATGATATATATGGAATACAACAATGTTACCCACACGTTCAGTCCAGTTTATAATGCCCATTCAAGGATATTAATACTGGGTACTTTTCCCTCCGTAAAGTCCAGGGAAAATCAGTTTTATTACGGGCATCCTCAGAACCGTTTCTGGAAAGTGCTGGCGGCTTTAACGAAAAGTCCTCTGCCGGAGGATATTAACGGCAAAAAGGAGCTGCTGCTAACCAACGGAATAGCTGTCTGGGATGTAATTGAGAGCTGTCAGATCGCAGGATCCAGCGACAGTTCTATTCGGGATGTGGTCCCAAATGATATAGGAAAGCTTCTTAAGCATACAGAGATCAGACAGATTTTTGCCAACGGACAGAAAGCGTATGATCTGTATATGAGGTATATATATCCAGAGACTGGAAGGAAGCCGGAAAAGCTGCCGTCTACCAGTCCTGCCAATGCGGCATTCCGGCTGGAACGTCTGATTGATACCTGGGGTAAGTCACTGGGACCTCACCTGTCAGAGAGGTAGGAATCATTGTCTGGATTTGGAGGAACTTAAGCTTTCCTGTGAGAAAAAAAAGAGGAAACAGAAGCCGGCCTTCTTAAACTTTCATCATAACTTGCCTGAAATTGAAAAAACAGGGCTTTCATCGCAAGGAAAATTTCAATAAAATGGAAGAAAAACCGGAAAACGGAAGCAATGTCCGTTACGAAAACTAGAAAAGTCATGTAAGATAAAAAAGAAATTTTTTACAGGAGGTAAGGTATGACAACAAGAGAGTTGCTTCATAACAAAATAAGAGAATCCGGAATGACAAAAAATCCGCTGATAGATAGAATCGGATGCAGTGAGAAGGCAATGCGAAAATATTTAAACGGTTCTACAACCAGCGGGCCATATCTGACCAAAATTCTGGAAGAATTAAAAATTACTGTAGAGGAATGGAACGCCTGCAGTAATGTGAAAAGTGAAGGATAGGTAGAATGGTTAAGAATCAAATTGTCAGAGATATACTGGAAGATGTACTGAAAGACGGCAGAATACATGAAAGCCGGGAAATTAAAGAGCGGTGTGAAGCCGCAGGCTTAAGACTGATTGATAAAAATCAGAATCTTGTTTATAATGTGATTCATCATATGCGTAAAAAAGGATATGTCATTACCAGTCCGGAAAAGGGGTTTTACCGGATGGAGAATTATAAACAGATGAAGCAGAATGCATCTGAGAATATAGTTGTAACCGGTACAAAGGACAAGGGGGATCAGAAAGAATCTGACAGAAAAGCAGAGGAAGTTCCCCGGGTTTCTGATGCAAAGAACAAGATTGACTGGAGCAACTTTTTTGTTCTGGAGCCTGCCCGCAAGCAGCAGGATGAATTGCGTGTCAGTGTGACATCAAAGGGATGTATTAATCTTAATTCAAAGCTTCAGCAGAAGGTTTCCAATAATAAATTTGAGATTATTTTGAGCCGGGACTGCCGGGCAATGCTTTTAAATCCCAACGGTGAGATTATGCATACCTTTACCAAGGCCGGTACGGCTACAAACAGGGAAATACTTTCTCTTCTGGAAGCCAAAAAGATAAAACTGCCGGCGTATTATATTATGGAGTGGAATGAGGAGCTTAATATGTGGAGCGGTATTCTGTCTGAGGACAGGAGATAGGTGGAAAAACCGGCATTTAAAATTTTAAGTGCCGGTTTTTCCATTTCTAAGCAAAAGTGTTTCGGCTGATTTATGAAATAGCTTGTGGAAAATCAGGCCGTATAAAGCGCCAAATATATTATTAATAATTCTAAGAATAACTGCCCCGGGAAGACCGAATAATCCAACGGCAATAGATAGTGCACCGAAAGTATTAAATACGGACTGCCACCCGTAAGCTGCTGAAAATCCAACACCGATTCCACCCAGGATACCAATATAGGCATATAACTGCGGCGGCAGAAAAAAATACAGCAGAATAAACAGCAGACTGCCTATGATATTTCCGGGAATCCGTGCTTTCACCCGGTATTTCATATCATCCTTAAACGGAAGCATTACGGACATGGCAGCGATACCGGCCCACATGGACCGGGGAAGGTGGATCAGATCTGCTATGAAAAGTATCGTAGAAATTCCCAGGGCTATAACAAGCTGCCAACGGGTACGGGTGGAGTCAGGGTGAAACTCCAAAAACAAATCTTTCAAACCTCTTTTATAGGAGGCTTTTCGGTGGGTGTGATAAAAAACGAGACAAGTAACCAGTGCTCCGAGAGCAAGGGCAGCAAGCCTTTGGCGGTAAGGTCCGCCGCTTACGTCGTATCCCTGCAGTAAAAGATATCCCAGAAGAATCGTAGAGTGATTGGACATCAGGACATTATGGCATCCAAGGATCATCATAAGCAGAATACATCCAAAATTAATCATAAGCGACAGAAAGGGACCAGCCATATTTGTAAGTCTTGGAGCAAATGCAAGAACTGCAAAAATAATTAGCAGGCACAGAATAGAATGGGAAGTATGTATACCAAAATCAGCAAAACGAAAGACCATTACGAATAAAAGGAATACAACGCCCACAATACTGTTTTCCTGACCAAACAGGGCACTGAAGGCTATCACGAACGTCATGCAGAAAGCCAGCGTTAAAAAAACTTTAAAAATATAGATGGCAGTGTGCCGTAGTTTCTGTCTGCGGTCTGAAGAGTTTTTAATCAGAGACTTGGATCCTGACTGATTTAGCTGTAATTCCTGATAAAACGTCATTTTATATCACTCCTGTATGATGTTGTTGACTTTTCGAATCATCTGAGTAAGGTTCTTATTATGAATGTTTTTTTCCCGCACCTGATCTGTGGAAAAACAGATCCTTCCAGACTGCAGGATGAAATAAAATCAGAAGCGGAAATAGCTCAAGTCTTCCTGCAAGCATATCAAAAATCAGGACGCATTTGGAAAAGGGCCTAAATCCTCCGAAATTCTGTGTGGGACCTACCAGTTCCAGACCGGGACCGATATTGTTGATAGTGGCGGCCACTGCT
This sequence comes from Brotonthovivens ammoniilytica, assembly GCF_025566885.1. NCBI lineage: Bacteria > Bacillati > Bacillota > Clostridia > Lachnospirales > Lachnospiraceae > Brotonthovivens > Brotonthovivens ammoniilytica. The sequence goes on along the minus strand of NZ_JAOQJQ010000004.1, from coordinate 128,440 downwards.
GTAAAATTAGTAATAAGATCCTTGCCTTCAAAAGAAATGGCGAAAACGGAAAATGAAAAGATAATAACAAAGGTTATAAAGAAAACATTTGTTGCCCTTACCACCTCAGGATCAATGGGTTTCCCTTCAATTTTAATTTTCTTAATGCTTTTTGGATGAATATAGGAGTTTAATTCTCTTCCAACTGTTTTAAGCAGAATTACAAAACGGGAGACTTTAATTCCGCCTCCGGTACTGCCTGCACAGGCACCGATGAACATCAGCAGGACAAGAATTGTCTTGCTGGTCTGAGGCCACAGGTTGAAATCTGTAGTGGCAAAACCGGTAGTAGTAATAATGGATGCCACTTGAAAGGAGGCATGTCGAAGTGCATCGGCGCTTCCTATTACGGTGTTATAAATATTGATAAAAATAATACCTATAGACACCAGAATAATAATAATGTAATATTTCACCTCTTCAATCTGCAGTGCTTTTCGAAAACGCCTGAATAGTATCAGATAATAGGCATTAAAGTTCACCCCGAATAGAATCATAAAAATGGTGACTACCCATTGCAGATAAGGGGAGTAACTCATCATACTGTCATTTTTAATGCCAAAACCGCCGGTTCCTGCTGTGCCGAAGGAGGTAGTAAGGGCATCAAAAAGTGACATATGGCCTGCCAGGAGAAATATAACCTCCAGTATTGTCATGCCTAAATAAATAAGGTACAAAATTCTGGCTGTATGGCGAAGCTTGGGAACCAGTTTGCCAACGGAAGGCCCGGGGCTTTCCGCGCGCATTAAGTTAATGTGTGAACCACCGCTTAAGGGAACGATGGCCAGCAAAAAGACCAATACTCCCATACCCCCGATCCAGTGGGTAAAACTGCGCCAGAATAATGAGCAGCGGGAGAGCGCCTCTACATCCGACAGAATACTTGCTCCGGTAGTGGTGAAACCGGAAACGGTTTCAAATAATGTATCAACAAAAGAAGGAATTTCTCCGCTGAGCCAAAAAGGTAGCCCTCCAAATAGACTTAAAACAATCCAGCTGAGGGCGGTGGCAATACATCCTTCTTTCAAATAAAAGACGAAGCTGTCTGGTTTTTTTCTGGACATCAAAAAGCCCAAAAGTCCGCATAGTATCAGTACAAAAAGATAATAAAAGCCGGTAGTTTCTTTATAGATTACAGCAACAATGCAGGGAAGTATCAAAAAAAGAGCTTCAAGCTTTAATACATAACCTAAAATATATCGAATTACTTTGACGTTCATTCTGGCCTCCGCTATTGTAAAATATCCTGAATATCATTAAAACCGGTGTGAGTCGTAACAACCATAACGGTATCGCCTACCATAATGCAGTCCTGACCGCTTGGAATAATGATGTTTCCATTTCTGTTTATGAAACAGACCAGCAGATTTTTCTTTAATGCCAAATCCATTAAAGGCACATTAGTAACTGCGGATTCATCATCCACTAAAAATTCAATTGCTTCTGCCCGGTAGTCAAACATATGGTAAAGAGTTTCAATGTTACTGTGCATGGAGTCTTTTTTTGCACGTACATATGCAATAATGGCTTCCGATGTAATATACCTTGGGTATACTACACTTCCAAGATCCAGGCGGCTGATAACATCTTTAAAGGTAATCCGGTTAATTTTTGTAATTACCTTTGCATTTGACACCTGTCTTGCATACAGGGTCAAAAGAATATTTTCCTCATCAATCCCGGTAAGAGGAACAAAAGATTCTACATACTCAATACCTTCTTCTTTCAGCAGATCCTCGTTTGTTCCGTCACCATGAATAATAATAGCTTTTGGCAGTAAGATACTGAGTTCTTCACAGCGGGCCCGGTCATGTTCAATAATTTTTACAGAAACACCCATATGTAATAATTGTTTCGCGAGATAATAAGCGGCCTTTCCGCCTCCGATAATCATGGTGTCCTTTACCTGGTGGGTTTTAAAACCAATATATTCCAGAAATGGTTTGGATACTTTTCTGGACCCCACAAAGGAGATAACGTCTCCTTCATGAATGATAAAATCACCGGATGGAATATGGACCTTTCCGTCTCGTTCAATGGCACAAATAAGCGTATTCGCAGGGCTTTTTTTGCCAAGATCTGAAATTGTAATACCATCTAGCAAATTGTTTTTTGGAACACGGAACTTTACAAGTTCGGCCTGGCCGTGAGCAAATGAGTTGATTTCCAAAGCTGTGGGAAGATACAGTATTCTTGCAGCCTCCTTTGCAGCCTCAAGTTCTGGGTTGATAATCATAGCAAGTCCCAATTTTTCCCGCAGGTATCCTACTTCTTTGCTGTAGTCAGGCGTGCGGACTCTTGCAATTGCAGCGCAGTTTCCCACACGTCTAGCGACGGTACAGCAGAGCAGATTCAGTTCGTCAGATTCTGTAACTGCAATAATCAAATTGGTATTTTCAATACCGGCTTCCATCTGCACACTGTAGCTGGCACCGTTTCCTACAATTCCCATGACATCATAGGTATTGGTAAGCGCCTGAATTTTCTGACGGTTTTGGTCAATGAGGGTGATATCGTGTCCTTCCTTTACCAGCTGCTCAACCAATGTTGTTCCTACTTTTCCACAGCCCACAATAATAATATTCAATCCCTGATTTGCGGACCCTTTTGGCTTAAACATAGTTTCCCTCCCCGGCAGTTTTGTCTCCATTATTGAAGATTAACATTGCCGCAAAATGAATTATTTTCTTATGATTTTTGTTCTACAGGAGAAATTAATTTCTGTAAAACAATAACACATTTTATAATATAACACCATGTATCTGAAAAAGCATTAACTATTTCATGGATTTTAAATATTACCAAAAAGGGCGCATACTCACTGAACTTTCACATATATTGTAAAAACAATGTTCCGCAGGGGAAGCATTTTGAAAAGTTATATTGAGGAGCGAGCAATGGAAATCGCGAAATACATTATAGATAATAATGCAACCGTACGTCAGACCGCCAAGAAATTTGGAATCAGTAAAAGTACCGTACATAAAGATGTGACTGAACGTCTGCAGCAGATTAATCCTTCTCTGGCTACGGAGACCAGAAAGGTTCTGGATGTGAATAAATCAGAGCGCCATATTCGCGGCGGCCTGGCAACCAGAGAAAAATATCTGCATAAAATTTAATCCTTCAAGAAAGTCCCCAGATGTCTGAGTAAATATCAGAGTCAAGCTGTCAGCTGCCGGGGACTTGCTTGTTATGGCTTACAAGGACAGGCCGTTAAAAATCTCATTATAAATTGCAGAAATCTGCAGGAAATTTGGGAAAGTTGCCTCTTTCCTGAATTAAGGCTTGATTTGCCAAAGGAGCGTATTATATAATTAGGAAGCGATTCTAAATGAAAATTATAATGAAAACAATGAAAATTTCCTATGATATAAAACTGTCATCAGTTTTTGCAGGCAATTTCTGAGAAAATAGTATACCAAGGAGGAGAATCAATGAACAGAGAAACTGTCATTGTAGTAGACTTTGGCGGACAGTATAATCAGCTGGTTGCGCGGCGTGTCCGCGAATGCAACGTTTACTGCGAAATCTATTCCTACAAAACCGATATTGAGAAAATTAAAGAAATGAATCCAAAAGGAATCATTTTAACAGGCGGCCCCAACAGCTGTTATGAGGACGGAGCCCCTACCTATACGAAAGAGCTTTTTGAACTGGGTATTCCAGTACTTGGGCTCTGCTATGGCGCCCAGCTGATGCAGCATATTCTGGGAGGCAGAGTGGAGCGTGCAGATATCCGTGAGTATGGAAAAACGGAAGTATTTGTAGAAACCGGTTCCAGATTGTTTACAGGTGTTTCCCCGTCCACAATCTGCTGGATGAGTCATTTTGATTATATTTCCAAAGTGGCTCCGGGATTTCAGATCTGTGCCTATACGGCAGACTGCCCAACTGCAGCGGCAGAATATCCGGAGAAAAATCTGTATGCGATTCAGTTTCATCCGGAAGTACTGCATACAGTAGAAGGAAAGACGATGCTCTCCAACTTTGTTCATGATATCTGCGGGTGTGCAGGAGAGTGGCGCATGGATTCCTTTGTGGAAAATTCCATCAGAGAAATCCGTGAAAAGGTCGGAGATGGAAAAGTGTTGTGCGCATTATCCGGCGGTGTAGACTCTTCTGTGGCAGCGGTCTTATTATCGAAAGCAATCGGAGATCAGCTGACCTGCGTGTTTGTAGATCAAGGACTTTTAAGAAAAAATGAAGGGGATGAAGTAGAAGCGGTATTTGGACCGGAAGGCAGCTATGACCTGAATTTTATCCGTGTTAATGCCCAGGAGCGTTTCTATGAAAAGCTGAAAGGTGTTGAAGAGCCGGAAGCAAAAAGAAAAATTATCGGTGAAGAATTTATCCGTGTATTTGAAGAGGAAGCAAAGAAAATCGGCGCAGTAGATTTCCTTGTTCAGGGAACCATCTATCCGGATGTAGTAGAAAGCGGACTTGGCGGCGAATCAGCTGTAATCAAATCCCATCATAATGTAGGAGGTCTTCCGGACTGTGTAGATTTCAAAGAAATCATAGAGCCCCTTCGTGATTTGTTCAAAGACGAAGTACGTCAGGCAGGGCTTCAGCTTGGGATTCCTGAATATCTTGTATTCCGCCAGCCGTTCCCGGGACCGGGACTTGGAATCCGCATCATCAGCGAAGTAAATGCCGAAAAGGTTCGGATCGTGCAGGATGCAGATGCAATATACCGGGAAGAAATAGCAAACGCCGGACTGGACAGAGACATAAACCAGTACTTTGCAGCGCTGACCAATATGCGCTCTGTAGGCGTTATGGGGGATGAGAGAACTTATGATTATGCTGTAGCGCTTCGAGCAGTGAAAACCATTGATTTTATGACGGCAGAATCGGCAGAACTTCCATATGAAGTACTGAACAAAGTCATGAGCAGAATCATCAACGAAGTCAAAGGCGTAAATCGGGTATTCTATGATTTGACTAGTAAACCGCCAGGGACGATAGAGTTTGAATAAACTGAGAGGTCGTAAAAACACAGTAGTTATGCGGGTTTGCGGTGCTTGAAGAAATCTTTTGATAACAAATTGATAACAGTTATATTAGAGCGATTATTCTCACTATCCAGTGGTTTGTGGGTAAGAGAATAAAAGAAATTGGCTTTCTGATATAACAATCCATATTAAAACGTCCTTAGCTGTGGGTAACACGACTAAGGGCGTTTTTGTCGTTATTTTTTGGAGGTGGTTTTCTTTTTCTTCGGTATAGGAAGTTCATTGTACATAGAAAGAAACAGATTGCAGAGAAATTCTCTGTTGTCAACATCATCTACTAAGAGCATTTCTTTTGCTCCCTCATAGGGCAATTCATAAGTAACCGTGGGTATAAGGGAGATTGCGGAAGGAACAGGTTTTACAAGCAAGCGGGAACTTGATACAAGAGTATCATTGAAACAGGCGTTATCTGTTCTGGATTTTGAGAAAAAGGAGCGGGCAAAGGAAGTTGCGAAACTAGAGCAATCTATTTCTGACGGGAAAGAGCGATTATCATATATTCAGATTCAGCAGAAGAAAGCAGAGCAGGAAACGGAGCAGATACGACAGGAGGGCGAAGCAATCCGGCAGGAAGTATCGGAACTTTCGGAAACAAGTAATTTGCTGAAGGAGCAGAGCGACACTATTGACTGATTGCATGAGAAAGTGGTGGATTTGGGGTGTTTGAAACGAGCAGATAGGAGGAGATGATAGAGTGACAGATATGGAGAAAAAAGCCATGGTTCGATTATGTGCAAAAATTCTTTCAGAAACAAATTTGTATGATACGGATATGGAAGTCCGCCACCTTATTGCCTGGATATGCGTGTCGGAGCAGATAAAATCGAATAATAATGAGATACGCAGTCTGACCAGAGAATACAAACGGATAGAGCCGGATTACCGGGAGGGAGTGAGGATGCAGTTGGAACGCATGAAAACACTTTGTAAAGAACGAGACAATCTGTATGAGAAACAGAATGATTTGAGAGGACAAAAGCAAAAAATCGAGAAAGAATTGGAACGGTAGAAATTGGGGGGCGTGGCGGCAGTTATGCTCCTTATTTCTTGTGGTAAATTTGCCGATAGCGTGCTAAAATCAAAGAGCAGAGATAAAAACACAACGTAAGGGATAACATCTCTTATAGAGTCGGTAGGTAGTCCGGCCGCACCGCTTTGGTGTAAGTAGCCCTCCCTCCTTGGGGCGTCCGTTCTTTGTTCAGTACAATCATTTAAGGAGGAATTGTCATGGACAAAGTATCGGGCAGATTGATAGTATTTTTTGAGGAACCATTCTGGATAGGTGTTTTTGAACGCATATCGGAGGGAAAATTATCTGTATGCAAGGTTACGTTTGGAGCGGAGCCGAAAGATTATGAGGTATACGATTTTGTTCTGAAAAATTACTATCGACTGAAATTTAGTCCGCTGTGGCAACTGATGTAAAGGAAGCTGGTCGTAATCCGAAACGGGTACAAAGAGAAGTCCGAAAACAGGTACAGAATACCGACATAGGCACAAAATCGCAGCAGGCTTTGATTACAGCAGGAGCAGTTAAAAACTGAATGTAAGACTGTAATCCGGGAAAAATGGGAGGCAGAGAAACAGCGGCAGTTTGAACTGAAACAGCAGAAAAGGAAAGAGAAGCATAGGGGCAGGTAATACTGTCCTAAATGCTCCTATTGATTTATTAAAATACATAGTTAGGAAAATAAAATGACAAAAAAGTTTGATGAAATAGACATAAATACAAAGAAATCTTTAAAAGAAATATATACAAAGATTTTTTGCCGTATTGAGGAACAATATATAATTGTGTTTCTTTGTGGTGGGGCAAGCACGAAATTAAAGAAATCGTTAAGAGATAGAATGAGGGTATTGTTAGAAAAAGATAAAGGCAGATATTCTTGGCAATTACCTATTAAGGTATTTTATCCAGAGGATTTATTAATTGATGTATTGAATAAAACGAAAAATGCGGATTTACTTAGTTATGAGCAGTTTTTGGCAAATAATTCACATATTATAGCTATAATCTGTGAAAGTGCAGGTTCATTGGTTGAATTGGGAGCATTTACCAATAATGAATATACAGTCAATAAAGTGATAGCTGCAGTTGATAAAAAGAGAGCTAAAGATAAAAGTTTTATAATGCTTGGCCCGATCAAATTCCTAAGAAAGAAAAATAAATTAAATGTTGTTGAATATACTTCGGATGAAGATGAGTTTGCGCGTGACTTGCTAAAAAATATAAGAGAAAAACATTCAAAAGATAGCAATGATAAAAAAATTAGATTAAATACGATTGCCGGTATGCATTATTTTATTCAACTTTTGTTGTATTATTTTAAACAGATAAATTCAAAAAAATTAGTTGGTATGATTCAAACGGTTGCTCAGGATGAAAATATAGAAATGAAAGAATTTAATGTACTGTTTAACGCTGCTTTGAAATTATTGTTTTATGATAAACAGATTATCAAAATGACAGATCAAAGATATGCAGTATATGAATTGACTCAAAAAGGATATAAGTCAATAGAAAGAATGGTTGCACACTGTACAAGTCGTGAAACATGTGATATGATACGGATTGAGATAATGTATTGTGATTTCTATAAATCATCCCATTCTTAGAATTGTTGTTAATATGCATTACATAACAACTAGGGGTTGGTTCGACCTCGGAAGAATAATAAACACATGAAATTAGCTAAATCAACGGTGAACTTCCACGACAGTGAAACTCCCCCGTTGATTTACCCAAAAACATATTGAGTAAGAATGGGGTGGTTTGTATGAATATGAGTAATAATGTTATTTTGAATACATTAAATGTGCCTATTATCAATGATTTTAAGCATCTTGCAGAGCAACTTTCATTAACACAAGAGTTGCTTCATTTTTTGACCTATAAAAAACAATATTGTTATACTCAAAAGGAAATACCAAAAAAGGATGGGACAAGTAGAACTTTATATGTTCCTCATTTAGCCTTAAAAGTTGTTCAGAGATGGATATTAAAAGAAATATTAGAAAAAATAAATGTTTCATATCAGGCGATGGCATTTGTTCCGAAGAGGAATGGATTAAGAGTTAATGCGGAGTATCATAAAAAGAATATCTTTATTTTAGAAATGGACATAAAAAAATTTTTTGGTTCCATACAGAAAAAGCAGGTGTTCCAATTATTTTGTAAAATTGGTTATAATACGGATGTTTCTGCAGTACTGGCAAATCTGTGTATATATGAAGATGTATTGCCACAAGGAGCAGTTACTTCTCCATATATAGCAAATTTGGTTACATATCATTTGGATGTGAGATTGAATGGCTTGTGTAGCAGGAAAGATATTGTATACACACGTTATGCAGATGATTTAAGCTTTTCTTCTAATAATAGAACTAAGTTAAATAGCATTGAAAAAATTGTAAAGTATATTGTAAAAGAAGAAGGCTTTGAAATTAATGAAAAGAAAACTCGATATTTATCTAATGATGTGAAGAAAACAATAACAGGTATAACAATTAATAATGAAGAAGTGCATGTTGATAAGGCGTTAAAGAAAAAGATTAGGGCAATGATATTTAATTCTATTGTTAATAAGGATTATACTAGGAATGATAAAATAAAAGGAAGTATTGCATATGTTGATTCGATTGAAATGGGGTATAAAGAAAAAATCTTGAATTACATTATTCAGATTACGGAAAAAGGGCAATTTAAAAATAATATTGATATTGTTAATGCATATAATAAAAATAAATTTTTTAAATCGTTGCCATATATGCAATATGAGGAATCGCCATTTTATTAAAAGCAAGCATAATTTGTACGTTTACTGCATAAAATTTTAATGGAAAGCCCTATTGACTTTCCTCTTTGTGCTTGCTAGAATGTAGGTACAAAGAAAGTTTACCACTGACCGATATGTGGTATATAAATGGTCGGGTTGAAAGTTTACCGCTGACCGATATGCGGTATATAAGTGGTTGGGTCGAAAGTATAGTCCTTCGCCGTGAGGCGAGGGACTTTTCCGTAATGAGGACAGGCAAATGAAAAAAACAGGCTTTTACATTATTAAGGATAAATTTTTTGAAGATATGCCAGACCCGTATCTCAAAGGAAATAAGGCAGGAAACAGACCGCATTATTACTGCTTTGAAGATACAAGTATCGAGATATATTGGATGATACCGTTGTCCAGCCGTATTGATAAATACAGGCGGATTATGGAGAAAAAGGAAAAAGACGGGAAACCTTGTGATATTCTCCATATCGTCAGACTAGATGACAGTCGGGAGAGTGCATTTCTGATACAAGATATGTTTCCAATAACAGAGGAGTATATAGAGCGGGAATATACAATCGCCGGAAATCATTTGATGTTGACGAGTGAGCATACGGCTAGAGAAGTTGAGCAGAAAGCGAGAAAAGTTATAGGTATGTTGAAGCGTGGTATAAAATTCACTCCAACGCAGCCGGATGTTATGGCTATACTGGAAAAATTGCAGCAGAGGAAATGAATTCTCTTGTAAATGTAGTATTACATGGTGCTAGCACCATGTAGATAAGACAGTCAAGGAGAAAATTTGTGATACACGTATGATACCTGTTTGCTCTGAAACAGTAAATAAGGCGTAAAATATAAATATTACGGCTATCGAAATTTAAAAAAAGCAACCCAATATTTAACAATTATGCTATATAAATAGGGAGTTTGAATAGGCTACGAGCCATGCTCGGCGTGTTCTTTGTTGTTCTTAACTATATTTGTTTAAACTTTGCGCAAATACACGCTCTTTTTTACCTCGATTACATCATATTCTAGCTTGCTGATTTTCTGTTGCCAAATGCTACCACTTTCACTTATCTCTATAATGAGAACCACATTGAACAATCTTTATTGTATTATCCTTTATACGATAAATAATACGATTTGCGTTATTTATTCGCCTACTCCAATAGGAAGACAAATCACCGCTCAATCTTTCTGGTTTATCTATTCCAACATATCCATTTCGGTCAATATCCTTCAGCAACTGAAGAATACGCTTTAGTGTCTTCTTATCCTGCTTCATCCAATATTCAAAATCTTCTCATATAGCATCTGGCCAGGACTTAATCATCCATCCTTACCTCATGCACTGTCCCGCCTGTAGCCTCCATCTGTGCCACAGATTTTTTAAGCCTATCCATGTTTTCCGGAGAATAAAATGGATCTACAGATACCTCAAATGGTATACGCTTCTCTCGCCCCAGTTTTTTAAGATAAATATTAATAGCTGTAGACAAAGACATGCCAATATCCGCACAAGCCTGCTCTGCTTTTTTCTTTTATACGAATTGATATGCTCCATCATTAGAAAAATATCCTGCTGTGTCAGCTCATCAAAACTGTTCCCTTTGGAGAGGATACAGCGTATCAATTCATGATTTACTTCACAGATTCCCTTTTGATATGGGGCGCTTGGATCACAATAGAACACTTTCGTTTTGTTGCATGGAATTGTATCTTGCCGTTCTATTTCCTTTGGATTTGAAAACTCACTTCCATTGCCTGTTAGAACAACTGACTGAATGTTTTTGAACCAAGAACTTGGTCCAATAAATTTATAATATCTATCACAGAAGCTGAGGTATTCGAATTCCGTAAAAAAGCTAACATCAGACTGATTTCCACAAAGTGTATAACAGCAAGAAACCAGCTTATCGAAATAGCGATGGCTTTCCTGTCTGATCTGATAAAAGAACACCCGGAACACAGGGCGGAAGCAAATCAGGATTTACAGCTTTTGAACACCCAAAAGATGGGGGAACACGAAGCGGAGATTGAAAAAATCAAGAGTGTGTTCCTTGCTATCCTGCGGGATATTAAGAAAGACATGGAAAACGGAGAACAGCCGGGGAAGCTGTGACCGCCGCTATGTTTCAAACCATGCAAGAGCAGGGACAGGAGCAGGTTTCTATGAACGATGTGACAGCCATGATTGCCGGGCAGATTGGGCAGCTTGTGCTGATGGACGAGGAAACCACCGGGCAGAAAATTATTGAACAGGCAGAGAAGGGGGGAAAATAGCGTGGCACAATCAGAAATAAAGAAAATAATCAGGCAATTAAAGAAAAAAGAGATTACAGTTTTTGATGTTCCAGAAGAATATGAGAATGATATTCAGATTGTAACTTTTGAACGAAAAGTGGGATTGCTCATAACCGGCAAAAAAGGATTCGATATTATCTCAAATACCTTTTTTGTTGAAGAAACCTTAATTCACATTGAGGTAGATGGGGAAGAACGCAAAAGGGACGTTTTCTTGGATTTTGATAATTTTGATTCATATTTTGATTTTCTAAACGATGACATTTATGATAATGCGTGTTATGTATTTTGTCATTTACCAGGGCATATAGTTACTTCTCACGAAATAGATTTCAAAAGGTTAATGGAGCGAAAAGCATTTGTTGAAGATAGTATAGATAATTATTCTTTATCACTATCAAATGATGAAATCCTTACCTATAGAAATGCGGCACAAATACATAAACAGTGTCAGCAATGGGAAAAAAATACTATCATGATGGGAAATTTTATGTAGTACAGAAGTGGATCAATACATCTGATAATATACTTAAAGAATATAATCATACATTTAAGTATTTTTTAATATACGCCCTGTCTGCTGATGAAACCAGTCCTGCGCTTGCGGTTTTACGCCACGCAATCATAGCCTTGTTTTCCTGCTGCTTCAAATGCCCTTTGCCCTTCCCGGCGGCAACGACATTTTTACGGCAACGCCGACAGAGCATAAACACACTACACTTTGCAAGTAAAGTCGTGTGCCAAGGGGCAAGCCCCCTTTGGAAAGTTTGGCGTGTCAGAAATCATCGGATATTTGAAAGAAAAATCATCACTCATGGTTTTCTAATTATGAATAAAAATAGTTAGAATGTGTTTTGGAATATCGAATCGTTGTTTGATTTGCGGATGGGGTGTGATAAGTGTGACAGAACGAAAGATTTTTGCCTCGGATGAGGATTTTATTATATGCAATATATCAGATGCAGATAGAAGTAATTATGTGGAATTGCATAGACAATTAAATGGAAAAGCTTCTCTGTATTTAAATCCAATATCAAAAGATATGATGTGGAAACAGATATTAGATAATGCAGACAGTGTTTTTTCGTTATTTACTGGAAATGGGGAGTATTGTGGGAGTATAGAATTACAGCAGCCAAATAGTAATACGCCAGAAATAGGAATTGATTTGTTGGCGGAGAAAAGAAATCAGAAAATAGCGCCAAAAGCAGTTCGGCTATTTGCCAGAAGAGTATATGAGATAAGGAAGGTTGATTGTTTTCTGATTCGTATTTCATCGAAGAATCAGCATAGTATACATGTGTTTGAAAAGATGGGAGCGGTTAAAATTGGAGAAGAAGAAACCGCGTTTTCGAGATTTAGGGAGAAATTCAGGAAAACAGCGGAAGAAGGCGGACTGGATTTAGAGAAATTCAGGCATTTGTTCAGAGAAAGTGCTGACGAGATAGTATATTGTTACAGTCTGAATCCAGATACTTTTTTGCATCTGCAGAGGCTTTAAACAGATGACCGTAAACCCACAGTGCGCGGTCTATATCACGAGTAGTATGATATTCTTCACCAAAAATGTCATAAATAAGATTAGTATACTGCTTCATTTCTTCACTAATTGTCTTGCAAAATTTTGAACTGTTTTTATCCGGCAATTTTTTGCAGTTTACAGTTTCGCCAATTTTTTTATTCTCCTTAATTGCCAAAAGAGCCCTCATAGCAAAACGGTCATAAATTGGGCATTTCCCGGGATGCTGATGATTTGTGGCAAAATATAGTAAGGTAATTAAATATACCGTTCCAATGCCCTGCCAGGGTTGTTGCACTAATTCCTCAAGTGCCGTTTCTATATTGCCGTTTCCTATTAAATCGTTTAATCGTTGTCCATTTTTATGCAAGTAATTAGTAATCCCTTTTATATCAATAGTAATGGGCCTGTTGTCACCAAATCGTTTGACTGGACCGACGTTCCATGAGGTGAACCCTTCAAATTCAGAATATTCACCAAGTGATTTTTTCCAATCTTTGTGCAGTATGATGTTATGATCTGATTGTGTATGAGAGATTTTACCTATTTTCCAGGCAAGAATTAAAGCAACATCAGAACAGGTAAAATCTTCTGGAGCTTTTTTTAAAATTTTTTCAATTATAGTTTCTACAAATCGGGAAGTCTTTCTAACAGAGTAATTTTTACCCGTATCAGTGGTATACGAAACCTTATCTGTACAATTTGTAAAGTATCGAACATTATAATACGAAATAAACTCCTCTTTAGACAATTTCTTTCCGTTTTTTGTATAATAATTATTAAATTCTTTTGGCTGTTCAGTATACATTGTATAAGTCCTCCGATATTATCTGGTTTTATTATACTATCTATAATTGCATTTAAAAAGGGCCCGTGTTGTTGGTGAATCCTATCCGGGACAGAACGTATGGATGGAGGTCAGACAATTTGGCGGAATTGTTTTAGATTTGGAAAGTATCTCAGGTATGCGTTAAAGATATCTGAAATTACTTGTGAGAATTTCGGGAATCGGGTATAATATAATCATATATGATCTATATGATTTATCTGCAGCATGTAAATTTGATTCAGGCTTGTAAAGCCAGAAAGGCGAGAACGGATTATTGAGATTACACCAAATTAAATTAGCGGAGAAACTAAAGGAGTCATTAGGAGCAGTATTGCCGATTATCGCAATTGTTTTAGTGTTGTGTTTTACGATTGCACCGATACCGGCAAGTATCTTAATGGCTTTTATTATTGGAGCAGTGATGCTTATTGTGGGAATGATGTTTTTCACATTAGGTGCCGAGATGGCCATGACACCTATGGGAGAGCGTATTGGTACAAAGATGACACAGACAAAGAAGCTTGGAATTGTTGTGGGGCTTTGTTTTATTCTGGGATTTATTATTACCATATCAGAACCGGATCTGCAGGTGTTAGCGGAACAGGTTCCGTCTATTCCCAATAATATATTGATTATTGCAGTGGCAGTGGGAGTTGGCATTTTTCTTGTTGCTGCGGTGCTGCGTATGCTGTTTGGAATTGCGTTGGCACATATGCTGCTTATCCTATATCCCATTGTATTTCTGCTGGCTTTTTTTGTTCCCAAAGAGTTTCTGGCTGTAGCTTTCGATTCCGGCGGGGTTACTACAGGACCCATGACAGTACCGTTTATTATGGCTCTTGGTATTGGTTTTTCAGCAGTGCGAAGTGATGAGCGCGCGGAGAATGACAGCTTTGGTCTTGTATCTCTCTGCTCAGTAGGTCCGATTCTGGCAGTTTTGATTTTAGGACTTATATACAGGCCCCAGGGAGGCGCCTATACGCCGGCTGCCGTTCCGGATGTAGATAATTCCATTGAATTGTGGCAGCTGTTTTCAGCAGGTCTTCCTAAATATATGGAAGAAATGTTTATTTCTCTGCTGCCCATTGTACTGTTTTTTATTCTGTTTCAGGTGGTTTCTCTGAAGTTAAAGAAGAAGTCTTTATGTAAGATTTTTATCGGAATACTTTATACTTATGTTGGTCTGTTCTTGTTTTTAACAGGAGTGAATGTGGGATTTATGCCGGCAGGCAATTATCTGGGACAGGTAATTGCAGGACTTGATTACCGGTGGATTATCGTTCCAATTGGAATGCTGATTGGTTATTTTATTGTAAAAGCGGAACCGGCAGTTTACGTGCTGACAGAGCAGGTGGAAGAGATTACCTCAGGAGCAATTTCAGCAAAAGCAATGGGGTTAAGTTTATCTATTGGTGTGGCTGCATCCCTTGGAATTGCCATGATAAGGGTTTTAACAGGCGTTTCTATTTTCTGGTTTATCCTGCCGGGATATGGAATTGCACTGGCGCTGTCCTTCTTTGTGCCAAAAATTTTTACTGCCATTGCCTTTGATTCCGGCGGAGTTGCCTCCGGTCCAATGACAGCAACTTTTTTGCTTCCATTTGCTATGGGGGCGTGCCAGGCAGTGGGGGGAAATATTGTAACAGATGCCTTTGGCGTTGTGGCAATGGTAGCTATGACCCCTCTGATTACGGTGCAGGTACTTGGTGCGGTATACAAAATACGTGAACGTCATGCGGTGGAGATACAAGCGGAGCCAGTACAGGTACTGCCTCTTGAAGCCTTTGGCGATGACGATATTATTGAATTGTAGAAGGAGACCTGTATATGAGCAGAATATATATGATGGTTGTAATCACTAACCGAAGCAGGCGGAACCGCTTGAAAGAGTTTTTTGAAGAGCATGAAATCTGTCAGGTGCTGGATGCTCCCGGATCTGGAACGGCAAACAGTGAAGTACTGGATTATTTTGGTTTGGAGGCTACAGAAAAAAACGTTTATTTTTCAATTGTTACAGATGAGACATGGAAACGCCTGAGGCGGAGTCTGATTATAAATCTGCAGATTGATATTCCCGGAAGCGGAATTGCATTTACGATTCCGGTAAGCAGTATCGGTGGAAAAAATGTGCTGCAGTTTTTAACTCAGGGTCAGGAGTATGAAAAAGAGGAGGAAAGCGCATTGACAGAAACAAAATATGAACTGGTAGTTGCCATTGCTAATCAAGGGAGTATCGACAGTGTAATGGATGCAGCCCGCAGCGGAGGAAGCGGAGGCGGAACGGTTCTTCATGCAAAAGGCACCGGTGTGGAAAAGGCGGAGAAATTTTTAGGTGTTTCTCTGGCAAAAGAAAAAGAAGTTATTTTGATTGTTACGAAAAAGTCTCAGAAAGATAGTATTATGAAAGCAATTATGGATCAGTGCGGGCTTAAAGAAGAGGAACGGGTCATTGTCTTTTCTCTGCCGGTAACTGGAACCGCAGGAATCCGGATGCTGGAAGAAGATCTTGATTAGCGCGGCTGGAAGAGGATTTCATATCTGATACACGCTTCGCGAGGATGTGCAGCGCTTGGGAATAGAATATTGTCAGCAAAGCTGACCCAAATCGCGCACCAAGTCTCGAGAGCGAGACTTGAATTAGAGAAGCAGTGAAAGGAGCAGCAAGAAAATGCCATTTCTAATGATCAGAAATGATATAACAAAGGTACAGGCGGATGCTATTGTGAATCCTGCAAATGAAGGCCTGCTGGAGGGCAGCGGCACCAGCAGAGCCGTTTTTCTGGCTGCCGGTGAAAAGAAGCTGATCCAGGCCTGTGCCAGAATCGGACACTGTGACGTTGGGAGGGCTGTATTAACAGAGGCTTTTGCGCTGCCCGCCAGATATATCATTCATGCGGTTGGACCCTGCTGGCAGGGGGGAGGGCGCCAGGAGGCAGAGTATTTGTACAGTGCCTATATGGAGTCTTTAAAGCTGGCATTGGAAAAAGGTCTTAAATCTATTGCATTTCCTCTGCTTTCAGCAGGAAGTTACGGGTATCCCAAGGAGGAAGCCTTTAAAGTAGCAGCTTCGGCAATCAGTGATTTTCTGTGGGAGCATGATATGCTGGTATATCTTGTTTTATATGACAGAAAATCATTGGCAGTCAGTCAGAAGCTTTCAGCTTCTGTAAAAGAATATATTGATGATCATTATGTAGAGACAAAAAACGAAGAGTTTGAAGGGGGAAATCAGGCCAGAAGGTTTAGGGGAACCTCTTCTGCACAGATGAGCACCTGTTTTCCTGGTTCTGCTGCGGCGAAAGAGATTCCGATAAAAACCGGGGAAAAAGTGTTTCTGAAAAAGAAAAAAAGGATTTTTGGACGAAGTCTTAATAATCTTATGGAGCATATGGAGGAATCCTTTTCTCAGATGCTGTTACGGCTGATTGATGAACGGGGGATGAAAGATTCGGAAGTGTATAAAAAGGCCAATATAGACCGGCGGCATTTTTCAAAAATACGAAAGGATATCTATTATGCACCTAATAAAAAAACCGTGATGGCTTTTGCTATTGCCCTTGAATTATCCCTGGACGAATCAAAGGATCTGCTGATGCGGGCCGGTTATGCGTTTTCCGGCGCCTCCAAATCGGATGTAATTATCAGCTATTTTATAGAACATGAACGTTATGATATTTATGAAATTAATGAAATGCTATTTGCTTATGAGCAGCCATTGCTAGGCGGCTAAATTGTCGCCTGGAATGCGACCAGTTCTGATGAATAATCTTTTATACTGTAATTACCAACAGAGAAAGGAAGGTACTTACAATGAAAAAAGATTTAACAGAACTGGTTTTTATTTTGGATAGAAGCGGCTCCATGGCAGGGCTGGAGAGCGATACCATTGGTGGTTTTAATGGAATGTTAAAGAAGCAGAAAAAACAGAGCGGAGAGGCAAATGTAACTACAGTTTTGTTTGACGACTGCTATGAACTGATTCATGACAGATTTCCGTTACGTGCAGTAAGAGAGCTTTCCGGAGAGGATTATTATGTGAGGGGCTGCACGGCTCTTTTGGATGCAGTAGGAAAGACAATTCAGAAAATGATTCATATTCAGAGGCATCTGCCGGAGGAGCTAAGAGCAGAGAAGGTGATTTTTGTCATTACAACAGACGGGCTTGAAAATGCCAGCAAGGAATATGGGTATAGTCAGATCAGAAGTATGATAGAGCATGAAAAACAAAAATATGGATGGGAGTTCTTATTTTTGGGAGCGAATATGGATGCTGTGTCAGAGGCCCGCAAGTTCGGAATTGATGCTGACCGGTCTGTTACCTTTCAAAACGACAGTGAGGGCATTGCATTAAATTACCGTGCCGTTGAGGAGACACTTTCCTGTATGCGGGCAGCTGCCTGTATGGCCGATGTGGATGGCAGCTGGAAAAAGGATATTGAAAAAGATTTTAAGAAAAGGAATCAGAAAAAAGTATTCAGATATACACGCCGGTGTGGATCAGATATTCGATAGAAAAAAAGAAAACTATGTGATAAGATGTTAGAAAAAAAGGAGTGCACAGAAGTATCAAAATCTGTGGGTGTAAATGATATGTCAGAAATACGGGAAAATCCGGCACGGCCGGAAGGGAAAATTGGTGAGAGAATGTTGGAAAGAATGAATGTCAGCCATGGACCGCTGCGGGCATTTGGGCTGCCGCTGCTTCCCTGGAAAGAAAGTCTGCGGATTTTAGATGTGGGATGCGGCGGCGGAGCTACAATCGCAGAGATGCTAAAGCGTTCACCGGGAAGCATCATAGATGGTATTGATTATTCTGAAGTAAGTGTCAGACAGTCTCAGGAAACAAACCGGGAATATATAGGGACACGCTGCCAGGTCCAGAAGGCGGATGTGGCAGGGCTTCCTTTTAAGGAGCGGACATTTGATCTGGTCACAGCGGTAGAGACAGTTTATTTCTGGCCGGATATCCGGAAGGGACTAAAGGAGATTTTCCGGGTACTAAAATCAGGAGGAACTTTTGCTGTTTTAAACGAGGGCAGCGATCCCGATAACAATAACTGGCCCAAGATTGACGGTTTTATGAAAATTTACCGGCCTGAGGAATTAAAGGAACTGCTGGAGATATGCGGATTTATTGATGTTAAGATACACAAAGGAGCAGATCAGATGATCTGTGTGACAGGAACCCGGAAATAATGAATGCCAAATTGGAGGAGCATGAAAAATGGAGAATAAAGACAGATTTGAAAAAGTATATACACAGGGTAAATTAAATGTGACAGAGATTTTAGTGGATAAGGAAACCGGTGTAAATTATCTGTTTCATATCAGCGGATATGGCGCCGGACTGACGCCGCTTTTAGATCGGGAAGGTAAGCCGGTGATTACGCCCCGATTAAATTAAAGCGAGACTTGAACCGGATAGGAGATTCACTGCCCAGCGGTATAGGAGAGAATATTTTTCAACTGTGCAACAAAAGTCCTCTTTTTTTACACTTAATAGACAGGAAGAAATAAAAGTAAGAAAACAGGATGAGAAAGGGGCTGTGCAGATGAAGAAAGGATTAGCGGCTGTGCTTTTGCTGGCGGCAGCAGGTTTAACTGCCTGTTCCAGCCGGGGAGTATCAGAAAATGATGGGGCAAAGGTGTCGGTATTAGAGGCAGAAAAGCAGAATAGCAGAGAAGAAGATAAAGAATCTGGTGGAGGTGAAGTTTTTGCCATGCCCGGAGCGGCAGGCTCTATTCAGATTCAGCTCCCCCAGGGCTGGCAGTGCACCGGTTTCCCGGCTGTGGGAGATGATACATCTTATGGAATGTATATCTATCCCAAAGATACCGACAGCGGATATCTGAATCTTTCGTATACAGAGGGGTTTGGCGTATGTGGAACAGGGCTGAAAGAAGAAACAAGGACATTTGGCGGAACAGATGCGGTAATTGGTATTTATGATAACCATAGCTACTGGGATTATGTGGTATTTCAGGAGGATAATAAAGGTCTTGTTATGACAGCAGATTCTGTGGAGGACTGGTGGACGGAGTATGAAGATGAGATTATTCAGATTTTGGAAACAGTAAAATTTGTACCGGCTCAAAACGGTTCTGCAGATCATCAGATATATGACAATACAGAGATAAATTCATTGGGTCTTAAGCTGTACAGCCAGAGGATTGATGAAAAGGGAGCCCGGTTATACTTTTATCAGTCCGGTGGAAATGCGGAGGGAGAGCTTTTTTATGGAGAAGATTTTTCCCTTGAGGTTTTGGATAAAGATACCTGGAGGGCTGTTCCTGGGAAAGCAGACACCGCTTTTCATGACATTGCCTATAAAATTCCAAGAGATCAGGCTGCAGAATTTGAAGTAAATTGGGATCTTATTTATGGCCAGCTGTCACCGGGAGAATACAGACTGGGTAAAACAGTAAATAATTTTATAGAAACAGGTAATTATAAAACGTATACGTTGTATGTGTATTTTGTTATTTTATAGAAACCATTGAATTGCGGAAAATAAAAAGTACAGGTCCCCAAATGCGGGCCTGTACTTTTTTGACATACGAAAGTTCTTCGAATTTTCTATAACTTAAAAATGCACTTTGTGTGACGATGCGTGCTGGTGCAAAGTAGAATTATCTGCGGTAAGTTCTGCGTTTTTGCAGCAATACCACAGTCAGGATGCCGGCGCCTGACAGCCCAAGAACGGAAAACAGAATATTTCGTGAATCAGAGACTCCGGTTTTGACATTTGCGTCTGCCAAAGTTTCCCTGTCAGAAATCGTCTGATCAGAGTTTGTATCAGACTGATCAGGGTTTTGCGGTTTCTGGGTATCTCCCGGTGTTTCTGGATCATTATTTTGTCCCGGATCTTGGGTATCGCCGGGCTGCTCTGGTTTCTCTGGGTCCTCTGGTTCCACCGGAGTTTCCGGATTCGGGTTCAGCTCCATATCCAGTGTTTGGGCAGAGGTGGATTTAAAGATATAGCTGTGATCTCCTGTGTTAGTATGCGCTAATACATAAACCTGTCCGTTATATGCTGCTGCAGATGGACTGGACAGTGCCAGATTCGACACCCTTTTATCGTAAAGACTTATGCTTCCGTCCTTGCTTACAAAGTATGTATCGGTAGTGCCGTCCTTACTTTCTGAACCAATCATTAGATAGCCTCCTTTAACAGGAGCGCTGGCAAAGCCGGAAATGGAACGCTCTGTAATGGAATCAAGATCCAGTTTTTTCTCCACATAGGTTCCATTCTGCAGGGTTAGAAGTTCTGCTCCTGGCAGCATGCCGTTTTGGTTACTTTGGCTAAGTCCTCCTGTAACCAGAAGCGTTTCGTCATTGGCACTGATATATGGGAACTTTGCATCCCGGGAGCTGGTACCGACAGCTTTTAAGGAAGCTGTTTTTGGATCTACGCTGTAAATCGTATGATTATGCTGCCAGGAATTTGTGCTGCTGTCCGAAGATAGACCGCCCATGAGCAGGAGGCTGTCACTGGCATTTACAAGACTTCCGCCGGTAATAGGAAATTTGGCGTCAGGGTCCGGAAGCATATCCCAGCTGCTGCCGTTGTAAGTAAAAATTCCCATGTATATTAAATCATGGATGTAGAGCGTATCCTGCCATACTGCGGCAGAGGATGAATAAAACATAAGGGATTCCGGAAGTTTAATCTGATCCCAGGTCTGGGTATCCGGATGAAAACGCCAGATCTGATCTACGGGGTTGTACGTTAGTGAAAGTGTCGGAAAAAAGTACAGGTATTCCCCATATGGAACGATCTGGTAATTTTCTGCGTCGTAAAAGCTTGTATCTTCCGGCAGGGGCAGAGTATGCTCAAAGTATGAAGCGTCTGCTGCCTGGCCAAAATCAAAGGCTTGATGTCCCTCACCGGAAGCGGAAGTTACAGAAACTCTGCACAGACCGGAAAGTCCCTGGGGTTTTGAAACTGTCAGCCGGCTGCCACCTTCAGGGGTGGATTCAGAAGAATAAATCGTTACATTTTTCCCGTCAATGGTTACCTGAGGCTGATTTCCAAAAAAGTAGCCGTCAATGACAACGGAATCTTCTTTAATATCAGCGGAGTTGACAACCGGATTGGGATTGGCAGACTTTGAAAGATCAACAGCGCCGTCTGAAACGCAGATATCTTTAAATTCTTCATTTTTTGCGGCACTTCCAATTACCCGGGCAGCGCGTTTGGCAGGAGAATCATTTGGATAGCGTTCAGCTAATACTGCTATAGCGCCCGTAATGGCAGGTGTGGCCATGGATGTTCCGTTTGAATAAAAAAACGGTAAAACACCTTCCCCAATGCCAATATTGTCAATATAGATATAGCCGTCTGTTAGCTCTGCCTTAGCGAATCCGTCTGAAAAATCTAATGTCACAGGGGCGTAATCGAGGCGGAACTGAAAATGTTTATAATCCGTATTTTCAGGTAAAATCTGCTCAGCCTGGGTATTAGACTCGAATCCGCCGTCCATGGATACAGGGCCACTCAGCGAAGTGAACTCTCCGTTAGTTAATTTGACTGAAATTGAAAGTCCGGCGCTGCCCTGATCACCTCCCCCGGCAGCAGAAAGAGAAAAACGGTATTCTGCATCCGGATTAAAGCCGTCAAGTGCGGTTAGATCCATAGGCTCAGAGTATATGGTTGTCAGCTCTTTGGAGCCCTTAAGTTTCAGACTGTAGGTTCCGTTATATGGCTTTTCAGAAACAATTTCTCCGCAGCGCTTACCGTTTTTGGGAGCTGATGTTGTATAAAAAGCCAGAGACCCGTCTCCATTTTCAAATCCTTCATAGAAAAGATTATCATTGGTAAATTCCGGGTAATAGCTGCTTTGAAATTCCGGACCGGTGGATAAGATCTGAGTACCGGGGGCAACGATATCTGTGGTGCGTATGCCGTAACAGCTGTAGGAAGCAAGTTTTCCGTAGGAATTGGAGGCATTTACGACTACCGCATATGGATTACTGACAAAGGTAGAGGATAAAATATGGGTTTTATCGTTATCTGCTGCGGAGTTTGCAGAACCGTATACAGAAACTGCTCCAAGTTTTCCCAGTATCTCTACGGCCAGATTCAGTGACTGAGAGGTACCTGCAGTTGTAAAAGAACAGTTAACGGCTTTTAAATTTACTCCCTGGTTAATGGCCTCTTCCATATAAGCGTAACATAAGATTATAGATTCTAAATCAGATCCAAAGCGCAGGGCCATGATTTTTGCGTGTTCTGAAGCTCCGGAAGTACCGCCGTTTCCCCACTGAGCTCCGATAATTCCGGCGCAGTGTGTACCGTGGCCATCCGGATCAGAAGTGTCTTCTAGTGCATTCCAGTCTGCAAAGCTGATGCCGTGTTCTCCGCCGGGCAGATCTAAGTTTCCCCGGTTCCACATCTTGTTTTTTAAATCCGGATTGGTATCATCTACACCGGTGTCTAGTACGGCGATTACAATATCTTTATTTTCTCCGGAGGGCTGGTTCCAGCCGGGGATATTCATGTCAAATCCTTTTTGAGAGCCAAAATATTCTCCGGTATTATTGTAAGCCCACTGATAGTCTGTCATGTCCGGAAGTGAGGAAGAAGTATCCCGGGATAAAGTATCGGAGCTGTTTTTTGTATCTGCAGTTGTAATATTTCCGTCTTTTGTGAAAAGCATGGCGGGCTCATCTGTGAATGGTGTGATTTTATAATTGGGTTCTGCAAAAATAACCCGTGGATCATCGGAGAGCTCTTCTATAAGGTCTTCTGTAGAGCGGTTCTTGTCAGTAACCAGGGCCAGAACCTGGGATGTGCCGGCTGAGGATTTGCTCAGAGATCTGGTGGATGTTCCCTGTGATTCTGTGGATGCAGGAAGCTCCATCAGTACCTTGGCATTTGCCAGAAGGCCGGACTGACGGCTCTTTGCTTGTTCGGCTGTCATACATACGATGACTTCGCCGGGCTGATAGTCATTGGCTGTTGGTTTGCCTTTTGATGTTTTCCCCTGAGCGCCAAAGGCTGTAAGAGGAAGGCTGCCGATGATTAAAAGGCAGATCAAAAAGACAGAAAAAAATTTTTTCATAACAGTAATCTCCTCTCTGTGTTAGAAAACACACAATAAAAATATGTGTTTCCGTTAATTTATCAGATAAATGCATTCTAACATATATAATGGCAAAGGACTATGGAAACTGAAAGGAAATATAAAAAGCCGGCTGTATAATTAAAATACAGCCGGACTGAACAATACAAAAAACTGTGTATCAAAACCTTACAGATCATACAGCGGAGGAACCGGAGGAATGGTCTGCATGTTTTTTATTTTCTCTTCATTCAGTTTAAACTTTTCATGGACTTTTATAGATTCCGTGGAGCGCCAGGAAAAGCAGCAGGTTTCGCAGAGAAATACTTCCCATGCATGATCTTTTGGCGCCTTGGCCATAACTTTTATATGTGTACTTTCACATCTTGGACAATTCATATAAAATTTCCTTTCTGAGTAAAATTCAATAGTTTTTGATAGGTTGAAAAACGCTTTTCTTTCAACAGAAGATCTGTCAGATTTTCTGGTTTTAACAATTAAAATAATTACGGATGATTGCTTCCCATTTATCTGT
The DNA here is from genome assembly GCF_025566885.1 of Brotonthovivens ammoniilytica. Lineage (NCBI taxonomy): Bacteria > Bacillati > Bacillota > Clostridia > Lachnospirales > Lachnospiraceae > Brotonthovivens > Brotonthovivens ammoniilytica. The sequence goes on along the minus strand of NZ_JAOQJQ010000004.1, from coordinate 104,355 downwards.
ACCGGCCGGTGGTTTTAAAAGCTCTACTTCCCGGGGATTTGGCTCAGGGGCTACAGGAGTAGTGGCGTCGATAATCAGTTTGCTGTGCATACCGGCAGGGACACTGGAGGGATCTAGAGGCATGCCGGGACAGTTGGGAATAACGGTAACATCTTTATCCGGTCTGACTCTCGTGGTCAGCGCCCACATAACCTGTTCTAGGTTAAAGGGATCCACATATTCATCTACGACAATGACTACCTTTGAGTAGGGCATACCGTGGGGGGTGGACAGCAGGCGAAAAGCAACGCCTTTTCCATAGCCGCCATATCGGCATTTGGTGGAAATAATAACTCCCATTCCGTGAGTGTACATGGCATTAACGGCAACTACTTCAGGCATGGATTCTTTCAGCTGTTTAAACAGGGGGATACTGGTGTTTAATGCCATGAGATAGTCGATTTCTGTCCACGGAATGCCAAGATAAAGATTTTCAAAAATCGGGTTGGTTCTGTGGGTTACATGTGTAATTTTAATTTCACATTGTTTCCGGCAGCCGGAGTAAGAACCTGGAAATTCTCCAAAGGGTCCCTCCACCTGGCGTACTCTTGGAATAATATAGCCTTCCAGTATAATTTCAGAGGAAGCCGGAACATACAGATGGCTGCAGGTATCGGCTTTTACAATTTGCACCGGAGTTCCGTTCTGCAGGGCGCCTGCAAATGCATATTCGCTTTGGTCATAGGCAATGGGGGTGCTGGCCATAAAGGTGACAAGGGGAGCATTTCCCAGGGCAATAGCAATGGGCAGCGGTTCGTTTTTCCGTTCGGCTTTTTCTAGCTGGATGGCAATATCATGGAAGGCAAGGGCCTGGATTCCCACTTTATCTTTATCTTTTACCTGAATCCGATAGGTTCCAACGTTTAATTTGTTCAGGTCATCAGGAAATTCGGGATCACCTGTGACAACGGCAGCCTTGGACAGGAAAAAACCGCCGTCCTGTTCGTTAATCCGGTACAGGGCCATCAGTTCAAAAAGGTTGATGTTTTCGGTAATGGTGTGTTCTTTACAGGGAGCGTCGCTGCGTTCTATAATTTCAGGTTCCACCGGATATTTATCCCAGCGGCGGTTCAGTTCCAGAAACTGTTCCTTTACCGGGGTATTTTTATCCATGCCAAGCATCAGTGCATGGCTCTGCCAGGAACCGTGTACGTTAGTAACCACCGGGGTTTTGTACCCTTTTATTTTCTCAAAAAATATGGCTGGTTTTTCTGGTGTATTTGCAGCAGCTCTTCCCGCTGCACCGATATCAGGTTCGGGATTCACTTCCTCTTTTATGCGGATAAGCTGATCTTCTTCTTCCAGAAGAGACAGAAACTCCCTGAGGCAGGTACATATTTTAGACATAAGCTTCCTCCTTGTTATAATAAATCGTTTATGTTTTTCTGATATTTAGTTTAGCAGGACCTGGAAAAAAGGCAATTCCAATATCCCTTATAACTATTCCTAACTGGAATAGAAAAAAGCAGTATGATATAATTCAAGTACTGCTATTGGCCGGGGCGGTATGTCTGTCAGGCTATACAGGCAGATGAAAGGAGAAGCATTATGGATTTTGAACAGATTGAATGTTTTCTTATGCTTGCCCGAGAACAGAATTTTTCCAGGGCGGCAGATGAAATGAATTTGTCTCAGTCTTCAGTATCCAAGAAAATAAAAACTTTGGAGAAAGAGCTGCATACGTGTCTGTTTGAGCGCGGTCAGAGAAAAACAATACTTACAGATACAGGCATACAGTTTCAAAGCTTTGCCCAGAAGGTATACGGGGATTATGAACAAATGCTGTTACTGTTAGGGCAGAGAGGACCTGAGAAAAAATACAGGCTGCGGCTGGGGGTGCTGCCTATTACAGAAGCCTATCAGCTGAATCAGAAGTTTGCCAAGTTCCAGTTAAAATACGAAGATATTCAGCTTGAAATTCAGGAGCTGGAACAGACGGACATTTTGCGTAAAGTAGATAACGGACAGCTTGATTTTGGATTTGCCAGGTTTTCGGAAAAGTTACTTCGGGATTACGAAACGATTCCCATTTTGAAAGATGAGCTGGTAATCATCTGTGGGAAAAGCCATCCTTTGGGCACAAGAAAAGAACTGGCGCTGACAGATCTTAGAGATTGTGAATTTGCCATGCTTAATACGAAATCAGAGATCTATCAGCAGTTTATGGAAAATTGTCATGAACAGAGGATTCCTATCCGTATTTCTCATATTATAAACAGGCATACGGTACTGTTTAATATGCTTGGAGGAAACCGGCTCTTATCAGTGCTGCCAAAAGAGATGTTCTCCGTGAGAGAATATCCGGATTTGGTTCGTATCCCGCTGGCAGATTCTATGGAGACGGTCTGCGGTCTGATCTTTCCAAAGGGAGTAAGCTTAAACCGGCAGCAGAGAAAGCTGGCAGATCTGCTGAAGTCATTCAGCGGTCTGACGGAATAAAACCAAGAAAATTTTTTAATGACGCCTTGGATATCTCCGGATTCCATGCGCATATAATCCCGTTGAAGTGACCCATCAGCGGGATTTTTCTGCTTACAGTATCAGGAGTATAAGACCAGAAGTCGTCTGTAATATGGATACAGTCCTGGGTCATTTGCGCATATCGAATCTGAAAATTAGATCTGTAAAGCTGTCCCAGTACAGGTTCTTTTCCGTATTGTGCATAAAGTTCTCTCAGAGAGTGAAGGAAATTGGGGTTGGATTCCGGGTCTAGGGCTGTTACTTTTTTGTTTATAATATCCTCCATTGTCAGCATGGATTTACGGCTTAGGGGACTGTCAGTGAGTACAATAATCTGGACATTTGATTTTGCTGCATATTTCCAGCAGATTTTATTTTTATCCAGACTGTAATGTTCGAAATCAGGAAGAAAAATAAGATCGTAAATGCCTTCTGCCAGTCTGCTTTGAAGAGATTTCATGTTCTCGCTCTCTACATTCAATTTTATATCAGGAAATGCTTTTGCAAATTCTCTGGCAACGGGCCAGAAATATTTCAAACTGTCTGTAGTATCGGTGATTCCAATATTTAAAACAGAAGCAATTCTGGCGTTTTCCTGTCTGGCTGTCTGATAACCGTTATCAAGGTCTGCGGGAATGTGGAGCCATGTCTCGTACAGAATCCGCCCTTCCGGTGTGAGAGCAACTTTCCGGCTGGTTCTCTCAAACAGAGAAAAGCCAAGGGCTGCTTCAAGGGAAGCAATACTTTTGCTGACGCCGGGCTGCGTCATATTCAGGCTGTCAGCAGTTCTGGTAAAATTTTTTGTCCTGGCAAGCTGAAGAAATATCTGAATCTGCTGTACAGTGACAGCTGAAAGAGCATAATCACAAACCATAATCATTCCTCCACGTATATATTTTTCTCTTGTTTTCTAAAAAACGAAATCACAAATACAGTTTTTTATTATTGTAACACAGATGCTGATAAGATACATGATATATCTATAACTAATAGTTATAAATTGGGGAGAAATAATCATTTCTCATGGTACAAATTATTTTATAAAATGTAGGTATCAAGTTTGAAGGAGGCTGATGTTATGGGCGAGAGAGTAGGAATTACAGAAGAACAAAAGAAGCTTGGGTATGCAAAGTATTATTACAAGGAATTAGTAGAGATCCAGAAAGAAAAGCTTAAGGCGCTTAAGGAGCCTATGGATCCGGCGCAGGCCCTGGAGATTCAGGACAGAAACCGTTTATTTGAGGATGGATATTTTCCGGTGGAAACAGGTTATTGCGTTTTGGAAGACGGAAGCGGCTATATTGCAAATTACACAAAAATGCCGGGGGTTACGGTAGAAATGTTCGACTGGTGGTTTGCATGGCACGGACTTGGGGAACTGCGTTATACGATCTGGGATCCGGAGGATCATTACGATGCCCGCAGTATGAATCTGGCTCAGGGAAGATCTGAAAAGCTGACACTGAAGGAAAAATACTGGGGAACTACACATCTGATCCGTGAGGATATTGGAGGTGGACCGGATGAATTGTTCGCCTGCTTTAAAAAACCTTCTGAAATGGGATTTGAGGAAGAAAAAATTGGAACAAAGGCATGTGGAACTATTGTCACAGCCAATTCCGGAATCCGAAAGGATCCCCAGGCAAGTGCGGAGGTTATGTGTCATTTTGTAAGGGAGACAGAGGATGGGATTGAGCTGCGCTCTAGGTTTTGGCTGGGCTGGCATATTATCGGAGGCAAACCGGTGAAACTGTTAAAAGATGGGGAGATTACACCAATGATAAAACCCAAAATGCTGCTGGCACACAATATGAAAGAATTTGCAAATCTGGCGGATCTGCTGCCGAAGCTGTATCCGGAGCAGAAAGATAACTGGGATTAAAGGAGGAGAATGTAGATGGGGAACAAAAATAAAGTCAGCAATAATTTTGGTACATGGGGATGGCTTATGATTATTTACGCGGGAATCAGCTATTATATTTCCGCAGCCCTCAGCACTGACGGTCTGAACTTCTATCCGGCACAGTTTGAACAGCTGCATGGCTGGAATGCGGGGATGATCACATCTTTGGCTGGAATGTCCGGCTGGGTGGCACTTGTGGGGGCAGTTTTATTTGCTGTAATCATTGAAAAAACCGGAACCAGAAAAGCGGCTGGAATTATCAATATCATTACCGGAGCGCTGGTGCTTGTATTTGCTAATACGTCTAATTTCCTGGTATTTATTATTATGATATTTGCTATTAATTTTATTGTAGCTAATGTACAGCTGAATCTGATTCCCAATAATATTATGAATGTGTGGTTTCCCAAGAAAAAAGGAACGGCTCTTGGGTGGGCCACAATGGGGATGCCTGTCTGTACGGCCACTATTGTAATTATGCTGACAGCGTTTATCAAAAAAACCGGTTCTGTAGGCGGAGCCTATACCATTTTTGGATGTATCATTATTGTATTTGGTATTGTATCCTTCTTCTGGGTAAAAAACAGTCCGGAGGAGATCGGCTGTTACCCGGACAATGAAAAAATTTCTGAAGAAGAAATTGAAAAGAATAAAAAGCTGCTGGAGAGCCATGTATCAGAATGGACCATGAAAAATCTGCTGAAAAACAGAAATACCTGGGGGATTGGCGTTGGACTTGGACTAATGTGGGCAACAACAGTGGGAATTGTTTCACAGCTGATTCCAAGATTGTCCATCGTGGCAGATGGAAAATATGCGGCATCCGCTATTATGATGCTTTCCATTGCTGCGGTTATCGGAATCGGGGGCAGCTATTTCTGGGGATATCTGGACAGTAAGCTTGGCACAAAAAGAGCCTGTGTTTTTTATGGCATATGGTATATTGTTGCTATTTTGTTCCTGCTGCTGCAGCCTGCAGGTGCTGTCTGTGTATGGATCAGTATTATTATGGTAGGAATTGGTATCGGAGGAATAGGAAATCTGATTCCGTCTATGATAGGAACCTGTTTTGGAAGGTATGATTTCATTCAGGCAAATAAAGCCATTGCACCATTAAATACGATTGTTCGCCAGAGCGGTATTGTACTGGCCGGTATCTTATCTCAGACAGCTTTTGGCTACAGCGGTTTGTATGTAATTCTGCTGATTGCAGATGTAGCAGGACTGATTCTGACAGTTGTATTAATAAAAGCAGAGTAAGGCATTTTTCAGTAGATATTACAATAAAATTTTGATAGTACTTTTAATAACTGACCTAAAAAAAGACAATGGAGCTTATCCCTTGTCTTTTTTTGGTGGGTATGGCATTTGTGTTATTAATATTTCTTTGCCCCATTTTTAAACAGAGCAATAAATGCGGTTATTGCAAGAATGATGGCTGTGAGTATAGATAAATAGCAAAAAGCAACATCAATCAGAACACCTGGAACTACAAAGAAAAACATCAAAGCAATGCCGAAGAATATTTTTGCGGTAAAGCGGTAGTCTGCTTTTTTGTCTTCGTCACTCTGTTTTTTCAATGCAGATTTTTCTTCATCACAGGCCAGAATATATTTATTCATCAATATAGGCCCTTTACAATGCCAGGCGCAAATACCATACGTCAGACAGGCAATGGCAATTATGCCGAAAATAATGGAAATAACAATTTCTGCCATAAAAAGCATCCCTTTCTGTTTTTTCAATAGATACAGACTGTACAGCCTGCAAAAAAAACTCTTAAAATTATTTTTATTCTAGCACAAATTTAAAAAAAAACCAGAAGAAAGAAATAAAAAATACGTTGAGGCAGAAGAAAGTATATTTTATAATATAAGAAAAGCAGAGTCTGCGGAGAGGACAGGTTATTGGGGATGAAGATCAGAAAAATAAGGTTTATTGAACCCGGGGAGCGGCCTTATAAGACGTCATTGCAGAACCATTTTGTGTATGACAGATATATACGGACGCCTTCTGTTGGTTTAAACCTTCTTGCAACCATTGTTAAGAAAAAAGTAAAAGATACTTTTATGTACAGTGAAGCTATTTCCAAAATTGTGAGATCGGATGTGGAAGATGCAGATGTAATTGTTATCGGTATTTTTACTTTTAATGCAAACCGGGGATACAAAATAGCGGATTATTTCCGGCATCATACAAATGCAGTTGTGATACTTGGCGGTCTTCATGCGTCTATGAATTATAAAGAGGCATCCAGACATTGTGATTACGTACTGGTAGGCGAGGGAGATGAGTCTATTTTAGAGCTGCTGAAAGCGTTAAAGAAAGAGGAAGAAATAACATTTCCGGGAGTGGCTTTCCGAAAGGGAAAAAAGCTTATTTTTACCGGCAACAGGCAGCCGCCTCAAAAAATAGATACCATTCCCGACCGCTATCTGGTATACAAATATCATGATCGTGTACATTATAACACCATATGGCCTCAGGTTCATGCTTCCAGAGGCTGTCCCCATAACTGCGATTACTGTGCGCTGGTGCGGCATTTCGGGAGAAAGGTTCGCACAAGACCCGTGGAAAATGTAATAGAGGATATTAAACAGTCCATTGAGTTTTTTGAATCAGGACGCTTTCCGCGTTTGCTGAAAGGGCTTTGGATTACGGATGATAATTTTTTCGCAGACAGAGAGTGGGCAAAGTCTGTTTTGCAGGGAATTATTGACAGCGGAATCCATTATCGTTTTACCATCCAGGCCAGATATGAAGTGGGATTTGACGATGAAATGCTGGATTTGTTGAAACGTGCCGGTTTTTTTGAACTGGCTATGGGAATTGAGTTTATTGGGGATAAAAATTTTGAGGCATATCATAAAAAAAGTACGGTAAAAGAAATACAGAGAGCTGTGCAAAATATACGTCGTCATGGGCTTAGTGTCAGAGGTCTGTTTATTCTGGGGGGAGATTATGATACGCCGGGAGTTGGAAAAAGGCTTTCGGATTTTGTAATAAAGAACCATATACAGGGAGTTTTAATTCAGTCTATGTACTTTGTCCCGGGAACCCCGGTGTATGAGCAGAACCGGGAGCGGCTTTTGCATCAGAACTGGTCAAAATATAATGGGAACGTAGTTCATTATCCCCAAAATATTACACCGTATCAGCTGCAGCTGGAACATATTTACGCCAGTGAAAGAATTTATTCTGTTAAGAGAATGCTTCGGGCTTTTGTCAGGGATGACAGTATACATAAAATATTGTTTTTGGGTGAGTTTTTATGGCATAGAAGCGTATGTGCGGATTTAAAACAGGAACTGCCGTATTTAAAGCAGCAGGAAAGTCTCCCCAAATGGAAAAGTTGATTTGAAATATAGAAAAACGCCGGGTTTTGGTGAACCACTCCCAAATGGCAGACCTGAAAATCTAACCATTGGGAGAGTGGTTCATAGAGAACCCGGCATTTTGCTTCAAGTCTCGCTTTTGCGAGACTTGGTGCGCGATTCGGGTCAGCTTTGCTGACAACATTCTATTCCGAATCGCTGCACCTCCTCGCGGAGCGTATATCAGATGGGGATTGACACCCGCCACTGATACCAATTTGTTACTCCCCGCCTGCAGAAGCGGAAGTCATCCCTCATCTGATATATAAAGATCTTTTTGAAAATAACGGTTATTTTTTCTCAAAGCAGCAATTCTTTCAGCTGAGAAATGCAGTGAATCTTTATGGATGCATTTTTATATTCTTCCTCTGTTCCGTAACCGTAAGTGCAGCCTATGGAAGGCAGACCAAATCTGGTTCCGATTTCAAAGTCAGAGTTCCGGTCGCCGATGATAACATGGGACAGAGGGTACTGGTTTCTAATCTGATGGTACATTTCCCATTTAGATGAAAAACCGTAATCTTCAATGCAGTGAAAGCCCGAAAAGTAGTTGTCCAGACAAAAGGCTTTCCGGTGCGCCATCATATAGCTGTGTTTACAGTTGCTTAAGAAAATAAGGTGATATCCGGATTTTTTCAGACAATTCAGTGTGTCTGTTACATGAGGATAAAGTGCAGCTTTTCCGTTAAGGGTCATGGACACCATAATATGACCGATCTGCCGGCTGGCGTCATCCCGGATTTTTTCTGGCAGCCAGGGCATAAAGGAATTCCACATATCTGCGGCCGGCTGGCCAAGCCACTGACTGATTTCGCTGTCAGTAAAGCTGCGGGGGGCGGCATAACCTTTCAAAACCAGTTCACGGTATGTCTGCCTGAAAGCAGGCGCATAGATGTCCAGACATTGGTGAAGTGTGCCGTCATAGTCAAAAAAGAGAGTGGAAGGCTTAATATTCCATTGCATGGATCAGGTTTACCATTTCTATTGCGCCTTCTGCACAATCATATCCTTTATTACCGGCTTTGCTGCCGGCTCTTTCGATGGCCTGTTCAATATTTTCTGTTGTCAGTACGCCGAACATAACCGGAATGTCATTGTTTAAAGAAACCTGGGCAATGCCTTTGGAGACCTCGCTGCATACATAATCATAATGGGTTGTGCTTCCGCGGATAACGGCTCCCAGGCAGATAACAGCATCATATTTTCCGCTTTTGGCCATTTTAGAGGCGATGAAAGGAATTTCAAATGCACCTGGAACCCATGCGATATCTATGTTTTCTTCCGGTACATTGTGACGTTTCAGTCCGTCTATAGCGCCCCCTACAAGTTTTGCGGTGATAAATTCGTTGAATCTTGCGGCTGCAATGCCGATTTTAATCTGGTCTGATACAAGTTTTCCTTCAAATACATTCATGATAAAATCTCCTTTTTTTAAAATATTTATTTATAGTCTAAGATATGTCCCATTCTGGACTGTTTGGTTTTCAGATAAAACAAATCGTGGGAAGTGGCATTCATCTGAATTGGAACGCGCTCTGTAATTTCCATTCCAAAATCGGAAAGCTGGTAAATTTTGTCCGGATTATTTGTCAGCAGACGGAGGGTTTTGACACCAAGATCTTTTAAAATCTGTGCACCTATGTAATATTCTCTTAAGTCTCCCGGGAAACCAAGGGCAATATTTGCTTCTAAGGTATCCATTCCGTGATCTTGAAGCTCATAGGCTTTCAGTTTATTGACAAGTCCGATGCCGCGGCCTTCCTGGCGCATATAAAGAAGAATACCCCGGCCCTGGCGGCTGATCTGAGTCATGGCAGCGTCAAACTGCTGCCCGCAGTCGCAGCGTAAAGATCCGAAGGCGTCTCCGGTAAGGCATTCAGAATGGACGCGGCACAGCAGATCTTTGCCGTCTCCAATATCGCCTTTTACCAGTGCCACATGATGCTCATTATTTAATTGATTTACATAGCAGTGAGCGACAAAATCTCCATATTTTGTGGGAAGTTTTGTGACAGCGGCACATGTTACCAGTTTCTCGGCTTTTTTCCGGTATTCTAAAAGATCATGAATTGTAATAAATTTAAGATCCCATTTTTGAGCCAGTTTGATTAGTTCCGGCTGGCGCATCATACTGCCGTCTTCTTTCATAACCTCACAGCACAGGCCGCATTCTTTTAATCCGGCAAGACGCAGCAGATCAACAGTTGCTTCCGTATGACCGCATCGTTCCAGCACACCGTTCTTTTTTGCAACCAGAGGGAACATATGCCCCGGACGCCTGAAATCTTCCGGCCTGGCAGTTTCATCTGCGCAGGCCCTGGCGGTGAATCCACGTTCTACAGCGGAAATACCTGTGGTAGTGCTGATATGATCTACGGATACGGTAAAGGCAGTTTCGTGATTGTCGGTGTTATCTGAAACCATCTGCGGAAATCTCAGCCTCTGACTAATCTCAATATTCATGGGCATACAAATCAGACCTTTTGCATAAGATGCCATGAAATTGACATTTTCAGTTGTGGCAAACTGGGCGGCACAGATAAAATCTCCTTCGTTTTCCCGGTCTTCGTCATCTGTCACCAGTATGATTTTTCCCTGCCTGAGATCTTCTAGAGCTTCTTCAATAGTGTTGAACTGAAACATAATCATTCCTCCTTAATAGCCGAATCTGGCCAGAAAATCTTTTGTGATTCCTGATGAATGTGAAGAAATATTCATCAGCTTTTCAATATATTTGCCAATGCAGTCGTTTTCCAAATTTACGGTGTCTCCCGGATGTTTCAGGGACAGTGTGGTCTCTTTGGCTGTGTGGGGTATAACAGAAACCGAAAAATCTCTGTCAGTAACGGCTGCAACGGTGAGGCTGATGCCATCTATGGCAATAGAGCCTTTTTCAATAATATAGCGGAGCAGTTGTTTATCTGCGGAAATTGTATACCAGACGGCATTGGAATCTTTTTTTGTGCTGGTAATTATTCCGGTTCCGTCTATATGTCCCGAGACAATATGACCGCCAAAGCGGCCGTCTGATGCCATAGCCCGCTCCAGATTCACGGGACTTTTGTTCTGCAAATGCTTAAGGGCTGTCCGGTCCATGGTTTCGTGCATAACGTCTGCAGTAAAGGTATCGGACGTAAATGAGACGACGGTCAGGCAGATACCATTGACAGCTATGCTGTCTCCAGGATGGATATCTTTTAAAATTTTTTTTGCTTCGATTGTCAGAACGGCAGAAGGACCGGCCCGTCTTATACTTCTAAGTGTTCCGATTTCCTCTATGATTCCTGTAAACATGGATACACCTCACTTTCAAGCAGCAGATCAGTTCCAATTACGGTAATAGCCGGCAAAGACAGGAAAAAGCCATGATCCGGATCTTTGGCTCCAATACCGCCCACCGGTGATTTTGCGCCGGCCCCCCCCAGTAGTTTTGGAGCCAGATAAGTCTGAACTTTTTTCACAATACCTGAGTTTAGCGCTGACCAGTTTAAGGCTGCTCCGCCCTCCAGCAGGATACTGTCAATTCCCTGTTTTCCAAGCTTCAACATGAGATCTTTGAGATCTACATGTCCATCCTTTACAGGGGTAATCAGAATCTGGCAGCCGGCATTTAAAAAGGCGGACTGTTTGTTTTCATCTTTGCAGCAGGTGGCCAAAATTGTGGGATATGTTTTGGCAGTCTGAACAACATAAGAGGAAAGGGGCGTATTTAAATGAGTGTCACAGATAATACGGACGGGAGAACGGGCGCCTTCAATACGGCAGGTAAGCCTGGGATTATCTGTGATTATAGTTCCAACTCCGGTCATAATCCCCATGAGTCTTCTGCGTGTTTCCTGTACATGCTGCCGGGCAGGGGCACCGGAAATCCACTGGGATTTTCCGGTATAAGCCGCAATTTTTCCATCCATTGTCATAGCATATTTCATGATCACATACGGGGTTCCTGTTTGAATATAGTGAAAAAATATTTGATTTAGTGCATCGCATTCCTGTTTCAGTACGCCCTGTGTAACCGAAATTCCGTGATTTTCCAGTATTTCTTTACCTTTTCCGGCAACCAGCGGGTTGGGATCAGAGGAACCGATAATGACCCGGGATATGCCTGCGTTAATAATCGCCTCCGTACAGGGCGGTGTCTTGCCGTAATGGCAGCAGGGTTCCAGTGTGACATAAAGATCAGCGCCTTTGGGATTTTCCAGACAGTCTGCAAGGGCATTGCGTTCTGCATGGGGCTGTCCATAAGCCTGATGCCAGCCTCTGCCAATGATACGTCCCTGTTTTACAATTACGGCGCCTACCAGAGGATTTGGGTTTGCCAGACCGGCGCCCTTATCAGCGAGATCCAGGGCAAGTTTCATATAATCTGTGTCAGTCAAAAAATCACCTCCAAAAATAAAAAAGAATCCTGCCACGGCAGATTCTCCGCCTGCGGCGGGTTGCGTGAGCAACATAATTCCACTCTGCCGCAGTGCGATCCACAGCGGAGCGTTTTTTGCTCTATAGGAATCGGTACTTTTCAGTTTTTTCACAACACAGTATTTCCTATAGAGCAAAAAAGACCCGGATGGATCATCCGGGCCTTAGAAACTGCAGAAAAAATTATGAAATGAAGTATGAATCCGGCTGTCAGGATTCGTTCCTGTTTACAGGTATGTGCTGTAAAATAAAAAAACTCTGAAATGAGATTTCATTTCAGAGCATTAAAATACAAATTCATAATAATTTTGCATCTAAATCTTCTTTCATCCAGACTTTACTGTCGGCTTCGGAATTTCACCGAATCATACCTTGCGGCTCGTGGGCTGTACCACCGGTAGGGAATTACACCCTGCCCTGAAGATCTTATGTAACTGATGTCAGTATAATTCCTTTTTCGGGGAAAGTCAAGTTTTGCAGTCAGGTATTTAGTGATAATAAAAATCATCAGGGTAAAATCACAGGTGGGGATATTGTATTATTTTACTAAAGGAGCTGCGTTTTCAAAGAAGGACTGCATGGCATTAGTGACCATCTGATAAGCAAGACGCGCCATGTGTTCCGGACTTTTCCGGCTGTTTTCGGTAATCCAGGTTTTAATTAGTCCTACAGCGCCTGTCAGGCAGAAAGAGTAATAATATTTCAGATCCTGTACATTATCCGGAAACATTTTTTCCAGCCTGTAAATGGTATTCTGTGCAATAATATCCTCTACCTTGTGGATAAAGGAGATATCCCCGTTGCTGCCTACCAAAGCCTGAAAGATCTCGCGGTTTGCATCTACTGTTTCAAAGATATCTTCCATAAAAGGAAAAGTGGCTTCGGCGGTGTCGTCAGTTTTTGCGTGTTCACGGATAATGTCTTTTACCTGTTCTAGCAGATCATCCTCTGTTTTTTGAAGCAGATCATAAATGTCTGTATAATGCAGATAAAATGTAGAACGATTAATATCTACCGCATCTACCAGTTCCTTAACAGTAATTTCGTTAATACTTTTCGTCTGCATCAGAGCAGCCAGGCCATTTCTGAGCTGAGATTTTGTTTTCCGGATTCTCCGGTCGATTTTTTGTTCCATAAAAACCTCCCCAAATATTAAAAAAGATTTAATTAATAGACAAATCTATAAAAAATGTTCAGAAAACAACAAAAATATGAATAATTGTGGGTTGCTTCTTATCTTGTACCTATATTATAATTCCGTTAAAATAAAAAAGCAACACTATGTCTATTAATAGTTTTAAAATCTAATAATAAGATATGTGTCGATTTATGCTATGAAGAAAGGAGCTTTTAAAATGATAAAGCAGGAGTGGAAAAAATTGCTGAAAAATAAAGTTTTGATGATTGTTTTAATTGCAATTATAGCTATTCCGTCTATTTATACTGCGTTGTTTCTGGGATCTATGTGGGACCCCTATGGGAAGCTGGATCAATTGCCGGTAGCTGTGGTAAATAAGGATCAGAGTGCAGAATATAATGGGAAGGAGCTGAATGTTGGGAGCAGTCTGGTGGAAAATTTAAAGGAGAATGATTCACTCCAATTCCATTTTGTAAATGCACAGGCAGCCAAAATGGGAATTGAGGATGGGTCTTATTATATGGTGATAACAATTCCGGAAGATTTTTCCGCCAATGCAGCCACTTTGATGGATGAGCATCCCAGAAAAATGCAGCTTAAATATGAAACAAATCCGGGAACAAACTATATTGCTTCTAAGATGAGTGAGTCTGCACTGGAAAAAATAAAAGAAAGTGTTTCAGAGGAGGTAACGAAAGAATATACTCAGGCTGTTTTTGACAGCTTTACAGAGGCTGCGGATGGAATGACAGAAGCAGCAGACGGAGCGGGGGTAATTACCCAGGGGATTTCGGATGCTTCTTCCGGAAATCAGACCATTACCGAAAATCTGCAGACTCTGGCAGACAGCACCCTGGAATTTCAGAGTGGAAGCCAGGTTTTGACGGCATCTTTAAAAGATTATACAGATGGTACAGCCAGGATTAATGACGGAGCGGGTCAGTTAAAGGATGGAACGGACACGTTGCAGAAAGCTGCCGGCGAGGGTGCAGACCAGTTAAATCAGGGAGCATTAAGCTTAAAATCAGGAATTGCATCTTATACGTCCGGTGTGGAGCAGGCTTATGAGGGAACGGCCCAGCTAAAGGAGAATAGTAAAGCTTTAGTACAGGGAACAGAGGAGCTGGCCGGCGGAGCAGAAAAGGCTCAGAAGGGCAGTGAAACTCTGACTGCGGGTCTAAAAGAATTGTCCCAGACAATCGGGAAACAGTCCCAGGAGGGCAGTGAGAGTCTTAAGGCAGTAAAGCAGGGGCTTGATCAGCTGGGAGACGGCATTCAGGCAGTAGACGAGAACCTGGTGCAGATACAAAAACAGCTTTTAGCTGCCGGGGATGATACCGGCGCTGCGGCCATAGGACAATTGCTGAGCAGTAAAGAGTATCAGACGCTGGTTGCCGGATCATCAACAGTAACAGATGGGGCGAAGACAGCTATTACTCAGCTGGATAGCGGAACAAAGGCAGTAAAAGATACACTGGATCAGCAGATTATTCCGGGAAGCCAGGATTTGACGGCTGGTTTAGAAGAGCTGAATCAGGGAATTTCCGGAAAAAACGGACTAAGTGCCGGGGTGGACGCTTATACGCAGGGGGTTTCAAAGGTAAATGAAGGGCTGGCCCAGTTAAACAAAAGTTCTTCACAGCTTGAAAACGGTGCAGAAGCCCTGGATGAGGGAACGGCTCAGCTGTCCTCAGAACTGGGAAGCGGTATTTCTAAGATTCAAAATGCGGCGGGACAGCTCTGGAATGGAACCGCTGCGCTGGTATCAAATAATGATGCTCTGCTTTCCGGAAGCAGCAAACTGTCCTCAGGCGCGGCTCAAATTGCAGAAGGAAGCGGGGCACTTAAGGACGGGAGTGCTGAGCTTGGGAGCGGATTAGATCAGCTGCTTTCCGGAAGCAGTACACTAAAATCCTCGCTCTCAGATGGCGCAAAAGAAATAAATGATGTAAGTAAGAGCAATGATACCGTGGATATGTTTGCATCTCCCGTAGATGCACAAAAGTCAGAAAGCTCACAGGTTGCCAATAACGGCCATGCAATGGCGGCTTACATGATGTGTGTGGGTCTGTGGATTGCATGTATCGCATTCTGCCTGATTTATCCGGTAAATAGTTATGAAGGAGAATTAAAATCCGGACTAAAATGGTGGCTGAGCAAAGTGTCAGTATCTTATTTGATTATAGCAGCAGCATCTGTAGTAATGGTCCTGATTCTTCATACAGTAAATGGTTTTGAACCGGAGAAAATGGGGGCCACTATAGGAATCGCTAGTCTGGCCGGCATTACATTTATTTCTGTAGTATATTTCTTTAATGCCCTTATGGGAAAAGTAGGAAGCTTTGTTATGCTGATTTTTACGGTTGTTCAGCTTGCAGGTTCCGCAGGGACTTACCCAATAGAGGTTTCGGGAGGATTTGTAGCGAAAATTCATAATTTCCTTCCCTTCAGTTATACTGTGGACGCATTTCGGAAAACAATCTGCGGTCAGGGAAGTTTCCGGTCAGATATTGTATTTCTGCTTATTTTCGCGGCAGTATTTTCAGCAGCGTCCTTTACGATATTTGAACGAAGGGCCGCAAAGATCAGACAGGGAAAATCCTCGTCCACGGCACTGCTGGAAAAATACGGATTGATCTAGCAGAAAATAAAGGTGATTGGAATTAAAAAAGTTATCCCCAAGGGTACATTTTTATGAAAAGTATTTTTGACAATTATGGAAGAAACGGCTATTATATGAAACATATTGACAGAAAAAACTGAATGTGTAACAGGAGGATACTTTTATGGAAGAATTAGGTATGGCAGCTAACGGGGGACAGACATATATTCCGTTTCAGGATAATATTCATGTTCCCACGTTGGCTTATACGCCTCTTGACAGACCCAGTCCGCTTATTCCGGAGCTTGAAATGAAGCAGCAGTATATAGACCGTGGTTACAGAATGGGTATGCAGTGCCAGCATTTTCTGCCGGGGGTAACGCCGGAAATGCTTGACTGGTGGTGGGCGAATATGGAAAAGGGCTATTATCTTTGGGCTCCGGGAGCCCATAAACGTTTTACCTGGGTAAGAGAGCCGTGGAAGTATGGTTTTTTAGGATCTGCTCATATGATTTCAGAATCAATGGTTCCGGGTATTCCGGTATTCGGTGGAAATGGGATACAGATTGACAGACTGGGACTGGATATGTTTCCGTTTAAGACACATCTAAAGCATGTGCTGGTAGAGGGAATCTTTAACAGAAAAGGAGAATTTGTTGATTCCACCGTACACATGTGGGAAGAGGCCGCGGGAGGTTCCATACATATAACGGCGTCATTTTTTAATACGAAGATCACAGAGCCCCCGGCTTTTATTCTGGAAAATCCTGATGCCAAGCCTCAGAAACCGGAGGATGCAAAGAGCCATGCAGAATATGAAGCTTCTCAGTGGCCAGTGTTTCTTCCAAAGCTATTTGATTTATGGAAAAACCATCCTGACCCGTCCCAGAGTGTACCATGTGACCTGAGTGTCAGGGAAAAAGAGGATGGAACATTAGAGTATATTGCAGAGAACGGACCGGTTGTATTGTAAGCTGCCGGCCAAAAGAAAAAAGATGTTCTGCTGGCTGTTACAGTCAGAGAACATCTTTTTTGAAATGCGGCATCTGTCTTTTAGCGGTCTAAAATCTGGCCGTCTGTTGAAATTGTATATACCTGCCATGGAATAAATTTTCCGCTGTTTTGCAGTGCGGTTTTAGCAGCGTGTTCAATTCCTCCGCAGCATGGAACTTCCATTCTGACAATAGAAACACTTTTAATATTATTTTGACGGATAATTTCTGTTAATTTTTCAGAGTAGTCGCCTTCGTCAAGTTTTGGACATCCGATGAGGGTGATATGGTTTTTAATAAATTTCTCATGAAAGTTTCCGTAAGCATATGCAGTACAGTCAGCGGCGATTAAAAGATTAGCGCCGTCAAAGTAAGGTGCGTTTACCGGCGCCAGTTTAATTTGAACCGGCCACTGGGAAAGCCTGCTTGGACTGTCTGATAATGGAGCAGTCTTAAGGGCGGCATTCTGATGAGAAATAGCTTTTGCCTGAGTTCCCGGACAGCCGCATGGAAGCGGTGCAGCAGCGGCTGATTTGGCTTCCTGTGCAGCTTTTACAGCTGCTGCATCATAAGCAGGAGCCTCTCGTTCTTCAAAGGTAATAGCGCCGGTAGGACATGCCGGCAGGCAGTCTCCCAGCCCATCACAATAATCCTCCCGCAGAAGTTTTGCTTTGCCGTTTACCATTCCGATGGCGCCTTCGTGACAGGCTTTGGCGCACAGGCCGCATCCGTTACATTTTTCTTCATCAATTTTAATAATTTTACGTATCATACATTCCCTCCTGATATATTTAAAGTTTGCATATTCCGGATAGAGAGCTTCACTTATCCGAAATTGTTTACAGAACGTATTTTTTTGTTCTGAAGTAACTATAATCTATTTATTATGAAAAATCAGTTGTACTAACAACAAAAAATGAATAGAATTTATTTTTTTACAATTTTTCATTTGTTATTTCAAAGTGGAAAGACTGCATAAAATATATATTTGAAAGATCTGATGCGAAATAATACCTTGACAATTAAAAAAAATTATTTAAAAATACAACAGGATGTAAGGGGGCTGTGAATGCAGTCTCTTTTTTATAAAAATAGCCATCCCTTTGCAGGCGGCGGCCGAATTAGTACATAATTGAGAAAGATTGGAGAGTTAAAAAGTGCAGGAAGCGGTTATTCTATTAAAACAGTTAATTTGTATGTTTATATTTATGGGAGTGGGGTATCTGCTGTATAAAAAGAGGATGATCAGTCAGCAGGGCAGTAAAGAATTATCAAATCTGGTTCTTTATGTGGTGCTCCCGGCGGTTATTATTCATTCCTATTGTGTGGACAGAACGCCGGATAAGGCGGCAGGGCTGGGGTTATCCTTTGCTATTTCAGCGTTACTGCTGGTTGTATCTATGGTGATTTCAATGCTTTTGTTTGGAAAAAGGGATAAAATTGAAAATATTGGAGTTGCGTTTTCCAATTGCGGATTTATGGGGATACCACTGGTAAGAGCGGTTATGGGCAGCGAAGCTGTGTTTTTTTGTTCTGCGTTTGTGGCTATCCTGCTGTTTCTTCAATGGACATATGGTGTATACATAATGACAGGGGATAAAAAAGCTATTTCCGGAAAAAACATTGTTACAAATCCCATTCTTATTGCAACTGTAATCGGCGTTGTAATTTTTTTGTTTCAAATTCCACTGCCGGAAGTTGTAAATACATCTCTTTCTGCACTAAGTGAATTAAATGCTCCTGTGGCAATGATTATTCTTGGAATTTATCTGGCTCAGGCTGATATAAAAACAATGTTTACAGATAGGACCTTATATTGGAGCAGTTTTTCCCGTCTGGTCATTATTCCTCTGGTTTCTGTAGGAGTTCTCTGCCTGCTGCCTGCTTCTCTAAATCAGATGAAACTGATTTTACTAATTTCCGCATCTGCTCCTATTGGCGCTAATGTGGCAATATTTGCACAAAAAGAAGGTCTTGATTATACCAGAGCGGTAAAAACAGTTTGTCTGTGTACGATTTTATCTATTATTGCAATGCCTCTGATTATAATGCTGGCTTCTGTGCTGTGGAAATAAAGAAAAGTTAACGGCTATTTTGCCTGAAATGATTATTGGAAAAGATTCTCACTTTAAAACCTTGCTATTTTGTGTTAAATGTGCAAAACTATAGTTAGTCAAAGCTAACTAAAAGCGGAACAAATATAGATATCTTGAACAGGAGGGAATTATGAGCGTAGTAATCATCGGCGGCCATGAACGAATGGTCTCGCAATATGAAAATATCTGCAGGGAGTATGGATGTAAAGCCAAAGTAATGGTAAAAGAAAAAGGCGGTTTTAAGAAGAAAGTCGGCGTGCCGGATTTGATTATTCTGTTTACTAATACCGTATCACATAAGATGGTAAATAATGCAGTTGCCCAGGCTAAAAGGAATAATGTACAGATCGAGAGGATTCATACAAGCAGTGCGGCGGCTCTGCACGGAGTTCTTGAGCAGTATTGTATGTAGGCTGTCAGCCGGCTGCAAAAGACAGTGATATTTCAGGAAATTGTTAATTATAGTTCATTTTTATCAAATTACTTTCATAATAAGGGAGTCTCAGAGATTTATCTGAGGCTTCTTTTGTTTTGTGCAGGAAAGTTTTCTTGTATAAAATGTGTTGACATACAGTTGCAAATATTGTATATATAATATATACACAATATAACAAAGTATATACAGTTAAATGTGAGGATCCTATGAATATTATTATTACAAATGCAGCTGGTCAGCCCATTTATGATCAGATTGTCACGCAGATGAAAAATATGATTATGACCGGAGAACTAAAAGAAGGAGATGCGCTGCCATCTATGCGCTTTTTGGCAAAGGAACTGAAAATCAGCGTAATCACTACAAAGCGGGCATATGAGGAGCTTGAACGGGAAGGATTTATTGTATCTTATACCGGAAAGGGAAGTTTTGTAGCAGGAGTTAATCAGGATTTTTTGCGGGAACAAAAGTTAAAAGAAATGGAAGAATGCCTGCAAACGGCTGTCAGAGAGGCAAAGCTGTGCGATATCAGTCTGACAGAGCTTTGGGATATGCTAAAGCTGCTTTATGAGGAGAATAGTTAAATGGAAGCATTAAAAGTTGACAATGTTTGTAAAACATATCAGGAATTTGTACTAGATCATATAAGCTTTTCCATTCCGGGCGGGGCTATTATGGGCTTTATTGGAAAGAACGGGGCTGGAAAAAGTACTACAATAAAAAATCTGCTGGGAATAAACAAAAAGGACAGCGGAACGGTTACTGTTTTTGGAGAAGTATTTACCGGGAAAGAAAACAGAATCAAAGAGAAGCTTGGAGTGGTGCTGGATGAAACTTTTTTTGCGCCAGGCGTGAATGCAGTTCAGATAGAAAAAGCACTGCGTATTATTTACCAAAACTGGAACAGCCGGGTTTTTTATGATTATCTTAGCATGTTCAGGCTGGATTTAAAAAAGAATATTAAAGATTATTCAAAAGGAATGAAGATGAAGCTCTCAATTGCAGCAGCACTGTCTCATGATGCCAGGCTTCTGATACTTGATGAGGTGACAAGTGGGCTGGATCCCATTGTCAGAAATGAGGTGCTGGATCTTTTGCTGGAGTTTATACAGGATGAAAAACGGAGTATTCTGATATCTTCTCATATACTTAGTGATCTGGAAAAAATATGTGATTATATTACTTATATTGATAATGGGAAAATTATTTTTTCTGAAAATAAGGATGAATTGCTGGAATCTTACTGTCTTGTAAAGGGAAGCATCCAGCAGATCCGTAAGCTTGCTCCTGATATGGTGCTTGGAGTATCAGAAAATGCATTTGGCGCTCAAGCCCTGGTATGTGCAGACGGAGTGCCTGACGGGATGATTGTGGAGCCTGTGACCATTGAAGAAATGATGCTGTTGTGGAAGAAGGAGAGAAAATAATGCGTGGATTGTTAAGATATGAATTAAGCTGTATGAAGAAGACAATTTATCTTTATCTTGCATTTTTGATTATTTATTGTCTGCTTGGAGTATTTGGACGTTTCTCAGATACAGCCGGAACTTTTGTAATATTTTTTTCCATATTTTTTATTATTGGAATGCTGGTGCAGTGGGAACAGTATAAGTGGGATGTGTTAACGGCAGCTTTGCCGGTTTCAAGACGTCAGATCATCGGCAGTATTTATATTCTATGTCTTATTGCAACAGCCTGCGGCGTGGTCCTTGCATTTCTCTCTCTTGCGGGAGCAACATTGCTTCATGGAAATAAAACGGCAGAATATCTCCAGGAAGGAAGTATCGGACTTGCGGCTTGTATAGCTGTAGCATTGATTTATCTGGCAGTCAGCGTTCCTGTTATTGTGCGGTTTGGGGCTGCCAAAGGAAGAATGATCTGCATAGCCATTTTCCTGATTCCCTGTTTGATACTGGCAGCTTTTTCAAAGTCTCAGGATTTCATGGCTGCTGCAGATATACTAGAACGATATTGGCATCAGATTCTGCTTGCCCTTCCGGTAATTTGTGCAGCTGCCATAATCCTGTCAGTTATTTTTTCCATGAAATTATACGAGAAAAAGGACTTGTAACTAAAGTTTTGCAAACAAGTAAAAAATATCGCGGCCTGGCTGGTTTAGAGATAAAATGCGCGCCATGTGGTAGGGACAGTCATAAAGGCAGTCTCACATCAGCGCGCAGTCCGGACAGGAAAATCAGGATTCTTTTTCTTTTTTTACCTTTAGAATCGGAGGGGGAAATGCATACACATCTTTGTAAGAAAGCAGTTCTTCTTCTGACACGGGGCCGGACGGAATAAGGCCGGTACAATCATGGGCAGAAGCAGAATTGCCCAGATAATCATAATCATTAAAAGAGGAATCTTCCAGCATATCGTATGCTTTTTTTGTTTTTTGCACATCTTTTTCTCCATACATTTTAATACTCCTTTTGTTTTGTTCAATTAACAGACTTACATTTTTCTAAATCGCTTCTTTAAAATATAAATACATTATTTTAAGGAATGCTTAGGTTATCAGTATTTGTAAAGGAGAATATTTTATGCAGAAGAAAATGCGCTGTATTGTGCTGGAGCTTGTCAAAAACCGCATTAACTGATACAAAAAAACTGATTTTCATAAAAAAATCAGTTTTTTGCATGTACGATTGCTTTAATAATATCCTGCCGGGTGATAATGCCAATAAAAAAGTCACGGTCATCTACAACAGGTATAAAATTCTGTTTCATGGAAAGCTCTAGTAATTCCTCCATCTCCACATCAATCCGTACTGCCGGATTAAAGTTTGCTCTCATAATTTCTCTGATCTGGGTATTTGAAGAAAAGCCCTTTCCTGAATGTTTTACAAGATGTCTCAGAAAATCTCCTTCACTGATACTTCCTGCATAAGTACCCTCAAGGGTCAGTACGGGAATTGCAGTATAACCATGTCGGTGGAGCTCTTCAAGGCCGGTTTGTATGGAATCTGTTTCATAGAGGTAAGAAACCGAATCTTTATTTTTCAGTAACATAAGTGCGTTCATTATTTTTCTCCTGAATCTTTATAATAATTATTAAAAAGGGTAGCTGCGGCATTAATATTTAACGCCTGCTGCCTGCCGGCTGAAAGTGTGAACAGCAGGGTCTTACCTAACATAGCATAAATTTCTGTGTAAAATGTGAATAGTTTGTTAATTAACGGATAAAATCAGCAGATTTCATAACGAAGTTCAGCGCTTTATTACAAAGTATCTCAAGCTTTAAACCATCTATTTCATCCTGGCTTAACATTTGAAGGAATTCAATAGGCTCTTCTTCATATTCTTCTGCCAGGTCATAAATGGCCTCTTCCAGCTCATCATCTGTAAAGGTTATTTGTTCTGTGCGGGCAATTTCATGTAAGACCATAGTTTCCTGCATCTTTCGCTCTGCCTGCTTCTGGCAGTGACGGTCTATAAATTCATCAGAATGTCCGGTGCGTGACAGAAATTGCTCTGTATCCAGTCCCTGGCGGGCAAGCTGCTCTTGAAATTCTTCTAAAAACTCATCCTTCAGCTGTGCAAGAAGTTCTGGATTAGGATCCAGGCTGGAATGTTCTATAATCTGGGTTAGAAGATTTGTGCAGATTTCTTCCTGTGCTTTTTCGTTCTTTTTTTCTGTTAGATTCTGACAAATAGAATCTCTTAATTGAGCTAATGTATCAAAGTCAGAAAAATCTTTAGCAAAATCATCGTCCAGATCTTGAAGAACCAGTTCACCTACGGAGAGCAGATGAATTTGGAAAACGACCTCTTTTCCGGCAGCAGCGGTATTTGGATAGTCTTTTGAGAAATATACGGGGAATGAAAATTTATCTCCGGCCCATCTGCCTGTCAGCTGCTCTTCAAATTCTGGTAAAAAGGAGCCGGAACCAAGGATGAGAGGATGATGGCTGCGGCCTGTATTGGGAATGGGAGTGCTGTCCAAATATCCTTGATATTGGATAATAACCTGGTCCCCGATTCTGGCAGGTCTTGTATCTATAGTGATAAGAACAGACATATCTGTCTGAATTTTTTTCAGCGCCTGGTTGATTTCAGTTTCGGACACTGCAGTATCCGGCCGTTTTACAGTTAAATGTGTGTAAGGTCCAAGTATCATAGGAGTTCTCCATTTCATTTGTATTCTGACGGTATTATATCATATTTTATTTTTTTGTGTTAGCTCTTGACAAAGTTGTATTATTGTACTATTGTATTATTAGCTTAATACAATAAAGCAATAGAGAAAGGAGCAAAGAAGGTGGCGTGGGTATTCAATAATGAGAGATCAATTTATGCACAATTAGTAGAACAAATACAGAACCGGATTATGACCGGAATTTATCAGCCGGGAAGCCGGCTGGCCTCTGTCAGGGAGCTGGCAGGAGAGGCCGAAGTTAATCCCAATACAATGCAGAAAGCGTTGACGGAGCTTGAAAGAGCTGGTTTGGTTCATGCAATCAGAACCAGGGGCAGATTTGTGACGGAGGATCAGAGTATGATTGAAAATTTAAAAAAGGAATCAGCACTGCAGATAATTGATGAGTTTAGAGAGAAGATGAAGGCATTAGGCTACAATGATGATGCTGTGATTCAGCTGCTGAATGAAACGAAAAAGGAGAATAAATAGCATGAGTGTAAGTGTTAAGTGCGAAAATCTGACAAAATGTTTTGGAAGTCTGACTGCTTTGGATCAGGTAAATCTGACGTTTGAGAGCGGAAGAATCATAGGACTTCTAGGTCCAAATGGCAGCGGTAAGACAACACTGATAAAAGTTGCCAATGGACTGCTGGTGCCAACTGAGGGTAAGATAGAACTAAACGGTCTAGAGCCGGGAACAGAAAGTAAAGGATTTGTGTCTTATCTTCCTGATGCGGATTATCTTCCGGAATGGATGACGGTGGCGTCTCTGCTTGAAATGTTTCAGGATTTTTATCAGGATTTTGACATTGTAAAGGCGAAAGAAATGCTGGTTTCGTTAAAGCTGACAGAGGATAGGAAGTTAAAGGCGCTGTCAAAGGGAAATAAAGAAAAGGTGCAGTTGATTCTTGCCATGAGCAGAAAGGCAAAAATCTATTTTTTGGATGAACCTATTGGCGGAGTGGATCCGGCGGCAAGAGATTTTATATTAAATACAATTATTAAAAACTATTCAGAAGATGCGACAGTTGTATTATCTACTCATCTGATTGCGGATATAGAGCGGGTTTTGGATGAAGCGGTATTTATTAATCAGGGAAAAGTGCTTTTTCACAGGTCAGTAGATGAGATCAGAGAGGCAGAAGGAAAGTCTGTGGATGCACTGTTTCGGGAGGTATTTAGATGTTAGGAAAATTGATGAAATATGAACTTAAATCAAGCGGAAGACTGCTGATGCTGTTATATGCGGCAATACTTGTAGTAGCATTAATCGGAGGTGTTATGATCAGGGGGTCGGTAGTAGTAGGAAAAGAGCTTCCACTTCTAATTTTGTTTATAATTTATTTGATTCTTGTGACTGCCATGATGATTATCACTCTGGTGGTGATTGTGGGAAGATTCTTTAAGAGCCTGCTTTCTCAGGAAGGGTATTTAATGCATACGCTGCCGGTACCTACCTGGAATCATGTACTGTGCAAAACATTGACGGCCCTGATCTGGATTGTGCTGGCGGCAGCAGTTCTATTTGTTTCAGGAGCTTTGTTCCTGGTTGGAGCCGGAGCTACACGGGATATGTTTGCAGCCCTTGACCTAGAGAGTATCAGAAATGTGTTGTCACAGAATGGCGGTATATTGATTTTGGCGATTGCGGTATTGATTATGCAGCTTGTTCGTATTGTGCTGCAGGCGTATGTATCTATGGCAGTAGGTGCCACTGCAAACAAGCATAAAATATTTTTCAGTTTTCTTGCATTTGTGGTGATTGTTATTATATTAAATATTATTACTGCGCTTGTTGCTGCCGGAAGCATGACACATAACTTTTCTATATTTGCTTTTTCAGGGTACAGAACTTTAATATATCAGCTGATATTTGATGGGGTCCTTTCTGTGGTATTCTTTGGGGGAACAACGTTGTTTCTTAAGAAAAAACTGAATTTAGAGTAAACATACCGGAAAAGAACTGTTTGGTCAAAGCTTGAGAAAAATAAAACAGGGGCAAAATAAAAGGTGGTGAAGATCCCATTTAGAGGATCCTCATCACCTTTTTACAAAAATATTAATGTTCCAGACATCCTGCCAGTCCAATGGCTCCAGGTCCGCTGTGGCAGCTGATTACACATCCGGTCATAACATATTCAACAGACTGAAAACCGTGTTGGAAGGCCAGTTTTTTCATCAGATCCAGGGAAGTTTGTGAAAGACCTTTTGAATACATAAGATAGAGACACTTTCTGGAAACCGGATGTTTTTCCAGATAATCTGCCATGTATTTATCTACAAGTTTTTCAATGGAGCCCCGGTATTTTTTCTGTGCAAGGAGACTTCCGTCAGCAATTTCTATTAATGGTTTCAGGTTAAGGAGAGTAGCTCCAAGATACTGGGCATTTGAAACTCTGCCTCCTGCTTTTAAATATTCCAGGTTTCCCGGAATAAACGAACAAAAAACCTTTTTGGACCAGTTTTGAATTGTTTTGGCAAGGTCTGCATAATCATTGGTATCTGCGTGTTCCTGGACCAGTTCATATGCTTTTGCGATATGAGCAGTACATCCTCCGGAAACATTCTCTGTATCAATTAAAAAAATATCCTGGAATTTTCTGATTGCAATTTCGGCATTTTGATAAGTGCTGGAGGCTTTGGAGGAATAAGACATATGTATAATGACACAGTCCGGTATTTCTTTGCGCAGCTTTTCAAAAAAGTCCTGGTATTCACCGACATTAACGGCAGAGGTAGAGGGGATCTTCTTGGTTTTTTTATAGTAGTCATATACAGTGTCTACTGGTATACTGCCGTCCTCATAAGACTGATTGTCCATAATAATATGCATGGGAATAACTCGGATATTATATTTTTTTACTAAATGTTCAGGCAGGTCGGATCCACTTTCTGTTGTTATAATTATTTGTCTCATAGTGTATACCTCTTATTTTTAATATAGAAATAACATCAACATGATGTAGTATTCAATACTATATTGCGCCAAGTAAAGTAGGCTGTCAATGTCATTTTACAACTTTATAAAAATATTAGAAATAGCAGGTAAAAAACAAAAAACAGCAGGAAAAAGACCACACCGATGAAAATTTAGATTCGATGTAGTCTTTTAAACTATACTATCCAATGGGCTAGTTCTCCTTTCAAAGACTCTATTCAGTTGTCCTTTTGATTTTACAAACATTTCTGCGATTGGAACTGATACTGTTTTCCTCTGTAATATTAATAACTTATTTTAGTTGAACATTGAAACTGGATGAAATCTATTTTTCCACATTTAAACCAATAATATAATTCTGCTTATTCCTCTACTATACATTCTAAAACTATTAAGATATAATTGCTTCACCAATTTATTCTTTTATTTTTTAAAACATCTAATAATCCCTTTGCAGCAGATTATTTTCTTTTGGACTACTTATAGAATAATAAAAATTCTTAACAGTACAAATATTCCGAAATAAAATTTTGAGTTACTCTGTATGCGTGTAACCAATCTTTTGTTTGTTAAAATTAAATGTAAATTGGACTGTACCTCCTGATTCGTATCTTCAATTTTAAATATTATTTAAGTGAAAATCGGACCGTACCTTCCTTTCATAAAATTCCGTGTTTTCTTTAAATGCAGATTGGACCGTACCTCCTTTTTTAGATTTTGATTTTAATAAAACGATTTAAGTGAAAATTGGACTGTACCTGCCTTTCCTAAAATCCTGTAAAAAAATTAAATGTAGATTGGACTGTACCTCCTTTGTAAGATTTGTTTTATTAAATTCTTTTGATGTTGTAATTGTACAATCAAAAAAACAAAAAGTCAATACCTAAACAGAAAATAATTTAAAAAAATATATATAAGCAGAAAAAATACAAAAAATATATAAAATTAACAGATAATTAAAATAAAAAATTAAGAAAACATCAAAGAGATTGACCGGAAGATCTGTTATAATGAAAAAGTTGAAAAAATTGGACGTTGAGAGGAGAGGAGTGTTATGAGAAGCAGTATCAGAGTACCGGTATTACTGGGACTGGCCGGTATTATGTTCTTTTCAGCTGGCGGTTCTGTGTCAAATACAACAATTCTGGCGGATACACAGCATTCCATTATCACAGATAAACAAGAAGTATTAAAGGCGCCGGTTCTAAAATCAGTTTCCGTAGAATCAGACGGAGGATATGCTCTGAAATTGGAGGCTCCCGTTATGGAAAACAGTGGTGTAACCGGAGAATATATTAATATACGATGGAACGCCAGTGAAGCATGTGACGGTTATTTCATAGAACGTAAGAGTGGAGATGGTGCTTATAAAAGAATTGCTGTTCGCAATGCTTTAGAGGAGTGTGCCTACAGTGACAGAAATGTTTCGGCGGGGGAGACATATAGATACAGAATCAGGTGTTTCCGGCGGGTAGATGGAGTTATGTATCTGGGACCAGTTACAGAAACCAACGCTTATACGGTCCCCCTTGATGTCCCTGTGATTACTAATTTGCAGTATAATTCAGAAAAAACCAGGCTTCAGGTTCAGTGGAAGAAGATTTCCGGTGCAGACTGGTATGAAATCCTGCAGAAGGATTCCGGCGGATGGAAGAGAATTGCTGTTTCCGAGAATAATAATTATGAATTAGAGACAGATACCGGCAGAAAATATACATTGGGTATTCGGGCTGTAATGAATCAAAATGGGAAAAAGATGTACAGCCGGACAGAGGAAAATGGAGTGACTGCGCCTGACGGGACCTTTGAACATTTAAAAATACTATTTGAAGGTGACAGTATCACCCTTGGCAAAGGAAAGTATTCTAGAAGTGTCTGCCCGCCGTCTCAGCGGGTACAGCTGCTTTTAGGCTGCCAGGTTTCCAATCAGGCGGTGACCTGCTCAGCAGTGGGCCCCAATACTGCCAGCGGACTTCCGAATTTATATGAACGGCTTATAAATGGAGAAGTTTCTTATCAGGGATATGATGTGATATGCATCGGCATAGGCAGCAATGACTATACCTTTAGCGCGCCTCTTGGAACAGCAGATGATACTGCCGATGACGGAACGTTTTGCGGGTATATGAATGATTTTCTGGATGGGGTCCGCAGGCAGAATCCTTCGGCAGTGATTGTGCTAGAGACACCCTCTTATCGCCTGCGGGTAGGTAAAAGTTATGAAAAAGGGGTGAGTCAGAAAGAAAATCGTGTGGGAAGCAGTGCAGCAGATTATGAGAAGGCTATGATCGACGCAGCTAAGAGGCATACAAATACCAGGGTATATGTGCAGCGGACAGCCGGTGTGATAACCGGTGATAATGCGGATACGCTTCTCTATGACGGACTGCATCCTAATGATGAGGGATACGCCCGGATGGGGGATGATTTGTGCAGCTTTTTAAAATCAAATGTACTTTCCTGAGCGGTTTTGGAATAACAGACAGTCCGAATCCGAATTTGTCAGATTATTTGTGCGGTGATATAATTATTGAGAAATGATTTTGGGGAATATTCTGACATGAGGAGGAATTGATTATGGGAACAAATGAAGCATTGCATCCTGATTACAGCCGCCGTCTGAAATTATTTGAAGACAGTATTACCTGCCAGCGGGTGGATCATGTTATGGCAGCTCCGTATATTACATATCTTCCCATTACTTTATATGGAGAAACAACTATTAAAGATACGATTGCGGACTGGCGGAATGCACTGCCGTCTTTTTTGAGATATCACAAAGAGTATCAGCCGGATTTTGCTTATGGTCCGAAATCTATATTCTGCGGCCCTGCCATGGAAGCGCTGGACTGCCAGTTTGTTCGCTGGCCGGGAAAACATTTTGATGATGATAATATCGGATTCCAGATTCCGGACAAGGAATACATGGCCCAGGAGGAGTACCTTGAATACGCGGAAGATCCTACCGGTTTTTTAATGAAAAAGATTCTGCCCAGACATTACGGGAAATACAAAGGTCTGGGAATGCTGGACTTTTCTAATGCAGTGTGGCATGGCGGGATGTATGCAACGCTGCCGGCGGTTAATCCGGAAGTAAAAGAATCATTTAACGCCATTATTGACTGTGCAGGTAAATTGTCTGAGCAGGTAGGCGCCGTGGGAGACTATTTTAACACCCTTGCGGGAATGGGGATTCCCAGCGGTTCAGACTATATGACATCTGCTCCTTTTGATATCTTTAATGATACGCTCAGAGGTTTTTTGAATGTATCTATGGATATTTATGAATGCCCCGATGAGCTCCTTGCCGCGGTAAATGCAGCTTCAAAGGTTCAGGTGCGGGGACTTAAGAATATGATGAAGTCCAGACCTATGCGTGTGATAGGGTTTATGCTTCATAACGGTTTTGACAGCTTTATGAGCCGGGAAAACTTTGAAACATTCTACTGGCCGGGATTAAAGGATTGTATTGATGCCTGCATTGAATATAACGTAACTCCATGGATCTATGTAGAGGACAGCTATATGTCCAAACTGGATATTATAGAACGGGATGTGCCTGCTCATAAATGTATGATGACCTTTACGGGAACAAATGATATGAAGAAAATCAAAGAGCGTTTCGGGGGAAAATATTGTCTGCGGGGCGGGCTGGAAGGAACGATGCTTGAATATGCATCTCCTGATGATGTAGTAAAAGCGGTTAAAGAGGCCATTGATATTTATGCTCCGGGCGGCGGTTATATTCTGGACTTTGATGTAAATATTGACAATGCGAAACCGGAAAATCTTCAGGCGTTTTTTGACACGGCCAGGAATTATATGAAATATTAAACAGACGAGACTTGAATAGTAACCTCTATATAAAAAGAACACAGACCGGAAATGGCCTGTGTTCTTTTTCCTTAAGATAACGCGGCTTCATAGGCTGCGCGGCATGCTTTGGCAAGCTGATCTCCGCAGGAGGTGGGGCGTCCGGAACATGAAATGCCAGACAGCTTTTCTTCTATCTGTGATACACTTAAGCCCTGCACCAGCTTTGGAATTGCCTGCAGATTGCCGTTGCATCCTCCTGTAAATTTAACATTCTTTACAATTTCGCCATCTAATTCTACCTCAATCATGGTAGAACAGGTTCCGCGGGTTTTATATAAATAGCTCATAAATATCCTCCTTTATTAGTTTATTCCTCAATTCCAATAGAGTTTATCACAAATTGAAATTTTGTGCAGAGTATTTTTCACGTTTATAAAAAGTTAACAATTCGTTCATGGCTTTTGGTTGTTTAATAAGAAATTCAGTGGTAGAATGATTATTAATTCCGCAAAGTTTCAGACTTTGTATTTTTGGAGATTATTAGGAGATTTATATGAGTGTATTAGAAAAGTTATTTGGGACTCACAGTTCCCGGGAACTGAAAATGGTATATCCGATTGTAGACAAAATAGAAAAACTACGTCCGGACATGCAGGCTCTGTCAGATGAGCAGCTCCGGGACAAAACAAAAGAATATAAAGAGCGGCTGGCTAATGGAGAGACACTAGACCAGCTTCTGCCGGAAGCATTTGCAACGGTTCGCGAAGCTGCTAGAAGAGTACTTGGAATGGAGCATTATCCGGTACAGTTAATCGGTGGTATTGTACTTCATCAGGGACGTATCTCAGAAATGAAGACCGGTGAAGGTAAGACACTTGTTTCTACACTGCCGGCTTATTTGAACGCTTTGGAGGGAAAAGGCGTACATGTTGTTACAGTCAATGACTACCTGGCAAAACGAGACTCTGAATGGATGGGAAAAGTTCATGAGTTTCTGGGACTGACAGTAGGTGTTGTGTTAAATGATATGGATAACAATCAGCGCCGTGAAGCTTACGGATGTGATATCACATATATTACAAACAATGAGCTTGGGTTTGATTATCTGCGTGATAATATGGTGATTTACAAAGAACAGCTGGTGCAGCGTGATTTGTATTACGCAATTATTGATGAGGTGGACTCTGTCCTTATTGATGAAGCACGTACACCGCTGATTATTTCCGGACAAAGCGGAAAGTCCACCAGATTGTATGAGGCCTGCGATATTCTTGCACGTCAGATGAAACGAGGTGAGGCCAGCGGCGAGTTTTCCAAAATGGATGCCATTATGGGTATTGAAATTGAAGAGAGCGGAGACTTTATCGTTAACGAAAAGGATAAGGTAATTAATCTTACCCTGGACGGTGTAAAGAAAGTAGAACGCTTTTTTAAGATTTCGAATCTGGCGGATGCGGAAAATTTAGAGATTCAGCATAATATTATACTAGCACTGCGGGCGCATAATCTGATGTTTCGTGATCAGGACTATGTGGTTCAGGATGACCAGATTCTGATTGTAGATGAATTTACCGGCCGTATTATGCCGGGGCGCCGTTATTCTGATGGTCTCCATCAGGCGATAGAGGCGAAAGAGCATGTAAAAGTAAAACGTGAAAGTAAAACTCTGGCAACTATTACTTTCCAGAATTTCTTTAATAAATATGAAAAGAAATCGGGTATGACCGGTACTGCTTTGACTGAGGAAAAAGAGTTCCGTGATATCTATGGCATGGATGTTATTGAAATTCCTACCAATAAACCTATTGCCCGGATAGACAGGGAGGATGCGGTTTATAAAACAAAAGCTGAAAAATTTAAGGCAGTAGTGGATGAGATTGTAAAGACTCATGCCGCAGGACAGCCGGTATTGGTTGGTACTATTACAATTGAAACATCTGAACTGATTAGCAAGATGTTAAGCAAAGAAGGCATCAAGCATAATGTCTTAAATGCCAAATTTCATGAGCTGGAGGCCCAGATTGTAGCTGAGGCGGGCCAGCACGGAGCCGTTACTATAGCTACCAATATGGCCGGCCGTGGTACGGATATTAAGCTGGATGAAGAGGCCAGAGCGGCAGGCGGACTGAAAATTGTTGGTACAGAACGTCATGAGTCAAGACGTATTGATAATCAGCTGCGGGGACGTTCCGGACGACAGGGAGATCCCGGTGAGTCCCGCTTCTATATTTCACTGGAAGATGATCTGATGCGTCTGTTTGGTTCCGAAAAGCTGATTACTATGTTTAATGCGCTGGGGGTTCCGGAAGGAGAGCAGATTGAGCACAAAATGCTTTCCAGCTCTATTGAAAAAGCCCAGAAGAAGATCGAAGGAAATAACTTCGGTATCCGTAAAAATCTGCTGGAATACGACCAGGTTATGAATGACCAAAGAGAGATTATCTATACGGAGAGACGCCGGGTTCTGGATGGAGAGAGTATGCGGGATGTTATCTATAAAATGATTACAGACCAGGTGGAAAATACGGTGGACAGCTGTCTGGGAGAAGACCAGAGCAGTGAAAATGTATGGGATCTTCAGGAATTGAATGAGCTGCTGATACCGGTAGTTCCAATGCAGCCGCTTACCGGTGAAGATGTAGAAGGCGTTTCTAAGAATGAATTAAAACACCGGCTGAAGGAACAGGCAGTGAAGCTGTATGAAGCGAAAGAGGCTGAATTCCAGGAGCCGGAGATGATTCGTGAGTTAGAGCGTGTAATTCTTTTGAAAGCCATTGACCGCAAATGGATGGATCATATTGATGATATGGAAATTCTGCGTGAGGGTATTGGACTGCAGGCATATGCACAAAGAGATCCACTGGTGGAATATAAGATGGCCGGATATGATATGTTCGACAGTATGATTGCCAATATTCAGGAAGAAACAGTGCGAATGCTGTTCCATGTAAGAGTAGAACAGAAGGTAGAACGTGAAGAAGTGGCAAAAGTAACCGGTACAAACAAGGATGAAAGTCTTCAGAAAGCACCGAAAAAGCGCTCAGAAGAAAAAGTTTATCCAAATGATCCGTGTCCCTGTGGAAGCGGAAAAAAATATAAACAGTGCTGCGGGCGCAAATAAGTAAGATAAAAAGGGTGAAATCACAATTGATTTCACCCTTTAAAAATTCTTTTATTTAGTTTGAATAGCCTAAATTACTTTGTAGTGCTGCTGTCCATAAGTGTTTTGCTTGCTTCAACCAGTTCGCCAAGTGTTGCATTTGCATCTGTGTCAAAGAAGGTGTCAATTGTAGACTGCATGTTTTTGATTTCTGCTTCCAGTTTTTCCTTTTCAGAAGAATCTTTGGCTTTTTCGTAAATTTCCGCATAACCTTCCATCATTTCTTCACCAATTTCAATTACAACTTTTTCAGAAACTTCAAATTTCTGATCATCGCTTGCTTTGTCCCAGTCTGCCTTTTTCCAGGAAGAGTAATTGGCAACATCAACGCCAGTATCTTCTTTCTTTTCCTCAGTAGGAGTATCCTTTTTGTCATCCTGCTGAGTCTGCTGAGTTTCCTGGCCGGCAGGTGTCTTTGTGTCATCCTTGCTGCTGCCGCAGGCCGCCAAAGAAAGGGCCATAGCAGATACCAGTACAATTGCTAAAATCTTTTTCATCTTAATTTCCTCCATATTATGTATAAGATTTATATATTATACCATAGAGCATATAATAAAATCCATCAAAAGTTACAAAAATAAGGATGCTATTATTTGGATATTGTATTTAAATAATTATAGAAGGTATTGAAAACAGAACATTATTTCTACTATAATAACGGAAAAGGTCAGTGAGGATTTGGAAAGGAAGAATCTATGAAAAAATATTCCGGGATTGACGAACTGCCGTTTGGGCAGGCAGAGGGTGATATTATAAAAGGATGCCTGGTGCTGGAGGGCGGAGCTTTTCGAGGGCTTTATACCGGTGGCGTGCTGGATGCACTTATGGTTCATGGGATTCAGCTTGAGTGCGTGGCAGGGGTATCGGCAGGGGCCTTAAATGGATATAATTACATATCCGGTCAGATAGGACGGGCAAGCAGATTTAATCTGGGACATCGTCATGATCCGGATTATGTGGGCCTTCCGGCGTTTCGACGAAATCACGGGCTATTTGGATTTGATATTGTATTTGACGATGAGAGAAATGGGGAACCACTGAATAAAGAAAAGTTTATGGATCCCGGGAGAAGATTTATAGCAGTTGCAACGGACTGTCGGACAGGAAAACCCGTCTACTTTGAAAATGGAAAGTGTGGGGATATTTTTGCAGCGATTCAGGCGTCTGCCAGTATGCCCGTAATATCTAAAATGGTAGAGGCAGACGGGATCCCCTGTCTGGACGGAGGCTGCTCGGTGGCAATTCCTTTGGACTTTGCTATTGGAGAAGGGTATGAGAAAATTATTGTTGTGAAGACAAGAGATGATTTATATCGAAAAAATGTAAAAACAGGAAGTTTTGACAAATTAAAAAAACTGTTGTACCGGAAATATCCTGAATTACTGAAGGCCCTGTTTTCTTCAGCCTCCAGATACAATGAATTGTGTGAACGCATTCAGAAGCTTCGGGCAGAAGGAAGAATCTATGTTATTTCACCTTCCAGTCCTGTAACGGTTTCGAGGCTTGAAAGGGATATGGAGAAGCTGGGGGCTTTGTACCATCAGGGATATAATGATACGGTTGGGCAGCTGGAAAAGATACGGGAATATCTGGCGGGATAAATAGCGGAAACCTGTATTTTTTTGGTGCTGTGTTTTGTACTGTAGAATCTAAATAGTATATCAGGAATCTGGGAAGAGTAACTTTATTTCAGCTGTTTATAAAGTATGATGGGAGGGACAGAGGAAATGTATAAAATAGCATATATTGTAGCATCAGAAAAAATGGCTGCATATGCCAGAGAGATACTGGGAGAGGATGCTGCAAATGGTACGGTTACTCCCCAGACAATCAATCTGTCACATATTATGTCCGAGTATCGCAGGCTTTGTGCGGAAGGGTATGAAATCATCCTTGCCCGCGGAGGTACATTTCAGGAGCTGCTGGAGGTGGCGGATTCCATTACTGTGATGGAAGTGCGTATTCAGACATCTGATATTTTGCTGACAATTAAATCCGCGGCAAAGTATAATATAGACCGAATTTATGCTGTGCTTCACAGGCGGATAGCGGCAGATCTGGAGAAAACGCTGTCCCTGTTAAAGATCCCGGTGGAAGTATACCGTTATGAGACAAAAAGTGAAATGGGAGTGTTTTTAGATCATATTCCGGATCAGAATGCAGTGGTGATTACCAGTGCTATTGCGGAATACCAGACGTCGCGTACAGATCTTCATATCTATCCGCTCCTTTTTCGAAACGCTACGCTGACAGAGACGGTAGAGAGAGCAAAGAATTTTCTTAAGCAGACCAGACAGGAAGTTCAGAGAATAAATCTGATGGAGAGTATTTTGTCCAACGTAAAGCAGGGTATTATTATTTTTGATTCGGATAACCGGATCTGTGAGGTAAACGGCAGGGCGGAGCAGCTTCTTGGACTGGCCTGTGATGAAATGTACCGGCGGCTGATTGAGGAGGTTGTTCCAGATATGCCAAGACGCCGGGAGAGGAAGGTGTGTGAAAACCATCCCGTGGAAATGCTGTGTTCTTTTGGGGGGCGGACGCTGAATGTAATTGTCTCACCCTTTCTTTATTACCGAGCAGAGGAGCGTTATATTGTAACGCTGGAGGATGTTACGCATATACAGGACGCTGAACGCAGTGTTCGCCGGAAGCTGGCAAAAAAGGGATTGACAGCCAACTACTATTTTAAGGATATTATTACATCTGACAAAAATATGAAAAAGCTGATTGCCCGGGCCAAAAGTATTGCGGGTTTTGAGGGAAGCGTTCTGATTCACGGTGAAAATGGTACTGGGAAGGAATTATTCGCTCAGAGTATACACAATGCCAGCAGCCGCAGAAACGGACCTTTTGTGGCGGTGAACTGTGCGGCGCTGACGGCTTCCCTGTTGGAGAGCGAGCTGTTTGGGTATGAGGGAGGCGCGTTTACAGGTGCCCGCAGAGAGGGAAAAGCAGGTCTGTTTGAGCTGGCCCATGAGGGCACTATCTTTTTGGATGAGATTAACAGCATGCCTATGGAGCTGCAGGGAAAGATTCTGCGGGTGCTGGAGCAAAAAGAGGTTATGCGTGTGGGCTCTGACTATATGATTCCTCTGGATATCCGTATCATTGCAGCTTCCAATCAGTCTTTGCACAAAAGTATTGCAGACGGGACGTTCCGGAAGGATCTTTTCTATCGTCTGAATACGTTTGAAATCCATATTCCGCCGTTGAAGGAACGAAAAGGAGATGTAATACGGCTTTTCCGCCGGTATCTGGCAGAGTACGAAAAAAAGCCGGAGGAGGAACTGCCGCAGGATCCGGAGTTTGAGGAATTGCTGAAACGGCATGACTGGGCGGGAAATGTGCGCGAGGTGAAAAATACGGCGCTGCGTTATCACGCATTCCATGGCGATAACTCTATGGGGGATATTTTAAAAAATGAGAGCAGCACGGGGGCTTTAGTGACAGATGACCTGAAAATTGATATGGGAGCTTTGAATCATGTAGTGGAGGAACTGGTGCTTGGTTCTTTGATGGAGAAAAATTTTTCCAAAACCGAGATTGCCCGGATGCTTGGCATTAGCAGGCAGGGATTGTATAAGAGACTGGAAAAAATAAAAAGAGATAATCATTTGAGTTTTGATTGAAATAATTTATAAAAGAAAATGTAAAGATATGTAAACCGAAGTTGACATACTCCCAGGAGGTGCCGGCTTCGGTTTTTTCTTTGTCTTTTTTTGGTGCAAGTAAATTCAAACAAAAATAAGTTTGAAACGGAGGATGATTGCCGTAAAAAATGTGCAATATTCATAAAAAATCTAATGTTGATTCCTGGAAATTTATTTTCATACAAAGACTGGCATGAC
The DNA here is from genome assembly GCF_025566885.1 of Brotonthovivens ammoniilytica. Lineage (NCBI taxonomy): Bacteria > Bacillati > Bacillota > Clostridia > Lachnospirales > Lachnospiraceae > Brotonthovivens > Brotonthovivens ammoniilytica. The sequence goes on along the minus strand of NZ_JAOQJQ010000004.1, from coordinate 66,993 downwards.
GCTTGCAATTTATCTGGTCAGATATAAAAAACAGATGAAAAGGAGACCTTAAATGATGTCAGAAAGATTATTAGAAGGTGTACGTGTGCTGGATTTTACAGATTTCCTTGCAGGCCCTTACTGTGGAATGTACATGGCAGATATGGGAGCGGATGTAATCAAGGTAGAAAATTTAAGCAGCGGGGGCAATTTTGTGAGAAACGCCAATCCAAAGGAAAAAACAACCGGCAGGAGTATGTATTTCCAGAATCTGAACCGCAATAAACGCGGCGTGGCGTTGAATTTAAAGACGGCAGAGGGAAAAGAGCTGTTTTCTGAACTGGTAAAATCGGCAGATGTGCTTGTGGAAAATAATCGGCCCGGCGTGATGGAAAAGCTGGGATTTGGCTGGGCGCATTGCCACAAGCTAAATCCGGGGCTGGTGTATGCGTCCATCTCCGGTTATGGGCAGACTGGTATCCACAACAGAAAACCGGGGTATGATCTGATTGCCCAGGCAATGGGCGGCTCCATGAGTATTACCGGCTGGCCGGGAATGGAGCCCACAAGAGCTGGACAGGCAATCGGTGATCTGTATTCTGGGATGAATGCATGTATTGGCATTCTTGCATCTCTGTTAAAGAGAAAGGAGGGCGGAGAAGGGCAATACATAGATATTGCGCTGGTAGACAGTGTGGTTTCCTGTATGGAGGCAAAATTGATGCAGTATATTTATACCGGCAGAAATCCGGTTATGACAGGGAATAAATATATTACTTCCGCACCGTATGATTCCTTCCGGGCAAAAGATGGTTATTTTGTGATTGCCAGCGGTACAGATGCACATTTTAAAAAGTTCAGCCAGGCTATCGGTATGCCGAAACTGCCGGAGAATCCCCTTTACTGCGATACGCCTTCAAGACAGATAAATGCCGATTCACTAAAAAGTATTATTGAAGCATGGGCGGCTGATAAAACCAGCAGGGAATGTATTGATATTATTGACTCTGCCGGAGTGCCTGCAGGTCCCATTTATAACTGTGAGCAGATCTGTAATGACAAAAATATTACGGAAACCAGAGAGATGCTGGTGAAACTTAAGCATCCGGATGCCGGTGAACTGACTGTCATTGGAAATCCTATTAAAATGAGCGCCTATCCGGTTCAATACTATAAAACAGCGCCGGATTTGGGAGAAAATAACGACGAAATTTTTAAAGCTCTGGGGTTTGCAAAAGAGACGCTGGATGCGTACAGAAAAAAAGGAGCGCTGAATTAGCAGAGAAAAGGAGTGCTGAATTAGGAATTGTTAAGGAGGAAATTATGGTAAAGTTACCAGAAAGAGTGATCGTCAGTGAGGTTTGTCCAAGGGATGGATGGCAGAATCATCCGGTTTTTATTCCCACAGAAATCAAAATAAAATACATAAAAAGAATGATTGATTATGGAGCACGAAACATAGAAGCAGCATCTTTTGTCAGTCCTAAAGCAGTACCGCAGATGAGGGACGCTGCGGAAGTATATGAGGGGATCCGGGACTATGCGGCGGAGCATGGTACGGAAATTATGGCGCTGACACTGAATGGGAAAGGGGTGGAAAATGCCAGAGCCTGCGGTGTGGAGAAGGTATGTTTTGTTTTGTCAGCCAGCGAGGAACACAACCTCCGCAATTCCAGACGGACGATAAAAGCATCTTTGGAGGATTTTAAAAATCTGGCATCTGCGGCAGGCGATATAAAAATGATGCTGGCAATGCCCTGTGTGTTTGGCTCTCCGTTTGGAGATGACATACCAGTGGAGCGTGTGATAAAGTTGATCCGTGAAGCGCTGAGCGTGGGTGTAACAGAGATTGGCCTGGCAGATACTGCGGGCATAGCCAACCCGTATCATACGAGAGAAGTTTTGCAGGCGCTGAAAGGTGAAATTGATTTTAAAAATGTTTCTATTCATTTGCATGATACGCGGGGAATGGGGCTGGCAAATGCTTTTGCAGCGCTGGAGGAAGGTATTACAAAATTTGACGCTTCCCTGGGAGCCCTGGGAGGATGCCCCTTTGTTCCAGGGGCAAAAGGAAATGTTGGGACAGAAGATTTATTGAATATGTTCCAGTCAATGGGGATTGAGACAGGATATGATCTAGATGCTGTGGTAGAAACTGCGGGGGAAATGGGACAGGAGATAGACGTTGGCATTTCATCTAGTATGACTTCACTGTGCAGACATTAAATGTTTGGGAAAGAGAGGGAATTTATGGAAATATTGTCTATTATTTTATTTTTTTCGGCAATCATTCTTGCTTTTCTTAGAAAAAATAATATCGGTATTATTGCTGTTCTGGTGGGTGTGATTGCAATCCGTATTTTCGGGCTTACAGATACGGATTTGATTAGTGGTGTCAGTGTATCCTTGTTTACCACGCTGGCAGGTGTAACATTGTTGTTCTCTGTTGTTACGAATACCGGGGCTCTGGACCTCCTTGCCAGAAAACTGGTTTCTCTGGCAGGAAGCCGTATCTGGCTGCTTCCTATATTGATTGCTTTAACCGGCTGGGTGCTGGTTGCAGTGGGACCTGGCGGAGTGCCGGTTCTGGCGATTATTCCGCCCCTGGCAGTTTCTATAGCAAAACAGGCCGGTTACAATCCGCTGATGATGGCGATGATTGGGATATCCGGTATGCTTTCCGCCCGGTTTTCGCCGTTGACCCCGGAGGGAAATATTATCAGCAGCGCAGTTTCTGAGAGTGGGTTTTCCGGTTTTGCGAATCCGGCAATCATGCTGAATACAGGATTGACAAGTATTATTGTCTGTATCTTTACTTTCATTCTTTTCAAAGGCTATAAGGTGAAAGCTCCGAAAGATATGGCGGTGGTGAAAGTAAAAGAAAAGTTTAATGGTAAGCAGATTGCCGCTCTGCTTGGAATTGCGGCAATGCTTGTTCTGATTATTTTCTGTGGTGTAAATATTGGCATGGCGGCATTCAGTGTAGCCGCAGTTCTTCTGCTTTTGGGAGTAGCTGACGATGCAGAGTGTATCAAGGCAATGCCGTGGAATACAATTCTTATGGTGCTTTGTGTGGGAGCACTGCTTGGTATTGTAGATTCTGTCGGCGGTATTGATATGATGACAAACGCACTGGCAGAGGTGATGAATTCTGCAACTGCGACGCCGCTGATTGGATTATCCGCAAGTCTCTTAAGTCTGGTTAGCTCCGCATTAAGCGTTGTGTATCCGACGATGATGCCAATGTGTGCGGATTTGGCGGCACAGGTGGGAAGTGTGAATCCGGTGGCACTTATGTCCGCAGTAGCGGCAGGCGGAGCGCTGGCTGGAGTATCCCCTATGTCTACAGGCGGAGCGTTGATTATGGGAGCACTTGGAAACGGGTTGAAAGCGGAATATACGAAAGAATACCAAAACAAGGTATTTATCCAGCTGATTCTGTTCTGTATCGCAAATGTGGTGATTTTGCTGATTACCAGCGTACTGTTTTATAATCCTCTGGCAAACCTGCTTTGCCCGGTATAGTAACATGCGGGTGGGTTTTGAAATACAGAAACTGGTAATGGAGGAATAGACAGGATAGGCAGTTGGACATAAAAATATAATAGACGTAAAAATAAAACGAAAAGCAGTCGACAAAAATTGTTGATGTGAGCGCTTTTCGTTTTATTGTATACCTATACAATAAAACCACCTGCTATGCGCAACATCATAAACTTAAAGAAAAGGCTTAAAGAAAAGCGAAAAGGAATCTGACCACAGGTTCCTTTTCTTATGTTAGAATACAGACAGGGGTGTATATGGATAAATCTTATAAAAAAAGATTTCAAATATTTTCTGAATTCTTATCTGAACCAGAACTTGTAAATTATGCAAGGAAGGATGGATATAATACTTTTTCAAGGAAACGAAAAATGCCTCTAAAAGACATGCTGTTATGCTGTCTTTCTAAAAAGGGGCTCACTACAGCCTTTGAACTTAGAAATTATTTTAAAGATAAAGGAGAATTGCCTATGGCATTATCTGTGCAGGGCTATTTACAACAGAGAAAACGTTTAAATCCCGAAGTTTTTCCCTATCTGAACCGTAGATATCTCATGGATTTTTATCATTCTGAGGAACCAAAACTATGGAAAGGATATCTCTTGGCTGCAGTTGATGGAAGTAAGGCAGAGGTGCCGAATTCGAAGGAAAACAGGGAAACCTTTGGAAACAGTGGAAACCAGCATTCTAGAACTGGACAGGTACGGGCGCTTGTAAGCGGAATGTATGATATTTTAAATCATTTTTACCTGGACATTGAAATAGAACATATTTCTGTTAGTGAAATTGAACTGGCAAAGCGGAATTTAAAACATTTGAGGGAAATGAAAATCAGACAACCGGTTCTCGCAGTCTTTGATCGTGGTTATCCCTCCATAGAGTTCATTGATTTTCTAGAAATGGAAAGGATTCATTATATAATCCGTCTTTCATCTAATGATTATAAGTCCGAACGCGAACAGATGCAGTCAGAAGATGAAAAAGTCATTTTAAAGCATTCCTCTGCGCGTCTACAAAAAATACGTCAAAAGCATCCAGAACGGTATGAAGAGATGAAAAGAAAAGAAGAAACGATAGCAAGGATTTTAAAATCAACGTTGCCTTCCGGGAATGAACTCGTACTGATGACAAATTTGCCGGATACAATTGCCGCAGAAGAATTAGCAGATTTATATTACCAAAGATGGGAAATTGAAAAGAAATACCATACGTTAAAAAATAAGATGAAATTTGAGAGCGTAACAGGGAAAGCATCCGTGTATGTATACCAGGATTTTTGGTCACAGGTTTTAGTATATAACATGATTCAGGATATCCGGAACAGTGCAGATGAGGAGGCAGCTGAAGCAGGAAGAAAAAGTAGAAATAAATATCTCATGCATACCAATGAAAATACAGCAATCGGTCTTTTCAAAGAGAATATGCTGAAAATCCTTCTAGAACCGGAAGAAAAGAAGTGTATCCAAAAACTAAATAAACTGCAGAAAGAAATGGAACGATATGTTTTGCCAATAAGGGAACTGCCTGGTAATGAACGCAGAAAGAATATTTCCAATAAATATAAAAATAATCAAAAGAGCAGTTTTTAAAAAGCCCATATTCATTACTAAGGGGAGAATATGGGCTTTTTTTCAATTTTAATTTCTCCTGCTATAAAAATCTTTAAGATAGAAAATTCAAAATGTGTAACATCCATGCTTAAGTTTATGATGTTGAGCTAAGCTGGTGGTGCTGATTTATTTAAGAGACAATAAAAAAGGAAAAACAAACAGTACAAAAGTTTTAGCTTTTCCTTTTGCTGATGAAATTAGCTGATGAAATTATTGCTGGAATTTGTGAATACTAATTGACATGAATATGGACATAGAGTAAAATTGATTTCAGAACATTTGTTCTGAAATGATATAATTTTAGATTGTCTGAGCGGGAAAATAGATATCTGTTTTAAAATATAGAAATATGAGAAAAGGGAGTGAAATAGTGAAAGACTTTTCTTTTTGGGAGGAATATGAAGGCGCATCTGAAGGAAGCGGCAGAAGTGAAAAAATTTGGCTTCAAAATCCTGATACAGGTCAAACGGGTTTGTTTAAATTTAAAAAAGATATTGGCACAACGGATCATGTTTCTGAATGTATTGCTTATAAAATAGCGCAGCTATTGGAAATTCCTTGCGCTAAATTCGAATTGGGAATGTATAAGGGAAGAGAAGGTTCAATGAGTTATAATATTATAAAAAACTCTAATCAAATTCTTGTTGAGGGTATTTATTTTATTACATTAATTTATCCGGGATATAATCCTGAACGGTTTATAGATAGCTCGACGAAGCATAGATATTCTGTTGAAATGGTGAAAAAAGCAATAGAAGCATTCGTATCAATAGAAGATTTCCTAAAAATGTTAATGTTTGACTATTTAATAGGAAATTCAGACAGACATCAGAATAACTGGGCAATTATCATAGAAGGTGATAAAAAGGAATGGTCCCCATTGTATGATAATAGTTCTTCATTATGTGCATATATTTCAGAAGAACAGATAGCAGGTTATTTTGGAAAAGATAAAAATAGGTGGAATGCACTAGTTGATACAAAATCAAGATCGTTACTTCGCTGCAAAAAGTTTGACGAAAAGCGTCCAACTCACTTGACAGTGCTGAAATATTTAAAAGAAAATTACTTTGAAGAGACATGTAGTTTTGCGAATAAAATTCTTACTATAATGACGGAAAAACAAATTTATGATATACTGAAATCATATTCGAGGGAAGAATTGTCGGATAATAAGAAAAAGTTAATTTCAAAATATTTATCGGAAAAAAGAAAGATGTTGGGAATGGTCTATTTTGGAGAGGAGAAGTAGCGTGGCAATTAAAGATGGCAAAGACTATTTATATTTGGTTTGGAAATGTGCTTCAAATAGACGACATTATATAGTTGGTCAGCTTACAAAAAATGGACAATATGAGTTTCAATATTGTGAAGAAATAGAGAAGGCTCTTGAAGTTGGATTTACGCCTTTAGTGTCGTTTGAAAAATTAAATGTCGTATATAAATCTGAAATATTGTTTCCTGTTTTTGCAAGTAGACTTCCGGACAGAAAGAGAAAAGATATTAAAAATATTTTAAAAAAATACGGTTTGGAAGAATATGATTCGTATCAGTTACTAAAGAAAAGCGGCGCTAAATTACCGATTGATAATTTACAATTTATTGATCCGATCCTAAATTATAAAAATAGCTTTGAAAAATTATTTTATGTGACTGGAGCAAGGCATTATTTGGGGTGTAATGGAAATAAGTGTAAGGAGGCAATTCAAGTTACAAGAGGAGATGAAGTTTTTCTGGAGCATGAAGTTGATAATTCGTATGACGAAAATGCGATTCGTGTAGTCAATGAGCAACAAAAAACGTTAGGATATGTTCCCAGGTATTACGCTCAAGCTTTTGTTAAGTTTATTGAGGAAGATAGAGTTGAAGAATGCCATGTTGCAAATGCTGCAAAAGAAAATTGTTGTGATGAATGTATTGGTGTAGTAATAAAGATTACGGAATTAAAGAAATGATTAATTTTCAATTGTAATATGAGGGTTGATTTATTTAAAGTACAGTACAAATTTGAATGTTTGTTCTGTACTTTTTTGTACTCTGCTATAATACCAGAAAAGATTGAAAATACTAAAGAGCTTTGTCTGTAGAAGAGATAAAAAGAATGCTCGCGGCTGCACGCGATACAGACATGTATCGTTCTTCTTACGGCAGACGTATATGTGGACGAAAAAGAGTTGATAAAAGATGAGTAATATTTGAATAATATACAGCTGCTGACCGATGAAATTATTGCTGGAATTTGTGAATACTAATTGACATGAATATGGACATAGAGTAAAATTGGATTCAGAACATTTGTTCTGAAATGCGAGTGGGATATATTATGTAATGTTAGAATATTTTGCATTGATTCATTATCCAATGCTGCCATGGTCGAAAAAGAATAGCGGGAGTATACAACTGCATGGACACATACATGCGCGTGAGGAATATAACCTTCAGAATAAAGCAGATGGCATTAGAAGATATGATGTAGGTATGGAGGCAAATGATTTATCATCCGGTGGCGGTGAAGCAGATTATAGGTTTTTTGATTGAAAGGTGTAAGAAAAATCGAAAATTCCGATTTTATAAAACTTAAATTATAGAAGAGGAGTGTTGAAATGAAGCAGGCGCATGAAATCGTTTTATATCAAATTGATAATACGAATATATGTGTTAATGTGATTTTTTATTATTTATATCGAATTTTGTTATTTTTAGTAAAAGGAGTACTAAATTTTTTGTTGAACAATAAGAATTAGAATACTTAAAACACTAGATGATAATAGAATAAAAACGACATCAAAGAGAAAAGGAACATCTCGTTATATTATAAATGAATTCGAATATGCGAAAGTTATAAATAAAGGAGACTCACATGGATCATTTTGAATTAGTATCAGAATATTCCCCAACCGGCGACCAGCCCCAAGCAATCCAACAACTGGTTCAGGGGTTTAAAGAAGGGAATCAATTTCAGACATTGCTTGGTGTCACCGGTTCGGGTAAGACCTTTACCATGGCGAATGTCATTAAAGAATTAAATAAGCCAACGCTTATTATAGCGCATAATAAAACACTGGCAGCTCAGTTGTACGGCGAGTTCAAAGAATTCTTCCCCAATAATGCAGTAGAATACTTTGTCAGCTATTATGATTATTACCAGCCTGAAGCCTATGTGCCTTCTACAGACACCTACATTGCAAAAGATTCTGCCATTAATGAAGAAATAGATAAATTGCGCCTGTCAGCTACGGCGGCTCTTACAGAGCGGAAAGATGTGATTATTATATCCAGCGTTTCCTGTATTTATGGCCTGGGAAGTCCTGTGGATTATCAGAATATGATGCTGTCCTTAAGACCTGGTATGGAACGGGACAGGGATGAGGTTATACATGCGCTTATTGATATTCAGTATATGAGAAATGATATGGACTTTCACCGGGGAACTTTTCGGGTCCGGGGAGATGTTGTTGAAATATTTCCCGCCAATTTTGGGGAGACTGCTGTAAGGGTGGAGTTTTTTGGTGATGAGATCGACCGGATTACAGAAATTGACGTGCTGACAGGAGAGATTAAATGCCAGCTTGAACATATAGCTGTTTTTCCTGCTTCTCATTATGTGGTTCCGCCTGAAAAGATACAGCAGGCGACAAAAGCCATTGAGGAAGAATTAGAAGAACGGGTCCGCTATTTTAAAAGTGAGGACAAGCTGCTAGAAGCACAGCGGATCGCGGAACGGACCAATTTTGATATAGAAATGATGCGGGAGACCGGTTTCTGCAGTGGAATAGAAAACTATTCCAGGCATCTTGCAGGACTTCCGGCGGGAGTTCCGCCGTATACGCTGATTGATTATTTCCCGGAGGAGTTTCTGATTATTGTAGATGAGTCCCATATTACCATTCCTCAGGTCAGGGGAATGTATGCCGGCGACCAGTCACGGAAAAGTACTCTGGTGGACTATGGATTCCGCCTGCCGTCGGCAAAGGACAACAGACCGCTAAATTTTGGAGAGTTTGAGGGAAAGATAGATCAGATGCTTTTTGTATCCGCTACACCCAATGTTTATGAGCGGGAGCATGAGCTTTTGCGGGCCGAGCAGATTATACGTCCCACCGGACTTTTAGATCCACAAGTGGATGTATGTCCGGTGGAAGGACAGATTGATGATCTGATTGGAAGGATAAAGAAAGAGATCCAGGGCAGGCATAAAGTTCTGGTGACCACGCTGACTAAGAAGATGGCAGAAGATCTGACGGATTATATGAGGGAAATCGGCGTCCGGGTAAAATATCTTCATTCGGATATAGATACGCTGGAAAGAGCAGAGATTATCCGTGATCTGCGCCTGGATGTATTTGATGTGCTGGTTGGAATTAATCTTTTGCGGGAAGGGCTTGATATTCCTGAGATTACGCTGGTGGCTATTTTGGATGCAGATAAAGAAGGCTTTTTAAGATCAGAGACATCTTTAATTCAGACAATCGGCCGTGCAGCCAGAAATTCAGAAGGCCATGTGGTTATGTATGCAGATACTATTACAGATTCTATGCGGATAGCTCTGGATGAGACGGGGAGAAGACGAAAGATACAGATGGCTTATAATGAGGAGCATGGTATTACACCTCAGACAATCAGAAAGTCAGTGAGGGATTTGATCAGCATATCCAGAAAAGTAGCCAAGGAGGAGCTGAGTTTTGAAAAAGACCCGGAATCTATGAGCAGAAAAGAGCTTGAGAAGCTGGTTAAAGATGTAACGAAGAAAATGCAGAAAGCCGCCGCGGAGCTGAACTTTGAAGCTGCAGCGGACTTAAGAGACCGGATGGTAGAACTGAAAAATATGCTGCGGGATTTAGAGGCATAGAGGCGGAAGTAGTGTGAGGTAGATATGGAAAAACAGTACATCAAGATAAAAGGAGCAAATGAACATAATTTAAAAAATATTGATCTGGAAATTCCGAGAAATGAGTTTGTTGTTCTCACCGGACTTTCAGGGTCCGGGAAATCTTCTCTGGCTTTTGACACAATTTATGCAGAAGGACAGAGACGTTATATGGAATCTCTTTCTTCTTATGCAAGGCAGTTCCTTGGACAGATGGAGAAGCCGGATGTTGAAAAGATTGAGGGGCTCTCGCCTGCCATTTCAATTGATCAGAAATCCACAAACCGGAATCCCAGATCAACAGTGGGAACAGTTACAGAAATTTATGATTATTTCCGTCTGCTGTATGCAAGAGCCGGAATCCCTCATTGTCCGGTATGTGGAAAAGAGATCAAAAAACAGACAGTAGATCAAATGGCAGATCAGATTATGGCGCTGCCTCCCCGGACGAAGATTCAGCTGCTGGCGCCGGTTGTCAGAGGCAGAAAAGGGACCCATCAAAAGCTTTTTGAACAGGCAAAGCGCAGCGGCTATGTGAGAGTTCAGGTAGATGGAAATGTATATGAGCTGACGGAAGAAATTAAACTTGATAAAAATAAAAAACATAATATAGAAATTGTGGTGGACCGCCTTGTAGTAAAAGAAGGAATAGAAAGAAGGCTTGTTGATTCCATAGAAAGTGTTATGGAACTGGCGGATGGACTGCTGACCGTAGATGTGATCGGTGGAGAGCCGATTCAGTTTTCACAGAGTTTTTCCTGCCCGGACTGCGGAATCAGTATAGACGAAATTGAGCCCAGAAGTTTTTCGTTTAATAATCCTTTTGGGGCCTGCCCGGACTGTTTTGGGCTGGGATATAAGATGGAGTTTGACGAAGATCTTATGATTCCGGATAAAAGTCTGAGTTTAAAAGGCGGAGCAATTCAGGTGATTGGATGGCAGTCCTCAACGGATCCCTCCAGCTATACCTATGCGATTCTTTCGGCATTGTCTAAAGAGTATGGATTCAGTCTGGATACACCCTATGAGGAACTGTCGGAAGCTGTCAGAAAAATGCTGATTAATGGTACAGATGGAAAAAGTGTAAAGGTATATTATAAAGGACAGCGGGGAGAAGGAGTTTACGATGTGGCCTTTGAAGGATTGATCCGCAATGTAGAGCGCCGTTACCGGGAGACTGGATCGGATACTATTAAGCAGGAGTATGAGACGTTTATGCGCATCACTCCCTGTAAAACATGCGGCGGACAAAGATTAAAGAAAGAAGCACTGGCGGTTACCGTTTCCGGTAAAAATATTTATGAAATTACGTCGATGTCGGTTAAGGATTTGTACGAGTTTTTGCAGCATATGGAGCTGACACCCCAGCAGAAACTGATCGGGGCTCAGGTATTAAAAGAAATCCGGGCACGTGTGGGATTTCTAATGAAGGTAGGGCTTGATTATCTGTCTCTTGCCAGAGCTACCGGAACACTGTCCGGGGGAGAGGCGCAGCGGATCCGGCTGGCGACTCAGATTGGTTCCGGTCTGGTGGGAGTTGCCTATATATTGGATGAGCCAAGTATCGGACTGCACCAGAGAGATAATGATAAACTGCTGGCCGCGTTAAAAAATCTGAAGGATCTTGGAAACTCTTTAATTGTTGTGGAACATGATGAGGATACAATGTTTGCGGCGGATTATATTGTGGATATCGGTCCCGGTGCGGGAGAACACGGGGGAGAAGTTGTGGCCGCAGGAACTGCTCAGGAAATTATGCAGTGTGAAGAGTCAGTAACCGGTGCATATTTAAGCCGGAGAATGACGATTCCGGTGCCTGAAGTCCGAAGAGTCCCTGCCGGATTTCTTACGATTACCGGAGCAAAAGAGAATAACCTTAAAAATATTAAGGTAAATGTGCCTTTGGGAGTTATGGTGTGTGTAACCGGCGTATCGGGTTCCGGCAAGAGTTCTCTGGTGAATGAAATCTTATATAAACGCCTGGCCAGAGAATTAAATCACGCGCGCTGCATTCCGGGAAAACATGATAAAATTGCGGGAATGGATCAGCTGGACAAAGTAATCTGTATAGATCAGTCGCCCATTGGCCGGACACCGCGTTCTAATCCGGCAACCTATACCGGTGTGTTTGATCAGATCAGGGATCTGTTTGCGGCAACCCAGGACGCAAAAGCCCGGGGATATAAAAAAGGACGGTTCAGTTTTAATGTAAAAGGCGGGCGGTGCGAAGCCTGCAGTGGTGACGGCATTATTAAAATAGAAATGCATTTTCTTCCGGATGTTTATGTTCCCTGTGAGGTGTGTCAGGGAAGACGCTATAACAGAGAAACTCTGGAAGTAAAGTATAAAGGGAAAAGTATCTATGATGTTCTGGATATGACAGTGGAGGAAGCATTGGACTTTTTCTCAAATGTACCGTCTGTAAAACGCAAAATTCAGACATTGTATGATGTGGGACTGTCCTATATCCGGCTTGGCCAGCCTTCCACCACATTGTCGGGAGGAGAAGCTCAGAGAATTAAACTGGCCACCGAATTAAGCAAACGGAGTACAGGGAAAACCATTTATATTTTGGACGAACCCACTACGGGACTTCATTTTGCGGACGTGCATAAGTTGATTGATATTCTGCACCGGCTGACAGAAGGCGGAAATTCCGTTGTGGTTATTGAGCATAATCTGGATGTTATAAAAACAGCTGATTATCTGATTGATATGGGACCAGAAGGCGGAGACGGGGGCGGCACCGTTGTTGCTGAAGGGACGCCGGAGGAGGTTACAAAAATTCCTGAATCCTATACCGGTAAATATGTAAAAAAATATCTGGAAGAATCAAAGAAATAATATTAGTGTGCCGGCGGGGCAGTTGCTGTCCTGCCGGCATTGTGTATTTTCCGCCGCAGTGCGATCCACAGCGGAGCGTTTTTTTGTTCTATAGGAATCGGTACTTTTCAGCTTTATACAACACAGTATTTCCTATAGAGTAAAAAAAGATTTTGACCTTCATACAATGAACATCAAAATCTTATAAATGTCGGGGAGTACCCCCCAGGCCGAAACCTGGAAGGTATGAGTTATGAAAAATTATATTAGCTAATTGCTAGTACAGTTATGAGTATAAACAAAGAATGTGAAAAAAATGTGACAAGAATGTGACAAGACTATAAACTTTTTAAAGTGAGAGATAAGAAAGCAGATGGAGGAGTTTGTAAAAATATGTTTTGTCTGTTATTTTTTGTGAAAAATGTTAATAATAGAAAACAGTTAATCTTTGACGGGAGTTTGGAATATCCGTTTTACTCTTGACAGTCTGCTGTTTGTCCGGTATCTGAAAGAGGCAGAGAATCCAAATAAACAGCCGTTTTTATTAAGAATTTATTAAATATAAGAGCTTTTCCATGAATTTTAAAAAAATCCTTTGAAAAATGGCATTATTTGTATATAATAGAGAAACGGAATTGTTTCAGATCATAGAAAGGAGTATGAGAAATGGTTTCTACAGATATAGGAATTGATTTAGGTACAGCCAGTATTCTAGTATATATGAAGGGCAAGGGCGTTGTTTTAAAAGAGCCGTCTGTTGTTGCCTTTGACCGAGATACAAATAAAATTAAAGCAATTGGGGAAGAGGCGCGTTTGATGCTGGGGCGGACTCCCGGCAACATTGTTGCGGTCAGACCTCTGCGCCAGGGCGTAATCTCTGATTATACAGTTACAGAGAAAATGATGAAGTATTTTATTCAGAAGGCAGTGGGAAAGAAAAGCTTTCGCAAGCCGTTAATCAGCGTTTGCGTGCCAAGCGGTGTAACAGAAGTAGAGAAGAAAGCGGTAGAGGATGCAACATATCAGGCGGGGGCCAGAGATGTGAAAATCATCGAGGAACCAATTGCGGCAGCGATCGGAGCGGGAATTGATATTGCAAGACCATGTGGAAATATGATTGTAGATATTGGAGGCGGAACTGCTGATATTGCTGTCATTTCTCTTGGAGGCACTGTAGTCAGTACTTCTATTAAAATTGCGGGGGATGATTTTGATGAAGCCATTGTCCGCTATATGAGAAAGAAACATAATCTTCTAATTGGTGAGAGAACAGCAGAAGATATTAAGATTAAAATAGGAACCTGTTATCCCCTGCCGGAGCCGATGACACTGGATGTGCGGGGAAGAAATCTTGTAACGGGTCTTCCAAAAACGGTAACTGTTTCCTCTGAGGAAACGGAAGAAGCCCTTCGTGAAGCTACTATGCAGATTGTTGAGGCGGTTCACAGTGTTTTAGAGAAGACACCACCGGAGCTGGCTGCGGATGTGGCTGACCGGGGGATTGTGCTGACTGGAGGCGGGGCACTGCTGCGGGGGCTTGAGGAACTTCTGGAAGCTAATACAGGAATCAATACGATGACAGCAGAGGATCCTATGACCTGCGTGGCAATCGGAACCGGTAAATATGTAGAATTTCTTGCTGGAAAAAGAGACGAATAAAACATAAGTTTGAGAGAGGGACATGCTTTGGCAGCGTCCCTTTTCTTTGCTCTATAGGAAATACTGTGTTGTGATAAAGCTGAAAAGTACCGATTCTTATAGAGCAAAAACGCTCCGCTGATGAGCGCACTGCGGCGGAATGGAGTCATGTCGCAAAAGCGACCCGCCGCAGGCGGAGAATGTGCTTTGCACATTCTTTTTTATTTTCTGCATAAAAAGAGGATTGTGAGTAAATGGAGACTATTACAGGGTATGTAGAGCATATTGTGTATCGGAATGAGGATAACGGTTATACGGTGTTAAATCTGATCAGTGATGGTGAGGAAATCCCGTGCACAGGAATTTTTCATGTGATCAGTGAAGGCGAAACTATAGAAGCAAAAGGAGAATTTCAATCCCACCCTACTTACGGGGAACAGTTTAAGGTCACTGAGTTTCAGACCAAGGCGCCGGAGGATGTGGTTTCTATAGAACGGTATCTTGGGTCCGGAGCAATCAAAGGAGTGGGAGCTGCTCTGGCTTCAAGGATTGTCCGCAGATTTAAGGAAGATACCTTTCGGATTATTGAACAGGAGCCGGAACGTCTGGTGGAAATCAAGGGAATCAGTGAACGAAAAGCCCGGGAGATTGCAGAACAGACAGAGGAAAAAAGAGAGCTTCGCCAGGCAATGATATTTCTGCAGAAATATGGTATTTCATTGACTCTGGCTGTGAAAATATATCAGACATACGGGCTGGATGTTTACCGGATAATCC
Source organism: Brotonthovivens ammoniilytica (assembly GCF_025566885.1). Classification (NCBI taxonomy): domain Bacteria; kingdom Bacillati; phylum Bacillota; class Clostridia; order Lachnospirales; family Lachnospiraceae; genus Brotonthovivens; species Brotonthovivens ammoniilytica. The sequence continues at coordinate 51,756 of NZ_JAOQJQ010000004.1, read as the reverse complement.
AGGAAAATCCATATAAGCTGGCAGATGATATGAGCGGCGTGGGCTTTAAAATTGCCGATGAGATTGCAAGGAGAGTAGGAATTCATACAGATTCGGATTTCCGGATTCGAAGCGGTATTCTTTATGTTTTGCAGCAGGCTGCCGGTGAGGGGCATACCTGTCTGCCTCAGGGAATACTGACAAAGAGAACCAGTGATATCCTGGAAGTGGCTCCTGAATTTATAGAAAAACATTATATGGATATGTCCATTGAGCGGAAGCTGATGTTAAAAGAAATGCGGGATGATGTGTTTATTTATGCCGCGTCTTATTATTATATGGAAGTTAATACAGCTACTATGCTGAAAGCTCTCAATGTAACCTATGATGTGGCTGATGCCCCTATTGAACAGCGGGTACATAAAATTGAAAAATCAACAAATATGCAGCTGGATGATATGCAGATGTCTGCGGTAAAGGAAGCTGTAAGAAACGGACTGCTGGTAATTACCGGTGGGCCCGGTACCGGTAAGACCACCACCATCAATACAATTATCCGCTATTTTGAGTCGGAGGGGATGGATATCTTTCTGGCGGCGCCTACTGGAAGGGCGGCAAAGCGGATGAGTGAAACTACCGGGTTTGAGGCAAGAACCATACACCGGATGCTGGAGCTTAACGGCGGTATGGAAGGAAGTGCGGGATTTGAAAAAAATGAAAAAAATCCTCTGGAGACGGATGTGGTAATTATTGATGAAATGTCTATGGTGGATATTACATTGATGCATTCTTTGTTAAAGGCTGTTATGTATGGAACACGTCTGATTTTGGTGGGAGATGCCAACCAGCTGCCCAGCGTGGGGCCGGGAAGTGTGTTAAAAGATATTATTGATTCAAAGGCCTGCAGTGTAGTGAGGCTGACCAGGATTTTCAGGCAGGCATCAAAGAGTGATATTGTGGTGAATGCTCATAAAATTAATCGTGGTGAGGAAGTGGTGCTGGATAATAAAAGCAGAGATTTCTTTTTTCTGAAACGGTACGATGCTGATGTAATTATTAGTGTCTGCATTCAGCTGATTAAGCAGAAGCTTCCTAAATATGTAGATGCACAGCCCTTTGATATACAGATTTTAACACCCATGAGAAAGGGACTGCTGGGGGTGGAACGCCTTAATGGAATTTTGCAGCAGTATTTAAATCCAAAGGCACCGGACAAAGCTGAGCGGGAGCATGGCCAGATGATTTTTCGGGAAGGCGATAAGATCATGCAGACAAAAAACAATTATCAGATTGAGTGGGAGATACGCAGTAAGTATGGGATCCCTGTTGACAAAGGAATGGGTGTGTTTAACGGGGATATGGGAATCGTAAGAGAGATTAATGGGTTTTCTGAAACTATGACAGTAGAATTTGAAGAGGGCAGGATGGTAGATTATCCATTTAAGCAGTTAGATGAACTGGATCTGGCTTATGCAATTACAGTACACAAATCTCAGGGGAGCGAGTATCCCGCGGTAGTGATTCCGCTGCTTGGCGGTCCTAGGATGCTGATGAACCGCAATCTGTTATATACTGCGGTAACCCGTGCCAAAAAATGTGTGACACTGGTAGGTGATGATACAGCATTTCAGGAAATGGCCTTTAATGTAAGCGAACAGAAACGTTACAGCGGTTTGAAGGAACAGCTGCAGAGTCAGATTTAAGAAACATTTTAGAAAAGGGAAAGAAAAAAGCCACAAACACCTGTTATTCTTTTAAAAGAGTTGATTTCCTGTAAAAGGTACAGGAAATATGAAACAAATAAAGTTATATTGTCTGGCAGATCATGCGCTGCAGCTTTTATACCCTTATCGGTGCCCTGTTTGTGATCAAATTCCGGACAGCAAAAAAATATCTGAATATATTTGTCCGGAGTGTAAAAAGAAACTGATTTATATTGCGGGCAGTTATTGTATGAAATGCGGGAAACCTCTGGTTTCCCAGGAGGAAGAATACTGCAGTGACTGCATCAGGAGAAGACATGAATTTGATGCAGGCCGGAGTCTTTTCTCCTATCAGGGAGAGGTGCGCAGTTCTCTGTATCGGTTTAAATACGGGAATAAACGTTCCTATGCATTTTTCTATGGCAGTGAAATTTGTAAACAGCTGGAAACATGGATTCGCCGCTGCGGGATAGATTACCTGATACCGATTCCTCTTTATAAAAAGAAAAAACGGAAGCGGGGATATAATCAGGCGGAAGTTCTAGCCCGGGTTCTTTCTAGGAATTTGTCTGTTCCTGTACTTTCTTCAGGACTTGTGAGAGTAAAAAATACCAGCCCCCAGAAGGAATTATCAGCAGCGGAGAGGAGAAAAAATCTAGCAGGAGCTTTTGCATGCTTTAGTGAGAGTGTCAGAGGAAAAACGATACTGCTTACGGATGATATTTATACAACCGGCGCCACGGCTGATGCGGCAGCAAAAGTGTTGAAAGCTGCGGGAGCCAGGCGTGTGTATATGGTCAGCATTGCAATTGGAGGATAAGGGCTTTGCATCGTCTGGGTTCTATGCTATAATAAAAATGCTGTAAATTGAATAAAATAGGTGAATTGTATGATAAATCAGGAAAAAGTCCGTGATATGACCCGAATGGCGGCATATGAAGACGGAGACGGTGAAATGGAAATACAGATGAGCACATACAGAAAAAAAGACTATGTTGCGCTTCAGCTTGTAAAAGCTTTTATTTTTGGAACAATTGCGTATGGCATTATGCTGGTGTTCTGGATTGCGAAAGCAGAAGATTTTCTGGCGGATATTGACAGCATGGATACCATTACTTCAATTGGCTTCTGGGTGCTGATTATATATTTTGTGTTCCTGGCTGCATATATGGTGTGCTCTTTTTTTGTGGCACGCAGACAGTATGATACATGCAGGCGGCATTCAAAGGCATATCTGCGCCGGCTGAGAAGAGTATGCCGTTCGTATTCAGCAGATGAAGATACTACAGTTAAGGATTGAGAGAATAATGACAACTTCATTTTTATTGGAATTAAGAGAAAAGTTCTTTTTGTTTATGCAGAAAAGGGAGAAACTGGTAAAGCCGGCAGTCAAATTCGTGATTGCTTTTTTTGCGTTTCTGCTCATTAATAATACGGTGGGCTATATGAGCCAGGCGGACAATATGCTGATTGTACTTGGTCTTGCGGTATTATGTGCATTTACACCATCAGGTGTTTTAATTGCTGCAGGCGCGGTGCTGATACTTCTTCACTTTTATGCTCTGGCCATGGAATTGTGTCTGATTACGTTACTGCTTTTTGTGTTAATGTTCTGCCTTTATTTTCGTTTTACGAAAAAAATTGGCTATCATGTGGCCATGACTTCCATGCTTAGTTTTCTGCATTTTCCGTATATTATGCCGGTGGCAGTGGGACTAATGGGAAAGCCCTATAATGTAATATCGGTAGTCTGCGGCTCTATGGTATATTTTCTTGTGAAAAATGTCAGGGAAAATGAAATGCTGTTCCGCTCTTTTGAAGAGGGGGCTAATGGCGTTTCCAAATATACGCTGGCGGTAAACCAGATATTTGTCAATAAGGAAATGTTTTTGTTTATGGCTGCATTTGTTGCAGCGGCAGTAACCGTGTATTTTATCCGGAAATTGAAAGTAGACCATGCCTGGACGGTTGCAACAATTGTGGGAATTGTAGTTCAGCTGGTGATTGTAGGCGGCGGAGAGATTTTTCTTGGCAGAGCCGGACAGCTTTTGTGGGTATTTATCGGATGCGTGATATCTTTATTGATTGCGTTTGTTGTCCAATTTATGACCCATAGTCTGGATTATTCCAGAGTTGAGAATGTTCAGTTTGAAGATGATGAATACTATTACTATGTGAAGGCCGTTCCAAAATCTAAGATCGCAGTGGAGGATAAAAAGGTCTGGCAGATCAGCAGTCAGGATGGCGGCGGTCCTCTGCAGCAGGACATGAGAGAGACTGAGAGAAAAACATTGGATGATGACCATAGTCAAAATCAATATGATGATGAATTGAGACGGCGTACTTTTGAAGAGTTTGACACAGAAGAGGAGTGGCTGGATCATTAAGAATTTATAAAATTAAGGAAGGGAAGTGAGAAAATGAGAGAATTGATAGCGCCGATTTATGCATTGACAGACCGGTATCTGTACTGGTTTAATATGCCTCATGTGTCGAAAACAGATGTAGTCGAAATTATTATTATTGCATTTTTGCTATATCACTTTCTGGTATGGGTAAAAAATACCAGAGCATGGGTGCTGTTTAAGGGGATTCTCGTCATTTTGATTTTCCTGTTAATTGCAGCTATTTTCCAGATGAATACCATTTTGTGGCTGGCAAGCAAGCTGTTTAGTATAGCCGCTATTGCTTTGGTTGTCATATTCCAGCCTGAGCTGCGCCATGCCCTTGAGCAGCTGGGAAGAAAAAATATATTTGCCTCCATATTTAATTTGAATTTTCAAAAAGAGGAGCGCGACGAATTTAATGAAAAAACAACCAATGAGATTGTAAAAGCAAGTTTTGAAATGGGAAAAGTAAAAACCGGAGCGCTGATTGTTATAGAAAGAGGAACACCCTTAAATGAATTTATCAGAACCGGTATTGAGCTGGATTCTCTTGTTTCCAGCCAGCTTTTAATTAATATATTTGAACATAATACTCCCCTTCACGACGGGGCCATTATAGTAAGAGGCAACAGAGTGGTTTCTGCCACCTGCTACCTGCCGCTGTCTGATAATATGCGGCTGAGCAAAGATCTTGGGACCAGACACCGCGCTGCGGTAGGAGTCAGTGAAGTCAGTGATTCTCTGACTATTATTGTATCAGAAGAAACCGGATATGTATCACTGGCTGTAGAGGGTGTACTTCACAGAAATGTGGATGCTGAGTTTCTGAAAGAAAAGCTGAATCATATGGCAGCATCCGGTGTGAATGAAGGCACAATTGTAGGAAAACTGAAAAGGAGGCTGAATGATGCTGCAAAAGATAGCAAAAATCATAACTAATAATTTCGGCCTCAAATGTTTGGCTGTGGTTGTGGCGGTGGTATTCTGGCTTGTAATTGTAAATGTGGAAGATCCCGAAAGAACCAGGGTATTTACCGTTCCTGTTACAATTGAAAATGAATCCTATCTGACCGATATGGGAAAGACGTATGAGGTTTTAAATCACTCAGATACAATTACCTTTACGGTAACGGCTAAGCGGTCTGTAATTGAGCGGGTAACAAATTCCGATTTTACGGCCACTGCCAATATGCGGGATATTGTTAATATGTCTGAAATCCCGGTTACCATAACGGCGCAGAAATATGCAAATCAGCTGACCATTACAAAGAAATCCCAGTATGTAGAGATCAATGTGGAAAATATCGTTTCCAGGACATTTGATATACAGACCAGTGCAGATGGAGCCATGACAGATGGCTATTCGGTAGGAGATCTGACCGTTTCACCAGAACAGGTAAAAGTCACGGGACCGGAGTCTGTTGTAAACAGTATATCCACAGCAGAGGCGCATATAGATATCAGTTCTGTGAAAACTGATGCAGTGGAAAATACAGATATCGTTTTATATGATGAAAAGGGGAAGGCAGTTTCCCAGGACCGGCTGACGATGGATCATAAAACGGTTCAGATTTCGGTAGGGGTTTTACAAAAGAAAACAGTTCCGGTTAAATATGAAAGCAACGGGACACCGGCGGAAGGGTGCCGGGTAACCGGTATCAGCGGAAGCATTGAAAAAATAATTGTTCAGGGAGCACCGGAAGCTGTGGAAGGACTGGATACCATTCTTATCAGTGGAGATGTGTTGAATGTTTCGGGTCAGAAAGATGATCTTGTAAAAATAATTAATCTGTCTGATTACCTGCCGGAAGGTGTAAGTCTTGCTGCTGATCAGAATGCAGAAACGGAAGTGACTGTAAGTATTGAAGGCGTAAAAACCAGTACTTATAAAGTCCCCGCCGGGAACATTACATTACAGAATGTTCCGGAGGGTTTTTCAGCCACGTTAAAAACAGATACTGTTCCGGTAGAAATCGAAGGATATGCTTCAGAGTTAAAAGACATATCAGAGGCGGACCTTGTGGGGACGGCGGATTTGTCAGGTCTGAAAAGCGGAACACATGAGATAACGGTAAAGATGTCCGGTAATTATAAAATTGTGGGTACAGTGAAGGTGACTGTGGAGCTTAAGGAAGATGATGCAGCTGACAATAAGCCGCCGGAAACAAATCAGCCGGATGAGGATGTGTCAGAGTAAAACCGCATAAGAAGCAAGGAAATGCGACAGGGGGAAAAGAATGGTTAGTCAGAAAGTGGTAGTAAAAAATCCCACAGGCCTTCATTTGCGGCCTGCCGGAGTGTTATGCGATACTGCAATGCAGTTTCAGGCTAAAATAACATTTCAAAGAGGGAATAATACTTCAAATGCGAAAAGTCTTCTGAGTGTACTGGGGGCTTGCGTAAAATCCGGTGATGAAGTAGAATTTTTCTGTGAAGGGGAAGACGAAGAGGATGCTCTTCGGGCAATTATAGAGGCTGTTAAAAGCGGCCTTGGAGATTAATCCTTTCGGAGAAATTAAGGATGTAAGGAGAGTTAATATGTTGAATTATAGAAAATATAAAAAAGTTCCGGTTTTAAATTATCCGGAAAGGGAATGGCCCGATAAAGAGATAGAACAGGCGCCGGTCTGGTGCAGTGTTGACCTGCGGGACGGGAACCAGTCATTGATTGAACCTATGAATGTGGAAGAGAAGATGGAGATGTTCCAGCTTCTTTTAAAGCTGGGATTTAAAGAAATAGAGATTGGTTTTCCGGCGGCCTCTCAGATTGAATATGATTTTCTTCGGGAGCTTGTGGATGGGGATATGATTCCGGATGATGTAACTGTGCAGGTGCTGACGCAGTGCAGAGAACATTTGATAGATAAGACTTTTGAAGCGATTCAGGGAATCAAAAATGTTATTGTCCATATATATAATTCAACTTCTACACTGCAAAGAGATGTTGTATTTCACATGAATCGTGAAGAAATCAAACAGATTGCAGTGGATGGAACGAAAATGGTAAAGGATCGCGCCAAAGATTTTCCGGGAAGAATCCAGCTTGAGTATTCGCCGGAAAGTTTTACCGGTACGGAAATGGATTTTGCAATTGATATCTGCAATGCCGTACAGGATGTATGGGAGCCTTCTGGAGACAATAAACTGATCTTTAACCTTCCGGCTACAGTGGAAATGAATACGCCAAATGTATATGCTGATCAGATTGAGTGGATGCATAAGCATTTTAAAAATAGAGAAAACATTATTTTAAGTGTTCATCCTCATAATGACAGAGGAACCGGGGTGGCAGCTACAGAGCTGGCACTGCTGGCGGGAGCTGACCGGGTAGAAGGAACGCTTTTTGGCAATGGAGAGAGAACCGGAAATGTTGATATTCTGAATATAGCGTACAACATGTTTTCCCAGGGAATTAATCCAAAGCTTGAGATTGAAAATATCAATGAAATTATTGAAATATATGAACGATGCTGTAAAATGTCTGTGGATATGCGTCATCCGTATGCAGGCAAGCTTGTGTTTACGGCGTTTTCAGGTTCCCATCAGGATGCCATCAATAAAGGTGTAAGAGCGCTGAGAGAGCGCAGCGACGGAATCTGGGAAGTTCCGTATCTGCCTATTGATCCGGCTGATGTGGGACGAAAATATGAACCGGTTGTCCGTATCAACAGCCAGTCTGGAAAAGGCGGCATTGCTTTTGTTATGGATACGATGTACGGCTATCAGATGCCAAAGGCAATGCACAAAGAGTTTGCGGATGTCATTCAACGGCTTTCTGAAGTTCAGGGAGGCGAGGTAGATCCTCAGCAGATTATGGATAAATTTGATGAAGAATACCTCTCAAAGAAGGAACCATACGAGTTTATCAAAGTAAAAGTGGAAGATTTGAATGAAAAAGATTCCCATATTGTTTTAGATTACAGATACAATGGGAAAGATATGCATATAGAGGCAGATGGAAACGGACCCATTGATGCGGTGAAACGAGCTATTAACAGCCATATGGATCTGGATGTGTGTATCCGCAACTATAGTGAGCACGCCATGGGAAGCGGTTCTCATGCCAGAGCGGCGGCGTATATTCAGATGCGGGATAACCGCACAGAGAAAGAAACCTTTGGCGTGGGCGTAAGCTCCAATATTACTCGTGCGTCTATCCGGAGTTTCTTTAGTGCGTTAAATCGCCTGATGAGATGATTTAGATTTTATAGGGGAGGGGGAGCTAAAATGCCCTCTCTTTATTCATGATTTTGGGGAATATTATGAAAAAGACAGGAGTACTAAAAGCGAGGTAAATATGGGTAAGGGAAAAACGAACTGGTTAAAGCACTGGGATTTTCTGGTGTGGGATCTTATTTTCATAGAAATAGCGTTTTTAGCAGCCTGTGCCTGGCGGCATGGGTTTCATATTGCGCCTTATCTGCGGCCGCTGTATGTCAGACTGAATCTGATACTGATTGTTGTGGACATTGTAATCGTGCTGTTAAATTCCAGCTACAAAAATATTCTTAAACGTGGATTTTTAAAGGAATTTCAGGCTGTTTTAGTTCATAATTCCCTGATTCTGGGTGTGCTGCTTTTGTACATTTACATTACAAAACAGGCTTTTTATTTTTCTCGTACAGTATTTGTTCTGACATGGATCCTGTCCATTGTTTTTACCTATATAGAGCGGTTCTGCTGGAAAAGGGTGATCCGGAAGAGAATTCGAAAAGGTGTTGGACTGCCATATATGCTGGTGGTTACCTATGAAAACTATGCGCCAAGCGTTCTTGAGAAATTCAGGAAGCGCATGTATAATAATTTCAATCTGGCAGGACTTGTAATCATTGACGAAGATATGAGAGGACAGACCATCGGGAAAACCAAGGTGGTGTGCAACGCAGATGAGATAACTGAATATCTCAGGACACATGTAGTAGATGAGGTGCTGTGGAGTGCTGAATATAATGACAGTTATCAGAAAATTGTTAAGACGATGATCTATATGGGGATCAGCGTGCATATTGCTATGGACTATCTGAGTGATGAACTTCCAAATAAATTTGTGGAACGGGTAGGAGGCTTTACAGTAGTGACAACCGCTATCCATTCTATGCAAAACTGGCAGAAGCTTTTAAAACGCCTGTCGGACATTGGAGCAGGGCTTATAGGAGTTGCTGTAACGGGAGTTTTATTTTTGATACTTGCTCCTATTATCAAAAAGCAGTCTCCGGGACCGGTCTTTTACAGCCAGGAACGGGTAGGAAGAAACGGCCGTATTTTTAAGATGTACAAGTTTCGCTCTATGTGTATGGATGCAGATCAGAAAAAGAAGGATCTGATGCAGCATAATGAGATGCAGGGACAGATGTTTAAAATGAAAAATGATCCCCGGATTATCGGCTGCGAAAAAGGAGAAGGAAAAGGAATCGGAAACTTTATACGAAAGACAAGCTTAGATGAGTTTCCCCAGTTCTGGAATATTTTAAAAGGAGATATGAGTCTTGTGGGCACCAGACCTCCTACACTGGACGAATATAATCAATATGAGGTCAGACATAAGGTGAGGCTTTCCATAAAACCCGGATTGACAGGGTTATGGCAGGTCAGTGGAAGAAACAGGATTACGAACTTTGAAGAAGTAGTGAAGCTGGATGAGAAATATATTGAAAACTGGAGTTTAAAAGAGGATATGAAGATTATCCTGAAAACGGTAGAGGTGGTTCTGGCCCGAAAGGGTGCAGAATAAAGCGGGAGTTATGGACCAATGAAAAAATTGAAAAATTTAATGAAAAGGTATCAGATATTTGTCCGGAAATTCTGGTTTCAGTTATTAAAGAACGGTTTTTCCAGAGCAGATTATCTGCGTAAACATGACATTCTGGCAGAAATCGGTGAAAATGTGTACTTCTATTCCAGAATCATGCCTGCAGATCCTAAGCTGTTAAAGATTCATAGTAATGTGTCCATTGCCACTAATGTCAGATTTGTAAATCATGATAGAATTGATGTAGTATTATCTGGGATGTTCGATAAAAAATATGGTAAAAAATATGACTGTATTGAAATTATGGACAATGTGTTTATCGGGGCGGATGTTATTGTGTTGCCAGGTGTGAAAATCGGTCCTAATGCGATTGTAGGAGCCGGCAGCGTCGTAACACATGACGTTTTGCCGGGAACGGTGGTGGGTGGTTCACCGGCCCGCAAAATCGCATCCTTTGATGAAACAATAGAAAAACGTTTGAAACCTGTAAAACCTGTATCCAGTCCGGAAAAGCTCTGGGCAGAATTTAATAAAAAACATAAGGATTAGAAACATGGCGGTATACAATCAAGACGATAACTCAATGCTGCGCCAGCTTCAGCTGTATGAACTGAATCTGCTGAAGACGTTTGCAGAAATTTGTGAGAAAAATAATCTGAAATATTATCTGATCGGCGGAACGATGCTTGGAGCCGTGCGCCATCAGGGCTTTATCCCCTGGGACGATGATGTGGATATCGGAATGCCCCGGGAGGATTATAAAAAATTTATGGAGCTGGTAAAATACCAGATTCCGGATTATATGGTATTTCTCAACTATAAGAAGGATCAGGAGTATCTGCGGTATTTCAGCAGACTGGTGGATACCAGAGTGAAAATTTATAATGATTCTAATACAGATACCCTGGTGGAACATGCATGGATTGATATTTTTCCATTGGATGGGACACCTGATAACAGGCTGCGCAGATGGCTGTTTTTTACCAGGCTGTCTGCAATCCGGGTGATGTATCACTTTTCCTGCTTTGAAAAGATGGTAAATCTAATGCGTCCGGGCCGCCCGCTGTATCAGAGGATTATTATAAAAATAGGGCAGAAAACAAGGTTCGGAAGAAATATGGACAGTAAAAAAATTCTGGACAGACTTGACCGGAAACTGCAGAAATTTTCTTTTGAACATTCAAAATATGTAATGAATTTTTTTGGCGCGTATGTATACAAAGAATTAATTCCAAGAGAATGGTTTGGCGATAACAGCAAGTATCCCTTTGAAGATCTGATGCTGACAGGACCTTCGGTGTACGATCCTTATCTGCGGCAGTTTTACGGGGATTATCAGATTCCCCCAAGTGATGCACATAAAGATAAACATACAATCAGTAAAATTGAGTTCGGAGAAGATAAAGTATGACAGATGAGATACAAAATGCGGGTATGCAAAAACTGCAGTCCGTGAATCTTGAGATGATAAAGCTGTTTGCAGAAATCTGCAGAAAGCATAAATTACAGTATTTCGCTCTTGGGGGAACGCTGCTTGGGGCAGTGCGCCATCAGGGGTTTATTCCCTGGGATGATGATGTGGATATGGGGATGCCAAGAACGGACTATGAGAAGTTTTTGAAAATTGCCGGCACAGAACTTACAGGACGCTATAGGCTCAGAACCATTGAAACAGATGATGAGTACAGAACCTATTTTTGTAAAATAGAGGATACCAGTGTAACCCTTGTACGGGAATTTTATGCAAAAAATTCTGTGGTGAAAAAGAATATCTATGCCTGGATTGATATTATGCCAATAGACGGAATGCCAACCGAAGCCCATGTATTCCGGAAACATCATGAAAAAATGTTAAAGGCCAGGAAAATGATTTCCTTTTCGCTTATGGATAAATGCATGGGCACCGGAAAAACCAGAAGTAAAAAGCAGATGATGATAATCAAAACCGGATTAAAAACCGGACTTTATAAAGCCGTTGATACTATAAAAGCATTTCGGCGGTTTGATAATCTCTGCAAAAAATATTCTTATGAAAGTTCCGCTCTTGTGGGAAATACTTACGGGATTTATAAGGAAAAAGAGTTTGTTCCCAAGCGGGTTTTCGGCAAAGGATGTATGCTGCCTTTTGAAGATACAGAAATCTGCTGTCCTGCAGACTATGATACCTATTTAAAGCATGTATACGGAAACTATATGATACTGCCGCCGGAGCAGGAACGGACGGGCCATGAGATCGAATTTGGAAATTAAGGAACAGGAATGAAACAGGCGGATTCTGACAGAACCTGCCGGTTTCTTGCAGTTTATATACTGCTGTGATAAAATGAATAAAATATGCCTGCATCCGGGATGAGGCGGCAAGCGGAGGAATATAAAAACGATGAAACGTTTTTTTATAGATTTTCAAAAATATTTTAAATATTCTATTTATTCTGCCAGATCTGCATTGAATGCAGAAGTGGCTGGTTCTTATCTGAACTGGCTTTGGTGGATTTTTAATCCGATTTGTATGATGCTGATTTATACATTTATTTTTGGATTTGTATTTGGAGGAAGCGAAAAATTTTTCCCGATATATATTTTTATCGGTCTGACTTTATGGGATTATTTTAACCGTACAGTCAGCACCAGCGTAAGGCTTGTAAAAAATAATAAAGCAATTGTAACAAAAGTTTACCTGCCGAAATTTGTTCTGGTGGAAACAAAGATGATGGTAAACTTTTTCAAAATGCTCATTTCCTTTGTTGTAATTGTGGGAATGATGGTAGTATGGAGAGTTCCGGTCTCTTTAAATGTGCTGTGGATTTTTCCTATTCTGGCGATTTTGTCATTGCTGATCTTTGGTTTATCCTGTGTAATTATGCATTTTGGTGTATTTGTAGATGATCTTGATAATATAATAAAGATCCTTCTTCGATTTGTATTTTATGCCACAGGTATTTTTTATGCGATAGATACAAGGATTCCGGCGCCTTATAATCATTATATGCTTCGGTTGAATCCACTGGCGTGTCTCATCGACGAAGCCAGAAAAGCTTTGATTTATCAAACGACTCCAAATTTAAAATGGCTGGGTATCTGGCTGGCAGTCAGTTTGATAATCTGTGCGTTTGGCATTCATAAAATCTACAAATTTGAGAACAGTTATGCAAAGGTGATTTAATTATGAACGAAATTGCAATTACCGTAAAAGATCTGGTGGTAAGGTACCGTAAACTAAATAAATTTTCTATAAAAAAACAGCTGCTGAAAAAACATCAGAGAGATAAAGGACCTAAAACTTTTGAAGCAATCAAGGGGATTTCTTTTGAAGTCCCAAGAGGAGAGATTCTTGGAATTATCGGTAAAAACGGCAGCGGAAAGTCTACACTGCTTCGGACACTTGCCGGGATTTTTTCGGCGGATGAAGGGGAAGTGGATATGCACGGGTACGGTGTATCCCTGCTTTCTATCGGTGTTGGATTTCAAAAGGAGCTTTCCGGACGGGAAAATATTTATCTTTCCGGTATGCTTTTAGGATTTTCGGAAGATGAGATTAAAAAGAAGGCCGATGAGATTATAGAATTTTCAGAGCTTGGAGATTTTGTTGATGCACCTGTAAATACTTATTCCAGCGGTATGCATTCCAAGCTGGCTTTTTCAATTTCAGCCATTCTGGAAACGGATATTATGCTGGTAGATGAGGTATTAAGTGTTGGCGACGAACGTTTTAAAAAGAAAAGCTATGCGAAAATGAAAAGCCTGATTTCCAATAAAGATCGTACAGTTGTAATTGTGTCTCATTCCCTTGGGACACTGGAAAATCTCTGTACATCAATTTTGTGGCTTCATGAAGGCGAGATAAAGATGATCGGTGAACCAAAGAAAGTAATTGCTGACTATCGTGAATTTATGAAGTAAAGTAATTAAAGGGTTAACAAATGAATTATAAAATAAAAGTGTCAAAGCTTATATTAAAGAGAAATACGATGACCATTTTTTTTTCTGGTTTTATAGAATCAGACAGTGAGCTGACACGGCCAAAATGGATATTATATTTTGTACAGGGCACAAAAGACAGGAGAATACCGCTGGTTATTCATGAACTATTCTGGGATGAAGGCCGCTGGTTTTTTGCCGGGTCCTATGATTATTTGCTGGACTGCCTGTTCTGGAAACCGGACAACCCGCTGGAAGAGATATCTATGTATCTGAACCTGCAGCTGGGTGAACATTATGAAGAGAAAATTACTGCCGATTTAACGCCGGAAGTTTTTGAGACAGACCAGAAGTTTTATGAGGTTGAGATTTTAAATTCATGCCTGAAAATCCTTCCCCAAAAGACAGGAATTGATAAAGGGTATGGTATCTCAAGGTTACGGATTAAGATATATAATTGGTTCAGCTTTGCAGCCGCCCTTGTATTAAGCCCCTGGCTGTTTTGTACAGCAAGGCTTGCAGAAAAAGGATATCTTCCATATGCTTCAGAACGATCTCAAAATGGGAAAAGTGCAAAAAGAAGAATGGTTGGTGATATGAATGCCAGAATGAAAATGCTCAGCGGGCATAAGATTTCACCTTTTGGATTTAAAATAAATCTGCTGAATATTTTTTTTGCATTGGCAAAAACACGGAAAGTACAGAAAAATAAAGTTGCCTTTTTATCAGTAAGACGACGGGATTTGTCTGGAAATATGGAATATGTATATACCAAATTTAGAAGATATGAGAATATTCATCTTGAGCTGTTTCTGCCAGGACGGGATATAAAGAAAATGTCTTTGGCGGAAATGTATAAAGCCGCTGTACTTTGCGCTACAAGTAAGGTAATTGTTTTAGATGAATATACTTCTTTCTTATATAAATTAAACCTCCGGCAGGAAACGAAAGTATTTCAGCTCTGGCACGCATGCGGCGCTTTTAAAACCTTTGGTTATAGCCGGCTTGGAAAAAAGGGAGGAACAATTCAGGAGAGTGTAAGCCATAAAAATTATGATTACGTGACAGTAAGTTCTTCCGGCGTTAGAAAATGGTATGCGGAGGGATTTGGTATTTCGACAGATCATGTGTATGCCACCGGAGTTCCGCGGACAGATGTATTTTTTGACGAGGAATATAAATCCCAGATAAGAAAATATCTTTATGAATCATATCCTCAGTGTAAAGGTAAAAGAGTGATTTTATTTGTGCCGACATTCCGGGGGGAGACAAGAACAGATGCTTATTATCCCATGGAAAAATTTGATCTGGAACATTTTCTTTCTAATATTCCAGAGGATTATCTGGTGATTATTAAACATCATCCTTTTGTAAAGGAGAAACATAAGATTCCTGAAGTGTATGCAGACAGAGTATTGGACCTTTCAGGAGAGTCAGAAGTGAATGATCTGCTGTTTATTACAGACCTGGTAATTACGGATTATTCCTCTGTTGTTTTTGAAGCATCTTTGCTAGATATTCCCATGCTTTTTTATACATTTGATCTGCAGTCATACATACGTGACAGAGATTTTTACTTTGATTTTGAAAGCTTTGTTCCGGGAAAAATATGCAGCAGATTAGAAGAAGTCGAAAAAGCTGTTCAAAAAGAGGAGTTTTATCATAATAAGGTCAGAGAGTTTGCTGAAAAATATTTTGATCATTTGGACGGAAAGGCTTCAGAACGGGTTGCAGGATTAATATATAAAGCTTTAAATACAAGCGGAGAGCAGGATGATTTAATAAGTAAATACAGGCAATATCAGCAGTAAATGTGGTATCAGCTGTATATGGAGGAAATGATATGAATGTAGCAGTGATAATTGCAGGTGGCTCCGGAAGCCGTATGGGCCAGGACATACCGAAGCAGTTTATAAATGTATATGATAAACCGGTTTTAATTTATACCTTGGAAGGATTTCAGAAGCACCCTGAGATAGATGCCATAGAGGTTGTCTGTATTGAGGGCTGGCATGATATTTTAAAAGCATATGCAAAACAGTTTAATATTACAAAATTAAAATGGATTGTATCAGGAGGAAATACCGGACAGGAGTCAATCCGGAATGGGGTTTATCATCTGGAAGATGAATGCAGTGATGACGATGTGGTAATTATTCATGACGGAATCCGCCCTCTGGTTGATGCTTCGGTACTTTCGGATGTTATCATTAAATGTAAGCAATATGGAAATGCTGTTACATCACTGCCGTATAACGAACAGATTTTTGTAAAGTCAGATGAAACATGTACGAATCAATATATACCAAGAGAAACTCTGCGGAGAGTTTCTACTCCCCAGGCGTATAAATTTGGTAAATTGGTCACAGCTTATAAAAGAGCATTTGCAGAAGAGATCGGTATTTACGGATCGGCTTATACGAATACTATGATGGTTGATCTTGGAGAGACTCTTTATTTTGCAGCGGGTTCTGATAAAAATATTAAACTTACTACAAAAGATGATTTGGAAATGTTTAAGGCTTATCTGAAAGCTGATAAAGATAACTGGTTAAAATAAGCTGGGAGAGATAAAATGAATTTACTGCAGAATGAAAAATATATAGAAGATATTCGCAGCGTTGCAGCAGCCAGCCTTCCCTGGGAAAGATTAAGTAACAGTTCTTTTCTGATCACAGGTGCGGGAGGTATGATAGGGAGTTTTTTGATTGATGTGCTGATGTACCGGAATCAAAAATATGGAATGAATTGTAAAATACTGGCCTTTGGCAGATCTGTGCATAAGGCGGAGGTAAGATTCAGAGACTATTGGGAACAGAAAACTTTTGAGTTTACTGCTCATGATATTAATCTTCCTTTGGGGAATGAGAAATATCGTACAGTAGATTATATTCTTCATGCTGCAAGTAATACCCATCCAGTAGCATATGCCACGGATCCCATAGGAACAGTTACTACAAATGTTATAGGAACCAATAATCTGCTGGATTTTGCCTGCAGGCATAAGACCAAGAAGTTTGTGTTTGCTTCAACGGTAGAGGTATATGGTGAAAATCAGGGAGATACCGATTACTTTAAAGAGGATTATTGCGGTTATATTAACTGTAATACCCTTCGGGCCGGTTATCCGGAGAGTAAACGGTGCGGAGAGGCTTTATGCCAGGCCTATAGGAAACAGAGAGAATTGGATGTTGTAATTCCAAGACTGGCAAGAACCTATGGACCCACAATGCTTTCATCAGACACAAAAGCGATCTCTCAGTTTTTGAAAAAAGGCGCTGCCGGAGAGAATATTATACTGAAGAGTGAGGGAACTCAATTATATTCTTATACTTATGTTGCAGATGCCGTATCAGGAATTTTATACACGCTTTTTTATGGAAAAGCAGGTGAGGCTTATAACGTTGCAGATACCGCATCGGATATAATGCTGAAAGATCTGGCAGGAATAATAGCGGAAGTCTCTGGGACAAAGGTGGTTTTTGAACTTCCTGATGCTGTGGAGGCCGCTGGCTATTCAAAGGCAACAAAAGCGCTTATGGATGGAGAAAAGATCCGGAAGCTGGGATGGAAGCCGGGGAATGATATAAAGCGGGGGTTATGCAGAACGTTAGAGATTTTTAAGGCTGACAAAAAAGTAGGAAGAGGAGAGACAAAATGATTATAGCAGTAGCAGGAACTGGTTATGTAGGGTTATCAAATGCTATTTTACTTGCACAACATAACAAAGTATATGCAGTGGATATTATACCTGAAAAAGTTGAGATGATTAATAAAAAAATATCGCCTATTGTTGACAAGGAAATTGAAGAATATCTTGCCGAGAGGGAATTAGATCTGACAGCTACTTTAGATGGTGATATGGCATATAAAAATGCGGATTATGTAATCATTTCTACACCGACAAATTATGATGAAAAGAAAAATTTTTTTGATACATCATCTGTGGAGAATGCTGTTGAACAGGTATTAAAAGTAAATAAAAATGCTGTTATTGTAATTAAATCAACAGTACCAGTCGGGTATACTGTTTCGATTCAAGAAAGATACCAGTCGGAGAATATTATTTTTTCACCCGAATTTTTACGGGAGGGGAGAGCCTTGTACGATAATCTTTACCCGTCTCGAATTATTGTTGGAGCACAGCAGGATAATAAAAAAATGAGGGAAGCAGCGCATATTTTTGCCGGGCTTTTGCAGCAGGGAGCAGTTAAGGAAAATATTGATGTTTTATATACGAATCCTACTGAGGCTGAAGCGGTAAAATTATTTGCCAATACTTATCTGGCATTGAGAGTATCGTTTTTTAATGAATTAGATTCTTATGCGGAACTGAAGGGATTAAATACGAAAGAGATTATAGATGGAATTGGTCTAGATCCTAGAATTGGAAATCACTATAATAACCCTTCTTTTGGGTATGGTGGTTATTGTCTTCCAAAGGATACAAAACAGCTTTTAGCTAATTATGAAGATGTTCCTAATAATATAATAGGTGCTATTGTGGATGCGAACCGTACCAGAAAAGATTTTATTGCTGAGAGAATTCTTGAAAGAAATCCTAAAATTGTCGGAGTTTATCGGCTGACGATGAAATCAAATTCAGATAATTTCAGGCAGTCTTCCATTCAGGGGGTCATGAAAAGGATAAAAGCGCATGGTGTTGAGGTAGTGATCTATGAACCAACTATGAAGGAAAATTTATTTTTTAACAGCAGAGTAATTAAAAGTCTGTCTGAATTTAAAGAAATAAGTGATGTGATTATCGCTAACCGTTATAGCCAGGAGCTTGAAGATATAATGGAAAAAGTATATACCAGGGATTTATATTTTAAGGATTAATAAAAACAGGTAGAATCAAACAAAGTTTGTTACTGAGAATATAATTAAGGAGAACAAAGGAAGATGGCAAAAGTATCTATAATTGTACCGACATATAATGTGGAGAATTATTTGGTTGAATGTATGGAAAGTCTTGTGAATCAGACTTTAACAGATATTGAGATCATATGTATCAATGATGGGTCTACGGATGGTTCCCTGGAAATATTAAAAGCCTATGCACAGAAAGATTCCAGAATAGTACTGATAGATAAGGAGAATGGAGGGTATGGAATCGGGATGAATATTGGCCTTGATAAAGCGTCAGGCCAGTATATTGGGATTGTGGAACCAGATGATTTTGTGCCTATCAATATGTATCAGGATCTTTACAATAAGGCATCAGAAAATGATCTTGATTTTGTAAAAGCAGATTTTTATCGATTTAAACGTTCGGATAATGGAGATATGGAGTTGGCATATAACCATTTGTCTATTAATCCGGAAGATTATAATGTAATATTTGATCCAAGTAAAAATCCGGATGCTCTAAGATTTATAATGAATACTTGGAGTGGAATCTATAAAAGGGACTTTTTAGAAAAACATAATATTCGGCATAATGAGACGCCTGGAGCTTCATTTCAAGATAATGGATTTTGGTTTCAAACTTTTATTTTTGCACAGCGTGCAATGATTTTGGACAGACCATATTATATGAATCGGAGAGACAATCCAAATTCTTCTGTACATAATAAAGATAAAGTATACTGCATGAATGTGGAATATGATCATATTCGTGATATTTTATCTAGAGATGAAGAATTGTGGAATAGATTTAAAGGATTATATTGGTTTAAAAAATATAATAATTATTGGGGAACAGTTAAAAGAATAGGAGAAGAGCATCGTAAAGAATATGTTATGCGTTTTAGTCAGGAATTTAAACGTGGATTGGAAAAAAATGAATTAGAGGAGGAAGTGTTTACTCCGACGGCCTGGTCTAATATACAGTTTCTTGTAAAAGATCCGGAAGGGTTTTATACTAGAAAAGTCGTAATGGGGCTTGCCGATGGTAATTCAAATTTTAATTATCAGAAAACCTTAAATGAGTTAAATCGTTTGAAAAATTCTAACTCGTATAAAATTGGAAGAGCTTTGACTTGTATACCGAGAAAAATCAAAGCGTCTCTGAAAAAAGCATAAATTGGTGAGGAAGAAAAATGGACAATCCCAAAATTTCGGTGATTTTACCGGTATATAATGTTGAAGATTATTTAGCTCAATGTATGGACAGCATTGTGAATCAGACTTTAAAAGAAATAGAGATTATCTGTATTGATGACGGTTCACAGGATCGTTCTTTGGAAATACTTAAAAATTATGAGAAGAAAGATTCAAGGGTTTCTGTTATAACGCAGGAAAATGCAGGTGCAGGTGCTGCCAGAAATAATGGATTAAAAAGAGCTAAGGGGGAGTATCTTTCGTTTCTTGATTCCGATGATTTTTTTGAACCTGAAATGTTGGAAAAGGCTTATAAACAAGCCAAGAATGATAGGGCCCAAATTGCTGTATTCAGATCAGATCAGTTTAGAGAGGATTTAAATCAGTTTGTAAAAGTAAATTGGACACTTCGAATGGAACATTTACCCTGTTATCAGCCGATGTACCATAGGACCTTTACTGGAAATATATTTAAAGTTTTTGTTGGCTGGGCCTGGGATAAAATATTTGAGACTCAATTCGTAAAAGATCACGAATTATGGTTTCAGGAGCAGAGAACCTCAAATGATATGCTGTTTGTTTTCTCTGCCGTTGTTTTAGCCAAAAGAATAACTGTAATTGATGAGATACTGGCACATCAGCGCAGAAATAATCCAAATTCTCTTTCAAATACAAGAGAAAAGTCCTGGCAGTGTTTTTATGAGGCGCTAAAAGCGCTGAAGGCTAATTTAATTGATTATGGCGTATACTGGGAAGTGAAACAGGATTATATTAATTATGCACTTCATTTTAGTTTGTGGAATCTTGAGACGTTAAATGGTGCTAAGAAAGAGGTATTATATAATCAATTAAAAAATGAGTGGTTTTCTGATTTAGAGATAAGTGGAAAGCCGGAGGAATATTTTTATAATAAAAAAGAATTTGAAAAATATAAAAAGATAAATGAATTAGATTTTAAGGAGTATTTTGGAAGTTAAAAATAGAAGCCATTGTGACGGGGGGCCGTAAGCAATGGCTTCTGCTATTACAATATATTTTTTGAAGTGTGGCTGGAGGAGAAGAATGAATAACGTTAAAGTTTCGGTTATTATGCCTGTTTATAATGCACAAATTTATCTGCAAGATACATTGAAAGATGTAATACATCAGAGTTTGGAGGAGATTGAAATAATTTGTATAGACGATGGCTCGACCGACGAATCTGTGAAGACTATTACAGAGATGCAAGCAAATGATTCTAGGATAAAATTAATCAGTCAGAAGAATTTATATGCGGGTGTTGCCAGGAATCAGGGCTTGAAAAAGGCTGTTGGAGAGTATGTTGTATTCTGGGATTCGGATGATCGCTTTGCATATAATGCTTTAGAGATAATGTATAAACGTTCAAAACAGGAAGATGCAGATATTTGTGTGTGTTCTGCTCAGAGATATGATCAAAAGACAGATAGTCTGATTTCTACAAATGTTTATTTGAATAAAAGTATGCTTGGCAATAAAGACATTATTAATAAAAATATTCTTCCAAAATATTTGTTTAATTTTGCTACGAATGTTCCCTGGAATAAAATGTATCGGAGAAGTTTTATAGAAGATAATGGATTAGAGTTTCAAGATTTAAAACAGGCAAATGATACATATTTTACTTTAATGGCCTTTTTTCTTGCAGAAAGAATTACTTATGTAGAAAATTCCTTAATAACTTATCGGGTAAATAATAAGGACAGTTTAAGCGGAAAAGCATCCGGAACGGTGTTTTGTGCATATGAATCATATTTATATACTTATGAAAAAATGAGAGAATATAAGGAATTTGCAATGGTCGAACAAAGTTTTTTTAATCGTGTTGTGGATGGGTTTATGCATTCATTAAATTTGCAGACAGATTATGATATGTTCTGCTTGTTATATGATAAATATAGGCAGGAAGGTTTTCAAAATTTTAGATTAGATCAATTTGAAAAGAGTTATTTTTATAAAAGTTGGTATTATACAGATCTTAATTTTATTTTAAAACATGAGGCGCCGGAATTTTTACTTTATAAAAGTATTGAACGAAAAAGAAAAGTGGATGAATTGCGAAGTGAATGTACAAAATATAAAAAGGCATATAAATCAAAGTCCTATAAAGTCGGTCTTATAGCTACAGCTATACCAAGGAAAGTAAAAAAAATTTGGAGATTTAAGAAATAAATTCTGGCTTTATATTTCGCTTTGGCTATATTTACTATGTAAGGATAAAAGTGTATAATTATAAAATTAAATATATTTATTTGAAGAGCAAAAAATAAATTAATAACTGGAGGTTTAATAATGAAAAAATATGATTATTTAGTTGTTGGAGCAGGTCCATTTGGAGCAGTATTTGCAAATGAGATGACGAAACAAGGAAAGAAGTGTCTTGTTGTAGAAAAAAGAAATCACATTGCAGGAAATATTTATTGTGAAGAAATAGAGGGAATTAATGTTCATAAATATGGTGCCCATATTTTTCATACTTCTAATAAAAAAATATGGGACTATGTTGGACAGTTTGCAGAATTTAATAATTATATAAATTCACCTGTTGCTGTATACAAAAATGAATTATATAATCTTCCCTTTAATATGAATACATTTAGTAAAATGTGGGGGATAAAGACGCCCCAGGAGGCAAAACAAAAGATCCAGGATCAGATTGCAGAATTACGTATTCAGAATCCTAAAAATTTAGAAGAACAGGCTTTATCACTTGTAGGAAGGGACGTGTATCAAAAACTAATAAAAGGTTATACAGAAAAACAGTGGGGAAGGGATTGCAAAGATCTTCCGGCCTTTATTATTAAACGTTTACCTTTACGTTTTATTTATGATAACAATTATTTCAATGATCGGTATCAGGGAATTCCAATTGGCGGTTATACAAAAATTATAGAAAAGATGCTGGAAGGCTCTGACGTTATCCTGAATACTGATTACTTTGAATTTCGGAAAACCCATCAAGATATTGCAGTAAAGACGGTTTATACAGGGATGTTGGACGAGTTCTTTGACTTTAAACTTGGGGTTTTGGAATATCGTTCAGTTAAATTTGAAACAGAAGTTCTGAATATAGAAAATTATCAAGGAAATGCCGTTGTAAATTATACAGAAAGAGAAGTTCCTTATACGCGTATTATTGAACATAAACATTTTGAATATGGAAAGCAACCAGTAACAGTGATTTCTAAGGAATATCCAAGTGAGTGGAAACCTGGTGACGAACCTTATTATCCGGTAAATGATGAAAAAAATGAGAAGCTTGTAAAACAATATAAAGCATTATGTGAAAATGAAAGAAATATAATCTTTGGGGGCAGATTGGGCGAGTACAGATATTATGATATGGATAAAGTGATAGATGCAGCACTTAAGGTGGTAGAAAATGAGTTAAAAAGTTTGGTATAGGTTTAAATTTAGTGATTACTTAGAGAGGAAAATTTTATGGACAAAATAGCAGTTTTGATTCCTTGCTATAATGAGAGTAAAACAATAGGAAAAGTTGTAAAAGATTTCAAAAAAGCATTACCTGAAGCAAAAATTTATGTTTATGATAATAATTCTGATGATGGAACAGATACTATTGCACGAGAGGCAGGTGCGGTTGTTAAGTATGAATACCAACAAGGAAAAGGAAATGTTATTCGAAGAATGTTTAGGGATATAGATGCAGAATGTTATATAATGACGGATGGAGATGATACTTATCCAGCAGAGTTTTCGGTTGAGATGGTTAATAAAGTAATTACAAAGAATGTGGATATGGTGGTGGGGGATAGATTATCCTCCACATATTTTGAAGAAAATAAGAGACCTTTTCATAATCTTGGGAACAATTTAGTTAGAAAAACGATTAATCGGTTATTCAAAAGTAATATAAAGGATATTATGACAGGTTATAGAGCGTTTAGTTATCAATTTGTTAAAACATTTCCAGTATTATCCAAGGGCTTTGAGATCGAGACAGAAATGAGCATACATGCAGTAGATAAAAATATGTTTGTAGAAAATGTTGTTATTGAATATAGAGATAGGCCAGAAGGAAGTGAATCTAAATTAAACACATATACAGATGGCATAAAGGTTCTTCGAACAATACTAAAGTTGTATAAAAATTATAAACCGTTTCATTTTTTCTCAATAGTTGCCTTTATATTGTTCTTAATTAGTATGGGATTCTTTTTACCGGTATTTATTTCTTTTCTTAATACGGGAGTTGTAGAAAAAATGCCAACATTGATAGTTAGTGGTTTTACAATGCTGGCAGCGATACAAGCTTTGTTTGCAGGACTGATTTTAAATACTATTAATCAGAAAAATAAGCAGGATTTTGAACAGGAATTGCAGAATACAGCAATTAATTTTAAATATGTAAAAGATATGCGATAAGAGTTTAAGGAAGAAATAGGAAAAGATAATTCATGATTCAAAAAAATAAGTATGTTTTTAATATTATTTGTATTATTTTAGCTTATATAAGTACCCTTTCTATATTATTTCAACAAAATGGGAAGTTTGCAAATAATATTAGTTTTGTAGGATTATTAATATTTGGAGTTTTATATTTTATTTACAAAAAATATTTTGGGGCTTTATTTATAAAAATTGATTTTTTAATATTATTTTTAGGAGCAATTTATTCCGTTTTTACACTTATAGGGGTGAGTTATACGTTAACAAATAGCGCGAAATTACTAACTGGCAATGTTACGAAAGTTGTCATTAGTTGCATTGCATTTGTGGGTTTTTGCGTTTTGTACTATGTGATTCTGGATATTATATTAAAAAAGGTCTTATTGGCAAGAAGAAAGAAATATGTATTTGCGAAAAATTTTAATTTAAAATACCCTATACTGTTTTTTGCTTTAATTATTTTTATTACTTGGCTGCCTTATTTAATAATTTTTTATCCGGGAAGTATTCCATATGACGGGTATTATCAATTAGATATGTTTTTTGGGATTTGGCCAATGTCCGATCATCATCCTGTTTTAACTACGTATTTAATTGGCGGCTTTGTAAGTTTAGGAAGTATTATTGATCTAAATTTTGGAGTGTTTTTATTTGTGCTATTTCAATCTGTCTTGTGTGCATTCATATATGGATATATAAGTGCATATATTAACAGTCTGAAAATTAATAAATTGTTTCCTATTTTAACTTTGCTTTTTTTCTCTTTATTGCCAATGTGGGGGGCTTATGCTCAAACAGTGGGAAAAGATACATTATATTATGCTTTTTTTGCTCTTTTCTTTACGAAAATAGTTCAAATTGTAATGAGAAAAAATGCTATCACAAAGAAAGAAATAATCGGGATAGTTTTACTGTCTTGTTTACTTATTATTTTCAGAAAAGATGGACTATTTATTGTTTTACCTACTTTGATAGGAACATTATTTGTCATTTTTAGATCAAAATTAAAAATTGTTTTGAGTATTATTTTAATACTAATAATTAACATGGTATATGGACAAATTTTGACACCAAATTTAATTGAAACAAAAGGTGCACCGTATGAGGCTCATTCTGTATTTTTTCAGCAAACAGCCCGAGCAGTTAAATATCATGGTGATGATCTAACAGAGGATGAGCGGAGATCTATTGATAAAGTGTTAAATTATGATACATTGGTTGAAAGATATAATCCGTGTTTATCCGATCCTGTTAAAAGCAAAGCAAATTTAAAAGCTACTGATGAGGAATTTGCAGAGTATATGGATACTTGGAAAAGTATGTTGTATCAATATCCCGGCGATTACATTTCTGCGACTATTAATAATTGTTTTGGATATTTTTACCCTCCCTATATATATGAGGAATTAAGTGCATTTAAGTTTTATATTATGGGTGAACCTTTGAATACAGGTGAATTAAAAATAAATTATATTATGAATAATGGAGTAAGGACAAAAGTTATGGAATGTGTAACATTTGTTCAGCATATGCCGGGAATATCTCTTTTAATGACATGTGGCACTTATACTTGGATTTTGTTAGCAAGTATATTATTTATATTGAAAAGTAAACGATATAAATTTCTAGTTATTACTATACCGTTAATTTTCAATGTATTAATTTGTGTGGCTTCTCCAGTAAATGCGTATATTAGATATTCAATGCCATTAATGGCAGCTATTCCAGTATTAATAGCTTGTGTATATTATATATTTGGCTTAAAGAAAGAAGAGGCATATGGATAGTAAAAGGGATATATTTGATAAAATAATGTCTTTGCCAATATTAAAATGTTTTTATCCATTTTATAAAATGCATAAGGAGCTTTTATTATATTTATTTTTTGGTGGAGCATCATTTATAGTAAGTGTGGGGTCCTATACATACTTTGACCTTAGTTTAAACTTAAATGAGCTGATTGCTAATTTCTGGTCTTGGATTTTAGCTGTATTATTTGCGTATATAACGAATAAAATATGGGTTTTTAATATTCGTACAAGAACAATTGCACTTTTGGTAAAGGAAATAATAAAATTTTTTACAGGTCGATTGGCGACATTACTAGTTGAAGAATGTATTCTATACATTTTTATTACAAAATTGGATTTTGGTAGCATAGCAGTAAAGATATTTGCACAGATAGTCGTTATAATCTTAAATTACATTATA